>CAWJBA010000006.1:0-284871 GCA_963841075.1 Terriglobia bacterium
TGGTTCGTTCGGCAAGGTAATTAAAGACCTGCTCGTACGACCCGAAGATATTGAAGTTGGCGTCGCTGACCACGGCCAGGTACGAGCCGCGGCGCGACCGCCGGTAGCGGTAGCAGACGCGGTCCAGGACGCCGATCCGCCCTGCGGTCAGCAGGGCCAGCGTGGTGACCGGCACATCCTCGTGCGAGGCCGGCCCGGCCGAGCCGAACGACACGCCCAGGCCGGCCAGGAAATCCCGGCGGAACACCTTGCTCCACGCCGTCATCGTCAGGTGGATGAGCGCGGGATGGTCGGCGAGCGTCCCGGCCTCCCCGCCGCGCAGCGGCTCAGCGGCACTGCCGCGCAGGTACTGCGCGCCGCCGCTCGGGCCGACCGACCCGTCCGGGTACAGGTTCTCGAAGTCGATGACCAGCACGTCCGGCCGAAGGCTGGTCAGGGCCCCGGATACCGCGGCCAGGGCACCGTCCGCCAGTTCGTCGTCCCCGTCGACGAACCAGACGTAATCCCCCGTCGCCTCCTTGGCGCCCAGGTCCCGGGCGGGTCCTGGGCCGGTCGCGGTCGTCGTGGTCAGCACTCGCAGCCGGGGGTCCTGCCGGGCCGCCAGGATCGCGCCGCAGCGGTCAGGGGACGCGTCGTCGACGGCGATCACCTCGAGCGAGCCCGCGGGGTCGGCGAGCACCGAGTCCAGGCAGCGATCCAGGTAGTCCTCGACCCCGTGCACCGGGATGACGACGCTGATCAACGGCATGGCACCGAACGATATCGCCCCGCCGACCCGGATCGGCTGATCACGTTGGCGAGCGTGCCCCACCGGACGGGGCCGGGGGCTTACCGGCGGGGCACGCTCTTGGACGCCTCCCGGCGCGCCTTGAAGGGCGGGGCACCGGAAAGAGTCATCTGGATAATCAATGACCTATCTGGAGATTTACTGAAATCTACCTCCAGGTAACCTGGAGACTGCCTGACGGTCACTTCAGGAGACTGATCTGTGTCCCGCAGGGCGACACGATCCCCCATCTCCCGGCCCCGGGCGATGGCATCAATCCGGGTAGGCTCTGGTCCTGCTCTTGCTGATCTTCCGGTCGCTGCTGGCGCCGCTGATCACGCTGATCCCGGCGTTCCTGGCCGTGGCCATCTCCGGCCCGCTGGTCGCCGAGGCGGCGCACGCCGACCTCAAGGTTTCCCGGCTCGCCCAGCGATGCCTGATCGTGCTGGTCCTGGGCGCGGGCACGGACTACGGGCTGTTCCTCGTCTTCCGGGTCCGCGAGAACCTGCGCGAGGGGGCCGACCCGAAGGACGCGGTGCGTTCGGCGCTCACCCGGGTCGGCGAGACGATCACGTTCTCCGCCCTCACCGTCATCGCCGCGCTGCTCTCGCTGCTCGTGGCCACCTTCCGATCTACTCCCAGCTCGGGATCGCTCGGCCATCGGGATCGGCACCATGCTGCTGGCCGGCCTGACCCTGCTGCCCGCGGTGTTCGCGGTGGTCGGCCGGGCGGGGTTCGGGCGGAGCAAGACCCGCGCGGCACGGGGGTGGGCCTATGGCGCTCGGCGTGCTGATGGACACGTTCATCGTCCGCACCGTCCTGGTGCCGTGACACGGTCATCCTGCTCGGCCGGTGGAACTGGTGGCCTTCCGCGCTCAGCCGGCCCGGCGCTCAGCCGGACGGCCCTAGCGGGCCCGGCGGGGAAGGCACCGAGCGCGACACCGAGCCCGCCGCGCCGCACACCCGCTAGCCGGCGGGGCGCCCCATGCCGCTTTCATGACGATCGTGAACAGAAACCGGTGTTATGTGCCCCGAACTGTTCACGATCTCAGTGTCAGGACGGTGCTAGTCCGCCTGGGCGTCGATGGATGCAGTCAGGTCGCGCAGGGCGGGCGCGGCGTTGCGCAGGGCGGCCCGGTCGCTGTGCGGCAGCTCGGCCAGGGCCGCGCGGATGATGTCCTCGTTTACCCGGTGCCAGCGGGACACCGCCTGCGCCCCCACTTCGGACAGGTCCAGGCTGACGGTGCGGCGGTCGCTGTCGTTGTCGGCACCCGGGGTGCGCGTCACGTACCCCGCCGACTGCAGCCCGCCGAGCAGGGTCGCCACCGAACTCGGCGCCAGCCGGAGCATCCGGGCGAGCTGGCCGGGCCTGATCCCGGGGTGCTCGGTGATACAGGAGAGCAGCTCGAGCTGGGCCACGGAAAGGCCGAGAGCGGGGTCGGCGGCGCGCGCCGCCCGGCGCATGGCCCGGCGCAGCCGGGACACGATGTCGGCCAAATCCGGGCCGATCTGCTCGCCGCGGACCTGATCTGGGCCAACGCGATCTGGGCCAACTGCGGTCTGGGCCAGCCTGCGGCGCTAGATGTCCCTCCGTGGTCCGCATCTTGCGGGCTCCCCTCCCTGGGCCGCTCCGCTGGTCCCCGCGCCCGCGCGGCCGGCCAGCGCGATCGTGGCGGCGGTCGCGGCCACGACGGCGAGCACGGCGAACGCGGGCCGTGCCTGTTCTGACCCAGAGTACCCGGGATTGCCAGGCCTGATAACTCTGGCTACCCAGGTGCCAGGCCAGCGCTCATCAGCGAGATGCCGAACGTGGTGCCGATCCCCCTGGCCATGCTGACCAGGCTCGACCGGGAGACCAGGCGAGGGTGCCCCGTGACGGCCGAGGCTCGGCGGCTCGCGCAAAATACTTCTGTAAGCGAACATTTGTGACAAGGCTATCAAGTTAGTTCTGTAAGCGAACTACTGAGCGAACGTTTGCCAGCATTAACTCCGGACATGCCGGGCGTGGTGCTGGCCTTGGCGTTCAGGACCAGACAGACTCAGGGAGGTGGAGTGGTCCGGGGCCTCCGGATCGGCCGCTCGGCTAGAGTACGCCGGGAAAGTGCCTAGATAGCACGAAACCCGACGGCGGCAGGACCGGCACGCGCACGGGCCGGAGCGGAAGGGACGACGATGCAGGAACTGCGCTTCGTCGCGGTGAGCGAGGACGGTCAATACGCTGTCCTCGGAGTGCCCGGGCGCAGCGCACGCTTCACGTTGCCGATCGACGAGCGGCTCAGGGCGGTTGCCCTCGGCCAGACCTCCAGGCTCGCGCAGTACGAGATCGAAGTGGAGAGCCCGTTGCGACCCAAGGAGATCCAGGCACGAATCCGGGCCGGGGAAACGGTCGAGGAAATCGCGGACGCGGCCGGCATCGCGGTCGAGCGCGTGCGCTGGTTCGAGGGTCCGGTCCTGGCCGAGCGTGCCTACATGGCCGATCAGGCCCAGCAAGCGTCGGTACGGCGTCAGGGAGACGCCACGCCTGGTCCGCGGCTGGGCGAGATCGTGGCCGAACGGATGAAGGTCTTCGGCGCCGAACCTGACGACGCGCAATGGGACGCCAAGAAACGCGGCGACGGGAGCTGGCTGGTCCAGCTCGCCTTCATCACTGGCGGTCGCCTGCACACTGCCGAGTGGATCTTCGACCCGCGCCGCAGGCACGTGATCCCGGCCGACGACAACGCCGCCCGTATGTCGCTGCCCGGCGCCGAGCCCCCGCAGCCGGCCGCGCCGCCGCCGGGCGAGGCAACCGTGACGCAGCTGGCGCCGCGGCTGAGCACCGCGTCCGGGTTCGGCCCCGCCGGGACGGGCAGCGGCGCGATGGGCAACGGCCTGGGTAACGGGCTTGGCCCCGGTCCCGGCAACGGCGGGCGCCCCCGGTACGAGCGGCCCGCTGCCGCGCGGCCGACCGTTCCCGAGCCCAAGGTCGCCGAGTGGGAGGCTCCCCAGCCGCGCGAGGCACAGCCCTGGGAAGCGCAGCCCTGGGAAGCGCAGCCCGGGAAGCCAGCCCGCGAAACCGAGCCTCGAGAGCGGCAGCCACGCGAGACCCAGCCACGCGAGCCCGAGCGGCGCGCGCCCGAGGCTCCGGCTGCGGCTGCTCCAGCGGTGCCGAGCGCTCCCCCGGCCAGCCCGGCTCGGGTGGCCGCCCAGGTCTCCAGGGCGGCGGCGCAGGCCGCGCCGTCGGGCGAGATCGCCCCGCCTGCACGCATGGCTCCGCCCGCGCGGCACGCGCGGCCAGCCCAGGACTCCCCGGTCGCCCAGGACTCCCGGGTCGCTCAGGAGTCCAAGGCGCGCCAGCAGGCGCCGCAGCCGTCGGCGGGCGGGAACTCCGCCCCGGTGACCCCGGCCACTGCCACGTCCGCGGTGCCGGCCGCCCCGCAGGCACCTCCCGTCGAGCCGGCCCCTGCGACCCAGCCGGAAGCCGCGAGTGAGCAGACGGCGCGCCAGGGCCGGAAGGCGGCGCGCGGCAAGCGGTCCTCGGTGCCGTCCTGGGACGAGATCATGTTCGGCAACTCGCGCCAGCGAGACTAGCCAGGCCCGTTCAGGCGGCCTGCCGAGGGCAGGCCGCCCGGTGTTGGCTGGGCTGGGCTGGCAGTGGGCTGAGCTGGCGGGACTGGCAAGGGGCTGACCGGACGCGCACAGCCGCTCCGGGGTGCTGACAGTTTCCTGTGCGCGTTCTGACAGCGGCATGGGCCACTATGGACACATGCGATATGACGCGACAGCTAATGCGATCGAAGCCACCGGACTGGTCAAGCGGTTCGGCAAGACGACCGCGCTGGATGGCGTGGACCTGGCGGCCAGGCAGGGCCGGGTACTGGGGGTGCTCGGGCCCAACGGAGCCGGCAAGACGACGGCGGTGCGGATCCTCGCCACGCTGCTCAGGCCGGACAGCGGCCAGGTCAGCGTGTGCGGCTACGACGTGCAGCGGGATCCCCACCAGGTGCGGCAGCTCATCGGCCTCACCGGGCAGTACGCGTCGGTAGACGAGGGTTTGTCCGGGACCAACAACCTCATCATGATCGGCCGACTGCTCGGCATGCCGCGGGCCGACGCCCGGGCCCGGGCGCGCGAGCTGCTCGCCCGCTTCGAGCTGACCGAGGCCGCCGCACGGCCGGCCAAGACCTATTCGGGCGGCATGCGGCGCAGGCTCGACCTGGCGGCCAGCCTGGTCGGCAACCCCCGGGTGCTGTACCTGGACGAGCCGACCACCGGGCTCGACCCGCGCAGCCGGACCGACGTCTGGGGCATGGTCCGCGAGCTGGTCGCGGACGGGGTCACGGTCCTGCTGACCACCCAGTACCTGGACGAGGCCGACCAGCTCGCGCACGACATCGTGGTCTTCGACCACGGCCGGGTGGTCGCGACCGGGACGCCGGACGAGCTGAAGGCGAAGACCGGGGGTCAGGTGCTACAGGTCGCGCCCGCGGACCCGGCCCGGATGGCCGAGGTGACCGCGCTGATGACGGAGCTGATCCGGGGCGAGGTGAGCACCAACGCCGAGACCGGCGTGGCCACCGCGCCGGTCGGCGACTCGGCCCTGGTGCGGCACGTGTTCCGCGAGCTCGATGACAGGGGCATCGAGCTCGCGGAGTTCGCCCTGCGCAAGCCGAGCATGGACGAGGTTTTCTTCACCCTTACCGGCCGCCGCGCCAGCGACGAGGACAGCGGCACCCGCGAACTGGAAGGCAGCACACGATGACCGCGATTTCCGCCACCATTCCGGCGCCGGCGCGGAGGGTCAGCCCGCTCGGCGGGATGCGGAACACCTTCACGCTCACCTGGCGCAGCGTCTTGAAGATCAGGACGAACATGGAGGACGTGATCGGCCTGAGCCTGCAGCCGATCATGTTCTTGCTGCTGTTTACCTACGTTTTCGGCGGCGCCATCGCGCACGGCAGCACGCACGACTACCTGCAGTACGAGCTGCCTGGGCTGCTCGTCATGACCGTGGTGTTCGCCACCCTGGGCACCGGGCTCATGCTCAACCAGGACATCACCAGCGGGGTCTTCGACCGGTTCCGCAGCCTGCCGATCGCCCGCTGGGCGCCGCTCGCGGGCGCCGTCCTTGGCGACATGGTGCGGTATCTCATCTCGGTCGCGATCACCATCGGCTTCGGGATGATCCTGGGCTTCCGGGTGACGACCAACCCGCTCTCCGCCGTGGCCGGCTGCCTGCTGCTCCTCGCCTTCGCACTGGCCCTGTGCTGGGCATCGGCCCTCATCGGCATGCTGGTGAAGACCCCGCAGGGAGTGCAGGCCTTCGGGTTCATCGCGTTCTTCCCGCTCGTGTTCGGCAGCAACCTGCTCGCGCCGACCGGCACCATGCCGGGCTGGCTGCAGGCGTTCGTCAAGGTCAACCCGATGACCCTGCTGACGGACGCGGAGCGCGGCCTGTTCACCGGCGGCCCGGTGGCCACCCCGGCCGTCCAGTCGCTGCTGTGGGCGCTCGGCATCTTCGTCGTGTTCGCCCCGCTGGCCGTCCGGGTCTACCGGCGCCGCACCTAACCGGGGTTCGCCAGCTAGCCGGCCGTGAGTTGGCTAGCCGGCCGTGACGGGGTTTGCGACCGCACCGGCCGCCAGGGCGAACACGTCGTCGCGAGGCAGGCCGCGACCGTGCTCGTAGGCGGCCTCGAATTCCTCCGCGCCGAGCCGGGCGCGGGCCGCGTCCCGCACCGCCGGCGCGTCGAGGCTGCCTTCGTCGAAGCAGCCCCGGATCGCGTGGGCGGCGCCGAGCAGGGTCGCGGCGGCCGTCGCGCACTCGCCCGACTGCTGGGCGAGCACGGCGATGGCATCGATCACGTCGGCGACCGGCGGAAGCTCCACCCAGCTGGTGGCGGTCTGGAGCGCTGCCGCCAGCAGGGTGCGGCAGCGGGCCTCGTCCCCGTCCGCCAGCGCGATCAGGGCCAGCCTGGCCTGTATGACCGCCTGCACCCCGAACCACCAGGACGACTGCTTCTCCTCCAGCTGGGCGAGCAGGCCGGCGCAGATCCTCCCGGCCGCGGCGGTGTCGCCTTCGCGGTAGAGGAGCTCGGCGCGCACCAGGCCGAGCCAGGTCGCCGAGTCGCTCTGGCCGATGCCGCGCGCGGCCTCTTCGCGCTTCGGCCCGCTCCAGGTCGGCCCGGGCACCGGCCAGGTCACCCATCCGCAGCCGGACGGCAGCGAGCTTCCCGCCGATGTGGGAAAGGTCACCCCACGCGCCGAGCTGCTTGCCAAGGGCCCCCGCCTCTTCGAGCGCCGCGACCGCGGCCGCGTTCTCGCCGCGGAGCCGGGCGAACTCGGCCAGCTGGATGAGCACGGCGGCCGTTCCCCACGCCTCTCCCAGGGCCCGGAAGGCAGCCAGGGCCTCCCGGCAGTCCGCCTCGGCCCAGTCCATCCGGCCGAGCATGCTGCCGAACGTCCCCCGCAGCAGCGGGACCGCCGCCCGAACCCACGGATCCTCGGAGGTCATGTAGCGATCGAAGACGGCGAAGGCGCGGTTGGGATCCTTCTCGTACAAGGCCAGCATCGGCTCGCCCATCGCGGCGATCGGATGGGCGGGCGCGGTGTCCGGCGACCAGCGGTTGAGATCGGCCACGGCCGCGGCCAGCGCGGGCCCAACCGTGTCGATCTCCCAGGTGTCACCGGCGGCGGTGATAGCGCAGACCACCCGCGCCTCGGCCATCCGCGGCGTCTGCTCGCGCGGTTCGAACGCGAGAACCTGGCGGGCCAGCACCTCCGGTTCACCGGGCTGCCCGCGCAGCATCCAGTACCAGCCGAGCGCCCGCACAAAGCGCAGCGCGGTATCGGCCTGCTGCCTCGCGATCGTCCAGCGCAGCGCCGCGTGCAGGTTGTCCTGCTCGACGGTCAGCTCACGCAGCCAGCGCCCTTGCCCGGCCGTGCGGAGCCCCGGATCCGCGGTCTCGGCCAGGTCCAGGTAGTACGCGGCCAACGCGTCCCGCACCGCGGCTTCCTCCCCCGCCTCGGCCAGCCGCTCCAGGCCGTAGGCGCGGACGGTCTCCAGCATCCGGTAGCGCGGGGACAGGCCGTCTTGCCCCTCGGCCACGCCCAGGATCGACTTGTCGACCAGGCCGGACAGCGCGGGCAGCACCCCGGCCGGCGGTAGCAGCTCGTCGGCGCCGACGCACTCGGCGGCGGCCAGCGTGGCCCCGCCGGGAAAAACGGCCAGCCGGCGCGCGAGCACCTGCTCGGACGCCGACAGCAGGTCCCAGCTCCAGTCGACCACCGCCCGGAGCGTCCTGTGCCGGGGCAGCGCCGTCCGGCTTCCCCCGGTCAGCAGCGCGAACCTGTCGTCGAGGCGCTCGGCGAGCTGGGCCGGGGTCAGCGTGCGGAGCCAGACCGCGGCCAGCTCGATCGCCAGCGGCATCCCGTCGAGGGCCCGGCAGATCCGGGCGACGGCGGCCGCGCTGGCCTCGCCGACCTCGAAATCAGGCCGGACCGCTACCGCGCGATCGCGCAGCAGCCGGACCGACTCGTAGGATGCGATCGTCACCGGGGCGGCCGGCGCGGGCGGGATCGGCAGCGGGGGCACCGGGCACAGCGTCTCACCGTCGATGCGAAGCGGCTGCCTGCTCGTGGCCATGATTCTCAGCCGCGGGCAGGCGACGAGGACGTGACCCGCCAGCGCGGCGGCCGCCTCGATGACGTGCTCGCAGTTGTCCAGGATCAGCACCTCGTCGCGGTCGCCGAGCGCGGCGGCCAGCCGGTCCAGCGGGCCCGTTCCGGGTTCGGCGGCGCGGCGGGCAATGACCGGCTCACGGATGCCCAGCGCGTCCAGCACCGTGTACGCCACCTCGGCCGGTTCGGTCACCGGCGCCAGCGGCACGAACCACGCCGCCGCGCCCAGCCGTCCCGAGGCCTCGATGGCCAACCTGGTCTTGCCGACCCCGCCCGGGCCGGTGAGCGTGACCAGGCGGGCCGCGCGCAGGTTCTTCAGTACCCGGGACAGATCCTCGTCGCGGCCGACGAAACTGGTCAGAGGGCTTTGCGCCCGGGCGGCGGAGGGCCGTGCCTGGGCAGGCACCGCGGCCCGTTCGGTATCGGGCGCAGGCTCATGGGAGCCGCCGGCGCCTTGGCCACGGCGGCCGCCTGCTCCCTGCTGGCGGCTGGGCCCCGCAAGATGCCGAGATAGACCTGCTCGAGCTGGGCGGACGGGTCCACCCCGAGCTGGTCGGCGAGCAGTTCGCGGCCCTCGTGGTATGCGGCGATCGCCTCGGCCTGGCGTCCGGCGGCGTACAGCGCGCGCATGAGCTGGGCGCGGGGGCGTTCGGCCAGCGGGTCGGCGGAGAGCAGCACGCGAAGCTCACCGACCAGGCTAGCTCCCTCGCCGAGGGTCAGGTCGGCCTCGATCCGGTCCGCCAGGACGCTGGAGCGCAGTTCGGTCAGCCTGGCCGCGGTCGCTTCGGCGAAGTCCGATCCGGCGGCATCGGCTAGTGGCTGGCCCCGCCAGGCGAGCAGCGCGTCCCGCAGGACCCGCGCGGCCTGCCCCGCGTCGCCGTCGGCCAGCGCACGGCGGCCCTGCGCGGCCAGTTCCTCGAAGGCCATCACGTCGACCGCTTCTGGCGACACGGCCAGGCGGTACCCGGCGGGGTACGACTCGATCACGTGGCCCGCCCCGGCCTGGCGCAGTTCGGCCCGCAGCCGGGAAACCAGGGTCTGCAGGGCGTTGCCGGGGTTTCCGGGCGGATCGTCAGGCCAGAGTTCCCCGGCCAGCGAGGCTACCGGAACGACACGCCCGGCGTTCAGCGCGAGCAAAGTGAGCAAGACTCGCAACTGGCGGCCGCCGACGTGGACTGGGCGCCCCGTCTCGTCCCGCACCTGAAGCGGGCCCAGTAGCCCGATACCCAGTGCGTTCGGCATCTGCCCTCGCAACTCGCCCGTGTTCTGGCCCTGCTCCCCCGGATCATTCAACGCGCCGGATCACCCTACGCTTCCTAGTGATGCAGGTTCTAATATCAACCGTCGGCAGGAAAGAGGCGAGAGGGTGACGGCAGTCCGGGACCGGACCCGCCGCGCCGGGCGCGCGCTTCGCGCGCGGGCCGCGGGCGCGGCGTTGCTCGCTGCCCTGACCCTGGTTGCACTGACCCTGGCCGGCTGCGGCACCGCCGGGTACGGCGCGCCGGTGGCGCCGATCCCTATGTCGGTCAGCAGCGGGGCGTTCGTCTCCGGTATCCTGGCGCAGCGCTATACCTGTCACGGCGCGAAAATGAGCCCGCCGCTTAACTGGTCGGGCGCGCCGCAGGGCACCAAGAGCATCGCGCTTATTGTCGATGACTCCTCGGCACCGATCACGCCGACCATTTACTGGCTTGTTTTCGACATCAATCCTGGGGCGACCGACATCCAGGAAGGCACACTGCCCACCGGCGCGCGCCAGGCACTGAACAGCGCAGGTACGGCCACGTACGACGCCCCTTGCCCGCACGGCCGCGCGCACTCGTACCGGTTTACCGTTTATGCCTTGAACACCACGTTGAAGCTGCCCAGCGGCGCGCCGCTGCAGGCCGTATGGACCGCGATCGCGGCGGCCACAATCGGGCGCGGACGAATAGTGGTAACCGGAAATCCGTGATCATTCAGATACGCCTCGTAATCAGCATTTTCCGGAACTTTTTCAATCCTGTGACACGCTCCCGGCAGGTAAGCAACAATCGATGATCAAGCGGGTTTACGGCGCTCGCGACAACGAGGGAAGGTTCGCGTCATGGCCGCGTGTGCCTAGCGAGCGCCGTCCATTAGGCCCGGGCATTGTGGATGGAGACCATGTTTCTGGTCGCGGGACTGGCCGTTGCCGGGCTTGTCGGCATCGCGGCAGCCTTCTACTTCAGCATCCGCTCAGGCAACCGGCGCGACAAGCGCCTTCGGTCCGCCGGAGCAGGCCGCGCCGGGGCCGCCCGGCGTCCGGGAGGCCGGACTAGCACCGCCAGACCCGACTTGACCAGACCCGACCTGAACGGCCATCCCCGCCGCGCCGTCAACGGCTCCGGACCGGTCACCACGTTCAGGCCCGCTGCCTCGCCGAAGACTTATCGCCCCAAGGCCGACACCGGCCCCGATCCCGTCGCCGACTTCGACCACGTGCCCGCCGGCGACCGCCGGGCCGCTCCGGGCGCGGCGGTAACGCGCGGCGGGAGTCGCCGACCCGGCACGCGGGCCGCGGAGCCGGTCGCGGCCAGGCGAGCCGACGACAGGCAGGCGCCGCCCGAGGACTCGTGGCCGGGCGATGCCGAGGCCGGCAATTCCTGGCCGGACGACTCGTGGCCGGACGACCCGACGCCCGGTGATGCGACCGCCACCGACCCGAAGCTGGGCGCGGCCGCGCGCGGGGCGAGTGAGACCCGGCCGACGGCCAGGATGGCCAAGCCGCGCCGCCGCGTGGGCTTCCGCAAGGGCGCCGACCTCGATGAGGAACTGTGGCCGGCGGAGACGTTCGGCGGCGTCAGCGACGAGCAGTTCTGGGACGACCTAGCCTCGGACAAGCCGCTCGCCACGACCGCGCGTACCGCCCAGCAGGACCCGCCGAGCAGGAACCGGCTGTCCGCTCCCGCGCCAGGCAGCGGGCTCATCGCCGGGGCCACCGCTGGGCTCGACACCGGGCCGGCCACGGACCCGCAGGCCGTCCAGGCCCAGGGAGACGACAGGAAGCGCGACGAGCGGGGTCCCGGCGGGGGCAGGCGGGGCACGTATCACGGCTCCGCGGACCGCGCCCGACCCGGCGGCCGAACGGACGGCGATACAGCCCGCCTACGCTGCCACGCAACCCGCCTACTCGGCGACGCAGCCGGTCCAGAGTATGAAGCCGCCGCTCCCGGGAGCGACTCAGCCGGTCCGCGCGGCCGCCGCCCAGCCTCGCGCGGCCGCCGCCCAGCCTCGCGCGGCCAGCCCCGCCGGGCAGCCCAGCCGCGCGCGCCGCCGCCCAGCCGACCGAGACGCGCCGGCGACGGCCCAGCAGCGCCGAGGAAGACCCGCTGACCAGCGCGGCCTTCTCGCTGCGGCCGAGCGGGCCGGTCGACGGCCGGTCATCCATGCGGGCCAGGAACGGCTCAGCGGACCGGTACGACACGAGTTCTCGCGGCAGCACATCCCCGTACCCGTATTCGGCGCCCACCTACGACGACTCGTCCTCGGTGACCCAGACGATGAGTACCCCGCCGTACGGCCAGGACTACGGCTACGGAAACGGGAGTCCGGCGGCACCGGCGAGCGAACCGCGACGGCAAAACGGCACCGGCAGCCACGCCCGGCCGGAGGGCGCGGGCGAGGGCACCAGGCCGGTGCGGCAGGCCTACCCGAGGGACAGCCACCTGGCCGCAGGCAATCAGGGAGCAGCGGGCTATCCAGGCAACGGTAGCTACCCGGGAAATGGCTATCCAGCGAACGGGTATCAGGGCAACGGGCACCGCAGTAATGGTCACCGGGCCCCTTCCGACCCGCGCGACGATTACCGGCGGTTAACGCACCAGCATTGACCTGACGCACACTGGGGTCATGCCCGAGGGAGACGTCGTCTGGTACACCGCCCGCCGCCTGCACGAGGCGCTGGCGGGAAGGGTGCTGACCCGCAGCGATTTCCGCGTCCCCCGGTTGGCCACCGCTGACCTGTCCGGCGACGTCGTGTCCGAGACCGTCTCACGCGGAAAGCACCTGCTCACCAGGACCAAGAGCGGCCTCACGGTCCACACCCACCTGAAGATGGACGGCAGCTGGAGAGTCCGGCCCGCGGCCGAGCGACTCCGCGACAGCCACCGGATCAGGCTGCTGCTGGCCAACGAGGAGTGGCAGGCCGTCGGATACCAGCTGGGCGTGGTCGAGCTGATCCGCACCAGCGAGGAGCCGCAGGTCACCGGGCACCTGGGACCCGACCTGCTCGGCCCGGACTGGGACCGCGACGAGGCGGTGCGGCGGCTCAGCGCCGAACCGGACCGGCCCATCGGCGAGGCCCTGCTCGACCAGCGGAACCTGGCCGGCATCGGCAACGTGTACAAGGCCGAGGTGCTGTTCCTGCGCGGCCTCAGCCCGTGGCAGCCGACGGGCAAGGTGGCCGACCTCGGTGCGCTGGCCGAGCTGGCCCGGCGGCTGCTCGAGGCGAACAAGGAGCGGTTCGGCCACATCACCACCGGCAGCATGCGCCGGGGCGAGGAGCACTGGGTCTACGGCCGCCGGGGCAAGCCGTGCCGCCGGTGCGGGACGCCGGTCCGTTCGGCCGGACAGGACAACCGGGTCACCTTCTGGTGCCCGTCCTGTCAGCCCGGCTGAACCACCGGCGGCGGCCGCTCCGGGGATGGCCAGCCCGGGCAGGATGTCTCACGGCCCTCGCAAACCTCACTAAGCCACAAAATCGCTTACCAGTTCGACAATCTCAACTTTTACGTGGTTGATTCGGGTTATGTGGTTGATTTGGGGGCTATAGTGCACCGGATCAACCACGAAGCCCGAATCAACCACGATCTTTTGAGCGACCGACCGCACACGAGACGCTCAGGCACCACGCCACACGACAGCATCACCGGGACGCGCCGCGGCCGCCGGGCACGAGCACGGCCACCGGGTGCGAGCCGGCCATCGGACGTGAACAATCGCGGGGCGCAGCGCGACGGAGAAGCGCGCCTAGGTCTGGTAGCTGAGCATGGCCATCATGCCGCCCTGGGGGGCGTGGTAGAGGTTGTGGCAGTGGGTCATCCACTGGCCGGGGTTGGCGGCGTCGAAGTCGCAGGCGACCTGCTGACCTGGTCGGACGATTACCGTGTCCTTGCGCGGCCCGGCCGGGCCGAGCTGGAAGGTGTGCCCGTGGATGTGCATCGGGTGGTACATCGTGGTGGTGTTGGCGAAGATCACCCGGACCCGCTGGCCCTCGGCCATGAGGAACTGCAGCGCGCCCGGGCGGGACATGTCGAAGGCCTGGCCGTTGATGCCCCAGTCGTAGCGGGCCATCCCGCCGGTCAGCCGGAGCCGGTAGGTCACGTCGGGCTTGCGGGCCGGCAGCCGCGCTGACGGCGCCGCGCGCAGGACGCCGTACGACGCGAGCGCCCCGTTGAGCTCGGCCGGCCGGACGGCGGGGGGCGGCGGCTCCCCGGCCCCGGTCCGGACCAGGGCCAGCGCGGTGGCGTTCTTCCCCTCGGCCAGGGCGGTCAGCGGGAACACGCCATCGCCGAGGGTGACCTGCACGTCGTAGCGCTCCCCCATCCCGATGAGCAGCGCGTCGGCCCGGACCGGGGCCACCGGATAGCCGTCGGTGTGGGTGACGGTCATCTGGTGACCGCCCAGGGCGACGCGGAAGCTGGTATCGGCGGCGGCGTTGATGAACCGGATCCTGGCCCGCTGGCCGGGGCGGGCGGAGAACGTCCGGGGCGCGGTGCGGACGCGGCCGTTGATCAGGTACCAGGGGTAGCGGACATCGCCGGCGTCGCCGCCGAGCAGCGGGCTGCGTGCTCCGGACAGCACCGGGCTGGGCCCGCTGGGCGGGGCCGAACTCGCCGGTGACGGGGCCGACGTGGCGCCGGGCGAACCGGACGAGGCGGGCATGGGCATCCCGCTCATCCCGTTCATGCTGCTCGTCATCGGCGACGGCGACGCGGCCGCCATCGACATGCCGCCCATGCCGTTGCGCAGCGCGTCCAGGACCTGGTCGGGGGTGTAGCCGGTGCCGTCGATCCAGTCGTCGAGCACGACGGTCCAGTCATGGTCATAGTCGGCGGGCTCGGAAGGGTCCTCCACGATCAGCGGCCCGTACAGGCCCCGGTCCAGTTGGACGCCGACGTGCGGGTGGTACCAGTAGGTGCCGGACTCGGCGACCGCGAACGAGTAGGTGAACTCCCGGCCGGGCGGGACCGGCGCCTGCGTCATGCCGGGCACGCCGTCCATGTCGTTGCGGATGGCCACGCCGTGCCAGTGCACGGTGGTCTCGACCGGAAGCTGGTTCACCAGCAGGGCCTGCAGGATCTGGCCCTTGCGCACCCGGATCTCCGGACCCGGGACCTGGCCGCCGAAGCTCCACGTCGCGACGACCGGGCCGCCCAGGTCGATGTGCCCGGCCTCCGGGGCCACGCCGGCCTGCACGGTTCCGGTGGCGTGCCGGGCCGCCTCGGCCGCGGCGACCTGCGGGCTGCGGGGGCCGATCAGGTGACGGCGGGCGGGCGAGGCGGCCACCGGGCGACCGGCCGGGTCGTGCAGCCGGCCGCAGCGCCCACTGCCCCCAGCGCGGCGGCGGCCAGCCCGGACCGCAGCACGGTCCGCCGGTCGGGAATGCTCACGCCGAGATCACCTCGCGAAGAAAAGTCCTGCTGACTAGCCGAGCCTGGCCAGCTCACGCCCGGGCCAGCATGGCGCTGCGGTCACATGCCGCTCATGGACGCGGACGGGGACGCGGACATACCGCTCATGGACGGGGACGGGCTCATGGAGGGCGACGCGCCGTTGCCGCTGGCGGAGGGGGTCGGCATGTTCATGTCCATCGGTGAACCGCCGATGCCGATGTTGTGGTGCACCGCCACCCACCAGTCCCACACGTCGGTGTGCACCGGGCCGGCCACGTAGCCCATGAGGTGGCCGTCGTTCTGCGTCCAGACCATGTACTCAAGGCCCTGGGTGTAGTTGCAGAACACCCGGCCCGCGGCCTGGTCGTCCTTGACCGAGCCCATGATCATCTGGTTGACGGTGTACTTCCTGGTGTGCTGGAACAGGTGGTTCCAGCCCACCTCGCCGAACGTGGCCTCGGACCCGCAGTCGTTGAAGTTCTGCTTGAACTGGTTCGAGTTCAGCGCCGTGACCCTGGCCGTGTACGCGGCGTACAGGGCCTTCGAGCTCGGGTAGGTCTGGAAGACGACGGCGCTGATGCCCGACGCCGGGGCGGTGCAGGTCACGTGCGTCGCGCTGTCCTGCTTGCAGGTCGAGGGCGGAAGCTTGCCGGTGGCGTCACCGCTCTTGTTCGTCAGGGCGAGCGCGGTCATCAGCGCGCTCGTCTTCGGCTTGGGCTTCGGCGTGGACGACATCTTCATCGCGGCCTTCGGGTGCGTGCCGGAACCGCTCAGGCCGACCCAGGTGCCCACGCCCGCGAGTAGCACGACCACGGCCGCCAGCGCGACGATCCAGCGCGGCCGGCGATACCACTGCGGTTCCCGCGGCCCGCCGGGCGACGGCGGCGCGCCCGCGGGCTGACCGGGCTCCCCGGGTCCGGCGACGCCGTACTGACGGCGGTGGGAGGCGATGGTCCCGCCGGACTGGCCTGGACCTGACCGGTCCGCGCCAGCGGCGGCCCGTATCCTGGCGGCCCATAGCCAGGAGGCCCGTACCCGGGAGGCCCGTACCGGGCGCCGTAGCCGGGCTGACCATAACTGGGCTGACCGTAACCGGGCTGACCGTAACCGGGCTGACCGTAGGCAACCTGGTCCGCGCTGGGCTGGCTGCCCCAGGACTGACCCGAACCCGGACCAGAAGATCCGGACGGCGGCGTGGCCGGGACGCCAGGGGGCGCTACGGGATCCATGACGGGCCCGGCCGAGTGCATCCGGCTGGCCCGGTCGCTCCAGGAGAACCGGTCCGGTGGTGTTCCCGCCCGGCTGTCGGGCGGGGCGTCGGCCTGCGGCCCGGCGGTCGTCGCACCGTAGGCGAAGGACGCCTCGGTGCCCTGCCCGTAGATGCCCAGGGCCATCCGGGCGGCCTCGACGAACTCGCGGCAGCTGCCGTAGCGTTCGTCCGGGCGCTTGGCCAGCACCCGGCCGAACACCTGGTCGATCTCCGGCGGCAGTTCGGGGCGCAGGATCGTCGGCATCGTGGGCGTCTCCTCGACGTGCGCCCAGATGATCGCCGCGTCCAGGTCCTTCTCGAACGGGACCCGCCCGGTCAGGCACTCGTACAGCACACAGCCCAGCGAGTACTGATCGGCCAGGCCGAGCACCGACGTGCCGCGGATCTGCTCCGGCGCGACGTAGTCGATCGTGCCGAGGAACTGGCCCGTCGAGGTCAGCCCGCTGCGGGACATGGCGTGCTTGGTGATGCCGAAGTCCGCCAGGTAGACGTGATCGGGATCGGCGTCGTCGCTGCCCCGCTCGATCAGCAGGTTCCCCGGCTTCACGTCCCGGTGCACCAGCCCCTTGCGGTGCGCGGCGTCCAGCGCCCGCGCGGCCTGGCCGACGAGGAACAAGGCGGTCGCGGGGAGGATCCGGCCGCGCTTCTTGATCATCTGCCGCATGTCCGTCCCGGACACGTACCGCATCGCGATGTACAGCAGGTCGTCCTGGGAGCCCATGTCGTAGATGGGGATCACGTTCGGGTGGTTCAGCGAGGCCGCGATCCGCGACTCCTCCAGGAACCTGGCCCGGAATACGTCGTCGGAGGCCAGTTCGGGCGCCAGGACCTTCAGCGCGATGATGCTGCTCAGACGGAGGTTCTCCGCCTGGTAGACCACGCTCATGCCCCCGCGGCCGAGCACCGAGCGCACCCGGTAGCCCGCGAACTCATCCCCCACCAGCGGAAGCCCCGCCATCACGTACTCCCTCCCCGCCGCCCCCGCCGCGGTTTTATCCCGGTGGCGATTCCCATCGCTGACCCGTTCGCCGAGAATGGGCTATCAAGCAAGATGTACTGGGAAAAAAGGCGGCCGTCAACGCTTGGCTGAAAACCGGAATCCGAGCTTGATTATGGAACGTCAGGGACCGGAATGGAACGTATTATGGTGCTGGACGGCCACCAAGCGCACCATCAGCGAGCGCAGGTCACGGGCGGCGAGGGCGGGCAGCGCGGCCCGTTCGGCCCAAAAATGATTTTTAATTATCCCGAACGAGCCGGCGTGTTACCTTACCGTGACACGGAATCGCAATTCCGGCGAGACGACCTGACAAACGTGTCACCTTCCGGCCGGCCGGCGGAGCGGCGCAGGCTGGCCGCGTACCCGGCCGTCCACAGCGCGAGCGCGGCGATAATCACGGTCAGCGCGACGAACGCGCCTGTCTTCCCGGCCAGCGCGCCGAGGCCGTCGGCCAGGTAGGGCGTTGCGAAGCCGAGGTAGGCCAGGGCGTAATAACAGGCGATCACGGCGCCGCGCTCGTCCGGGCCGGCCATATGCTCGGCCTGCCGCAGCCCAGAGACCAGGCACAGGCCGTAGGCCAGGCCGAGGAGCAACGCGGCCACGCCGGCCAGGACGCGGTCGGCGGAGGCCACCGCGGCGATCCCGACCGCGGCACCGGCCGCCGCACAGACCAGGCCCGCGACGGCGCCCGCGAGCATGTCAGGCAACCGCCGGGCGAACGGCTGCACCGCCACCCCGGCCGCGAACGACAGCGCGGTCATCAGCCCGGCAAAGCCGGCCGACAAGGTCCGCGCGCTGGTGACCTCCTCCGGCAGCACCACGATGGCGAGCGCCACCGAGCCGAACACCAGCGGGCTGCCCGGCGCGACCGCGAGCCAGAACCGCCGGGTGCGCACGGCGGCGGGCGGCCAGCGCCGCCCGGCCGGCTGAGGGCGCCCCCGCCGCTCGGCGGACCCCTCGGGCGTCCCGGCCAGCAGGGCCGCGGCCGCGATGCCGATCACCAGGTGCGGCAGGTACGGCACCACCAGCGGGTCGCCCGCCCACTGGGCGAGCACGGCGGCCACCACCGGGCCGAGGCCGAACCCGCCGGTCAGCGCCAGCGCCGACCGGCGGACGCTGAGTGCCTTCGTCCGGGGATACCTCCTGCACCCACGCGGTGGCGGCTCCGAACACGACACCCGAGCACAGCCCGGCCAGGGCCCGGCCGACGGCGATCATGGCCAGCGACCTCGGCTCGAGCACCAGCAGCAGCGTGGCCAGCGGGGACAGCGCCACGAAGGGCCAGACCACCGGGCGCCGTCCGAACCGGTCCGAGGCGGGACCGCCGATCAGCAGCCCTGGAATCAGGGTCAGCGCGTAGACCAGGAACAGGCCGGCTACCTCGCCCGCGGTCAGCCTGAGCTCGTGCCGGTAGACAATGAGCATCGGCGAGAACTGGTTGGCGCCCCAGCCGACCGCGAACATCGCGAACGCGATCCGCAACCAGGCGTGAGGGCTCCTGGCCTCGCGCAGGTAAGCGTTTATATCGCTTCCAAACATGCGGTCGAAGGCCTGACAAAATCTGTCGCGCTTGAATTCGCGAAGCAAAACATCCGGATCAACGCGATTGCTCCTGGAGTGATCGCCACCGAAATGTTCGATCGTTTCGCCGGCGACGAGTTGCGTTGATCAGATCGTTTGGATCGTTCCGGTCGGGCGGGTCGGCGCGAGCGAAGAGATCGCCGCGGCGGTTCTCTACCTTTGCTCCGACGCTGCGAAATTCACGACCGGCACGTCGCTGGTGGTCGATGGAGGCTCATCGCAGGATGATTCAATTCAATGAAACACTGAAAGGAACAAAATGAAGAACGGAAAATTAAACGGAAAGGTTGCGGTAGTAACAGGAGCATCGAAAGGAATCGGCGCGGGATTTCAAAACAGTTCGCAGCCGAGGGTGCGGCTGTGGTCGTTAATTATGCGTCTTCCAAGCAAGACGCAGATCGCGTGGTAGATCAAATTAGTAATCGCGGCGGAAACGCTGTCGCTGTCCAGGGCAGCGTCGCCAAGAAGGCAGACGTCGAGAGACTGTTCGCTGAAGCGGAGAAAACGTTCGGGAAGATCGACATCGTGGTCAACAACGCCGGCGTTTACGAGTTCGTGCCACGTCGGAAGACGTCACCGAGCAGCAATTCCACCGAATGTTTGATACAAACGTTCTCGGAATGCTTCTCGCCACTCAGGAGGCGCTCAAGCATTTCACCGCCGAGGGCGGGAGCATCATCAATATCGGCTCGCTCGCCAGCGTCTCTGACTCCACCGACTGCGGTTGTTTACAACGCCACGAAGGGCGCGGTCGACGCGATCACACGGACACTGGCGAAGGAACTCGGTCCACGGAAAATTCGCGTCAATTCCATTAGGCCCGGGATGGTGATTACAGAGGGAGTAGTTACGGGCGGATTTCATGAAAGCGATTTGCGAACCATGCTTGAATCGCTGACACCGCTCGGTCGCGTCGGCCAGACAGACGATATCGCACCTGCTGCGGTATTCTTCGCGTCAGACGATTCAAAATGGATCACCGGCGAAACGTTGCTTATCGCGGGTGGTTTGCGTTAACATTTCGCCTAACGAGAACACTAACGAAAAGGAAAACACATCATGCCATACGTAACTGTAGGAAAAGAAAACGGAGCTAACATCGACATCTATTATAAAGACTGGGGCAGCGGACAGCCCATCGTCTTCAGCCACGGTTGGCCGCTAAGCGGCGGACGATTGGGACCCGCAGATGCTTTTCTTTCTCAGCCAAGGCTATCGCGTCATTGCGACTGATCGGCGCGGGCATGGTCGCTCGACGCAAACCGGCGACGGACACGACCTCGACCACTATGCCGACGATCTGAAGGCCGTCACCGATCATCTCAACCTGAAGGATGCGATTCACGTCGGCCATTCGACCGGCGGCGGTGAGGTGGTGCGTTATCTCGCCCGTCATGGCGATAAGAACGTGGCGAAGGCGGCGATCATCAGCGCCGTGCCGCCGCTGATGGTGAAGACCCCGGCCAATCCGTTAGGCCTGCCCAAATCGGTGTTCGACGATCTCCAGGCCCAGCTCGCCGCCAACCGGGCCAAGTTCTATTACGACCTGCCGGCCGGCCCGTTCTACGGCTTCAACCGTCCCGGCGTGAAAACGATCGAGCCTATCGTTTGGAACTGGTGGCGCCAGGGCATGATGGGCGGCGCCAAGGCGCATTATGACGGCATCGTCGCGTTCTCGCAGACCGACTTCACGGAAGATCTGAAGAAGATCTCGGTGCCGGTTCTGGTCATGCATAGCGAGGACGACCAGATCGTGCCCTATCAGGCCGCCGGTCCACTCTCAGCCAAGCTCCTCAAAAACGGCACGCTGAAGACGTACAAGGACTACCCGCACGGCATGATCACGACGCAAGCCGACGTCATCAACGCCGACCTGCTCGCGTTCATCAAAAGCTAAGTAACATGCAATGCTCCCTGCGATATGAGTGTGAACATTAACAAGAAGCCGGTGGCCATTGTCACCGGCGCATCAAGCGGCATCGGATTGGGCATAACCCGAGCGCTTCTCGAACACGGCTACCGTGTCGTCGCAAATTCGCGCACGATCAGCAAATCAAAGGATTTAAAAGCCTCCGCGGATCTCGTCCTGGTGGACGGTGACATTGGCAAAAGAGAGACCGCCATAAAAGTGGTTGATGCGGCCGTGAAACACTTTGACCGCATCGATCTTCTCGTCAACTGCGCGGGCATCTATATTCCGAAGCCGTTCACGGAATATACGCCGGAGGATTTTGAAACGATGATCGGCACGAATGTCGCCGGATACTTTTTCGTGACGCAGCAGGCGGTTGCGCAAATGCGCAAACAGAAGTCCGGCCACATCGTGAGCATTTCGACGGTTTTGGTCGATCAGCCGTTGGCCGGCGCGCACATCGCACTGCCCGTCATCACCAAGTCCACCATTCCGGCGTTCAGCCGCGCCTTGGCGATGGAATACGTGGCAGACGGGATTCGGGCCAATACGATCTCGCCCGGCGTCGTTGACACGCCGATGCACGCCAACGACGACCACGAGTCCCTGAAAAAACTCCACCCGATTCCGCGATTGGTTCAAATCTCCGAAATCGTGGATGCTTTGTTCTATTTGCAATCGGCACCCATGGTGAATGGTGAAAACATTCGAATTGATGGAGGAGCTCATGCCGGCGCCAAGTGGTAATAAGCCTGTTGCAGGCAGTCCGAGTTCGCGTCTTAGCGAGCTCGGAATCGTGCTGCCCGGGCCGCCGACACCTTTGGGGGCTTACGTCGAGTCTTCGGACGCCGGAAATTTGCTCTTCCTAAGCGGAACGCTTCCGGTGGTGAATGGAAAGCTCGCCATTTCTGGCCGCCTGGGTGAAAATCTTTCGGTCAAGGAAGGCCAGGAAGCCGCGCGCATCGCTTCGCTCAACGCGCTGGCAGCCGCAAAGGAACATCTTGGCGATCTGGACCGGCTTAAGAAGCTCGTCAAGCTGACGGTGCTGATCGCGACGACCGAGCAGTTCACCGAACATGCGGCTGTTGCAGACGGAGCGTCAGATCTTTTCGTCAAGCTTTTCGGCCGAGAGACAGGCCACGTTCGGTTGGTCTATGGAGTGCAAAGCTTGCCTGTTGGCGCGCCAGTGATAGTCGACGTCATTTTTGAAATCGAGCCGTTGGCCCACTCAACCTCCGGACGGTAAAAATAATTAGGGAAGCAAATGCAGGAAGTGGAGGCTCGGCACTCAGGAAAATGAGCACGGTGAATGAAACTCATATCGAAGGCTTAACAACCATCGCGAGCGACTTCGGTCCTAAGGAGAGGATGGATCGACTGGACACTTTGCGCTCAAAATCCACGTTGAGGAAATTGCTCTCGCGATGTGCGATTTGCTAGACAATGCGACATCATATAGCCTCGCGAATTCTTGTCCTTACAAGCGCATGAAGCCGCAAAACGTAAATTACTTTGTCTTCGAACAGTCCTAAACAGGAGGCACAATCACCATGAGTATAAGTATTCGAAACCGCTTACCTGGCACAATTGAGAAAATCGTTTCCGACAAAGTTGTGTCGGAAGTTGTCATCCGAACTGCTGCGGGAATCGTGACATCGATTATTACGACCAGTTCTGTGGCCCGAATGAATCTGAAAGAAGGCGACAATGTTTTTGCGGTAATAAAGGCGACCTCAGTTTCTTTGGAAAAGGGGTAGTCGTTAGGGTTGATGCCTGTTGTCGTCGAGTCGCTTGCCGCTGAGACCACCGCGCCAACGCGGGTCCGTCCAAGGTCAATGCGTTCCAATTGCGCGTTCGAGCAAGTAGCCGATCAGGGCGGTTGCCGGAAGTGTGAAAATCCACGCCCAAACAATTCGTTCCACCACGGTCCAGCGGATTCCAGTGAAACGTTTTACCGCCCCGACGCCCATGATCGAAGTGGAAATTACGTGTGTGGTTGAGAGTGGAATGCCGTAGTAACTCGCGGCTTGAATGATTAGCGCGGCAGTGGTTTCGGCCGCGAAACCATGGACCGGCTGCAATTTCACCACCCGATGGCCGAGCGTGCGAATGATGCGCCAACCGCCAGCCGCCGTTCCAGCGGCCATGGTCAGGGCGCATAAAGCGATCACCCATGTTGGGAGCACGAACGATGGCGTTTTCAGAAAGTCGAGCCAGCGCGGTAAATGATCGAAGCTGCCCGCCTTCGTCCCGGTAAGCAGCGCCAGCGTGATGATGCCCATCGTTTTCTGTGCATCGTTTGTGCCGTGGCTGTGGGCCATCCAGGCCGCACTGACGATTTGCAGTTTTCCAAATAGCGAATGAACAAATTGCGGCGTGAAACGATGCACGGCGATAAGCAACAAAAACATGAAGAGCGCGCCGAACACAAATCCGGCAACTGGCGACGCGATCATAGGCAGGACAACTTTCGGCCACACACCTTCGTTCCATTTGATTACTGACCAATCGCCCCTCGCGGCAGCGAGTGCGGCGCCGCAAAGTCCGCCGATCAGTGCGTGACTTGAACTTGATGGCAAGCCCAACCACCAGGTGGCAATGTTCCAGCCAAAGGCGGCTAGCACAGCACAGAGCACGGTCGTCATCGTGACGACCTCGGTGTCCACCAATCCTTTGCCGATCGTGGCAGCAACCGCACCGCCGAATAATGCTCCTGTGAGATTGAAGAATGCAGCCATCGCGATCGCCTGGCGCGGCGTAAGTACTCGCGTCGAGACGACGGTGGCGATCGCGTTCGCCGCGTCGTGAAAGCCGTTGCTGTATTCGAAAATGACAGCGGCCAGAATGACCAAAATGAGCGTGAGCACGCGGTCGGTTTGCTACGCGTATTTCAGCGCCACCTGGACGATGATGTTCCCCGCGTCGCGGCAGCGATCGATCACTTTTTCCAGGAGCCCGTAAAGGTCGTGCAGAAAAATAATCTGCTTCGCGGCGTGATTGCCTTTGAAAAGATCGCGCAGCCGCTCCAGTTCGAGCTTGTCGGCGTCGCCTTCGATGCCTTGGAGCTTGGCGTTCATCTCGCGCGCGGTGCGGGCGTCGATCCCCGGGCGCAGTTGTTTTACCATGGCCAGCACCATTTCGGCGGCCTGATCGAGCAGCTCAACTTGCTTACCAAAACTTTGTCCGGCCAAATCTTCGGGGCAGATTAAGATGCGCTCGCCAATTTTCTCGACCGTTTTCGGTATTTTATAAAGCGCGGCTGCCAATTCCTGAATGTCTTCCCGCTCGAAAGGGGTGACAAACGTCTTGGAAAGTTGCTCGGTCAATTCCTGGGTGATGCGTTTGTCCTCACGCCGGCTGTGGGCGAATTGCTCCAGGTTTTCCGGAGTGTCATGCTGCTCGAGTTTTTGCAATAAGCCGATCAGGTGATGGACGCTTGTGTCCGCCTGCTGCGCACTGGCTTCGAGCAAATCGTAAAACTTTCTCGTCGCGCCCGAGCAGCTTTTGAATCGAAAACATGACTTGTTCAGTCGTACTCGACCCACGTCGATTGTTGCAACGCCAGACTGCGGTTTGGGCACTCTCCGTCACGGTGCACATCCAGAACACACCGGCGACGCTCTCGCCTTAAATTCATGATGTTGACCTGATCAAACTAGCTACATCAAATCGAACAGGATAAACTTACGTTCGACGACTTCGGTGAAAGCTCATGACGCCTAACGATAAGACCTGGTGGGAAACGGCCTTTCCCGCCGCGAATGGTTACGCAATTATCATGGTGCCTGGTTTAGGTTGGATCTTCTCGCTGGAGTCACCCTCGCCGCGTATCTGCTCCCTGCAGCGTTAGGCGATGCATCGCTCGCAAATTTGCCACCGGAAGTGGGTCTTTATGCCTGTTTGTTCGGCGGCTTGGTCTTTTGGATCTTTTGCGGTTCGCGTTACACCGTCGTTTCCGTTACTTCTGCAATCTCGCTCGTTATCGGCTCGTCGCTTGGCGAGATTACCGGCGGTAACTCCGCGCGCTTCGGCGCCCTCGCGGCCGGCACGGCGTTGTTGGTCTCGCTCATCGCCTTCGTTGCATGGCTCGCGAAAGCGGGAGTCCTGGTCCATTTCATCTCGGAGAGTGTCATGACCGGATTCAAATGTGGCGTTGCGCTCTTCCTTGCCAGCACGCAACTACCGAAGCTTTTCGGTTTCCACGGCGCTCATGGAAGCTTTTGGGGAAACACAGGTTTCTTCTTCAAGCACCTCAACGAGACGAACTCGATGTCCATTCTCGTCGGAGGAATTGCGCTCGCGCTGCTTATGCTTGGAAAGATTTTTCTCAAACACAAACCGGTCGCGCTCTTCGTTGTAATCGGAGGAATAATTGCTGCATCAACGCTTTCGTTGGAGACGCACGGCGTGAAACTAATTGGCGTCGTGCCCCAGGGAATACCTCCGCTGAAAGTTCCTTCTCTTTACTGGCGTGACCTGAACGAATTGCTTCCACTAGCCCTGGCTTGCTTTCTTCTCGGCGCGGTCGAAACGGCCGCGATCGGACGAATGTTCGCTGCGAAGCACGGCGGACGATTCGATGCTAACCAGGAGAATCTAGCACTCGCCGCGTCGAACCTGTTCGCTGGACTCGGTGGCGGCTTGCCAGTGAGCGGCGGCACATCGCAGTCGCTCGTCAATGAAGAAGGCGGCGCGAAGACACCGCTCTCCACCGCCCTCGCTGCGGTTTTTATCCTGGTGGTCGTGCTCTTTTTCTCCCGTCTATTGAGCGCGCTGCCTCAACCGGTGCTCGCCGCCGTGGTTTTGGTGGCGATCGCGGGTTTGCTAAATCTTTCAACGTTGAAGGAACTTTGGCTTAACGATCGTTCCGAGTTTGTGGTGGCCATGGCAGCTTTCGCCGGCGTGCTCACCTTTGGTTTGCTGCGCGGCGTAATGCTCGGAGCTTTGATTTCACTTGTGCAATTGGTTCGCGTTTCATCGCGCCCCCACGTTGCTCTTCTCGGACGAATTCCCGGCACTCGCCGTTTCTCGGATTGCGATCGGCATGCAGACAACGAACTGATCCCTGACGTGATGATTTTCCGGCCTGAATCGGCCCTCGTTTACTTTAACGTCGACAATGTATGCGATGCGATCCTTAACCGAGTCCGCGCTGAGCCGACACTGCCGAAGCTGGTAGTGCTCGATCTTTCCGCAGCAGCGCTTGTGGACATGCAGAGTGCCTACGCACTAGCCAGCATGGCTGACGAACTCACTGCAAAAGGTATCCAATTCCACGCGGTTGAACCGCGTTCCTCCGTACGCGACCGGCTCCGCCGCGAACATGTCGACAGCAAGTTGGGCGGCATAGACCGTTTCACGACGGTGGCCGATGTGATCGACCACTTTCTCGGCGAATCGCAGCCCTCCGCAGATGCGATCAAATCCGAGCGCTAGACCATTAATCTTCGCAGCGAAGCAAAAGGTCGTTAGGCGATTCTACGCGTGGCTTATCAGCGAGGGCCAGCCGCGATCGCTTCTTTCATCAGCTGCCGGCCTCCCTCCGACAATGGCCCTAGCCCGCTCCCAGGCAGGTACCACAAACCTTTGTCGTCATCGCGGGAGTAAAGAACAATCACGCCCTCGCCTGCTGACGCGTGGTAAAAGGTGGCACCCGGATTTTCGGTGACTACTGAAAGGAACGTTTGCCGCCATGGTCGATCGGGAGAATCGAAGATTTCTTCTCCAAGTTTCCTGAGCTCTTCAACGCTGATGATTCGAATCGATTTCGCGATGGCTTTGCGCCGCTCGTTGTCGATGGCTTCAGCGTCTTCGAATTTTTCAAATGGCATAAGACCGGATGGTTGGCATTCAGACACTGCGATGTTTCTATTTCTTTCTCAACCATTTGAAGGCGGATATTTCAGAACGTGGTCTGTGGCCATGCGTTTCCTAGGCGTGCAATTGTTCGCGACCATCGCGATGGCACTCACCAGCGATTTCCTTCCACGTCGCACATTCCGCGCGAATGAAATGGAAGCCAACCACCCGTTGGTGTAGCTTTTGAGGCTTAAGCAACAATTAGCAAACCCGCATGAAGGCGAGTGAGTCCCTTCAGAACGATCAATCGACTGCGACTGAAGACGCGCTTCACCGCGCCGTTGATACGACGCCTGCGTTTATTCATACTGCTCGGCCCGACGGGTACATCGATTATTTTAATCGGGGTTGGTTAGATTTTTTTGGGAAATCACTCGAAGAAGTTTGCGGCTGGCGCTGGACCGAGTCGGTCCACCCGGAAGATGTAGCTGCGAATAGTCCAAAAATGGCACGCCGCTTTGGCTAGCGGTGAACCGTTCGAAATAGAAACCCGTGTCAGGCGTGCCGACGGAACTTATAGAGCGCTCCTACATCGGAAATTGCCGCTTCGTGATGAACACGGGAACATCGTGAAATGGTTCGGATCGAGCCTCGATATCGAAGACTGGAAAGGTGCTGAGCAAAGGGTTGCAGAGAAGACGAGCCAATTGGAACGAAGCGAATTTTATCTGCGGGAGGGAGAACGGCTCGCGCACATGGGTAGCTGGTCACTCAAGCCGGACGGGACATTTGACTATTGGTCTCCGGAAACCTTTTCGATTTTTGGTTTCGATTCCCGAAACGGCATTCCGACGCTGAAGGAATGGGTTAGTGTCCTGCATCCTATCGATGGTGATCGCGTACATGCGCTGATCGGGAAAATGTTTGCCGAGGGTGTGAACGGCGATATCCAGTATCGCGTCGATCATCCTAAACGTGGTCAAAGGACAATGCACAGTACCGGCGAGCCGGTGTTCGAGGACGGCAAAGTCGAAAGATTGATTGGCAATACGCTGGATATTACCGAGCAGGAAAATGCGGTACGGGAACTAAGGCGGCGCGAGGCGTATCGCGAGCAAGCGGAGGCGCTCGGTCACACCGGTAGCTTCGGCTGGATTTTATCGACGGGTGAATTGATTTGGTCGGATGAGACTTTTCGGATCCTTGGTTACGAGCGTACGGCCAAACCAACACTGGACTTCGTGTTTAAGCGAGTTCACCCGGAAGATCTTTCGTTGGTACAACGAGTGATCGAGAACGCTAAAGGCGGGCGAGAGCTTGGATTTCGAACATCGGCTCTTAATGCCCGATGGGACGGTCAAGCATGTCCATGTGATTGGACATCCACTAACGAGCGATTCGATCAGCGAGGCCGAACTTGTCGGGACGGTCATGGACGTGACGGCTAGAAAGAAGGCATTTGAAGAAATCAAAACGCTTCGCGACGAACTTCAGAAAGAGAACATCGTGCTGCGTGAAGAGCTCGGTAAGACTTCGATGTTTGAAGAAGTGATCGGCACTTCGTCGGCCTTGCAAATGATCCTGGCGCGCGCAGCCAAGGTCGCCCCGACAGATTCAACCGTTTTGATCATGGGCGAAACGGGCACAGGGAAGGAGCTGATCGCCCGTGCCATTCACAAACGGTCAAAGCGTTCGGAACGTCCGTTCATTAGTTTGAATTGCGCCGCAGTTCCTTCTTCGCTCATCATGTCGGAATTGTTTGGTCACGAAAAAGGAGCGTTCACTGGGGCGCTTCAAAGGCGACTCGGTCGATTTGAATTGGCCGACGGCGGCACGCTGTTTCTCGATGAAATAGGAGATCTGCCGTTGGAGACGCAAATCGCATTACTACGCGTTTTGCAGGAACGGGAGTTTGAACGCGTAGGTGGCACGGAAGTTTTGCGCGCTGACGTCCGCGTAATCTCGGCGACGAATCGTGATCTGCAGGTGGCTATCGCAGACGGCGCCTTTCGAAGTGATCTCTACTACCGCCTTAATGTTTTTCCAATCAAACTGCCGCCTTTGCGGGACCGAAAAGAGGACGTTCCACTGCTCGTAAATTATTTTGTCGATCGTTATGCGAAGAGAGCGGGGAAAAAGATCAAGCACATTCAAAGGAAAGCTCTCGAAGCGCTGGAAGAGTATTCATGGCCCGGCAATGTCCGCGAACTGCAAAACGTGATCGAACGCTCGCTCATCATCGGGGAGACGAATGAATTTTCGATCGACAAGAGTTGGGTAGCGAACGAACCGCAACAGCCGGACTCCGCATCAACCGTCCGGAAGGTAAATGAGCGACAGCGTATCGAAGCGGCACTTGCGCAAAGTAACGGAAAGATCTCTGGGGCGAGCGGCGCCGCGGCCAAGCTTGGCATTCCACCTTCAACTCTCGAGTCCAAAATTCGCTCTCTAAGAATCAACAAATTCCAGTTCAAGGGAGTTTAGCGCGTTTGTCCGTCGAAGAGCTCGGCGAAGGCGGGCGCTTTGTGCCAGGGAGGTTCATTCGCGCTCAAGATCACGGCGATGTTTTGTTGTATCGTTTATGACGTTTTCAATCCACCTCTTGTCCCTCCATCGGAGGATGTGCTGTAACGATACCTCATATTATACAGTTCGACTTCCCCGGTAACTGCATTAATCAGGACTCAGCGGGTCTCTGGCGTTAATCTCTGTTCTCGACAATATGCTGCAAACCGCAAATGGCGGTGTCGTTAGCGAATTCTCGCGCCTCGAGATTATGTGTCCATCCGTTCGACCCATTGAGCGCGCCACGCGGGAGCCACGAATGGATCCGCAAAGTACTGTGTTTCCCGCGCAACCTTGTCGTCCCTGAACTCCATGATGCTCACGGTGTAGGACGGCTTGCCGTCATATGTCAGGACGAATTCGGTGATCCAAAGATCACCGCCGCCAATGATTCGTCGGACAGCAAACCGCTTTTTGCTCGGCTGACTAGCGCGTTGGTTCTGTATGTTGCGTCGACCGCGGGTTCGCTCGCCTGACTGCGGGTATTCCAGCACCGCGTCCTCGTGATAGATGCGGTGCTCCGTTTCAAAATCGTTGGCATCGGACGCCGCCCAATGCTGATCCAGTGCCGCACGGATCTCTTCATCTCGCACTCCAGAATACTGCTCCTTCTTTTGTTGATCGTTCATCTTGAGCCCTCAATTTGACACGAAGCTAAATGCTTTAGCGGAATCGGAATGTACGACTCGTTAGGTCGCGCTATTTCTTCGATCACCCCAGAGTCTACACCACGGCGAAGTGTCCAACTCTTGAGTAGTCGCGTTACCGGACATGTCCGACAAGCGCGTTAAATCAGGGAGTTTTACGCAGTACGAATCGGCGCTGGCGGTACGACAATCTCAACAAGTCCGGTCGCCACGTCATACACGAGGCCTGATATAAGCCAAGCGCCCGGCAATGCGGGAATCGCCCGGAGCGCAGCTACGTCGACGGCGAGCGCCGCCCGAGGATTGGTGACCGCCTTTGTCTCGAGTTCGCCTGGCTGAATTTGAAAATAGTGTGCCAGCTTGGCGGGGTCGCCGGCAAGGCGAGTGATGCCGCAATCGGTGTGCTGAAGCACAACGAGGTGAAACTCCCCGCCCCCTCCAGCAATCTCTCCGGCAACCTCACCGATTCGCCCGAGTAGAGCTAACTGCTCCAACAACCCCGGGGTGATTCGACCGCCGATATTGCGCAACACGATGGCCTCGCCCGGTTTAATTCCAAGGACATGAGCCGGATCGACACGCATGTCAGCGCAACCGATGATGATCGCCTTTACATTGGGCATCGCCCGCGGAAGCGAAGGCATAAGTGTGCCCTCAGCAGACTGCTGAGCGGCAAATTCTTTGTTACGTTGTAACAAGGGGTCGAGATTGTTCATGCTGATTCTCCTCGAGGTCCGTTCTAACAGCGGGATTATAAAGCATGGCAGCTTTCAATCAGAATTCAATCGAGGTAGCGCAAGTTCAAATCCTGGTAGGTTAGATTATCGGACAATACCAGGCTGGTACTTTCTCCCCAGGTGGGATCGATCAAGACAAAATAAGAATCGCTCGTAACGATGATTCGCCACGATAAGAAAAATTGATCTGCGGGTTACTCCGGTGGAAGCGCGGACGCGTGCGTGAATTTCAGAAGCACTTATCTTGCACAATCATGATTGATATTTCCTTCACGCCTTTCCCTTTTCTCGCAACAGAGAATTATGCCTTGCGGAATCTCCTGGCAGACGATGAGCAGGAAATTTTTGCTTTGCGCTCCAGTGACGAGATCAATAAATATCTCGATCGCCCGAAAGCTCATACGCTCGATGATGCACGGAATTTCATAACCAAAATCATAAACAGCACTGCGAAGAACGAATCGATATTTTGGGTTGTGACGCCAAAAGGTGGAACGAAATTTCTTGGATCAATTTGTCTCTGGAAAATTTCAAGAAAGGATGCGACGGCAGAAATCGGCTACGAGCTGCTTCCCGAAAATCATGGCAAGGGAATCATGCAGGAAGTAATTCCGAGGGTCATTCAGTTTGGATTTGAAGAGATGAAATTGGAGACGATTGAAGCAGAATTGAGCTCGCGAAATCTGAAATCGGTTCGATTGCTGGAGAAAAATAATTTCAAACTGGCAGAAGTGAACGAAGACAATCCTGATTTGGTAGTGTATGCGCTGCGGAGGTGACAGAAAACAATCAGAGCGCACACCGCAAATGGGCGAACCTGACCGGGCCATTGCCGCGTTACAGAAAGTGCTCGCGGTACCATATGAAGGCGTACTGGTTTTGGCCCCGCTCACTCCTGCGCTGCTCCGGCTGGATCCGATGTTCGATCCCCTACGCCACGATCCGCGTTTCAAAGCGTTGACTGAGAGCGCCGCGCCTGGTTGTCGCTAAGAATTTGTCGGGCGCACGAGCACGTGCAGAGTAGTACGCCGCAAATGCGGAAGCCGATCGCGCACACCGACGTCACCATGAGCAAGGAAACTCCCGCCGCCACTGATCCCACCATTTTTGCGGTCCAAAGCAGGAAATCGCCAAAATTCAATTTGAGATTTAGGCGCACGCCTGGCCGTTTTCCCGCGCGTGGAAGATGTAGGGGTTTCGTTCGATGGCGGCGAGTTTCGCAATTTTTGCACAGTTAAAGCCAAGCGGCGATTATCGTCGAACGCACGACGTAGCCTAAAGTTGACGTAGTTTGGACGTGACGCATTACCATCTGTGAAATGACGAAATGAAAACCTCAAGAGTTTCGCGCGCCCGCGCACGACAACGACTTATCCGTACCATTCTGGTTCCGGTCGACTTCTCCGACTGTTCCCTCGCAGGTCTAACGTATGCGGTTCGGTTCGCGAAGGAGGTTGGTGCGCGCATTGTCGTCGTCCACGTCGCTGATCTTGGCCCGGTTATGATGACCACGGGCCGCGGCGATTACGATTCGCCGACTTATATCGAAGCAGCCCGCCGCCGATGTGGTGATCAGATGAAAGGTTTCCTGAAGCGCGTTAGTTTCGATGGCGTTCCGTTCGATGCGTCTGCCGTTGCCGGATACTGCCCCGGCGCCATTTACGAGGCGGCTGCAAAGCGAAGGTGCCGATCTGATCATTATCTCGACGCATGGCCGAACTGGTTTGCGCCGTGCGTTCATTGGCAGTGTGGCTGAAGGCACCGTGCGACATGCCGCCTGCCCGGTGCTTGTCGTGCCGTCGTTTTCACTTGAGGCGAAGCGCGGATCGGGCGAAACCGCGCGCCAACCAACGCAGCGAACACCTGCTAAACAGCCTTCCGCGCGGTCTCGTTTGAGCAAGAGCTAACAAATCAGGGTGCCGACAAATGAACAAGCGCGAGTATTCTTCGGGACGGATCGTGAAGCAAGCCCTGCAGGACAAACTGATTGAGCACAAACATTACATCCGCGAGTATGGCGAAGACCTGCCCGAGGTTCGCAATTGGAAATGGAAAACAGCAAGAAAGGCTAGCCCTGGTAACTGATGGATACCGCGATCGTCACTGCAATGGCTGGCGTTCTCGGATCGCTCGTTGGTGGCTCCGCCTCGGTGGCGACTACCTGGGTCACGCAACGAGCCCTTAGCAAACGGGAATTGATTCGCGCCGAGATCCGGAGGCGCGAAACTCTTTACGGCGAGTTCATCAGCGAATGCTCGGCACGGATCATTGACTCGTTCGAGCGCACGTTGGAAAAACCGGAGACGTTGTTGCACGCCTATGCTCTGCTGAATCGCATTCGCCTTTGCGCCTCGGACGCAGTCCTGGCGCAGGGAGAAGCCACGCTGCGCTTCATCACCGAACAATACTTCTCTCCCAATCTTTCGGTCGACGAAATGCGTAAACTCGTTCGGAAATGGACCACTGATCCGCTCGAGCCATTCGGCGAAGCGTGCCGTCTCGAACTTAAATCGATGCGCGCAGCCGTGTAGCCGTGCACCATTTTGCTTTCTGCAGCGGAACCTAAAAAATAAAGTTTTGGGCAAGAAACGGCCAACGTTTCGCAATTCGCGGCATTGCGCAGCGGCGACGGACACCTGAGTGGTTGAATTTGAAGCGCACTGGAAGTGCAAGCTATGAACCTGCCTGACAAACGAATCGCCTATTTCTCGATCGAAATCGCCCTTGATCCAGCGATGCCAACATACAGCAGCGGCCTCGGTATTTTAGCCGGCGATACATTGCGCGCCGCGGCCGAACAAGCACCGAAGTGAACCACACTACCCAGGTGCGCACGGTGGAAGCGTGGGACAACGAGGGCGGCCTCGGACCGCCGGGCGCGGTTTGGCTGGAAAACGAGCAGGCATGGAACTTCACTTTGTACTCGCGGCATGCGAGCGGCGTCACTTTGCTGTTGTATGGCGCGACGGATTTCGTTGAGCCGATGTTTCAGCTGCAACTCAATCCGCTGAAGAATAAGACCGCGCGTGTCTGGCATTGTCTTGTGCCGCAGCAGTTGGCGCCTGCGGCGAGATACTACGCTTATCGAGTGCAGGGTCCATGGAACCCTCCGGTGGGACAGCGCTTCGACGCGGACAAGGTCTTGTTCGATCCGTATGCGGAACGAATTGTTTTTTCCGCCAGAGTTTTCGCGCGAAGCGGCCAGGCAGCCGGGTCGCAACGACGGCCGTGCGATCTTGGGAGTATTACCGCGCACCGAGCAGCCGTTCGATTGGGGCGGAACACCGCCGCTGCGACATACGCACGACGCAGTTGTCTATGAGCTACATGTCAAAGGATTCACCGCGCGAGCGAATTCCGGGGTGCCTAACGAGAAGCGCGGCACATTTTTGGGGTTAATCGAGAAGATTCCTTATTTGAAGGAACTGGGAATCACCGTGGTCGAGCTGATGCCGGTGCATCAATTTGATCCGCAAGAGGGCAACTACTGGGGTTACATGACGCTCAGCTTTTTCGCACCCCATCAAGGCTATGCCGTGCGCGACGCGATCGCAGAGTTTCGGCAGATGGTCCGAGCGTTTCATGAAGCGGGCATCGAGGTGTGGCTGGACGTCGTTTACAACCACACCGCCGAAGGTGACGAAAGCGGACCGACCTATTCCTACCGCGGGATCGATGATCACAGCTATTACTTGTCAGGCACGACGGGGCGCTACCTCGACTATACCGGCTGCGGCAATACGACGCGGTGCGCGCATCCCCTGGCACGCTTGCTCGTTTTGTGCAGCGTGCAGCATTGGGCGGCGCGTATGGGCGTGGACGGGTTTCGTTTCGACCTGGCATCGGTCTTCGCCCGCAATGAAGATGGCAGCATCAATACCGAGTCGCCGGCGATCGCGACCGAGTTGACCGCGGCGGCGCTGGTGTTTGATTTGCGGCTGGTGGCGGAGGCCTGGGACATTAATGCCTACTTGTTAGGCCGGAGTTTTCCCGGACTCGCCTGGCGACAATGGAACGGGCAATTCCGCGATGATCTCCGCTCGTTTGTGAAAGGCGATGCCGGCATGGTTGGCGCCTTAATGCGGCGACTGTACGGCAGCGATGACTTGTTTCCAGATGGTCCCGGTGATGTGTATCGGCCGTATCAGACCGTCAACTACATAACCTCTCATGACGGCTTTTGCCTCTACGATCTCGTCGCCTACAACCAAAAACACAATGAGGCGAACGGTCAGGCAAATCGCGATGGGCCGGCCGATAATCGAAGTTGGAACTGCGGCTGGGAAGGCGACGATGGCGCGCCGCCCGAAGTATTGGCTTTACGGCGCCAGCAGGTGAAGAATTTTTTCACGCTGCTGATGCTGGCAAACGGCACACCGATGTTTTGCGCTGGCGACGAGTTTCTCAACACCCAACACGGCAACAACAATCCGTACAACCAGGACAACGAAACGACATGGCTCGATTGGTCGTTACTCGAAAAGAACCGGGACATCTTTCGCTTCTTTCAATACATGATTGCGTTCCGAAAAGCGCGGCCATGGATCGCACGCAGCCGCTATTGGCGTGAGGACGTGCATTGGTACGGCGCGAACGGACCGGTCGATTTCGCGTCGCGCACGCTCGCCTACTGTCTGCACGGCGCAAACGACCTGTACGTGATGATCAATGCGTTTTGGGAACCGGTGCGATTTCACATTCAGGAAGGTAAAAACTGGAAACGTATCGTGGACACGAGCCGGCACGACATCGTGGAGGAGCCTGTGAGCTTCGCTCGATTATGAACTCGCTGCGCGTTCGGTAGTCGTGCTAGCAAGCAAGCACCTGATACCATGGCAAACAACGCATAAGCAAAGCCGGAGGAACGCTAGTCACATGCAGTGTTTAAGCCGCAAATGAGAGCAACGAATCCTGCTCACTATTGATCCCGGAAATGTTCGCGGCCGCTTTTCAGCGAGAACTGGGACAACGCCCGTTACATCAAGAGCGAGCGCATCTCGTTTATGAACGCCTATTCGGTGATTTGCGCGGGAGTGCTGGCCCTGCTCCAGAGCGTTCAGGCTAGCGACCTCATCCGAATCGCACTGCTTTTCTTCATGACTTTATTTTCGCTAGTAGGGTTGCTCACGAGCCTGCGGCTGAAAAGTGAATTGGAGGAGTGCCTGGCAAAGATCGAGGCTATGACTGCGCAGGCGAAGGTGAGCCAGTTTGTGGCGCTCGGCCAACTGGAAGGCAAGCCATCGCGATACCCAAAGTTCCGATGGATCTTTCCAATCTTCTACTCCATGACGACGGCAGGTTTCATCGCACTTATCGTGTATCGGCTGGTCACCGGCGAAGCCATGAAGTAACCGCGCGCCAGTGAACTGAACACAGACAGCAATCGCATGACGCAACCTGCCAAACGCAGCTTCAAACGAAAGCTTCGCGTCTGTTACCCAGCCGGGGACAGGGACGCTAGTTATTCGCACTGAGTTGGACTGGGAACGGGATGTTCACCCGATCGCGCTTAGCAGCGACGGCAGCACGGCTACGTTTGAAATCGAAGCGCAGCAGCCGTTCGTTCATTTCAAGCCCTGTTTAATTAAGAACGGCAGTCTGCATTGGGCGGTCGGGACTAACAATCTGTTGATCATGGCCGGGGACGACGATCGCGTCGTTTATCCTTATCTTCTTCAGCGATCCCCGCGGGCGGTTCTCGCCTTTGGTAGAAGTGGAATCAGCTATTCTTGATCGACACCATCGTCTGCGCGTTTATCTGCCGCCCGGTTACGAGGAGAACACGCTCGCGCGTTACCCGTTCGCCTACATGCAGGACGGACAGAACTTGTTTTTTCCCCACGAAGCATTTCAGCACAAGGATTGGGGCGTAAAGGAAACGAGCCAGATCCTGCGGGCAATGCAAGCCATCGAGGACTTCATTATTGTCGGCGTTTACTCGGATGAGCGCCGCGAAGAGGAATACACCAAGCCGGGTTACGAGGCTTATGCGCGTTCGATCGTGGAAGAGCTGGTGCCTGCTGAGCAACTGTTTCTTAGGACAACCGGGAACCGACTCGATCGAACGATGTGGGGTTCCTCGTTAGGCGGTGTCGTTTCTTTCTACACTGTCTGGCAATATCCGGAGGTATTCGGCGGCGCCGTCTGCATGTCGAGCACCTTTTCTCACAAAGACGATCTGCTCGAACGAGTGCTGAGCGAGCCGAAGCGGAACGTAGGCTTCTATCTCGATAGCGGCTGGCCTGGCGATAACTACGAAGTAACCGTCGCCATGGCGCTGGCCCTGGTAAGCAGAGGTTGGCGCTACGGTCGCGATCTTCTTTACTTATGTTTTCCGCACGCCGCGCACGATGAGAAAGCCTGGGGAATGCGATTGCATCTGCCGATGCAGTTGTTTACCGGCACGGTCGCGCGCGCCTCGCGCAGCAGCGATCGAGAGATCAATGCAAATCCCGGCTGACATGCGTTCAGCGTGATTTACCGATTGCTGATGTAGATGTTATACAGAAAGAGCTTGTCTAACTGATGGGGCGAGACAAAGAAAAAGCGCGACCGGTGATACCAGAGACGATGCGAGCGGCGGTGGTGGAGAAGTTCCGTGAACCGCTGCAGATCCGCGAGGTTCCTGTTCCTTCACCTGGACCTGGGCAAGCTCTGGTCCAAATCATCGCGACCGGCGTGTGTCATACCGACTTGCACGCGGCCGATGGCGATTGGCCGGTCAAACCGACTCCGCCATTTATCCCCGGACATGAAGGTGCTGGTGTTGTGGTGGCGCTCGGCCCGGGTGTCACTCACCTGAAGGAAGGAGATCGAGTCGGCATCGCGTGGTTGCATAGCGCTTGTGGCCATTGCGAATTCTGTCTTTCGGGTTGGGAAACACTCTGCAAGGCCCAACAGAACTCGGGCTATTCCGTGAATGGGAGTTTCGCCGAATATGCGCTCGGGCAGGCCGATTTCCTGGGCAGAATTCCCGACCAGCTTTCGTTTGTCGATGCGGGACCCATTCTGTGTGCAGGCGTCACGACGTACAAAGGCCTGAAAGAAACAGACGCGCGTCCCGGCGAATGGGTCGTGATTTCAGGCGTGGGCGGTTTAGGGCATGTCGCGATTCAATACGCCACAGCCATGGGATTTCATGTAGCGGCTGTCGATGTCGGAGAAGAAAAGTTGGATTTAGCGCGCAAGCTCGGCGCGCAAATTGCAGTGGACGCGCGCGCGGAGGATCCAGCGCGCAAAATTCAGGATGAAATCGGCGGAGCTCACGGTGTTCTCGTCACAGCTGTGTCGCCCATCGCATTCAAGCAAGCCATCGGCATGCTTCGTCGCCGCGGCACATGCGTCCTGATTGGATTGCCTCCCGGCGAATTTCCGGTGTCCATCTTCGATGTGGTGCTAAGTCGCTACACTCTCCGAGGCTCGATCGTGGGCACAAGAAAAGATCTTGAGGAAGCGCTCGCCTTTGCCGCCGAAGGCAAAGTGAAGGCGACGATCGAGCAACTCCCGCTCGATTCCATCAATGAAGTTTTCAGTCGACTGAGAGAAGGCAAAGTAAACGGCCGCGTCGTTCTGAACGTCGCTTAATCTCGCTCGTTCCCGCGCCGTGTCAGCGAATGGCACCGACTGGCGTCGTGCGAACGCAGCACGTGGACCACATCAATGTCTGCCGAGAGCCCCAGCTTGCTCTTTAGGCAACTCTGTTTTTTATCGTAAAATCCTTTCGGGAACTTATGATAACTAACCTACGAAACCGATTCCAGGAACGCTGCAAGAGGGTGGTGCGCCATTCCAGACGACGCATTGGACCGTCGTGTTGCAGGCGGGCAAGGCGGAGTCTGATGAAGTCGGCGCGGAAAGCGCTCGCCGCTTTTAGCGAAGCGTACTGGCCACCGCTCTACACATTCGTTCGGCGTCGCGGCTATTCGCCGGCCGACGCGCAAGATATCGTCCAGGGTTTTTTCGAGCATCTACTTCGAGCACAACACGTTGAGCCGGGCCGATCAGGAGAAGGGGCGACTGCGCACGTTCCTGCTGGGTTCGTTGCAAAATTTTTTGCTGAAGCAGCGCGAGCGCATGCGCGCGATCAAACGCGGCGGAGCGCAGCAGTTCGTGTCGTTCGATGAACTAGCTGCCGCACGCTGAAGCGGCGATGCAGGCGACTGTCTCATTTGAGCGACGTGAACTCTTACGATGTCGCGTGGGCCTCCAGCATTGTGACGCGCGCGTGGAAAAACGTGCGCGACCGATTTGCTGCCGAAGGCAAACGGGAATGGGTGGATGAGCTAAGGCCGTTCGTAGCCGGTGGAACAGCGACGCCGCCGAATCAGCAGGAAGTGGCAAACCGACTGGGCACATCGGTTGAAAATTTCCGTGTCTGGCTTTCACGGTTGCGCCAAACCTATCGACATGCCTTGCGGGCCGAAGTGGCGAGCACCGTTTCCGATCCGAAGGACATCGATGACGAGCTGCATTACGTTTACCGGATTCTGACCGCATGAGCGCCGTGGCTCCTCAGCAAGGAATTGGCGCAGGAGTTTGCGCAACCTGCGGCAAGTCGATCACCCATCCCGGCCCTGACGGCGAATGCGTTCGTTGCCTGGTTAGCTTTGGCTTTCTCGCCGAGGACCACGAAGTCGAGCGAGGCAGTGAACGCAATAAAGTCAGACTCGGTCCGTTGCGTTATGCTCACTTCGAAGTCGAAGTAAATCCTGACGGCTACCCTGTCATACTCGGCTCCGGGGCAATGGCGGTCACATATCGTGCTCGCGACACCGTTCTTAATTCGACGGTCGCCCTCAAAGTCATCAGTCGAAAGTTGGCGGAAGATCCCACTGCTCGTGCGCGATTCCTGCGCGAAGCCCGCGCGGCCGCGCAGATTCATCATCCGAACGTTGCGCGAGTAACTCATTACGGTGAGCAGGATGGGGAGTGCTTTTATGCGATGGAGCTTGTCCATGGTGAAACGCTCGAACAGCGAGTGCAACGCGACGGGCCACTTCCTTTAAGCCTCGCTCTTGAAGTAGTAGAGCAAACAGCGCGCGGCCTGGCCGCTGGAGAGGAATGCGGAGTCATTCACCGTGACCTGAAGCCGTCGAACTTGATGATCGAGTCACACGCAAGCGATCAGCTATTGGTCAAGATAATCGATTACGGCGTGGCGAAAGTTATCGCTGCACAGAATCCGACTTTTCGGACGCAAGCAGGCTTCATAGGAACTCCTGCTTTCGCTAGTCCGGAGCAATTTGATGAAACGGGCCAGCAGCAGATCGACACACGTTCGGATGTTTATGCTCTCGGGGTCACGTTCTGGTATCTGCTGACAGGACGCACACCGTTCGCTGGCCGCTCGATTGAGGAAGTTCGGGCAAAGCAAGCGGAGCAACTTCCGCTGAAGCAGTTGAAGAATGCACACGTCCCCCTCGAATGCGTCACGTTGTTGAAGTCGATGTTAGCGCTCGACCCGGCAAAGCGACCACAAACCGCGCGCGAGCTACTTACAAAGATTCACCGGTGCTACCTCCGTTTTGAGCCTGCTGCGCGCCGGCGGCGAAAACGTCTCGTTGTTACTTCCGCAGGACTCGCGCTCGCACTCGCTGTTGTCGTTACTCGCCATCTTCGTTTACCAACGCACCGCCTCCGCTTCTGAGCTGGATCGAGCGATCGCGGTTCTTCCCTTCGAAAATCTCAGTTCGAACGCGGAAGATCAGTTTTTCGCGACTGTGGTTGTACGTATCGGTGACCGGGGTAGTGATTTACGTAATGCTGTATCACTTGTTTGCGGCTTAAGTCGGTTTCTTTACCACGGAGGCACAGAGACACGGAGAAACCTTTTGTTAATTTCTCTCCGTGTCTCTGTGCCTCCGTGGTGAATTCGCTATGACAATTGTAAAGCTGAAAATCGATGTCTCCGGGACCGTCGGCGACGAGGCCTGGCTCAACTTGCGGCAGTTTGACGAGATCCAGAGCGCCGCGTTCGGTCCTACGTTCGGCTCCGGCGGTCCGTGCAAGCATGCCGCCGACCAGCCCCACGCCAAAGGCGAGTGGATCGGGGCGGAGATCCGCCTGGAGACGCCTTTGCTGGCCCAGTACGCCGTCTCGCACTACCTTGAACAGGATCGCGTCCTGGACGCGGACGTAGTGGAGTGACGGCCTGAAAGCTGCGTCCCGCGATCTGATATATTTCAACCCGGAAATTCCTTATGTCGGCTGTTCCTGATTTTCCTCCCGAAACATCGGCCTTGACCGACGAGCCGGTTTCGCCACCCGCCAAGCCCCGCATGTCCACGCGCAACCGGCTGCTTTTTTTCGCGACCGGCTGGCTGATCGTTCTCATGCCATTTCTGTTCTGGTGGAACACCTGGTTCGGGCGCCAGCTATCGGACAAGCAACTGGGCGAATACCTGCAGGACGATAAAAAGCCGCGTCACATTCAGCATGCCCTGGTGCAGATCGGGGAGCGGGTAACGCGTCATGATCCGGCGGTCACCCGCTGGTATCCGGATGTGGTGCGCCTGGCGTCCTACCCGATTGAGGAAGTCCGCAACACCGACGCCTGGGTCATGGGTCAGGACGTCGACAGCAAAGACGCCGCCAAGGCGGGGTTTCACGAGTCGCTGCTGAAAATGCTGGGCGACCCTTCGCTTATGGTGAGAGGAAACGCTGCGCTTTCACTGGTCCGCTTCGGAGATGCAACCGGAAGGCCGCATATTGTCGCGTTGTTGCAGCCGGCCAAGGTCACCGCGCCCCAGGCAGGAAAGATCATTGATTCCAGCAGGCTGGGAACTCCAATCCATCAGGGTGGAATCGTGGTTAAGCTTGAGTCCGGAGGACAAACGGTCGAGGTGCGTTCACCCATCAGCGGCCGGCTGCGAGAGTTATCGGGGCAGTCCGGGCAAACCGTCGCCGCCGGAGACACTATCGCAGCGCTCGACCCGGGAACCGACCAGGTCTGGGAAGCGCTTCGCGCGCTATATCTGATCGGCCAACCTGAGGATCTTCCCGCGATCCGCCCCTACGAGCGGGAATTGCCGGAGATTCCCGACCACGTGCGCCAACAGGCGGTGGCCACCGAGCAGGCAATACGGGAACGGGCGAAGTAGGCTGGCCGCGATCAGTTTGTGGATTGCGATAAGGCCGGATTTTCTGGACTTCAGTTGCCGGTTCTTAGTTCTCAGTTCTCAGAACGGCATGACTCCGACTTCTTTTTCGATCTCAGCGGTGTCCACCATCACGATCGCATCCCAGGGACAGCCGTCGAGGAAAGAGCCGTCGGGGCCCTTGCTGGTGCACTTGTTGCAGCCGATGCAGAGAATGGGATCGACCTGGATGCGGCCGAAGGGAGAATTGTCTTCATCCGGGACCCAGAACATGCAGTCTTCCACCGGGCAATATTCCACGCATGCGGGCGAGCCCGCGCATCCAGTGCAGCATTCGGTGATCACAGCCAATTCTTTGGGTTTTTTCTTGCGCGCGGTGAGCAGACCCTTGGACCTGGGTTCGTGTTTAAACTCGTCGGGCACCATCCCGACGATTCCCCTGAGCGGTTCTTCGGGCATCGTCGGCATTATACCAAAGCGGCCTGGTTCATCCGTCACATCGCCCTGGGCGGGATTCTGATATAGTGGCCTTCCAGCCTCTTGAATTCCGTTTTATTTTCCCGGCTCCCTGACTTATCGCACAAATGAAAAGGGGCGGAAGGAGCAGCATTTATGGCAGGAAAGAGTCTTAACCGCGTCACTCTTATCGGCAATCTGGGCAAGGACCCCGAGGTAAAATTCACCCCCAGCGGCACACCCGTGGCGAAAATCGCCCTGGCCACCAACGAACGCTTCAAGGACAAGAACGGCGAATGGCAGGACCGAACCGAGTGGCACAACGTCGTGCTCTGGCAGCGCCTGGCTGAGATCGCCGGCGAATACTTGAAAAAGGGCGGCAAGGTGTACATCGAAGGGCGGCTGCAAACCCGCTCCTGGGATGACAAGCAGACTAATCAGAAAAAGTACATGACGGAAGTCGTGGCCAGCGACCTGATTCTGCTGGGCGGGCGCGGCGAAGGCGGCGGAGATTTCGCCGGCAGTTCGCGCGGCGCAGCCGCGGGCGGAAACAACTTCGATCAGCGCACACCGGAAGCCGAACCGGCAGCAGCCTCATCGCCCATCAGCGACGAAGACATCCCGTTTTAAAGCGGTCATCTACAAGCGGGTGCCCCATCTTTGCGCGCTTGTTGCGCAAAGGTGGGAGTCGTCGAGCGTGACACCAAAATGCATCAGTCTTATAAAGCTACGTGCATTACCGCAGCTGCCCTGGTTTGCACGCTTCTGTGCACGAATCCATCCGCCTTCGCCAGACATCATCATCGCCACGACTCCCAGTCGGCCGGCAACTTTGACTACTACCTGCTGGCGCTTTCCTGGGCCCCGAACTATTGCGCCGGCCATCCCAGCGACCGTTCCAGCGAGTGCCGCATTGGCGGGCATACCGCGTTTGTCCTGCATGGACTATGGCCGCAGGCCAACAGCGGGGAGCCGCCGATGTCCTGCTCCACGGCTCCTCCGGTAGCAGCGGCGACGGTTGACCACATGCTCAACTACATGCCGAGCCGCGGCCTGATCCAGCACGAGTGGCAGGAACACGGCACCTGCAGCGGCCTTTCAGCCCAGGACTACTTCGCCAAAGCCGAACAGGCATACCGTAATCTGCATGTGCCCGAGCAATATTCAAAGCTGGACCATGAGCAACAGCTCGACGTCGCGGGTTTAGAGAGGAGTTTTGCCGATGCCAACCACGCTCCGCCTGAGGCCTTCCGGGTCTCCTGTCATGCCGGGGAGTTGGTCAGCCTTGAGGTTTGCGTGGACAAGAATCTGCAGTACCAGAGCTGCACCCGGAGCGTGCGCGAGTGCCCGGTAAATCAGGTGGACATGCGGGCATCAGAATAAGAGGAGACCAACGTGCCTGAAGATCTAGCCAGCCAGAACTGCATACCCTGCCGCGGAGGTGTGCCTCCGCTGAAGGGAGAGGAGTTGCGGAGTATCCAGCAACAGGTCCCGCAGTGGAATGTGGTCAACAGCACCATATCACGCGTGCGTTCACCTTTCCCGATTTCAAAAAGGCGCTCGATTTTGTGAACCGGGTCGGCGAGATCGCAGAGAATCAGGGACATCACCCCGACATCCTGCTGACCTGGGGCAAAGCGGAAATTACCATGTGGACGCACAAGATTGACGGGCTGACGCAGAGCGACTTCATCATGGCCGCCAAGATCGACCGGCTCTTGCCGGCGTAACCGCGAACATCGCTGCTAAAAACGCTGCCGAGCGTTGCTCGGCCTGGACGGGTCTGAGACCCGTCCCTACACAGCCAGATGCGGCCTTCCAGTTACTAACCAACTTCGGCTGAAACAGCGCGTGGTTTCCGACGTTGCGTGGCCCAGGCCCATAGCAACGCCGGAAAAATCATGATGAGCCCGGTGGTCGACGCCACCACTCTGGCCGACACTCCACGATCGAGAAAGAATCCGCAGACATAAGCTCCAATGGCGATGGTGAGCATGGAGAAGCCGAGGTCGGCGGAGAAGACGCGGCCGCGAAATCGATCTTCGGTGTTGAACTGCAGCAGCGTGGTCGAGAAGACCCAGACAGTGGATCCTCCGCAATGGGCCACAATGATGAACAGGCAGGCCACCCACACATTCGGCGCCCTGCCCAGGCCGAAGTATCCCACTCCAATCGTGAGATAGCCCAGCAGGATGCCCAGCTGAAGCCGTCGATCGGCATGGCCAGCCCAACGGGCGAAGAACAAGGGACCCACTACGGCGCCGATGCCGCGGGCTCCCAGCAGCAGGCTCATGCCCAGCACGGCGCCACGCTGGGGATCGATTCCACGCAGGTGCACGTGGAAATACTGGTGTCCCATGACGGTAAAGAGCACCCAGCTGGGGCCGATCATGAGCTCGCCCGACTTGGCGAATAGGGCAGCCCACAGGCCGCGATCTTTGCGAACATAGCGTATGCCTTCGATGACGGGCGAAAGATCGATGGCGTCACGGAGCCGCAATGGCGCCGAGGCCTGAGCGTGCGGCTCCGCAAAACTCATGCCGCCGATCAGCATCGCCGATACCAGAAAGGACAGCGCGTTCAGGACAAACACCGCATCCCGTCCCAACAGCGCCGCCACGACTCCGCCGACGGATGCGCCGATCAGGAGATTCACCGACCATGTCGCCGAGGACAGCGTGTTGGCCATCAGCACATCTTCCCGCGCGGTAATATTCGGAACCACCGCAGTGCGGGCAGGCTCGAAAAATGCAGCCATCAGAGTCTCGAGCAGCAACAGGGGATAGACGAGCCACACGGTGGAGCGGGAGCGCACCAGCAGCATGGCAAAGACGATGACCATGCGCGCCAGATCGGCGACGATCATGACTCGTTTGCGGCGCACGCGATCGTTGATAACGCCGGCGGCCGGTCCGATGAAAGTCTGAGGCAGAACTTGCAGCACCAAGGCCAGAGCCACCGAGCTGGCCCGGCCGGTCAGTTGCAGCAGCAGACTGTAAATCGCCAGGGTGTAAAACCAGTCTCCAATTTCGCTGACGATCTGGGCCAGCCAAAGCCGGCGGAAGTTGCGATTCTGGCGCACCAGCCGCCAATACGCGGACAGCGAGATCGATGTGGAGGCACGTTCGGGTTGCGGATCCATGAATTCGTCGTCGGTCGTCGGACCTCAGATCTCGGCTAGAACCAAAGCCTCAGAGCCCTGGGGCTGAGGTCTGACGTCCGAAGTCCGATGTTCTGCGACTATAATCTACGCATGCTTGATGAAAACGATTTTCGCAAGCGGGCCGACGCCGCGCTCGACTCATTGAAGAAAGCACTGATGCAGGCCGAGGAGTCATCGGACATCGAAGTAGAAGATCAATCTGGCGCCCTGCATGTGGCATTCGAAGACCGCAGCAAGTTCATCATCTCGCCCAATGCTCCCGTGCGGCAAATTTGGATTTCCGCCCTGGCCACAAGTTTCAAGCTGGATTGGTCGGATGCGGCCGAGGACTTCATATTGTCCAAGACCGGGGAAAAACTCAAAGCGCTGGTGGCGCGATTGATCAATCAGCAATTGGGCGAAGAAGTGGTTACGCTTGTGTAAGCTGGTTAACCGGGACCCGAAAGGATCTGCTTGAGATGGACTGCAATCTGCTTGCCGTGGAACCTTCCGTTTTCAATGAAAATTTCGTTGGTTCTTGACCCGGCCACGATCACTCCCGCCACGTAGATGCCCGGCACATTGCTCTCCAGGGTCAGCGGATCACACACCGGACGGCACTGTTCGGCGGAGAGTTCAATACCCATCGATCGCAGGAAATCATAGTCGGGATGGTATCCCGTCATGGCGAAGACAAAATCATTCTTCAGCTGGACCGGGCCCTCGGGAGTTTCAAGATTGACGTAGTCAGCTCCAATTTCCGTCACTGTAGCTGCCGAAGTAGGCAGCGATTTCGCGGTTCTTGATGCGGTTCTCAATGTCCGGCAGGATCCAGTATTTGACGTGATTGTGTAATTTTTGTCCGCGATGCACCAGGGTCACGCGCGCGCCGTGCCGCCAGAGATCGAGAGCGGAGATGGCGGCGGAGTTCTTGCCCCCGATGACCACGACGTCCATGTCGAAAAACGGGTGCGGCTCGCGATAGTAATGAAAAACCTTGGAGAGTTCTTCTCCTGGAATATTCAACGGGTTGGATAAATCGTAATAGCCCGTCGAAACGATCAGCTTGCGAGTGCGGTAGTCGTAGATTCGGCCCAGGCTGTCGGTCGCGGCGATCTGGAAATTGCCGTCGCCACCGGTGACCGTCTTCACCCATTGATATTGCCGGACATCGAGATGATAGTGCTCGGTCACTTTGCGGTAGTATTCCAGCGCCTCCTCGCGCGTAGGCTTCTGCCGGGCAGTGCTGAAGGGAATGTCGCCGATTTCGAGCAGTTCGGGTGTGGTGAAAAACGACATGTTAGCGGGATAGTTGTAAATGGAGTTGACTACGCATCCCTTGTCGATCGCCATGGTCTTGAAGCCGGCGCGCTGGGCTTCGATGGCGCAGGCCAAACCGGTCGGGCCGGCGCCGATCACGACCACGTCGGCGGAGGTATCCGGCTCACCTTTGGTCTGCGGACGCGGAAGGGTGTCGGGAATCTGCTGGGTCGGCCTCGAAATCTGTTTCGTCACCAAATCGTCGTCTCGGCGGAAGGAGTACGCCAGCCTTGGGAGCTAACGATTCTAGCATGCAGAACCAGCCAAGTTTCATGTAGGGCGGGCGCCCCCGCCCGCCACTTTTGAATTGTGTTTTCTGCGACCCTTGCGTAGTTCTTTGCGTCCTTTGCGGTCAAGATCTTTAACCGCAAAGGGCGCAAAGGAGAGCGCAAAGTTCGCAGAGGATTCGTCTCCGGTTCGCGACTCTCGTCCCGCGTTATAATTCACGGTTGCCCTAATCGGCACGAACCTACATGGCAGCATCCGTTAAATCGAAGACTCGCACTGAATCCGACAGCATGGGAAAAATCGAAGTCCCGGCTGACGTTTACTGGGGAGCGCAGACGCAGCGTTCGCTGCTGCATTTCGACATCGGCCGCGACACCATGCCGCCCGAACTGATCCACGCCTTCGGCGTCCTCAAGAAGGCCTGCGCCCTGGTGAACCAGGATCTGGGCAAGCTGCCCGCCGATAAAACCAAGCTCATCGTGCAGGCGGCCGACGAAGTCATCGCCGGCAAACTCGACGACCAGTTTCCCCTGCGCATCTGGCAGACCGGCAGCGGGACGCAGACCAACATGAATGTCAATGAGGTGATTTCCAACCGCGCGATCGAGCTGGCGGGCGGAGAACTGGGTTCGAAGAAGCCGATTCATCCCAATGATGACGTAAACATGTCGCAGTCATCGAACGACACGTTCCCCACGGCGATGCACATTGCCGCCGCCGAACGGGTGAAGACCGCGCTGATTCCCGCGATCCGGACCGTGCACGATGCCATCGCTGCCAAGGCGAAAGAATTCAGCGATATCGTCAAGATCGGGCGCACTCACCTGCAGGATGCCGTTCCCCTGACCTTCGGGCAGGAATTCGGGGGCTGGGCCAGCCTGCTGGAGCGCGACATCCGGCGCCTGGAGCAGAGCCTCGACGGGCTCTATGACCTGGCCATCGGTGGAACCGCAGTGGGCACGGGTTTGAACGCCCACCCCGAGTTTGCGGAACGGGCTGCGGCAAAGATCGCTCAACTGACGGGACTTCCCTTCCGCTCCCATCCCAATAAATTTGCCGCCCTTTCCGCGCACGACGAAATCGTTTTTGCCCAGGGCGCGCTGGAGACCCTGGCCGCTTCGCTCATGAAAATTTCGAACGACATCCGCTGGCTGGCCTCGGGCCCGCGTTCCGGGCTGGGGGAACTCATTATCCCGGAAAACGAACCGGGGTCTTCGATCATGCCGGGCAAGGTGAATCCCACGCAGTGCGAAGCCATGACCATGGTGTGCGTTCAAGTACACGGCGCCACGGCTGCTGTCGGGTTCGCCGGATCGCAAGGCAACTTCCAGCTGAACGTCTACAAACCGGTGATGATTTACAACTTCCTGCACTCGGTCACGTTGATCACGGATGCGTGTCACGGCTACGTCGAGTACATGCTTAAGGGCATCGAGGTTGATCGCGCCAAAGTGCACGCGCACCTGAATAACTCGCTCATGCTGGTGACCGTGCTGACGCCAAAGATCGGCTACGACAAAGCCGCAAAGATCGCCCACACCGCCCACGTCGATCACAGCAGCCTGCGCGAGGCTGCCCTGAAGCTGGGACATCTTACCGGAGAGGAGTTCGATCAACTGATGAAGCCGGAGAAGATGACGCGGCCGTAGGGGTCTGTGTGGGGGCGGGTCTCGAGACCGTTACGAAGCTCTATTCTCGGGCGCCCAGATCATGGCTGGTCCACCTTCCGAGTTGCCCACATCGCCTTAGTGAGAGGAAGGCCGAGAATTTGCCTCAAATGTCTTCTGCTCTTCAACAATTTTCTGGACGGCAGCGACAACCAAGTCCGGCCTCTCCTTTTGAATCTGATGGCCGCTTCCAACGGCAGTGATTCGAGAGCTATTCGATGACAGATGCATCAAATCTTGCTGACCCCATTCGAAGACTGGCAAAAACTCCTTCACGTTCTTAGCAGGATCTTCAGAAAGAACAACGAGGGGCATCTCGCCAAGAGTTACCGTTGATCGAGCCTGGCTCGCGCTTTCCCCCCACATGCTGGAACATTCCGCAATGCTCTCGCGCAATCGCGATACATTGCACTCGATCGTGCGGAGCTTTGACTGCAATTCCGGTTGGCCATTTCCACACCACCCCATGAGTCGAGGTATACCAAATGGCATCGCCAATTGTTGCCATCTCAAGTGTTGGCGCCAGTCTGCTAATCCTCTTCTGAGCTCGGGCAGGCGATTAGCGAAGTCAGGATGTGGTGAATCCACGAGCACCATGCCCGCGACTTCCGGACTGTACAGGCGTGCATAAATAAGAGCGTCGAAACCACCCATAGAATGTCCAACTAAAACGTAGGGCGCGGGAATTCCGGCATTGTGAAGGAGCGTGTGCAGTTCCTCCGCGAAAACCTTGCAGTTTCGCGGCTTGGGACTAGGATCGCTCCAGCCGAGACCCGCGCGGTCGTACGCGCACACACGTGTGAACTTCGCAATCTCCGGTTGAACTCTATCCCAAGAGAGTGAGGAGTCTGACAAACCGGAATCAAGAACGACGGTGGGAGAACCTCCACCGACACAATAGATGTGGATACGGTAACCGCCTACATCGACCAACTGCCCCGGAGCGGGACTCATCCTCCTGTCAAGACGACTCTGAACCCACTGATAAATCGCTCCGGCACACCCTAAGGTCAACAACAAGATAAGAGAACCTATTCCGGCGCGTCGAAACCATGGCACTGGTTGTCGTGTAAACATCGAGAGCCCTTCTATAAGTGTGGCTCGAATTCGCTCAAGGCCGCGTCAGCGAGAGCAGTTGCGTCGTTCTAGCATCTCCGGACCTGAGTTCCATAACAGCCTTGTCTCTGAGCCGTCCGGGTCGAGCGCAGCTCGACGTTTCACTTCTTGCCGATTCCCTGAAAGATCTGCCGAGCTTCGCTCGGCTTGGCCGGGTCGAAGACCCGGCCCCACACGGTTCGTGCCCCACTGCTAGTCTGCCTTAGCAGTGCTCAATCCCACCATGGCCTCGTTCTCCGCACTCGTGGTGGCCGCAACTTTCTTGGTCGTCGTGATCGTGATCACGCTTACCAGAACCAGCGCGGTTCCCAAAAGCGTGCGCGCGCCGATTCCTTCCCCGCCGAAAAAATATCCCAGGCACACCGCGACCACCGGATTCACGTACGCGTAAGTGCCCACCTTGGTAGGCGACTCGTAGTGGAGAAGCCATACGTAAGCCGTGAAGCCCACGATCGAGCCCGCAATGATGAGATAGATCAGCGCAAGCCAGGCGTTCCAGGAAACCTGCGTCAAGCGGAACCCGGAGAATTCCTTCGTAACTGCAGCCAGCAGGAACAGCATCGCCCCGCCGGTGAGCATTTGCGCCGCGGCGCTCATCGCCTTTGACGCCGGAAGTGGAGCACGGCGGGTGAGGATGGTTGCTATCGACCAGGTGGCGGAGGCAAACAGCAGGGCAATCGCGCCCGCACGATTGATCGGAGCCTCACCCAACGAAAACGATCGATTCACCAGCACCGCGACGCCACAGATACCGATTATGAGGGCGAATCCGAGACGGACCGTGAGCTTTTGAGTGCGCAAAAAGATGATCTCCAGAAGCGCAATAAATACCGGGATGGTCGCCAGCACCACGGCCGTAACTCCGGAGGGAACACGCTGCTCCGCCCAAAACAGGCAGCCATAATCGAGCACGAAGATGAGCGCCCCCAACCCCGAAGCCGCCAACCATTCTCGGCGGGTTGGCGCCGGCGTGCCCTTCAGCCGCAACCAGGCGTAGAGGACGATGCCAGCGGTGAAAAAGCGCAGCGCCGCCAACAGGAACGGTGGAACCTCATGAACCCCGATCCGGATCGCAAGAAACGTCGACCCCCAGACGAAGTAGATGATGGAAAACGCCAGCAGAATCTTCCAGGGTGCAGGCCGGGTTTCAGTTTCCGTTTTCATCTCGGCTACATAGATGTTCGCAGATGACTTGCGGAATCAGGCTCGTGATATGAAAGATTCTTGTTGGCGAGAGAAGTTCCGCTCATGCCATTTTCAGAGCCGGCTTTTAGCGAACGACAGCCCGCTCAAGGCCTCGACTTGAAGCTGCGCCAGGCGCTTCGCCGCGACCAAAACGTGGAAATTTTCGCCCATGCCTGCGGGCGTCACCAGGTGCTTGAGTTGCAGCGCGACTTTGGCACGCTCCTGGGGCATCCGGCAGTCCTCGAAAGCATCGGCAAACTGGTTGGGTTCTCCGATTCCCATAAGAAATTGAGCCTGAGTGAGAAGCGGGTGCGTTTGCGCGCCATTTTCTTCCGCCATGGCCGAGAGGGCAGTGAAGTTTACATGCGCGGTGAGGTCCTGCTCGCCCGGAGCCTCGTAGGGATTGGGGCTCGCGGAATGCTCTCGATAGGCCATGAGCGTTCCGCGATGATGGCCGGCAAGCTGCTCCTGACGGGTGTATCCGTAATCAATCGCGATGATGACGCCACTGCGCATGGAAGCCGCGAGCCGCGCCATGTAACGGTTCGCCAGCAGCGGAAGCTCGACTCGTTCGCCCTGCTCGGGATGAACGCCATAGCGGTCGATAAATTCCAATTCCTCCGCGGAGGGCGGCACCCAGGTTTCGACGAAACGCCCGCCTTGGGCGGAAATCCGAAGCGCTCCTTCCTGACTCAGAACTTCTACGGGAAGGGCATCAAAGAATTCATTTGCAAAAACTATGACAGGCACTTCAGGGCCTAAGGCCCGTTCGTTGATGGCATCGTTTGGCCCGACAGAAGTCGCATTCTCCCGGCTGTTGTCCATCGAATCGTAGAAGCTGTTAGCGGCCCCACCGGACATCGAGGGCTGAGCTGTAGCTTCCGGTGTGTCCGAGAACCACGGCATCAGTCGCCGATGAGTATGCTTCTCTGCCGCATCCCCGGAAACCGAAGAAGCTTTACCGCTTTCGAGAAACCGCGCGAGCGCGTCCCTGAGCCGGTCCCGCAATTTCGGGGAGCGTTCCGCCAGCGAATAGTGCAGGGCGTGGAAGAACTCGGGAAACTTTTTCTCAGACCAGGCCAGAACGTCCTGCGCGAACAGTCCGCGGCCCGGGCCGAGCTCGAGAATTTCGATCTCGGCAGGCGCGCCGAATGCTCTCCAGATTTCTTCGAATTGGCGCGCCAGCAGGCGTCCGAAAACCGCATGCACGTCACTGGAGGTATAAAAGTCTCCAGCTTTGCCAAACTGCTCGGCATTGCGTGAATAGTAGCCCAGTTCGGGATGGTAGAGACAAAGTTCCATGTAACGCGAGAAAGGAATCGGCCCGTGCTCTTGGATCTCCTGCTCGATGATCTGACGCAGGCTCACAAGCCGGTCCGCTGGCGTTGCGCCCGGTCCTGGGGCGTGCGGATGAACATCTCGACCATGTAGTCGTGCAGGCAGTCGTAGAGCTGGCGCTGAAATCCCCATTCGAATTGAGGATGATCGAGGTCGCGGGGATGCAGTTCGAAGTAATAGGTATGCACGGGAACCGGGGGATTTTTGAAGTCGATGATTACCTCCACGGCTTCGCCCTTGGCGCGGGCGGAGAAATTGAGGAGGGGATGCTCGTAAAGCCTGAGTTGCGCCAGAACTCGCTCAAGCCGCGCGTTTGCTTCTTCGGCCACGACACAATTCTAACGGGAGTTGCGGTTATGTGCGCTGGAGCCGGTTTCGACGGGTCAGGATGGCCGATTTCAGGGGTTCTAAAACCAGTTTTCAGTTTTTAGATCTCAGTTGTCAGTTATTCGTATCTCAGGGCCTCGATGGGGTCGAGTTTTGCGGCTTTGATGGCGGGAAGCATACCGCTGACGATGCCCACGAAGCTGAGAATCCCGGTGGACCAGATGAGCGTGGCGGCGTCGATGGTCAGATGAATGTCGCCTTCATCGGCGCCTTCCTGAAATGCGCTCCATAGGGTCAGCGAAGGGACGGACCAGGAGACCAGATAAGCGAAGGCCACGCCCAGCAATCCACCGAGTGCGGTAATAACCATGGCCTCAGCCAGAAATTGAAAGAGGATGTGCCAGCGGTGCGCCCCCAGGGCTTTTTCTACGCCTATTTCACGGGTGCGTTGAGTCACGGAGACCAGCATGATGTTCATCAGCCCAACGCCGCCGATGCCCAGCGTAAGCAGACCGATAAAGGCAAGCAGAATTTTGATGCCCGTGGTGATCATGCGCAAGTCCAGCAGGTCGGAAAAAACGTCGAACAGGAAAACCGCTCGACGGTCCTTGGGATCGAAACCGTGATGAAAAGCCAGCGATTGCCGCAGCGCTTGGACCACTTTGGCATTGTCGCCTTCGTACTCCAGGACAATTGAGGTCAGGTAATAGGTGTCCTTGAGATCGCGCATGGCGCTGAAAGGCACGTAGATGTGCTCATTCAGATTGTCGTCACTGTTGTTAATGACGTGTTTCAGGATGCCAACGATCTGGTAGGAGATGCCGTCCACGCGGATGCTTTCGCCGATCGCGTTCTGACCGGAAAAAAGTTTCTTCTTGGCATCGGCTCCTATAAAGGCGACGCGGGCGTGGGTGAAATCCTCAGCTTCGCCGAAGGGGCCGCCCTCCGCGAATTCCATGCGCCGCATACGGGGATACACGGCGTAGACGCCGCTCACTCCATAGCTGGCGCTGCGCGTGCCCCAGGCCACGGTGCATTGTTTAAACACTTCAGGCGAGAGCCGCTTGAGCAGAGGCACTTCGTCGCGGATGTAATCCAGATCCTTGACCGTGAGACGCACTTCGCTTCCCGCCTTGGTGCCGCCGGCCTGCTGCGAGGTGCGGCCAGGAAATACGAACACCAGGTTGGTGCCGAAGGTGCGAAACGCCGACCACAGACCGCGCTCAAAGCCCGCGCCGTAAGCCAGAAGCAGCACCACGGTGGCGATGCCCCAGGCCATGCCCAGCATGGTGAGGATGCTGCGCCGCTTGTTGTGGCGCAGGGCGCTGTAGGCCTGGGTTCCAAGCTCGTTGATCACCGCTACTCCTGCCTCATGGCTTCGACCGGCGCCAGCAGCGCCGCTTTCCGCGCAGGATAAATTCCAGCGACAATGCCGGCGATGGCCAGGGACAAAATTGCGATAACCGCAGACATCGGCACAATGCGCGGCGTGTCAAAACCCTGTGGGGCAGGCAGTTGGGCCAAAGCGGTCACGAACGCGGTCACGATCAGCAGCCCAATGCCTCCGCTGAAGACCGTGAGAAAGGCGCCCTCAATGAAGAACTGGGTCAGGATATTCCTGTAAGTGGCCCCCAGGGCTTTGCGCAAACCGATTTCCCGGGTGCGCTCGGCCACCGAGACCAGCATGATATTGACAATGCCGATAGCGCCCAGAGCCAGGGTCACGAATCCTACGACCCCGAGAAAATAATCCATGGCATCGAATATCTTGTCCACGCGCTGCGAATTCTCAATCGTGTCCCAGTCTTCGAAAGCATCTTCCAGCTTGGGATCGAATCCGTGGCGACGGGCAATGATCTGATGAATCTCTTCCTTGGAACGCATGTGCTCGGCCTTAACCAGCGGCCGGTAGTTGATAAATGAAAGCGCGTTCTCGGCGTTCTGCTCTTTCAAGGGAAACAGGTTTCGCATGGTCTCGATCGGAACAAAAATGCGGGCGTTGGTGCCGTTGTTTCCGTCTTTTCCTACCTTATCGAGCACTCCGATCACATCAAAGCGGATGCCGTTCAGCAGCATGGTGGCGCCCACGGCCGGGCGTCCGGGGAAGACATTTTTCAGCAGTTCCCAGCCCACCACCGCGACCCGGCGGCGTTCCGTGTTGTCCTGGTCATTCAGCCAGCGGCCTGTACTTACCGGCACGTTGCGGATCTGGTTATACTCCGGCACCACACCGAACACCTGGCCGTTGGTCGAGCCGTAGTCGCTGACTGCGCGAATGTCCTCGCGGTTGATCACGGGGGAGACAAAACGCAAGGTGCGGGCTTCATTCCGGATGGCGAGGTAGTCTTCGTAGGTAAAGCGGTAGGTCATCCCGGATTGCAGGTTTCCCGCAACCGCCGGAATTCTTCCGGGGAAGATGAACATGATGTCCTGGCCGAGGGTTGCCAGGTTTCGCACCTGACCGCTGCGGAACCCCTCTCCCAGCCCCACCAGGAGAAGCAGTGATCCCACGCCCCATGCGATGCCGAACATGGTCAGGAACGAGCGCAGTTTGTGCGCCCACAATGTGGCCAGGGACTGACGAACGATCTCGAACAGCACATTCATAAGATATCGTCTTGCCGGCCGCAAACAAAGTCCTGCGCTAAGGACGGGCTCCTGCCCACCTCAAGCTCTATCTTTATTTACGCTGAAGAAAGGCAACAAGTTCCCGGAATCTTGCGCTTTCAGTCTTTAGACACGGCAGCAGCAGGAAACGTTAGCAGAGCCTCAGCACTCCCCTGATGCTAACCACGCTGAAAACCGGGCGTCTAAACGACCGTTCTGAATTGCCCGGCCCAGATTGACCTCGTAAACAAAAACATTGGAATTGGGAGGCTTACACCGTGATCAAACTGGTTATGCGTGTTTTGTTAGTGGTCGAAGCATTGCTCTTCCTTGCATCTCTGGGTCAGGCGCAGTCGTTCCTTCTCGATCTGCCGCGCCCCAGCCAGCACGCAGTGGTAACCCAGCGCGTCGGCATCACCGATATCACCATCAACTACCACCGGCCGCTGGTAAACAAGCGCAAAATCTGGGGAGGCGTCGTTCCCTACGGCCAGGTCTGGCGCGCCGGGGCCAACGAAAATTCGACGATTGAGTTCACAGACCCGGTGACCATCGAGGGCAAATCTCTGCCCAAGGGCATCTACGGCTTGCACATGATTCCGGGAGAAAACGAGTGGACCATCATCTTTTCCAGGAATTCGACCTCGTGGGGCAGCTTCACCTACGACCAGGCCGAGGACGCACTTCGGGTCACGGTAAAGCCCCAGAGCGCAGATTTTCACGAGGCGCTCACCTATGACTTTGATGATGTAGTTCCGGATGCTTCTGTCGTCACCCTGCGCTGGGAGAAGGTGGCAGTTCCCTTCAAGGTCGGAGTCAACACTCACGAAATCGTGAGCGCAAACCTGCACAACCAGCTTCGTGGACTCGCCCAGTATGCATGGGACGGATGGGACGATGCGGCCAACTATCTGCTGCAGGAAAAATTCGATCTCGATGAAGCGCTGAAGTATTCCGAAAAATCGATCCAGAACGAGGAGCGCTACGACAATGTCATGACCAAGTCGCGAGTCCTGGATGCCCTGGGCCGCAAGGATGAGGCCACCACGGCGCGCAACAAGGCGCTCACCATGGCCAATGCCATACAGCTTCACGGTTACGGCCGGCAGTTGCAAATCGACGGCAAGCAGTCCGAGGCTTTTGCTGTCTTCCGCGATAACGCCAAGAAGAATCCTGACGCATGGATTGTGCACGTGGGGCTGTCGCGCATGTACTCCGCCCAGGGCGACTTCGCCAACGCAGCCAGGGAAATGAACGTGGCGGTCGCAGGCGCTCCCGACGGGCAAAAGCAGCCGTTGCAGGCCTTCGCCAAGCGCTTGGAGGCGAAGGAGGACATAAATAAGTAGCTGCTGGCAGCGCTTCGTGCTTCTAGCTTTTGCAGCCATTGGCCATTGGCTTTTAGCTTTTGGGTTGGGCTAAGAGCTAATGTGCTAAAGGCTAAGAGCTGACCCAAGCGTGGCGTCCGCGATCACCATTGTTTCTTTTCCCATACGCCTGCCTACTTCGACCACGGCCGCGAGAGATTCATCATCCGTCTCCCGGCCGCGGATAATTTCCAGCTTTTTCTCGCGGTCCACCGGCTCCGCAAAGCGCATGCCCACGCATTTCGGGGCGCGATAGGTGACGCGGGAAATTTCGGTGATACTGAGCGACAGAAGATGGGAAGCCAGGATGGTGCCGGGACGGCAGATCTTGTCGAGAAGAGTGAACATCTCGATCTTAGATTCCAGTTCCTCCGGGACCGCTTCAATCACCAGGTCAGCCTGGCGGGCTGCCTCTTCGACACTGCCGGCAAATTCCAGACGGGAGAGTGCAGCTGACGCGGCGTGAGCGGTGACCCCGCCTGACTCCACAGCCTGGTCAAGCCGGATGCGAATTTCGCTCTCCGCCCGGCGCAGGGCATTGGGCAGCAGATCTTCCAGGATGGTGCGATAGCCGCCGCGGGCCGCTAACTGAGCAATGCCTCGACCAACCGGGCCGGCGCCGATGACGGCGATGGTCTGCACGTCAGGCGGCACCCGAGCCATTACTGCCCCTTTTCCAGTTGTCCCAGGACAGAATTGAGGTTGGTGCCGGCGGAACGAATGTTCTCGGCGAGGCGCTTGCGTTCATCGGCTTCCATCAGGGGGATGGACGCACTGATTCGGCGGAGCGTGGTGTTGATGTCGTCGACGTAGTTAATAAGACGGATGAGTTCTCCGGTAGCTGCCATAGTTAAACCTGCTCCTGTTGCCCTCTGTACCGTCAGCGTGGACGCGAGCGTCCGCTCATGCTGGTCCATACCTTGCGCTGCGGGCGATGTATCTATTCTCAAGGGTACGAACAGATTAGTAAAGGCACGACGGACATGCATGCGCCCGTTCAGGCAACAGGATGCTCGGGCGGCAGAGAGCCCGTCGGCTGGTAAACTCATGATCCCAAAGGACACGAAGTACCACGCAAGGAGTGCAATCTTGTGGGTTTCCTTGTGGACCTTCGTTGTCCTCCGTGGGTTCAACATGGGGAATTGCGCTCGTAAAGACGCTCGTGCCTCTAAGTCCTTCCCGGTTATCACTTTGGTAATGTCTACTATCGATGTTATTTATGGGCCATTCGGGGTCTCCAATGAATCTAATGGGTATATGACTGACAAACCATTGAAGCGTTACCTGTTTGCCAGCGACTTTGATCAGACCCTGACTTTCGACGATTCCGGATATGTATTGAGCGAGATGGTGGGCATCCCCACCGCGGAATTTGAGCGCAAAGCTCAGGGCATGGCCAAGCTGAACCTGGTGCAGCAGGGGGCAGAATTGTCCTACCTGCTGCTGCATGATCCGGAGTTCCGCAAAAAAGTGCGCAAGCAGCATCTGTACAAAGTAGGCAAGACTATTCGCCTGAAAGAGAATATTGAGTTGCTCTATCAGGTCCTGAAGAACGGAGTGGACGGGTATCACTTCGACTTCTACGTGCTCTCCGCATCGCCGGTAGAGGTCATTCAGTCGGCGCTCGAGGGCATCGTGCCGCAGGACCACATCTACGGGACCGAGTTTATCTACAACGCCGCGGGCGAGATCGAAAGCCTGGTGCGGGCGACGGCAGGCTACGGCAAAGTGGCGGCGCTTGACCAGTTGCAGGCTGCGCTGCAGATCGGGCCGGACCACATCATCTACACCGGCGACGGCAGCTCCGACATCAACGTGATGCTGCATGTCAAGATGCGCGACGGATTCACCATCGCGGTTTCGGAATCCAAGCACATCTCTCAGATTGCCCGCCGGACTGTGCTCAGCACCAGCGCCCTAGCAGTTCTCGGCCCGATCCTGGAGGAAACAGTGGGTTGGGAGCGCGCACAAATTCGCCAGTTCTTCGAGTCCTACGGTATCTTGATCCAGGAGTGGGACAGCGTACGGACCGACTGGCTGACGCTGCGCCCGGCGGTAAAGGAAGCGCCCAAGGACGCATCCCAGGCCGTGACTGCCAGCGCTTGAATCCAGTGACAACTTCCCATCATCTTAAGTGACTGGCGTCACCAGGTGTGGCGCTGTTCGAGTTGCGCCAGGACTCGCCTGCGTGGAACATAGATAACTTAGATATTGATAATTTAGAGACAGCGCACAAAAAGACAACCATGCTTCGAGACAAGAACCTGATCCCCCTTTCGCACCAGCACCAGCATTGCTTGTCGCTTTGCGTGCGCCTGGACCGGGCTATCCAGGCAGGGGACGTCGACCTCGAGGCATGGCAGGCAGAGATTCACCAGATTTTTGAACAGGAGATCGCCTTCCATTTTGCCGCCGAAGAAAAAGAACTCTTTCCAGTCGCGGCGCGCCACGCCGAGTTGCAGCCCATGGTCCAGGAGCTTCTCACTGGACACGTTTTGCTGCGTGATTTCTTTTCTCGCGCAGCCGCCCGCAAACTGCATGTCGCGGGATTACAGGCGCTGGTAGAAAAACTGGCTTCCCACATTCGCAAGGAGGAGCGGGAGCTGTTCGAGGGTATGCAAAAGCTGTTGAGTTCCGACGAACTTTCAGCAGTAGGCGCTGCCCTGCAGCGAGCGCTGGCGGAGGCCCCCCATGCCTGCGTTCTTCCTGTTGCCGCCACCCGCCTGCGGCCCAAGCAATAGCTTTTTATCACTCTCATAAACCTTGTCATCCTGAGCGGAGGCATGTCGTTCGCTTGCGAACGGCTTGCCGCAGTCGAAGGACCCCTATCGTCTAGTCGATCGCATAGATCTTTGCCCTTGGCATCGAAGGTGGAGTATCGCCTGAGGAGTTCGTGAAGCGAGTAGGGGTCCTTCGACTCTGTAATCGCTTCGCGAAGCGAAGCAATTACTGCGCTCAGGATGACAGCGCGGCTGAATCCGAGATGCCCTTTCTTTCATCTAGCAGACATGAACCAAGAAGTAGTTCCCTCTTCAGTTGCGAATTACTCCGAGCCCGTGGTCCAGACCTCCGGCAGCGGCGCCCCGAATGATTCCGTCTTGCTGGATGCGTATTCGCATGCGGTGGTGGGTGCCACCGAAAGGCTCAGCCCGTCCGTAGTCAAGATTGATGTTTCCCAGGCGGCCAAGAGCCGCTCCGGCGAGTCCCGCGAGCGGCAGGGCGGCGGCTCAGGTTTTGTGTTTACTCCCGACGGTCTGATCCTGACTAACAGCCACGTTGTTCACGAGGCCACGCGGATTCAAGTCTCTTTCGCCGACGGGCGGCGCTTCCCTGCTCACACCGTGGGGGACGATCCGGCGACCGACCTCGCTGTGGTACGCGTGGATCTACCCGATAACGATGCACCCCATCTCGTCGCCGCGCCGCTCGGAGATTCGCAGAAGCTGCGAGTGGGACAACTGGCGATCGCCATCGGCAATCCCTACGGCTTCCAGTACACCGTGACCGCCGGCGTGGTAAGCGCACTGGGAAGATCCCTGCGTTCGTACTCCGGAAGAATGATCGATGACGTCATCCAGACCGACGCCTCGCTCAACCCCGGCAATTCGGGAGGACCGCTGGTGACGTCCGACGGCCAGGTCATTGGAGTGAACACCGCGACCATCATGGGAGCCCAGGGCCTGTGCTTCGCCATCGGGATCAACACCGCCAAATTTGTGGCGGGACGCTTGCTCCACGAAGGCAGAATTCGGCGCAGTTACATCGGAGTGGAGGCCCAGACTACGCCCCTGCATCGGCGCCTGGTTCGTTTCTACAACCTGCCGCAGGAAACCGGGGTGGTCGTTATCTCGGCGGCCCCCGGCAGTCCTGGGCAGAAGGCGGGGCTGCGCGAAGGCGACGTGATCGTGGCGCTGGATGCCAAGCCTGTGGCCGGCGTGGATGATTTGCATCGCTTGTTGACGGACGCGCGGGTCAGCGTCGCCAGTTCGCTGACGGTCCTGCGCTGGACTGAAAAGCTGGAACTGGAAATCGTGCCCCAGGAGTCGCAGTAGGATTCCGGCGAGGGTGCCCCACCCTTGCAGTTTTTGCAAGGGTGGGATTCCACGGGCTCCTATCCCCGGGCCATCACTCCGATTGTGCCCCGATACTTCAGTGATGGTGCTATCTCCCACCCTTTCGCACAAAACGCGAAAGGATGGGGCACCCTCACATGTTTCGAAAAAATCTAAATCTTTGCCAGCTCGTACAGATATTCCACGTGCGACAGCACTGCGCCGTCTATCCCCTGCACACCGGGATTGTTGGATTCGATCACGTAATACTCATCAGGAGCGTGGGCGCCGCTGCCATGGCCCATTCCGAAATGTCCGGCGGGTAAGTGCAACGGATCGCCGGTGAAGACATAGCCCGGCCACGATCCGGCGCTGCGGGGCAGCACGATGGGATCGATGCCCCGGCTCTTATAGACCGCCACCTGCGCGCGGATCAGCGGAGCGTCGGCTGAGCTGCTATTGGGATCGTACCCGCCCGTCATGTTGACCTCGATGTCTCCGAATCCGCGTTTGGCCAGGTGAGCCTTGAGTGCGGCCAGCGCTTCATCGGCTTTCATGTCCGGGACCAGCCGCAGATCGAGCTTGGCGACGGCGCGATGCGGAAGAATAGTTTTGCCGCCCGGCCCGGTATAGCCGCCCACCAGGCCTTCGATATTCACCGTCGGCCGCGATTGCAGCAATTCCAGCGCTTCTTCATAGCTCACGTCGTGTATCCAATGGTCGGTGCCGTATTGCTTCTTGGCGACAGTCTCATCCAGGCGGCGTGCCGCTTCCGCGATCATTTTCTTCTCCGCCGGGGAAATGGGGCGGGCCCTGTCGGCAAAGCCATCGATCGCGGGAGTGTTGCCGTCGGCTGAAACCAGCGTGGAAAGCGCCGCCACCAGGTGCCATGCCGGGCTATCGATCATGGCCTTGAGGCTGGAGTGGACATCTTTACGCGGACCTCGTCCCCACTTCTCGCCGCTCGAAACCAGTTCGAGTTCGATCACGCCCTTGGCCCCGAGCGTCATCGTAACTTTGCCATCGCGGTCCTGCTCGGCCGAGGGCATGTAAACTCCATTGCACTTGCGGAGGGCAGCCATCACTTCGGGGCGATGCACGATCTGCGGGAAGTGGGGCGAACCGATTTCTTCTTCGCCTTCCGCTACAAACACAAAGTTGACCGGAGGCTTGCGGCCGGCTCCGCGAATCGCGTGCAGCGCCGCCAGAAATGTGGCCTCAGGACCCTTCTGGTTCACCGCGCCCCGGCCGATCAGAACTTTTCCCAGATCCGGCTTGTCGACCAGCGCAGCCTCGAAGGGCGGCGACGACCACTCGGATGGATCGACCTGTTTGACGTCATACATGAAGTAAAGGCCGACGGTCCGCGGTGCGCCGGCGTCGAGCGTGGCAAAGATACCAGGCTGGCCGTCGGTGGGGATTTTCGTGACTCCGCTGAAGCCGGCGTCGCGCAGCATGCTCATGGTCAGCTCGCAACCCTCGTCCACGCCGCGATGCTCGGCGGCGATGGACGGCTGCCGAATCCACTGTTGCAGGCGTTGCACAGATTCGTCGTGGCGCTTTTCGATTTCCTTCTGGATGGCGGTGAGGTCGGGGTTGTCGCCGGCGGCGAACGAGTTTCGGGAAAATGCGAGACTGGCAGCGCTGGCGGCGGTGGTTTGAAGGAATCTGCGTCGGTTCATGGCGGCGAGGATAATTGGAAGGGTTTGGATGTGTCCAGCACAGGTTGTGTGGAGACGGGTCTTCGACCCGTCTGGCCGAGCGTAGCTCGGCTGTTTGCGCGAATCTTCGAACTGCGGCACCACTGGCAGAGTCAGCGTTGAAAACCTCTGTCGAGCTTCGCTCGGCCTGGACGGGTCGGAGACCCGTCCCCACACAGTCCTTGTACGCGCCGGTGTCATTGCAACCACCGTCACCCTGTGTTAGCTTCTTGAAACAGCAGAGGTTAGCTTGCAATCGACGACTCCTGCCGGGCTGGATCGCAAGGAAGCGGAAGTTTATCAGCGGCTTGATCCGGATCGGCTCCCGAAACACATCGCTATCATCATGGACGGCAACGGCCGCTGGGCGAAACGACGCCACCTGCCGCGCATGGCCGGACACCGCGCCGGAGTCGCATCCGTCCGCTCCACCGTCGAGACCGCAGCCCGCATCGGAATTCCCTGGTTGACCCTGTACGCTTTTTCGGAAGAGAACTGGAAGAAGCGTCCGCGCAGCGAAGTAGATTTTCTGATGGGCCTGCTGTGCCGATATCTCAAGGCCGAAGTCCCGACCCTGAACAAGAACAACGTTCGGCTGGAATACATCGGGCGTCAGCATGAGCTGCCGCCGTCGGTGCGGGAGAAGATGGAGTGGGCGCGGGAGGCGACGGCTTCGAATACCGGCATGGTCCTGACACTGGCGCTCAATTACAGCGCCCGTACCGAACTGGTGGATGCATTCCGCTCTATCGTAGACGCCGCTGCTCGCAACGGCGGGCTGGAGCATCTCGACATCAACGAGGACGCGGTGTCGCAGAATCTGTACACACGCCACTTGCCCGATCCCGATCTGGTGGTTCGCACCAGCGGCGAGATGCGACTCAGTAACTTTCTCCTATGGCAGCTGGCCTACGCCGAAATCTATGTCACGCCGACCCTGTGGCCCGAGTTTCGCGGCGTACACCTGCTGGAGGGCATTGCGGAGTATCAGAAGCGGGAGCGGCGTTACGGCGGGTTGGCCGACGGCGCCCATACCCACGGCTCTCATCAAAATCCTTCCAAGACGGGCCGGAGTTAAAACGGCTTGCAGCTACTGAAGCGAATCCTCACCGCGGTGGTCCTGATTCCGGTTGTCCTGCTGCTGGTGTTGAAGGCGCCCCTGCCGGTAGTGGCGTTGACCGCGGCACTGGTGGCGCTTCTGTCGGTCCAGGAACTGCTCAAGCTTTCGGAGGCCTACAAAATCCGGCCCTTTCACTGGCCAACCTATATTTTCGTCGGGCTCTTCTTCTTGTTTCTGGCGGTGAATCCGGGGAATGACACTCCGTTGCTGTCGACTTCCGTTTTTGCCGGGAGCGCGGTATTCGCAGCGGCGATTGCGCCCTTCGTCTTTCTCGTAATCGGCATGAGACGGGCTGACCTCGCCACTGGATTTCCCGCAGCCATGACTTCGGCATTTGCCTTCGTATATATCGCGCTGCCGCTGGGATGCCTGGTGCAGATTCGGGAACAGGCTTCAGGCGCGTTCCTGTTGCTCTACCTTCTGTTGCTGGTATGGGCCGGAGATGTCTTCGCCTACTTCGTGGGCCGCTCCCTGGGACGCCATTTGATGTCGCCGCGAGTCAGCCCCAGGAAGACGTGGGAGGGAGCGCTGGCTTCGATGATTGCAAGCGTCGGCGTGGGCATGCTGCTGTACAACTACGCGCTGCCCATCAGCACCGCGCTGCTGAATGCGCATCTTATCGAAAAGAAGGATGGCTTGTTCGCGCTGCAGAAGGCGCCTCTGTGGCCGATTATCCTGCTCTCCGCCGCGATTAACGTGGCCGCGCAGCTGGGCGATCTGGTGGAGTCGCTGATCAAACGGGGAGCCGGGGTAAAGGATTCCGGAACGCTTCTTCCCGGCCACGGAGGCATGCTTGACAGAATTGATGCCCTGATCTTCGCCGCTCCCGTCCTGTGGTACTATGCGGCTTGGCGCGTGATGCGGTAAGCCGTCCCCCTGGCTGCGCCCCACCTGAATTTCTTGCTCATGAAACGTATTGCCATTCTGGGATCTACGGGCTCGATTGGCCGTAGCACGTTGAGCGTGGTCGAGACCTATCCCGAGCTGTTTCAGGTCACGGCTCTGGCGGCCGGGAAAAACGTCGACACCGCCTTCGAGCAGGCGAGGCGCTGGAAGCCCAGACTTATCTCGATTTCGACAGCCGTCGATGCCGAAATTCTGCGGTCGCGCCTCCAGACATCTGGAATGAAGGGTATTGAAGTCGTACATGGCCAGGCGGGAACGGTTCGGGTGGCTACACATCCCGAAGTGGATTTCGTGGTGAGCGCCATCGTCGGCGTAGCCGGTCTCAAAGCCACGTACGAGGCGGTAAAAGCTGGAAAAACAGTCGGGCTGGCCAACAAGGAATGCCTGGTTGCGGCCGGTGAGTTGATCACAGCCGAAGCGCGCCGCCAGGGCAAACCGCTGCTGCCCATTGACAGCGAGCACAATGCTGTCCACCAGTGCCTGCGCGGCGGGCGGATGGAAGAGGTCGAGCGGATCTGGCTGACCGCCTCGGGAGGGCCATTTCTTTACACACCAAAGTCGCAATTTTCTTCGATCACCGTGAGTCAGGCGCTGAACCATCCCACCTGGAAAATGGGCCAACGCATCACCATCGATTCGGCGACCTTGATGAACAAGGGATTCGAGGTCATCGAAGCTTGTCGTTTGTTCAACTTGCCGCCCAACCGGGTGCAGGTCATGGTGCATCCGCAATCCACAATTCATTCCATGGTCGAGTTCGTGGATGGCAGCATACTTGCTCAACTTTCTGTCACCGACATGCGCCTTCCGATTCTCTACGCTTTGACGTATCCGGATCGCATTCCGTCGGCTATGCGTTTCCCGGTCATGGACTTACGACATCTCGAATTCATACCGCCGGATATGGAAAAATTCCCTTGTCTCGGTCTGGCCTATGAAGCGGCGGAGGCCGGGGGTGCGAAAACTGTTGCACTCAATGCGGCCGACGAAGTAGCGGTAGCGGCGTTCCTGCAAGGGCGTATCAGCTTCGACCATATTCCTAAAGTGATCCGCGAAGTCCTTTCTGCAACGGAAGCAGGCAAGTTGGAATCTATAGAGCAGGTGCTGGAAGCGGACTCGGAAGCGCGCGAAGTCGCTCGCGAAAAAGTGGAACTGGTTGGCGGGGGACATGCGGTGCCGGTACCGACCGCTATGCGGGTGGAGTAGGACAAACTAAATTATGTCTGGATTTCTGATTGCCGTACTCTCGGTAGGCGTGATTCTGGGATTCATGATCCTGATTCACGAGTTCGGCCACTACGCCGACCGCCAAGTTGCTGGGCGTTCGGGTCGAAGTCATTCTGCCATCGGATTCGGCAAACGGCTGTTCGGTTTCCGACGCGGCGACACCGACTACCGCATCAGCGCCATTGCCGCTCGGCGGCTACGTCAAGATGAGCGGCGAGAACCCGATGGACGCCCGCACCAACGATCCGGGCGAGTTCATGTCGCACCCGCGCTGGCATCGCTTCCTTATCGCCATTGCCGGCCCCTCCATGAACATTCTGTTCGCGGTTGGGCTGCTCACTTGCGTGTACATGGTGCACTACGAATATCCCGCGGTGCTGGACGGACCTGCGATTATTGGCTGGGTGGCGCAAGACACGCCAGCGGCAAAAGCCGGAATCCAGATCGGAGACCGCATTGTCGGTATTGACGGCATACAAAACCCAACCTGGGAGCAGGTGATTCCGCGCGAGGCGTTGAATCCCAACCAGCCGCTTGAAGTTGAGGTTGAGCGCGGCGGGCAGATCCTGAAGAAAACCATCACGCCCGAGGCGTACGGTCCCAATCAGATGGGCTCCGCGGGATGGGAACCGAAGGAACCCAGTTTCCCCATCACCGACCTGGAACCTGACATGCCGGCCGAGAAGGCTGGAATGAAACTGGGCGACGAGATTGTCAGCGTGGACGGCCAGCCCATCGCCGGGCTCGCGGCCATGATCGAAAGCTTGAAGCGCACCCAGGCCAAGCCGATCGAGATTACAGTCAAACGCGACGGCCAGCTGCTCAACTTCACGGTGCAGCCGGTCTTGTCTGATATTCGAGGCGATTCCCGCTACCGGGTAGGCATCGGCAGCGCGCCCATGAAAATCTCAGCGTTGCCCTTTGCGGCCGCGTTTCGCCGCTCGGTGGAGCAGAACAAGCAGGGCTCGCTCCTGATTCTGGAGCTGGTGCAAAAGATGATTCAACGCAAGATCTCGATCCGCTCCATCGAAGGGCCGATCGGCATCGGGCGCGCCGCCGGCCAGGCCGCCAGCAAAAAGGGATGGACTCCGCTTCTGGAGCTGACCGCCGGAATCAGCCTGAATCTTGGAATCTTTAACCTGCTGCCCATCCCCATCATGGACGGCGGCGTGATTCTGCTGCTGTTCGTAGAAAGCCTCATCCGCCGCGACATCAGCCTGCGAATCAAGGAGCGTATCTACCAGGCCGCGTTCGTATTCCTGGTGCTGTTCGCGGTGATGGTTATCTACAACGACGTCCTGAAGATGTTGCCCAGCATTATGCAGAGGACGCCGTAAGACAGCTTTTAGCTTTTAGCTTTCTAGCTTCTGGCTCCTAGCCAAGGAAAAACGCTCCGTCATCCCGACCGGAGCGGACACGAAGCGTAGTGGGGGATCTGCTGTTTCCCGCAGGCAGCAAGACCAGGCATCAAGGGCGATACTCGCGCTAACCCATTCAATCGCTGTCACTTAATCGCTGATAGCTGAGAGCTGACAGCTGGGAGCTTTCTTCCCCCATGTTAAAATAACTCTTCCCCATGGCAGACATTCATCGCAGGAAATCCGTTACCGGTTCGATCGGCGGAGTGAGGATCGGCAGCGATGCACCAGTTGTGGTGCAATCGATGACCAACACCGATACCGCTGATATCCCTTCTACGGTCAAGCAGGTTGCGGCCCTGGCTAAAGCCGGGTCCGAACTGGTGCGGGTCACCGTCAACAACGAAGAAGCCGCCGCGGCGGTGGCGCCCATCGTCGACCAGCTCGATGCCCAAGGCGTGCGCGTACCCATTATTGGCGACTTTCATTACAACGGACATATCCTGCTCAAGAAGTATCCCGAATGCGCCCGGGCGCTGGCCAAGTACCGCATCAATCCCGGCAACGTGGGTATTGGACGCAAAGACGATAACAATTTCCGCACCATGATTGAAGTCGCGGTTGAGAACCAGAAGCCGGTGCGCATCGGCGTGAATTGGGGGTCGCTCGACCAGGCACTTCTCACCAGGATGATGGACGAGAACTCGCTTCTGCCCGAGCCGAAAGACGCGCGTGAAGTAACTATGGAAGCCATGGTGGTGAGCGCGCTGAATTCGGCCAGCCTGGCAGAGAAGTACGGACTGCGTCCCGACCAGATTATCCTCAGCGCCAAAGTCAGCGGAGTGCAGGACCTGATTGACGTTTACCGTTCGCTGGCGGCGCGCTGCAATTATCCCCTGCATCTTGGGCTCACCGAAGCCGGCATGGGCGCCAAAGGTATCGTTGCCTCGAGCGCGGCCATGGGGGTGCTGCTGCAGGAAGGCATCGGCGATACCATCCGGGTTTCGCTTACTCCCGCCCCCGGCGGCGACCGCACCGAAGAAGTCCGCGTAGGACAGCAGATTCTGCAGTCGCTCGGTATCCGCAGCTTCACGCCGCAGGTCACCGCTTGCCCGGGCTGTGGCCGCACGACCAGTACTTTCTTCCAGGAAATGGCGCAGCAGATTCAGTCGTATCTGCGCGACCAGATGCCGGTATGGAAGGGACGCTACACCGGTGTGGAAGAGATGAAAGTCGCGGTCATGGGCTGCATCGTGAACGGACCAGGCGAATCAAAACATGCCAGCCTCGGCATCTCATTGCCTGGAACATTCGAGGAGCCCAAGGCGCCAGTCTACGTGGATGGCCGCCTGTTTACGACCTTGAAGGGTGACAAGATTGTTGCGGAGTTTATCCAGATCCTGGATGACTACGTGGAGTCGCATTACGCCGCCCGAGAAGAACTCACCGCAAAAATCTAATCAGTCTTTCTTGAAGGGCTACAGAGGGCTGGATCGCTACTTCAGCGCATTCACCCGCGCGTTCAGACGGGACTTGTAACGCGACGCGGTGTTCTCATGAATCACGCCCTTCTGGATGGCCTTGTCGAGGGCGGAAACCGTCTGCCTGAAAACTGTCTGAGCGGCGGCTTTGTCGCCTTTGGCCAGGGCTTCACGCAAGTCTCGCAATGCGCCACGCAGGCGGGAGGTGTTGGCACGGTTGCGAACGGATCGGGTCTCGGTTTGACGGGCGCGCTTCAGCGCCGAAAAATGATTTGCCATGTCTGCTTCGTTACCTTCGTTTCTATGGAGAGGTATTCCGGATGCTCTCGAATAGGCTATTTTACGGGAGTAAGTCCCACGCGGTCAAACGATAGCTGGTCAAACTCTTATGCCGGATGCCCTGGAGCGCCTGAAAATCCTGCTCAACTCCTCCACACCAATTGTGGTGATGGAAACCGTGGAAGAGATGCGGGCGGTGCGCCTGGTGCGGGCAGCGTGCTCGTCACTGAATCTGGCCACGTTCGAGTGGAGCATTGCGAGCGGACTGGTCCGCTGCGGCAGCGACGTTGGGGAATTGGTAATAGAAACCGGGCCTTCAGCCGGCGGGTTCCCGGCGGGTCAGGGCCACGATCTGTCAGGCGCCCAGGCGCTTTACAACAGCAAGGAACCGGCCCAGGCGCTGAGTAATCTGGAAGCCATGTCGCTCGAAGCGGCCTTCGTGCTGAAGGACTTTCATCGCCACATGGACGATCCGGTTGTGGTGCGCCGATTGCGCGACGTGGGGCAGAAGTTCTCCGCCAATCGCCGCACCGTCATCATTACCGCGCCCTCGATCACGATTCCTCCGGAACTGTGCAGCCTGGTTGAATTTCTGGAGCTTCCCCTTCCCGACCAGGTGCGGTTGCGCCAGATCATCGACGAAATGACGGTCAGGGTAGGAAAGACGCGCACCCTTAAACGCTCGCTGGACGCTCCGGGCCTGGACGCCATGGCGAACAACCTGCGCGGCCTCACCGAAGAGGAAGCGGAACGAGCGGCTTCGCAGGCCATTGTGACGCGCTACGGAGTGACGCAAGAAACCGTCACCGATGTGCTGCAGGCGAAAAAAGAGCTGTTGCGGCGTTCTGGAATGCTGGAGTTTATCGACGCTTCAGAAAGCCTGGACCAGGTGGGCGGGCTGGACAATCTGAAACGCTGGCTGGCTCAGCGTCGCGGCACCTGGGAAGATGCCGCCCGCAACTTCGGACTGGAGCCGGCGCGGGGAGCGATCATACTTGGAGTGCAGGGCTGCGGCAAAAGCATGTGCGCCCGCGCCATCGCCGGAGAATGGAAACTTCCGCTGGTCAAGTTCGACACCGCCGCCATCTACGACAAATATATCGGTGAAACCGAAAAACGGATCCAGAGAGTATTTCGCGTCGCCGAAGGTCTGGCGCCCTGCGTTTTCTGGATCGACGAGCTGGAAAAAGTCTTCGCCGGAAGCGGGCCGGATTCGGCGTCGGTGGATGCCGGAGTTTCGTCGCGTATCCTCGCCGCCTTTCTTTCCTGGATGCAGGACCGCAAAGCTCCCGTATTCGTGGCCGCTACCTGTAACAACGTGACGGTTCTGCCGCCGGAGTTGATTCGTAAAGGACGCTTCGACGAACTTTTCTTCGTCGATTTACCCAATCAGGCGGAGCGCAAGCAGATCTTCGCCATCCACCTGGCGGGCCGCAAACGCAATCCCGCCGAATTCGATCTGGACCGTATCGCGACTGCCGCAAAGGGATATTCCGGGGCCGAGATCGAAGCCGCGGTGCAGACTGCACTGTACGCGGCATTTTCCAGCAAGCAGAATGTGAATACGCAAGGCATGCTGGATGCACTCAAAGCGACTGTCCCGCTTTCGATCACCCGGTCCGAGGAGATTGAGGAGCTGAGGGCCTGGGCCAGGCAACGCGCAGTGCCAGCGTCGATCGCCGATGCGAAGGCCGCAGGGCGCTTAAGCTTCAATTTTTGTCATCCTGAGCGCAGCGTGAAGCCCGCAATGCGGGCTTCATGCGAAGTCGAAGGACCCCTATGAGTGACGATGACTTTAGCGCTCTTGGGAATCTTGCCTGCGGCTAGCTCACACATAGATTCGCCGCGTACTGCCGCTTATAGGGGTCCTTCGACTCCGCGGCTGCTTCGCTTCGCGAAGCAGCTACTCCGCTCAGGATGACAGTCACTTCAGCAGATTGCGCAGCACCGCCACTTCAGCTTCGATTCCGGTGCGCAGCGTGGGATCCACATCGGGGGCAAATAGCGGCGAGTGATTGGAAGGCAGGTTCGTTCCTGCCGCTTTTGCCTCCGCATATTTTGCCGGGTCCGCGCCACCCAGACTGAAATAAAAAGAGGGCACGCCCTGGGCGGTGAAGTAGGAGAAATCCTCCGAGGCCATCCCCGGATCTTCGATCACCACGTTGTCTTTGCCCAATGCCGATTCGAGAATGCCCTGCATGCGCTGGGCCAGCGCGGGGTCGTTGTAAACGGCGTCCGTGGCCTCGTAGTGCTCGATCTTGGGCTCTTGCGTGGCGCCGGCAGCATTGGCTTCGGCCCTGGTAACTCGCTCGATGGACGCAAGCAGTAACTTGCGAACCTCAGGCTTGTAGCTGCGGACCGTAATCCCGAGTTCCGCGTGGTCCGGGATGATGTTGTTTTTTGTGCCGGCTTGAATGTATCCCACTGTGATTACGGCGACTTCGCCGGGCTTAACTTCGCGGGAGACGATGGTCTGCAAGGTGACCACGATGCGGGCTGCGATCACAATCGGATCGATGGTGCTGTTGGGCATGGAGCCGTGTCCACCTTTGCCATAGATCGTGATGCGCAGTGAATCGGCGTTGGAGAATCGATAGCCGGGTCCAACTCCAACTTTTCCGGCGGGAAGCTCGTTGCCCACGTGCAAGGCGACGGCCACGTCGGGTTTCGGAAATCGGGTCATCAGGCCGTCTTCGACCATTCTCTTCGCGCCGGCGATGGTTTCCTCAGCGGGCTGGCCGATCAGGACGAGGGTTCCGTGCCAGGTGCCTTTACTGCCCGCCATGATGGCCGCAGTCGCTACCAGCGATGCCATGTGCACGTCGTGTCCGCAGGCGTGCATGACGGGGACGTCGCGTCCCGCATCGTCCTTGGTGCGGACCTTGCTCGCATAAGCGAGACCGGTTTTTTCCTCTACAGGAAGCCCGTCAAGTTCAGTGCGGAGCATCACCGTGGGGCCGGTCCCGTTTTTCATCACGGCGACCACCCCGGTGCCGCCTACAGCTTCGGTGACTGTATAGCCAAGGTCGCGCAGGCGGGCAGCAATCTTCTGCGCGGTTTGCGTCTCATGGGAGGAGAGCTCCGGATTCTGGTGAAGATCCAGATACAAGGCGCGGGCCTGGGGAAAGACCTTTTCCACTTCTGGGGTGGAAGCCGGTGTTTGAGCCCAGGCGCAAGCAGTCAACAGCACAAACAGAAAGGGATATGTGAATCTCATTGTGGCCCGCATGATATCTGGAGTGGAGTCGGGCTGCAATCGGAGGCCGGGGACATGGAAGTCTTTGCGTCCTTTGCGAAATCCTTTGCGAACTTTGCGGTAAAGACTTTGATTTACATCAGTAAGGACAAAATCTTAAACCGCAGAGGTCGCAAAGGATTTCGCAAAGGACGCAGAGGCGGACAGGAGTGTTCGGCCCACACTGATTATCTGAACTTCAGCGTTCCAGAACAGTAAAACTTTACATTTTGCTGGATTGACTCTCATCGGCGGGCGGGGGTAACCTTAGCTCAATGGCAGTTGCCTGCACTTCGGGGCGAGCATCCTCGGCTGGTTCCACCTCCAGACATGAGAACCGTTTGTTTGCACCAAGGCAGGACTGTTCCTGCCGGTCCCGCGGAGGGCAAGTTGCCTTATTCCTCCCTCCGTGCACAGGCAAGTCTGCATCCAATGCGCCGGAGGAAGCGGCAAATACTGAATGAAGAAAAGCATTGAAATCAGCCCCCAGATAGAAACTCTGTTCGGCACGCGCGACGAGAATGTGCGCCTGCTGGAAGATGGCCTGAATATCAATATTGATCTGCGATCCGATTCCATCGATCTGGAAGGGTCGGCCCGCGATGTGGCCCGCGCCGAGCAGGTCTTTGCCGACTACGATCACCTGCAACGCTCCGGACATACTTTCAACAATGGCGATCTGGGCAGCATGTTGCGCGTTCTGCTCGCCGATCCCAAGGTTACGTTGCGCGGCCTGGCCGAAGCTGGGCGCCAGCGTGCCTTTGGACGCCGCACCGTCCAGCCCAAGAGCGCGAACCAGCGGCGCTATCTCGAGGCCATCGAGAACCACGACATGGTCTTCGGCATCGGGCCGGCGGGCACGGGCAAGACCTATCTTGCGGTCGCCATGGCAATTTCCGCCTTGCAGGCAAAACGAGTAAACCGGATCATTCTGGCGCGTCCCGCCGTCGAAGCGGGCGAGCGTCTGGGATTTCTTCCCGGGACCTTGCAGGACAAGATCGATCCCTACCTGCGCCCCTTGTACGACGCGCTCTATGACCTGCTGGAGCCGGAAAAAGTCGATCGCTACCTGGAGAAGAATGTGATCGAGATCGCGCCCATTGCGTTCATGCGCGGACGGACATTGAACGATTCGTTCGTCATCCTCGACGAGGCGCAGAACACAACTTCGGAACAGATGAAGATGTTCGTGACCCGGCTGGGATTTAACTCCAAAGCGGTGATTACCGGCGACGTAACCCAGATCGATTTGCCCAACGCGCGGCGCAGCGGACTGCTGGAAGCGGCCGAGGTCCTCAAGAACGTAGAGGGCTTAACCTTCGCTCACTTCGACGACACCGATGTGGTGCGCCACCAGCTGGTGCAGCGCATCATCCGGGCCTACGATGAACACAAGGCCAAAGCCGCGGAACCAGCGCCGCTGCTGGAATCGAAGACGAATGGCAAAGCCAATGGCAGCGATGTGGCGCCCGGGCCGAATCACGCCCAGATGAACCATGGCCAGATAGACCAAGGCCAGATCTCCCCGGAAGTAGAAAGCAACGAGTAGAGCGGGTAAGATTGAACAGGAGGGCGCCTGAATGTGGCCCTCCTGTTTCCTTTTTGGTAGCTCGAAGAGAGCAGCAGGAGACGCGCGGGAAAAAGCTTTTAACCGCAAAGGACGCAAAGACGCCGCAAAGTGCGCGAAGGACAATTTGGTCATACTGCGCAAACCCGTGGCTGGACTGAGCGATACCGCTCTGGCCAAGTTTGTGGCACGAGCCAGCCGTGCCAGCAAACTTAAAGGCATGGTCAACGTCCTGGTGACCGGCAGCTCCGAACTGCGTTCACTCAACCGGCGGTTTCGTGGGAAAGACCAGCCTACAGATGTGCTTTCATTCCCGCCGGGGCCATGCTTTGTGAATGGGCTGGCGGGTGATATCGCGATTTCCGCCGAAATCGCGAAACAGAATGCCCGCCGGTTGGGCCATTCCGCTGCTCAGGAGATCAAAATACTGGCGCTTCACGGAGTCCTACATCTCGTGGGATACGATCATGAACGCGACAGCGGCGCGATGGCCGTTAAGGAAGCGGCAATTGCGTCGGTCGCTCGGTTTGCCTGCCGGATTGATCGAGAGGAATGTGAGGAAGAGTCCGGGAAGGGTGCGGGCGAAGACCGCGGGCGAGTCGCCCGCGACCACACGTGCCAGTACGATCTCGATGAATTATGCGATTGCAGCCGCGCTGCTTCTGTTGTTTTGCCTGCTGACGCTTGTCTCCTACGCGGACCGCGTGTACACGGAGATTGGAAGATTTCTCTCGCGGGAGTTTCAGGAAAACATAAGCACCTTCGAGCAGAAAGTCGAGCCCCGACTCGGGGTAAGCCGGGCCCGGGCCGCGCTTTCCATGGCGGTAATGACGCAGGTAATTACCGCGGCAATCGCCTTGCTGGTAGGGTTCGCCGTGTTTCGCGAACGGGGCTGGGGCCTTTACGAAATTCTCCAGGCTACCCTTAGCCTGATTCTCATCATCATCCTGTTCAATCGCTTTCTGCCGTTCGTTTTCTTTTCCCGGACTCGAGGTGACTGGCTGGTTCGCTGCGTGTGGGTGATGCGATGCCTCATCTACCTGGCGCTGCCGGTCACCCTGGTGCTGGGCTTTCTGCAATCGGTTACGGCGCTGACTAAAGAGCATTCGGACGAAACGCCGGAGACCCAGGCGGAAGCGGTAGACGCGCTCATCGAGGCCGGCCAGGAAGAAGGCATCCTGGACGAAAGTAATCAGCGACCTGATCCAGTCAGTGGTTGAGTTCAGCGAGAAGACCGTCCGCGAAGCCATGAAGCCGCGGCCCGAGATTGTGGCCGTGCCTACCAACACCACGGTCGAGCACTTTATCGAATTGCTCCGCACCAAGCCTTTCTCCCGGGTACCGGTTTTTGAAGGCACCATCCACAACATCGTCGGAATTGTTTTTGCCCAGGACGTCCTGCAGGTCCCGGACACCGAAGCTCGCTACCGCACAGTCGATACGATCATGCGACGCGACGTCTACTTTGTGCCCGAGAGCAAACTGGTCAGCGATCTGCTGCGCGATATGCAGCAGAATAATATCCGCATGGCGATTGTCGTGGACGAGTACGGCGGAGTGGCCGGCCTGGTGACCATCGAAGACCTGGTGGAAGAGATCGTCGGAGAGATCCGGGATGAGCACGAAAAGATGGAAGTTGTCCGCGAGAGCGAGCACTCTTATATCGTGCCCGGCAACATGGACGTGGACCGGCTGGTTGAGATGTTCGGCATACGGCCTGAGGGTAAAGAGTCGGCAACCGTCGCCGGACTGGTCAGCGAACTGGCAGGCCGCATACCCCATCGCGGCGAAGTGGTGGAAGAAGAGGGCCTGCGATTCGAAGTCCTGGATGCCACCGAGCGGCGAGTGGAACGGGTAAGGATCTCGGTCGCCAAACCGACGCAGATGAAGCTGATATAGTCAGGTGCCGCGCCAGCCGGTAAGATGTCGGCGCTGCCGCAGCCCACTTATGGCCTTTCACTCCGGATTCGTCTGCATTCTGGGCCGTCCCAACGCCGGCAAATCTACTCTCCTGAATGCGCTGGTCGGCGAGAAGCTGGCCATCATCAGCCCCAAGCCGCAGACCACGCGCAACCGCATCCTGGGAATTATCCATGTGCCCAAGCAGAAGGGACGCCCTGGCGGTCAAGTCGTGCTCATCGATACGCCGGGCATTCATCGTCCCGACACATCGCTGGGCCGCAAAATGATGGCCGAAGTGCGGGAAGCCATGGTCGGCTGCGAGTTGGTCCTGCTGATCGCGGATGTCACCCGCAGATTCACCCGTGAAGACCACTTCGTTCTTGATATCGCGAAGAAGTCAGGAACGCCGGTGTTCCTGCTGCTGAACAAGATTGACCTGTTGCGCGGCACCAAAGAAAAGCTGCTGCCGATCATTGATGACTATCGAAAGCTGCATGATTTTCGCGAAATCATTCCTCTCTCCGCGCGGAAGGGGGAAGGCATCGACGTCCTGCTGGAGAAGGTGATACGGTTCCTGCCCGAAGGTCCGCGCTATTTTCCCGAAGATCAGATCACGGACCAGCCCGTCCGTTTTATGGTGGCGGAGGTGATCCGGGAACAGGTGCTGGTAGCGACGGAGGAAGAAGTCCCATACGCGACCACCGTGGTGATCGAGCAATTCGAGGAAGGAACAAAAGTCACTCGCATCGCGGCCATGATTTATTGCGAGCGCGACGGGCAGAAAGGAATCCTGGTCGGAAAAGGCGGCCAGATGTTGAAAAAGATTGGCACCGCGGCTCGCCTGCAGATCGAAAAGATGCTGGAGAAGCGCGTATTTCTGGAGCTCTTCGTGAAGGTCCGCGAAAACTGGCGAGAGTCGCACGAGTTCGTGGAGGAGCTCGATTGGCGGCGCCAGGTGGAGCGCATGGCAGGTAGCGGAAAGCCATGAGCAAGCGTCACTTTGCTCGAAAGGAGCGATCCCTGTAGAATCCCCGAGCGCGGAAACGCATCCAAGTACCGTAGTCTTTGTTCGACACGAAAGCAGGCCATGACCGATAAACACGAGATTCAGAAGTTCGACAGCGGCAAGTTGAAGCTAAAAGTTACGCTGGCGGCGGACCGGAATGCTGTAGATCCAGTCGTTCAGAGCGTTATGGATCTGGTGAGGCAGGTGCATTGTGATCCGGAAAAACACGATGCCATCGAACTGGCGTTGACCGAGGCGTTGGCCAATGCGGTGGTTCACGGGGCCAAGGCCGACCCGTCGAAGATCGTCGAATGTGATGTTGTCTGCAATGAAGATCAGAGCATTTTGATCGTGGTGCGCGACCCTGGTACCGGATTCAAGCCGGGCGAGATTCCCAACCCGCTGCAGGGCGAGAGCGTCTATTCCGATCATGGCCGCGGTATCTTTCTGATTAACCAGCTTATGGACGAAGTGAAGTTCCTCAAGAACGGCACTGAAATTCACATGATCAAGAAGTAGCGGCGCTGTCGCGGGGGCGTCCCGTCCCCGCAGTGAGGGCAGGATGCCCTCACGACAGCCGGCGAGACGCCGGCGCTACGAACTTCACTCCTTCACCGCAATCCCCAGCGTTTTCATCTTCCGGTAGAGATGGCTTCGTTCCAGCCCCAGTACCTCCGCCGTGCGGCTTATGTTGCCGTGATTATCGTCGAGCTTCTTGAGGATGTAGTCGCGCTCATAGGCGGCGCGGGCCTGGTGCAGGGTGGAAAATTCTGCCCCAATGGAGCGGCGGGTGCCGTCCCGATGGACCAGCGGCGGCAGATGCTTGCGATCAAAGCGAGTCGTGGTCGGATTCATGATCACGATGCGCTCGATGACGTTGCGCAATTCGCGCACGTTGCCCGGCCAGGAATAGCGCATCAGGGTCTCAACCGCATCGTCGGTGAGCTCGCGCGGCCGGCGGCCGTAGGTGGCGGAAAACTCCTTGAGAAAGTGGCGCGCCAGCAGGGGAATGTCCTCCTGGCGTTCGCGCAACGGCGGGACCGAGAAGGGAATGACGTTGAGACGATAGAACAGATCCTCGCGAAAGTTGCCGCGCGAAATTTCTTCATCGAGATCTTTGTTGGTCGAGGCAATGAGGCGGGCGTCGACGGTTACCGGCTCATCGCTGCCCACCGGTGTAAAGCGCTGCTCGTCGAGCGTGCGCAGAACTTTTGACTGCGTCTTCAGGCTCATGTCGCCGATTTCATCCAGGAATAGCGTGCCGCCGTGGGCGCGATGAAACTTTCCCTCTTTGTCGGTGGTCGCCGCAGGAAACGAGCCTTTGCGATGGCCAAATAGTTCGCTCTCAATCAGGTCTTCCGGAATCGCGGCGCAGTTCAGTTCGACGAACATTTCGTTCTTGCGCAGGCTTTGAGCATGAATAGCATGGGCCACCAGCTCCTTCCCCGTACCGGATTCGCCGTAGATCAGCACCCGTCCGTTGGTCGGCGCCATGAGCTGAATCTGCTGGCGCAGGGCCTTCATGGGAACGCTTTCTCCTTCGATCACGCTGCGCGGGGTCAGTTGCTTCTTGAGTTCGCGGTTTTCCTGCTTCATCTGCCGGGAATCGATGGCATGCTTGATGAGGCTCAGCGTCTTGTCGATGGAGAGCGGCTTTTCCAGAAAGTCGTAAGCGCCCAGCTTGGTGGCGCGCACGGCGGTCTCAATGGTGCCGTGGCCGGAGATCATGATGACTTCGGGGGCATTCTCGATGTCGCGAATCCTCTCGAGAGTTTCGAGGCCATCGATTCCGGGAAGCCAGACATCGAGCAGGACCACGTCAAAGGAGCGCTTGCGCAGAATGTCCAGGCAGGCTTCGCCGCTGTCGGCTGCGCTGGCCTTGTATCCTTCGTCTTCGAGCACACCCTTGAGCGATTGCCGGATGCCGGATTCGTCGTCCACGATCAGGATGTTATGCATGCTGGGGGGTGAGGGGCGCGGGAACGAATTCTGCGGCGACGGGCAACTCCACCACGAAACGAGTGCCGACCGGCTTGTTTTCCTCTACGCGAATGGAACCGCGGTGATCTTCAATGATGCGGCTGACGATGGCCAGGCCGAGGCCGGTTCCCCGTTTCTTGGTGGAGAAGTAGGGAAGGAAGAGTCTCTCTTTCAGTTCCTGGGTCACGCCATGGCCGGTGTCGGCGACGGCAATCTCGATCGCGTCCCGGCTGGCTACCAGCGAGGTCGAAATCTGGATTTCGCGCACCAGCGCACCTTGCATGGCTTCGGCGGCGTTATCGACCAGATTGGCAAGGGCGCGCTTGATGGCCTCGGAGTCGGCCATCACCTTGGGAAGATCCGGGGCCAGGAATGTCTGCACATGAATTCCGTCCAGCCGCCCGTTGAACATGGCCAGAGTGTTGTCGACGATGGAATTGATGTTCGCGGGCGCAGGTTGCGCCGTGGGAAAACGCGCCAGGGTGGAAAATTCGTCCACCAGCGTGCGCAGAGTTTCCACCGCGCCGCCGATGGTCTCGGCGCAACCCTGGAGAACCGTCATCGAAGCGGCGTCCGGGGGCGTGCCGCGATCGAGATGCCGGCGGATACGCTCCGCCGAGAGCGCGATCGGGGTCAACGGATTCTTGATTTCGTGCGCGACCCGCCGCGCCACTTCGCGCCAGGCGGTCTGCTTCTGGGCCTTGAGCAGATCGGACAGGTCTTCGAAGACCAGCACATAGCCGAGTCCCTTGCCTGCATGCTGAAGGGTGGCTACGGTGACCGCGGCGTTGAATCGCGATCGATGCAAGGCCACTTCCAGTTGGGTGGTCGTCGTGCCCATGCGGTCGGCGCGGCGCAACAAAGGCTCCAGATCCTCGAGGATCTCCTGGGGAAAGACTTCGCGCAGCGCGGCGCCGATCACGATCACATTCGCAGACTCTGAACCGGACGGGTTGAACATGCGAATCAGGGCATGATTCACGTGCGTGATGCGGCGATTGGCGTCGAGCGAAAGCACGCCGGTGGGAATGCTTTCCAGAATGGTTTCGATGTGCTGGCGGCGCTGTTCCAGCGCGATGTTGGCGGCGCCCAGATCGTGGCTGGAAGCCTCGATCTGACGGCGGCTGGTTTCCAGCTCCTCCGCCATGCGGTTGAAGGACCGCACCAGGTCGCCGATTTCGTCGGCCGCGCTCACTTCCACGCGGTAGTCCAGACGTCCGCGAGAAATCTCCTGGGTCGCTTCGGCCAGCGCCACCACCGGCCGGGTCACCAGCTTGGAGAGGTAGAGCGCCAGCCAGGTCGTCGAAAACAGCACCAGCACCGTGAGCAGGAGCAGCAGCTCCATGTAAGTGCGGCGTACCAGCCTGCGTTGGCGGTAGAGTTCCAGATAGCGATGCTGGCTGGCGTCCAGTTCTTTGACGGTCTCGGAGAATTTCTGGGGCAGAGGCATGCCCACCACGATCAGACCTCGATCGCCCACGGGCGCGCCACTCAGAATGTAGTCGGTGTTCTCCCACTTGAAGGAAACGACGGAATCGGAGGTCAGCCGCTCCAGCGGGATTTTCGCCTTGATCAGCGGCCAGGCGGCTGGAGCATTGAGACTGGCCTCGGCGTTGCCCTGCTCCAGGGCCAGAGCGAATCCACCCTGCAAAGTGGTCTCGTGGCGGCGGAATTCGTTCATCACGCTGGAGAAGCTGTGACCGGCGAAGGCACGTTGCGTTTCCGGCGCCGCGGCGATGGAATCGGCTTCGGCGCGGGCGTTCTGCGCCGCATACTTCGATACCAGCGAGGCAACGTTCTCGGTGTCTTCCCGCACCTCTTCGACCGGGCGCGAGAACCAGCGTTCCAGCGAACGATTCATCAGTCCGTAGGCGAACCAGAACATCATGATGACGGGCAGGAACGAGAGCAGCAGCCCGCCCACCACCAGGCGGGTGCGGAATTTCGAACCCAGAACGCCCAATCGCCGTTCCGCGAAGAGCTTGAGAAGATTCCGGGCCAGAACAAACGTCAGGGCCACGAACAGCAGAAATATGAGAATGGTGAGCGCGGCGAAGAACAGGAGCGGAAAACGCTGCTGGCTGGTTTCCGGGTTGAGAAACGGCAGATCGAAGGACGATTGGGAAAGCAGAATGCCAAACAGCAGCAGCGTCCCGATCGCCAGCAAGATGATGACTTTCTTGCGGCTGGTCGTTTCTTTATTGCGGGTTGGACGGGGAGCAGCCACGGTCAATATCCGGACGTAAGTGGCTTATTATAAGCCTCCGGCTGGGCGTTGACAGTAGCGAGCGGTGCTACTTGACCGAATTGGGGTGCCCATTTCTCGCGTCTTTTGCGAGAAATGGGACCCGGAAAGCGATCAATCCTAGTCGTATTTATTGGTCATTGATCACGATATGAAGTCACTTTTGTTCTGGCATTCTCCGGTGCCAGAGAATTCATACCGAGAGACGCGAGCGGTAACGATCAATGCTTGGCAGATGCTCATGATCAAGGTTCGGGATCCGGGATGATCCCGCTGGTTCGATCCGGCGGACACTCCCACTTCTCGCAAAGCTGCGAGAAATGGGGCACCCCAATTTCTAACTTCTACTCAAGATGTCGATTCGAACCTCACCCCATTACCAAAGTCATTCCAGATCTACCCCCGCTGTTCCGTCCGTTTCCATTCTCCGCCACCGCATCTCGCCTGTATTTGAGCGGCTTCTGCGGGAGTTGAATCCGTCACTTAAGGTACTTACCCAGAAGTCTCACGCACTAAAGTTACTGGTGCCGTAACCCCGTTACGTTGACAATTTCTGTCAACGCGATAGGCTGCAACTTCTCCCCTCGAAAAACGCAGCTGCAGTCGCGCCGCATTCGCAGACCGAAATTATCTGACACGCAGATAGGAGATCGAGGTATGTCTCAACGGCTGGGTGATCTTCTTGTCAAAGAGAAGGTCATTACCACGGAGCAGTTGGAGCAGGCGACAAAGGTCCAGAAAGAGACCAACTGTCGTCTGGGCTCGGCTTTGGTCAAGCTGGGTTTTCTGACGGATGAAGACGTCACCAACTTTCTCTCCCGCCAGTACGGCGTTCCAGCCATCAATCTCTCCTACTTTGAAATTGATCCTTCGGTCGTAAAGCTGATTCCGTTCGAGACTGCGAAGCGTTACCAGATTCTGCCGCTGAGCCGCGTCGGCGCTTCGCTGACCATCGCCATGGTGGATCCGACCAACGTCTTCGCCATGGACGATATCAAGTTCATGACCGGCTTCAACATCGAGCCGGTGGTCGCGTCCGAGAGTTCCATCCTCGAAGGCATCGAGAAGGCGTACGGCACCACGCAGCAGGAAGATCTCGAGCAGGTCATGCAGTCCATGACCGAGGTCAACGACGCTGACGTCGAGCTGCAGTCGGAAGAAGCGGAAATGGAACTGGCCGACCTGGAGCGGGCGGCCGACGAAGCTCCCATCGTCAAGCTGGTCAACCTGGTGCTGACCGATGCGGTGAAGCGGGGAGCCAGCGACATTCACATGGAGCCGTACGAAAAAGAATTCCGCGTGCGCTTCCGTATTGACGGCGTGCTGCAGAGCATCATGTCGCCGCCGCTCAAGTTGAAGGACGCCATCATTTCGCGCGTGAAGATCATGGCGAAGCTGGACATCAGCGAAAAGCGCCTGCCGCAGGACGGCCGCATCATGCTGAAGATGAGCCTGGGCGGCCGCAAGAAGCAGCTCGACTTCCGCGTCAGCACGCTGCCCACGCTGTGGGGCGAAAAGATCGTCATGCGGTTGCTGGACAAAGAGAACCTGCGCCTCGACATGACCAAGCTCGGTTTCGAGCAGGAGTCGCTGACCAAGTTCGAGAAGGCCATTCTGAAGCCCTACGGCATGGTGCTGGTGACCGGTCCCACGGGATCGGGCAAGACCAATACTCTGTACTCATCCATCGCGCGCCTGAACACGCCCGACACCAACATCATGACCGCCGAAGATCCGGTCGAATTTCAGTTGGCCGGAGTCAACCAGGTGCAGATGAAGGAACAGATTGGGTTGAACTTCGCGGCGGCGCTGCGCGCTTTCCTGCGGCAGGATCCGAACATCATTCTGGTCGGCGAAATCCGCGACTTTGAAACCGCCGAAATTGCCATCAAGGCGGCCCTCACCGGCCACCTGGTGCTGTCCACGCTGCACACCAACGGCGCGCCGGAGACCATTACCCGCCTGATGAACATGGGTATTGAACCCTTTCTGGTCGCGACTTCGGTCCACCTGATTTGCGCGCAGAGACTGGTGCGCCGCATTTGCCGCGAGTGCGCGGAAGTGATCGATATGCCGGTGCAGGCGCTGATCGAAGAAGGCTACACCCCGGAAGAAGCCAAGACGGTGAAGATCAAAAAAGGCAAAGGCTGCGGCGTCTGCAACAACACCGGATACAAGGGCCGGACCGGCTTGTACGAAGTGATGGAAGTGGATGACGAGATCAAGGAACTGGTTCTGGTGGGCGCTTCGGCGCTCGAATTGAAGAAAAAAGCGATTGAGCGCGGCATGATCACGCTGCGCCGCAGCGGGCTGATCAAAGTCGCCGCCGGCATGACCACGCTGGAAGAAGTGGCACGCGAGACCATTCACTAGAGTTCGAGGAAGGAAAGGGGAAACTATGTCGCTTTCGTTAAGTGATCTGTTGAAAAGGCTGCTGGAGATGGGGGGAAGCGACCTCCACATCACCACCAACTCACCGCCGCAGATTCGCGTCCACGGACACCTGGTGCCGCTCGACCTGCCGCAGATGACGCCGGCGGAAACCAAGCAGCTGGCCTACAGCGTCATGACCGACTCGCAGAAGCACCGCTTCGAAGAAAACCTCGAACTGGACTTCTCCTTCGGTCTGAAGGGCCTGGCCCGTTTCCGCGCCAACACCTTCAACCAGCGCGGCGCCACCTCGGCCGTCTTCCGTCTGATTCCGTTTGAGATCAAGTCATTCAACCAGCTGGGACTGCCCGCCATCGTCAGCAAGCTGTGCGACAAGCCCCGCGGACTGGTGCTGGTGACCGGTCCGACCGGTTCCGGCAAGTCGACCACTCTGGCCGCCATGATCGACAAGATCAACAGCGAGCGCCACGATCACATCCTCACCATCGAGGACCCGATCGAATTCGTGCACATGAACAAGAACTGCGTGGTGAACCAGCGCGAGTTGCACGCTGACACCAAGAGTTTTGCCGACGCCTTGCGCGCCGCCCTCCGTGAAGACCCGGACGTGGTGCTGATCGGCGAAATGCGCGATCTGGAAACCATCGAATCGGCGCTGCGTATCGCTGAAACCGGTCACTTGACGTTCGGCACGCTGCACACCAACTCGGCGTCTTCGACCATCAACCGAATCATCGACGTGTTTCCGGCCCACCAGCAGCCCCAGATCCGGGCGCAGTTGTCGCTGGTGCTGGAAGGCATCATGTGCCAAAGCCTGCTGCCCACGGCCGACGGCAAGGGCCGCGCCATGTGCATGGAGATCATGGTTCCGAATGCCGCCATCCGCAACCTGATCCGCGAAGACAAGATCCACCAGATCTACTCTTCCATGCAATCCGGCCAGGACAAGTTCGGAATGCAGACCTTTAACCAGGCGCTGGCGACGGCGTATTTCCAGAAAAAGATCACGCTGGAAGTGGCCATGGCCCGTTCCAGCAATACCGACGAGTTGCAGGAAATGATCAACCGTGGCGCGGGCCTGAATCGTAACCAGCCCGCCGCCATGGCGAAGGGTGCCGCGCCCAGCAAGCGCTAGGGCACAGGCGGTAATCAGCGCGAGGGTCGTGGTTGACGACCGAGCAAGAATGCGGGCCCACGAAAGAGCGAATTGCAGCGAGGAGAGGTTTACCATGCCAGTTTTCACATTTTCAGGGAAGAACGAATCCGGTGAAAAAGTCAGCGGCGAGCGGACTGCGGTCAACAAACAAGTGCTGACCAGCCAGTTGCGGCGCGAGCGCATCACGCCGGGCGCCATCCGGGAAAAAGGCAAAGAATTTGTCATGCCGAGTCTCGGCACTGACAAGGTCAAGACCAAGGACATCGCCATTTTCTTCCGGCAGTTCTCGGTCATGATCGACGCCGGCCTTCCTCTGGTGCAGTGTCTGGAGATTCTGGCCGCGAACCAGGAGAACCCGGCCTTCCAGAAGACGCTCACGGGCGTGCGCACCACGGTAGAAGGCGGCGCCACGCTGGCCAATGCGATGAAGCTCTATCCCAAGATCTTCGATGACCTCACCACCAACATGATTGAGGCCGGTGAAACCGGCGGTATTCTCGACATCATTCTGCAGCGCCTGGCCATCTACATCGAAAAAGCGGTCAAGTTGCGGGCGGCGGTCAAGTCCGCCTTGATCTACCCGGTGTCGGTCGTCAGCCTGGCGTTCCTGATCGTCGGCGCGCTGCTGAAGTGGGTGGTCCCGATTTTCTCCAACTTGTTTATCGGCCTGGGCGTCGCCCTGCCGTTGCCCACCCGCATCGTGATGGGGCTGAGCGCATTTGTCGGCCAGTTCTGGTGGTTTTTCATCGTCGGTGATCGTCGGCATCGTCTTTGGGATGAAGCAGATTCGCAAGAATCCCAGAGGCCGGTACTACTTCGACTACGCCTTGCTGAAGTTGCCCATTCTGGGTGTGCTGCTGCGCAAGATCGCGGTGGCGCGCTTTACCCGGACTCTGGGAACTCTGATCACTTCAGGCGTGCCGATTCTTGAAGGTCTGAGCATTACGGCCAAGACCTCAGGCAACGCCGTTCTCGAAGAGGCGCTGATGAAGGTGCGCAAGGCCATCGAAGAAGGCCGCACCATCGTCGATCCTCTGCGGGAATCGGGAGTATTTCCCAACATGGTGACCCAGATGATCGGCGTCGGCGAAGCCACGGGCGCCATGGATGCCATGCTGCAAAAGATTGCCGACTTCTACGAAGACGAAGTCGACTCCGCCACCAAGGACATGCTGGCCATGCTGGAACCGGTCATCATCGGCCTGTTGGGCGTCATGATCGGCGGCATCGTCATTTCGCTGTACATGCCGCTGTTCTCGATGATCGCCAAACTGGCGGGCTAAGTACAAGGCAGTCGTCAGTCGTCGGTCATCAGTCGTCAGACGAACTGATGACTGACGACCGACGACTAGCATTCAGGGATTCGGATCTCGCATGCAATCCATTTTCGATGAGCGGCTTTGGCTGGCCTGGCTGGTCAAGGTTCGAATCATTATTCTGACCTGCTGTTCGGCATCGAGCTGGCCATCGCCCGGCTCACTCCGAATCCTTTTCCTCTGCGTCTGTTCATCAACGTCAGTTCTGCTGTGGTACACGATTTCAGTTTTCTACCTGCTTCTGCTTTCTTTCTGGGAAGAACGCCGCATCCAGTCGCTGCTGCAAGTCATCACCGACCTGGTGATGGTCACGCTGGTGGTCTACGCCACCGGCGGCGTGGACAGTTCGCTGAACTTCCTTTATCCGCTGGTCATCATCGTGGCCTGCATCCTGCTGCCGCGGGTGTGGGCCTATCTGACCGGGGCGCTGGCCTTCATCCTGTATGTCGCCGTCCTGGAGCTGACGTATTTCGAAGTCATTCCTTCGTATTCGACTACGCATCCCGGGCTGGGCGCTCTGCAGGCCATCATTTTCGTCAATCTGTTCGGCTATCTGGCGGTGGCTTATCTGGCGGGATTGCTGGCGGCGAAGTTGCGCCAGGTCGACGTAAAGCTGAAGTACACCAGCGGGGCGCTGGAAGACCTTCAGGCGCTGCATGAAAACATTATTCAGTCCATCAGCGGCGGACTGATCACCACCGGGCTCGACGGTTACATCACTCTGGCCAACACCGCGGCGCAGAAGTTGTTTGAGCGCTCGGAGCGCGATTTCCTGGGTCAGCCGGTGGGCCAGCTCTTTCTCGACCCCTTGCCCACTCTCGATTCGGAACGCGCCCACGGAGAAGTGCGCTTTGTGGCGTCGAATGGTTTCTGCAAGACTTTTCGGGTGATGGTGACCACGCTTTCGGTGCCCGGCCGAAAGACGATCGGCTACGTCTACACCTTCGATGATTTGACCGAAATCCGGCGCCTGGAGCGGGATCTGCGCATTCAGGACCGGCTGGCGGCCGTGGGACGCCTGGCTGCGGCCATCGCCCACGAGATCCGCAATCCTCTGACTTCGATTGCCGGCTCGGTGAGCATGCTCTCCGGCATCGCCGACCTGAGCGACGAGCATCGCCAGCTGCTGCAGATCGTGACCCGGGAATCGGAGCGGCTGAACGGCATCATCACCGACTTTCTGGCTTACTCCCGGGGCAAGCAATATCAATTCGCCTCCGTCGACCTCCTGCCCCTGCTCGAAGACACGCTCACTTTGCTGGAGCACCGGCTGGTGGCCGAGAACACCGGAATCCGCATCGAGCGGAACTACAACTTCGAAGAAGCCCTCACCATGGCTGACGGCGACAAGATCAAACAGGTGTTCTGGAATTTTTGCGAGAACGCGGTCCGCGCCATGAGTTCGGGCGGAGTGCTCAGCGTCTCCCTGGAACAGGCGGGCGAGGACTGGCAAATCAACTTCGCCGATACCGGTCCCGGCATGAGCCGCCAGCTGGTGGAGAAAATTTTCGAGCCCTTCCAGTCGCAGTTTGAAGGCGGCACCGGACTGGGCCTGGCCATCGTGTATCAGATCGTGCAGGCCCATGAAGGCAAGGTTTGGGCGCGGTCCAAAGTCGGAGAGGGCAGCGTCTTCGTCCTGCGGCTGCGCCGCCTGGCGGCCGTAGAAAGCTTGCCGGCGAAGCGCTCAGCCGCGAAACCGCAACTCGTTCCGGACACCGGGAGTCGCCGCAGCCGCGGCCGGCACAGGAGGTAGAGCGCGTGGGTAACATTCTGGTTTGCGATGACGAGCGCTCCATCTGCGAGATGCTGGATATCGCTCTGCGCCGCGACGGCCACAAGGTCGAGACCGTAAAGTCGGGAGACGAGGCGAAGAAAAAACTCGAAAGCGCCATCTACGACGTGGTCGTCACCGATATCAAGATGCCGAATACCGATGGCATCGAAGTGCTGCGCTACGCCCACCAGGTTTCTCCCGACTCCGCGGTCATTCTGATCACGGCAGTAGACGACTACGAGGCCGCGGTGGAAGCGGTGAAGGCGGGCGGCGCCACCGATTACATCCGCAAGTCTCCTGGACTGGTGGACGAAATCAAGCTGGCCATCAATCGCGCCCTGGAGAAGATGACGCTGAGCCGGCAGAATTTTGCCTTCAAACGCGATGCCGCGACGCGCAACTCGCTGGACAACATCGTGGGCGCCAGCCCGGCCATGGAAAAGCTGAAGCAAACCATTCGCACCGTGGCGTCCACGCAAAGCACGATCTTGATCTACGGCGAGAGCGGCACCGGCAAAGAACTGGTGGCGCGGGCCGTGCACGTATGTTCTCCCCGGGCCAGCGAGCCCTTCGTTTCCATCAACTGCGGGGCCTTCCCGGAGACCCTGCTGGAAAGCGAACTGTTCGGCTACGTGAAAGGCGCCTTCACCGGCGCCAACCAGAACAAGCGCGGTTTGTTCGAAGTCGCCGACCAGGGCACCATTTTTCTGGACGAGATCAGCGAAATGACGCTGACCATGCAGGTCAAACTGCTGCGGGTCCTGCAGGAGCGCAGCGTGCGGCCGGTGGGAGGCACAACCGAAATTCCGATCGATGTGCGCGTGATCGCAGCCACCAACCGCGATCTCGACAAGCAGGTGGCGGAGAATACTTTTCGCGAAGACTTGTACTACCGGTTGAGCGTGATCCCGGTATCGGTGCCGCCGCTGCGAGAGCGGCGTGAGGATGTTCCGCTGCTGGTCAATCATTTCCTGAAGAAATATGCCCCGGCAGCGGGAAAGAGCATTCTGCGGGTGAACCCGCAGTCGCTGGCGGCGCTTTGCGGCTATGACTGGCCGGGCAACGTGCGCCAGCTGGAAAATACCATCGAGCGGGCGGTGGCGCTCGAAACAGGAGAGGAACTCAACGTCGAACTCCCCGCGGAACGCTCGAAAGCACGGGCCGCGGCAGCCGGCGTCGGCATGGCCGGCGGACCGGTCTCAGCCGTTCCGGCTCGGTCTTGCCCGAAGGCGTGGACATGGAGAAGTATGTCGCCGACATCGAGCGTTCGCTGCTGCTGGCGGCGCTGGCTCAATCGAACGGAGTGCAGACCCGGGCCGCCGAGGTGCTGAAGATTTCTTATCGTTCGTTCCGGCATTTGGCGAAGAAGTACGAACTCTAGTTGTCAGTCGTCAGTCTTCGGTCGTCGGCGAATCCTTCGCCGCAAAGGATTCTGGCTGACGACTGACGACCGACGACTAGCGACTGCCTTCTTCAACTGCTGCTTCCATCCCAGAATTCTGGCTTTGTTGGCTTCGGCTTCAGCCTCCGGAATCATGCCTTTTTTCTGGTACAGGACGGACAGACTGGTGTAGGCCAGCACGTCGTCGGGATCGAGTTCGGCGATTCGTCTTGCCACGGCGATGGCTTCATCCAGGCGATTGAGATCCTGGAGGGTGCGGGCCATGCCGTGCATGGCCTCGGTAAAGACAGGATCGGCGGCCAGGGACTGCTGGTATTCGGCCAAGGCACGCTCCTGTTCGCCCTCAGCGACCAGATCGAGGGCGGCGTAGTAGTGGTCTTCGGCTTTCTGGCGAGCGTCGTCGGACATGAAGCGGAAATCTTAGCAGGTCTAGTCTTCAGTCGTCGGCCGGCAGTCTTCAGCGAATCTCTCGCCGCAAAGGATTTGGCTGACGACCGACGACTGAAAACTGACGACTGACAAGAGCTATACTCGGAACAACCATGCGCAACATGCTTCGATTTATCTGGAACGCAACCCGCGGCCATCGGCTTACCCCCTGGCGCAGCCCCTATCTTCTTTGGCGTGTGGAGACCTACTGCGGGGTAAAGATGCAGCAGATCGGCTTTCTTGAATTTTGGGAGTTCATGTGGCGGGAGCGCGGCAATCTGTGGCGCTTCCTGAAGTGGACGGGAGAAATAGAACGTTACGTCCATCCCGGACCGAAGCGCCCCTAAATATTTAGTGGAATGTCAGAAGCCGGGCGCCCCTTCCAAGCTCCGGTGGGGCGGATGTTTTCACGTTCACGTCAAACCTGGGCACGACTTCAACGTTGCGGTCACCGCAAACAAAAATCCCCGCCCAAGCGGAGCTTGGACGGGGCACCCTCAGGACTAGTTCCCGTTGCCGGCGGCGGCCGCGCCTTCCAGCGTGATGGTAACTTCGCTGCCCTTGCCCGATCCTACAATCTTGGCCGCAGATCCGCGGTTGGAGGAGATCTCCAGGTATCCCATGCTGCCCAGGATGCCGAAGACCTCGCCGGGCGCGCCTTCGGAGTAGTTGGGCAGGATTTCCGTAATTTCGTGCTTGCCTACCACCATCTTGAACGGGGCAGGTTCGGAGCCAAAAAGCATGGGAGCGTCTTTGGGCGTGATGTTGGTCACCAGATTGCCAAAGCGGTCCACTTTCAGGATCACGCCGCGCAATGTGTTGCCGTTCACCGATTTCGGCTTGGGCGGATTGAAGCGGACGAAGTCGGAAATCTCGTCGCCGAATTTCTCCGGATCGACTCCCTTGGCCAGCCAGGCGGCGATCGGCGCAAAAATATCGCGCGCATGAAACGTATTGCTGACCGGCTGCAGGGAATAGTGCTCAGCGGTGACGTGGCGGATGTGCAAGCGCTCTTCCCGGGCGTAGACCATGGAGAGGACGCCATTGTCGGGCGCAACAAAGTGATGCCGGTCGCTGGTGACCAGGATCGGCCGCCGCGCCGTTCCCACCCCGGGATCCACCACCACCAGATGCACGGTTCCGGAGGGGAAGTAGGAATACGACTGGGCAATTGTTAGCGCGCCGTCCAGAACGTCGAATGCCTGCACGGAGTGGCTGATGTCCACAATCTCGATCTCCGGAGAAATGGCCAGAATGACACCTTTGATCGTTCCCACGAAGTGATCGTTGAGCCCGAAGTCGGTAGTCAGCGTGATGATCGGACGGTGCGCCAATTTTCCCTCGCTTGCAGACAGAATTTTCCCCGGAAATGCCGAAAGTAACCTGTCGGGAGAGCGGAGTCAAGGAACGGAGGTAACGAAGATCAGTTTTCAGTCGTCAGTCGTCGGTCGTCAGCCAATCCATTGCTTTCGGGCCGGAGCTCTTTACATCGTTTGGGACGAGAGACTTTGAGCGCGAGTTCGTGAAAGTGACTCTGCGATTCTGCAGAAGGCCGAATGAATTGGCCGACGACTGACGACCGACGACTGCTTTACTGGATCTGAATATCTCCCGATCCGGTTTCCACTTCCACGGGCACGCCGCCGCCACCGACCCGGCCGCGTACCTCCTTGCGGCCGATGGAGCCTTGTACGGTGAGTGGTTGATCGATCGAAATGGAGCCGGAACTGGTGTGGGCGTCCAGGTCGAAAGCCGCGTTTGAAGGCAGCTTCAGCTGCACTTCGCCGGAACCGGTGTGCAACGTCCAGGCGCCGGTTGGACTGCCTTCCGCCTGAATGGTCCCGCTGCCGGCCTTGGCTTCGAGCGAGCCGCGCACGCCGCGCAGCTCCATGCCTCCCGATCCGGTGTCCACGCGCACCGAGCCCGGCGCGGTCTGTTGCAAAGTGATGCGTCCGCTGCCGCTGTCGGCTTCAAAGGCGCCGGCGATGTCGTTGGCGTCGATCGATCCGCTACCGGTCTTGGCGTGGACGTTGCCCTTTACGCGATCGATGTCGATATCGCCGGATCCGGTTTCGGCGTGCACCCGGTCGCCGATGGCAGAAATCTTAAGCCCGCCAGAACCGGAGCTGACCTCAAGCGGACCTCGAATACCCTCCACTTTCTGATCGCCGGAGCCGCTTTGCACCCGCAAGTCGGTCTCCGCCGGAACGACCACTTCGTAGCTGATGGAAATGTTGTGCCGCAATTCCGGGTCATCAATGTGACCGATGCGGATGTCGTTGCCGCTCTGCTGAATGGGCGGATTCGCTTCTATCCGCTTGATTTTCTCTTCGGCGTTCCCTGAGAACCATTCCGTCGCCCGGATGCGCCCGGTTATCTGTACCTGGCTCGAATTGCCGGTGCGCACCTCGACGTCGCCCGAGCCCGTGGTCAAATCCAGATGCACTGGTCCGTTGACCTGTAAAGCACGCTGAAACGAGCCTTCGGCGGCCGCGGCCGGCAAGGGTGAGGAAAAGATCAAAGCTGCGATGGCCATGCTGCTGACAGCCCAGGCGGAGAGCATGGAGGGAACGGTGCTTCGGCGTTTCATGGCTTCTCCTGAAAGATATTCAAGATTTGCATCGCGGAAGCCTTTGCGCAAATCGCAAAGACGCTAGCCGGAGCGCGCTGGCCTTTACTGCAGCACGACCTGGTCGCCTTCTTTCAGCCCGCTGAGGAGCTCGGTCTTGGCGCCGTTGGAGATGCCGATGTTGACCGCAATTTTCTTTTTGCCGTCTTTGGCGCTGGGGTCGGGGATTTCGACGGACGCCTTTTTGTCCTTGTCGTAGATGATCGCGCCTTCGGGGATCTGAAGCACGTTCTTGTGTTCTTCCAGGATGATCTCGGCGTTGGCGGTCATTTCGGCCTTCAATTCGCCGCCTGGGTTGTTGATGGAGACGCGCACTTCAAAGGTGGTGACGTTGTCCTTCTCCACGCCCATGGGTGAGATCTTGGTGACCACGCCGTTGAAAGTCTTGTCCTTGAACGACTCCACTTTGATTCGCGCCGGCTGGCCCAGATAAACCTTGCCAATGTCGCTCTCGTCGACCTTGCCTTTTACGTAAACCGAGCTGGTATCCCCCAGGGTCATGACCAGGGTGGCGGACGAGCCCAGAACCAGAATGGAGCTGACGGCATCGCCCATTTCCACGTCACGCGACAGGACGATTCCGTCGATCGGCGACTCAATGTCGGTGTAACTCAGCTGCTCTTCGAGTTGTTTCAAGGTGGCACGGTCCCGTGCCAGTTGTCCCTGGGACTGGGCAATCTTCGCTTTGAGGACCGTGACCTGCGCTTTCGATACGTTCTGCTTGTTCAACGCCAGTTCGTAGTTCTTCTGGGCGTCTTCCAGGGCTGAGGTAGAGACTACTCCTTCCTTCGCCATCCCAATGGCGCGCTCGTAGGCTCGTTTGAGCAGGGGAACATCCGGCCCCTCGGCATCCACCTTCGCCCGCTCATAGTCGGCTTCGGAACCTTTCAGGGTGGCCTCGGAGGCCTCGGCGGCGGCGCGGGACTGTTCGACCTGCGCCTCGATTTCTTCTTTGTCCAGCTGGGCCAGCAATTGACCCTTCTTGACTTTATCGCCATAGTCCACCAACAGCTTTTTGACGATTCCGCTGGCCTTGGACTTCACCTCGACCTTGGTGATAGGGGTGACTTTGCCGGTCGCAACAACGCTCTTGGCCAGATCGCCCTTTTCCACCTTTTGCAGTTTCGAAGGGTCAATCTTGGTGCCGCCGCGCGTGGCTGCGATCAGGCCCCCAGCGATCAGCAGGACCAGCACGAGCCCGATACCGCCATAGATCAGCCGCTTGCGTCGCTTCTTGCTGCTACCGTTCCCGTTCACATCTGCCTCCTGAATGGTTAATGCTGGTGTCGATATAGGTTACGAAGTGCCGATGGAATTTGTTCCCGGGATCGTCACGCCGGGAACCCGCTGATCACGCTTAGAGCCAACAAGACACCGTACTAAAGATTAGACCCCGGAAACCCTGAAATGGAAGCAGAGGAGCCCTTGATTTCGTCGACCCGGCGAGGATGACGGTGATTCGGCAGGAAGTTGAAGCTCAACCCGATGCCGTAACTCTTTGGAATGTTAGAATTAGCGTTCCATGATTGCATACGTGCTGCTGCGGGTGTTTCTCATCCTGCTGCTGGTGGCGGCCAACGCTTTCTTCGCGGCCGCGGAGTTCTCCCTGGTCAGCGTGCGGGATACCCGCATCCAGCAATTGATCGCCGCCCGGCGCATTGGCGCGCGCATTGTGCAGAAGCTGCACCGCAACCTGGACGAGGTAGTCAACGGCGTCCAGTTGGGCGTCACCATCGTCAGCCTGACCCTGGGCTGGGTGGGTGAGCCTCTGCTGGCCCATATCATGCTGGGCCCGGTGCAGGACGTTCCTCATGCCTCGGTTTACGCCCACGGGATCGCGATCTTCGTCTCCTTCACCCTGATCACCTGCCTGCACGTGATCCTGGGCGAACTGGTTCCTAAATCACTCGCCCTGCAGCGAGCGGAGCAGGTGGCCCTGGCGGTCGCCGGGCCCATGGATGTCTTCCTCACGCTGACCCGGCCTTTGCTCTTTCTCATGAGCCGGGCGGCGGGATGGGTTCTGCGGGCTTTGGGCTCACGCCGGGTCCGGGAGGGCCCCGTACATTCGCCCGACGAACTCAAGCTCATCGTGACCGCCAGCCGGCAGTTCGGGGAGATTCCGCCATTCCAGGAAGAGATGATCCATCACGCCCTGGAGCTGGACAATATTACGGTGCGCGAGGTCATGGTGCCGCGCCCAGCGATCTTCTCTCTTCCCGGCGACCTTACGATTTCCGATGCTCTCACCCGGGTGGTGGAGGAACAACACTCGCGGGTTCCGGTGTACGATCCGCAACGCGGCCCGGAGCACATCGTCGGCGTGCTTTACGCCAAAGACCTTATGCGCTGGACCCGCCTCCGGCTCACCACTACTCCCGATCAGCCCGTTGCCGGCCGAGTCTCGGCCATGAAAATCAGCCAGATCATGCACGATGTGCTGGTGGTGCCCGAAACCAAGGTGCTCACCGAATTGCTGGAAGAATTCAAGCAGCGAAAGCGGCACCTGGCCGTCGTCGTGGACGAGTTCGGCTCGACTGCCGGCGTAGTCACCGTCGAGGACGTTCTGGAACAGATCGTCGGCGAAATCGAAGACGAATATGATGTGGCTCCGCCGCAGCAGGCCCTGGTCGAAGGGGAGGTCGCGGTTGTGCTCGAAGGGTCGGTCAGCATTCGCGATCTGGAATCGCAGTATCAACTCTCGCTGCCGCGGGATTCCGGATTCGAGACCCTGGCTGGCTTCATTCTCGCCCGCCTGCAGAGAATTCCGCGACAAGGCGAGAGCTTCGAGTATGAAGGCCACCGCTACACCGCTCAGGAAATCGAAGGCCACCGCATCGCCAAGGTAAAGATTGAAAAACTGGAGCCCAAGCCCGTACCCGCCGGAGACTGAGAACCGGGAACTAAAAACTGAAAACTGGGTGAAATTAAGATGAAATCAGAAAGCTGAGGCCGCGGGTCCGCAACGGAATGCTCCGATACCTTACGCTCCGCGTGTTGTACACACTACCTGTAATCTGGCTGGTGGTTTCCCTCGTTTTCCTTCTGATTCACCTCGTGCCCGGCGACCCTATTCTTCAAATGCTGGGAGAAGGCGCGCCGGCGATCGACGTCCAGGCCGCGCGCCATGCTTACGGCCTTGACCTCCGTCTGGGCCGGCAATACCTGAATTACTGGGAGCGCGTGTTGCGCGGCGATCTGGGCCCGTCGCTGCGTTTCAACCAGAGCGTCACCCACCTGATCGCGCAGCGTTATCCTTACACCCTGCAGTTGACCCTGGCCGCGCTGCTGGTGGCCGTGTTGCTCTCCGTCCCGGCGGGCGTGCGCTCGGCGCAGCGCCGCAACCGCTGGGACGATCGCCTGCTCAGCCTGGTCAGCTTGTTCGGCCTGTCTTTCCCCAATTTCGCGCTGGGGCCCATTCTTATCCTGCTTTTTGCCATCAAGCTGGGCTGGCTGCCAGTCTCGGGCTCGGGAAGCTTCGCTCACCTGGTGCTGCCGGCGATCACCATGGGCGGCGCGCTGGCTGCCATCCTGACCCGCATGGTGCGCACTTCCATGCTGGAAGAGTTGGGCCAGGACTACATCCGCACGGCGCGCGCCAAGGGACTGTCCGAACGCGCGGTGGTTTACGGCCACGCTTTGCGCAACGCGATGATTCCGGTGATTACCGTGCTGGGCCTGCAGTTTGGAGCGCTCGCTGGCCGGCGCTATCGTGACTGAAACAATTTTTTCCTGGCCCGGAATTGGGCGCCTCACCATCCAGGCCATCTCCAATCGCGATTATGATCTGGTGCAAGGCTGCATCCTGGCGATTGGATTGACCTACGTTGCGGTGAATTTTCTGACCGACCTGCTTTACTCCGTGGCGAACCCGAGGATCAGACAATGAGTAGCCGGGCGCAGCGTAGATTGAAGATAGAAAGGATGTCGCTATGAAATCGTTGCTAATTTCAATGCTGTTAATCGCATCGACGTTCGCCGCAGGTCAGGGTGCGCCCGCCGGCGCGCGCGCCAACGACGAGCAGGCCATCATCAAATTGCGCGATGCGTTGTACAAAGCATACGACGCCGGAGACGTGAAGACTCTGTCCGAGATCGAGGACGATACCTTTACCCTCGCCGCAGACTTTGGACAGGTGACCAAGCAGCAGCATCTGGATCAGGTTCGGCATCGAGAGAAGCCGCAGATCGTCTCCCGCACCATCGACAACCAATTCCGGTTCTACGGCGACATGGTGCTGCTGACCGAGGTCGACCACGCTCACGGCGCTGACGGCAGTGCCGATTATCAAACGACCATGCTGTGGATACGTCGCGGAAATACCTGGCGGGTGGTGCACATGCACTACTCGAAGGTGAACAACAAGCCGTAAGATTTCGTGCGATTTCGCTTCACCGTGTCGACACTCTCCATCTCGCTGCCGCGTGCCGCCCGCCACAACCCGTTGGCGGCCACCGGCGTGGTGTTGGTCGTCATCTTCGTGATCTTCGCTCTGTTCGCGCCGTGGATCGCGCCGCAGGATCCGGCTTATATCGATCTGCCCACGCGTCTCTCGCCGCCGTCTTCGGCGCACTGGTGCGGCACCGACGAACTCGGACGCGACATCTTTTCCCGCCTCATCTATGGCTCGCGCATTTCCATGCTGGTGGGAAGCTCCGTGGTCGCGGTTTCGCTGGCCCTCGGCCTGATCGTGGGATCGATCGCCGGCTACTACGGCGGCAACATCGATCGTTTCTTCAACGTGGTGGTGATGAACGCGTTTCTCTCGTTCCCCGGAATTCTGCTGGCCATCGCGTTTGTGGCTTTCCGCGGTCCGGGAATTTTCAATCTCGTGCTGGCGCTCTCTCTGGGAGGATGGGTGGGCTACGCCCGCCTGGTTCGCGGACAGGTGCTGGCCGCGCGCGAACGCGAGTTTGTCGAAGCCGCTCGGGCGCTGGGCGCGAGCGATCTGCGCGTGATTGTCCGCCACATTCTTCCCAACATCATTCAGCCCGTGATCGTGCAGGCCGCGATCGGCATGGCGGGCGCCATTCTCGCCGAAGCCACCATGAGCTTCCTCGGTTTGGGCGTGGCCCCGCCGACTGCCAGTTGGGGCGCCATGCTCAACGATGGCCGCGCCCATCTGTTCGACGCTCCTCACCTCGTGCTTTTTCCCGCATTCGCAGTCATGCTGGCCGTGCTCTCGTTCAACTTCATCGGCGACGCGCTGCGCGATTTCCTCGATCCGCGCTCGCGCATCGAAGTCGGACTCTAGGGGCCCCCACGGTCGTTATCAAGGCCTTCCGCTGGCCTTCCCTTCATCCATCGGGACCTATACTGCCCGGTTACCCGGCCCTGGTAACCATGAGCAAATCTTTGCACCCGTCGTAATTGTCCTTCAATTCGGCGAAACATTACTCCCACACGCGGGTTAGAAGCTGTGACCCGAAAAACGGGCCAAGCAAGCGCACCAAGGGAGCAAGGGAGAATCACTATGAAGCTACAACCCATGAGTTTTATCTTGACCGCGCTCACGGCAGGTCTCATGCTGCCCGCGGCAGCGCAAACCACCACTACTCCGGCGGCCGCTCCGGCCACGATCAACCAGCGCAAGGAAAATCAACAGGACCGCATCGCCAACGGCATTCAGAGCGGCCAGTTGACCGCGGGCGAAACCAAGAACCTCGAAACCAAGGAATCCGAGGTCAACCACGAAGAGCGCGACATGCGCAAACTGGACAACGGTCATCTCACCGCTGCCGATCGCGCCACGCTGCATCAGCAGCAGAACACGGTCTCCAAAGATATTTACCGGGACAAGCACAATGCCCGCGTACAGAACACTGACCCCAAGAGCGAAGTGGGACAGCGCCAGCGCAATCAGCAGGAACGCATAGCCCAGGGAGTGAAGAGCGGCCAGCTGACCGCCGGCGAGACCGCCCACCTCGAAGGCCGCGAGTCTGCCGTCAATCATGAAATCCACAATGACCGCGCAGCCAATGGCGGCAAGTTGACTGGAGCCGAGCGTCGGCAGGTCAACCGTCAGGAGAATGCCAACTCCAACGCCATTTATCGCAAGAAGCACAACGGGCGGGTGCAGTAGGCCTCATCCGACAGGAAGCAGAAACGCCTCCGGGAAACCGGAGGCGTTTTGTTTTGACGGTGGCGACTAAGTCCCACTCGTTCGGTTTAATCAATCAAGCCCGATCTCAAAGTACACTCTGAGCGGCTCTGTGAACCCTAATAAAAACTTCGGTCCGAGCTCTCGCTGAACACTAAAATCTCATTCTGATTCGCAGGCGAGTTCCCGGTGATTGATTTCACTGGGTCATGACCGCCTCAGGAGGCATGGCCATGGACAGTAAGCTCTATCGCACAATCACGGCGCTGCTCTGGCTGGCGCTGCCTCTGACCGCCTTCCAGTTTTGGACCGTGTGGAATCAGCTGCCGGCACGTATGGCGAGTCATTTCGGAGCGGCGGGGCAGCCAAACGGCTGGATGTCACGGGAAACCCTGATCATCTTCTCCCTGGTGTTGCTGACTTCCTTGCTGGCAACTTTTACCTGGACGCTTACCCGGATCCACCGGCCCGATGCACTGGCCTGGTCACTGCTGGCGATGTTCTATGTCGCGGTCGGGGTCGTTCTGAGCGTTAATTCGGCGGTTCTTAATTTCAACCTTTACGGCCGTCCGCTGAACATCGTGCCTGAACTGATCATCACGTTCGTCGCGGTATTTGTCGTCTTCGGAGTTGCATTAAGCGCAAGACGCGGCGCGGCATTGCCGCGACAGGCGGTCGCGCCGGAAACCGAAGAGGTCCACGCGGGTCCGCTCTGGGCGGTTGCCTTTGCGGTTCTTGCCGCCATTGAGCTGGGCATTGTTGCCGTCATTCCCGTGCCCGGCTTGCGGCTGGCGATGGCTTTACCCGCTCTACTCTTACTCGGAGTCACGGCCCTGGCCTGGAGCGGTTTTCGTTATCGCTTCTTCTCCCATGGAGTGGAGATCAGCACGCTCGGTTTTCGGCTTCGTTCCATTCCGCTGCAAGACATCAGGGCATACGCTGTCGCACCCTGGAATGCGCTGGGTGGATATGGGATCCGCGGGATTGGCGAGCGTCGCGCGTACGTCTGGGGAAACAAAGGTGTGCGTATCATGTTGTCCGAGGGAGAAGTATTTCTCGGTCATCGTGAGCCGGAGAGAATCATCAACGACTTGAACGCGATCACGCAGAAGCAGAAGACGCAAGAAATGCCGGTTGAACGAGGACCTATTTAAGCCTTCTTTGTTTTGGATGTCTATGCGCTGGCTTTGTCAGTCAAAGGCAGGGTAGGCTCTTCGTCGGCTTTGGCGGCAGCCGCAGCCGCGTCCAGTTCCAGCTGTTCCTGCCCGCTCAATGCCGTGACCCTTCCGCGATAAGTCTTGAGATGACGTTGCGCGGTGTCAAACGCCTCCTGCGCTTTATTCAGGTTCTTGCCGACAGTTTCGAACTGGTTCTGGAAGTGGTCGAACGACTTCTGCGCTTTGGCCAGCTCCAGGCGGCTCTTTTCGAAGCGACTGGCGACTTCATACCATTTGTGCACCAGAGCAATCGTCTGCAAAGTCATCAGCAGTGTATTGGGCGAGACGGGAAACACATGCTGCAGGTTGAGCCAGTCGGCCAGTTCACGGTTGCGGATGGCCTCCATGTAAAGCGTTTCGCTGGGCAGATACATCAATGCGATGTCGGTGGTCCCGTGTTCGGGCTGGATGTACGCCTTGATCCGCCTGGCCTCGGTTTTCATCACCCGCACAAACTCATGGCGAGCCTCATCGATTTCCGATTCCACATTGCTCTCGAATAGCGCCAGCACCTGTTCGCGGGGAAACTTGGCGTCAATGGGCAAGCGGCGGTCGGGAAACTGGATGACGGCATCGGCGCGTCCGTTGCCGTCGCCGGCGGAGGATTGCATTTCGAACATGTGGGCCGGCAGAAAGTCGGACAGCAGGCGCTCCAGGCTGGCCTCGCCAAACTGTCCGCGCAGATGCGGAAGTTTGAGCATGTTGTTGAGATCGTTGATGGAGTGTCCCAGCGCCCCGACTTCGCGCAACTGTTCTTCGGCCGCTTTCAAGTGCTGCTGCACTTTTTCGAACTGGGCAAACCCTTCCTTGATGTTCTGATCGAGCTTGAGCTGGACCTGGTCGGTGATGGCGAGCAGCTTGGCATCCACGCGGTCGCGGATGGAATCGAGGCTTTGCGCCGTCTTCTGATTGAGGTTCTCAAACTCGACTTTGAGTTGCGACGTCGTCAGCGCCAATGATGTGGTCAGTTCGGTGCGCGCCTCCCGCAGGTCGTGCGTCTGCTCTCGACGCCCGCCGCTCAATTGGGCTTCCACGGAGCTGCGGATTTCGTTGAACCCCTGGGTCAGACGGTCGGTCACGCCCTGTCGCAAGTCCCCCTTTGTGCTCTCCAGGCGCGTGGCCATATCGACCGTGGCTTCGTTGAACTTCTGGCTGAGGGACTCATGCAGCAGCGCGGTTTGCCGGGCAAGGTCCGTAATCTCAGCGGTTTGCGAAGAACCCGTGGTCCGCTGAAAAATAGCCGCCAGCAGAACCAGAAGTACTACGTTCACAACGACAAGTATGACTATCAGGAATGTCCCCATCGTAAGGTGCTCAGAATGATTCTAGGGTCTAGCGTGAGGGATGCAAAGTGGAAGTTTGATTTCGCATCCACTTGTCTGCGAAACGACATCTCTCATGGCCCGTGCGTTCACAGCTTTTCTCGCGATCGTTCTTGTGACTGGCATGGCAAGTCTTGTCCCGGATGCGCGAGCGGCCCAGCAGCCGGCTTCAGCCTCGGTGGGCTCGCAGCCCTCCCCACACTATGACGCCGAGGCGGAACGCCGGCTGCTGGAAATAGCCAACCGGGATCGAGCGAAAGCCGGCCTTCCGCCGTTGCAGAGAGATGAAGGACTCACGCAGGCGGCGCGCGCGCACGCCACGGCCATGGCAGCGCAGAGAAAACTTTCCCACCAGCTATCCGGAGAAGCCAATCTCGAGCAGCGCCTGGCAGCCAACTCCAAAGACCATCTTGATCAGTCAGGGGAAAATGTCGCGTACGCGGGCACTGTGGACGAGGCAGAGGACAGCCTCATGCACTCGCCGCCGCATCGCGCGAACCTGCTTAACGCCGGCTACAACGTGGCCGGATTCAGCGTGGTCCGCAGCGGTTCGTTGCTGTACGTGACCCAGGATTTCGGGCACAGCCTGCCCACCCGCTCCGACGACGAAGCCGACGTTCTGGTGGGCAGGAGCGTGGATCGCATGCGGGCCCAGAGTCACCTGCCGGCGCTGCAGCGCCTCGACAACAAGGAAGCCGCCGCTACTGCATGCGCCATGGCCGACGCCGATTCCCTGCGCGTGCCGGCGCCTCGCAGCCGCGAAATTATTCGATACACGACGGCGCAGCCGCAAGACGTTCCTCAGAACGTGTCGCAAGCCATCGGCAGTCGTTCTGTCCACGCTTTCGCCGCCGGATCCTGCTACGCCCGCACCGCTACCTATCCCACCGGCGTGTACTGGATCGCGCTGCTGTTCTACTAGAAAGCTGCGAAGCCTTCCCGACCCTGCCCCAACTGATTGCCGCGTGTGCTAGTCTGCCGGCATCTAATTTGTGAAGCATTTTCCGTGGACCCCACTTCGCCAATTCGCATCGGAACCGCCGGCTGGTCTTACAAAGACTGGGAGGGCATCTTCTATCCGCCGGGCATGCAGCACCGCAAACAGCACCCGCTGGAGATCCTGGCGCGCTGCTTTGACATGGTGGAGATCAACACCTCTTTTTACGGACACATCAAACCTCATCTGGCCAAACTATGGATGAAGAAAGCAGCGTCGGTGAACCCCAATTTCATGTTCACCGCCAAGCTGCATCGCTCATTCACGCACAATCCCATGGCGGTCATGGAGCCCACCTCCGCCGCGTCCATCCGGCCCAACGATGAAGACGAAGCGCTGGCCCGCGAAGGACTCGAGACTCTGGCCGGGGAGGGCAAGCTGGGCGCCCTGCTCATTCAATTTCCGGTTTCATTCAAGAACACGTCGCTCAACCGCGAATACGTGGAGCGACTCATTCGCCAGTTCATCGAATATCCGCGCGTCATCGAAGTGCGCCACGACAGTTGGGACAACCCGGATACCATTCGCTACTTCGCCCAGAAGAATGTCGCCTTCTGCAATATCGATCAGCCGCTCATCGGCCGCTCGCTCGAACCCACGGAGCACGTCACTTCGCCGGTGGGCTACGTGCGCCTGCATGGACGGAACTATGATCAGTGGTTTGAGGCCGAGACCGGCGCGGACCGTTATAACTATCTCTACAGCGAGGCCGAACTGTCAGGATGGAAAGAAAAGATCGTCCGCATCGCCGGCAAAGCCGAGGTCACCTACGTCGTGACCAACAATCACTTCGAAGGCAAAGCCGGAGTCAACGCCCTGCAACTCAAAAACATGATTACGGGACAGCGCGTGAAGGCGCCGGAGGCGCTGTTGAAACACTATCCCGAGCTGAGCGCGATCGCAGACCCAGTCTACGAAGTCCGCTCCGATCCTGAGCTGCCCCTGCTGGCCTGATGCAGGCGCGCGCGTCTAAACCGGAAGTTCTTCCTGCAGCCATCCGGGGATTTCGGGTTTGGCTTCGGCAGTGAGATCGAGAATTAATTTTTCCAGCACGAAGCGCTTGGTCGGCGGATTCGAGCGCAGCGCCAGATCGGTTTTGGCCACCAGACGAAGGGCGCGGGTGAGCTCGCGCTTCGACTTGTAGCGCCGCGCTTGCCGGATGATATCGTCGGCGGCGAATGGCGGGACCCGAAAGCCCTGCCACAGCGCGGCCCAGAGCATGCGCTGATCGCGCACATTCCGTTCGAGGATCACCAGCATCTGGCGAAAGGTCTTGGACAACATGTAGAGATGGCCGATGGCGGCTTCGTCGCCGTCGCCGGTGCTCAGGATCGCATTCAGCACCTGCAGGGCCCGTACCCGGTCCTTGGATGAAATGGCGTCGGTAAGTTCGTACAACGACCGCTGCTTCGCCGCCAGGACCATGGTTTCCACGTCGCCCAGCGTGATTCGCTTCTTCTCTCCCACGTAGAGGATCAGCTTCTCCAGTTCGTTGGAGACCATCATCATGTCGCCGCCCAACGCGTCGACCAGTTCGCGGGCGGCGTCGGCGTCGATTTTCACGTCGCGCGTGCTGCCGTACTCGCCGATCCAGCGGACAGCTTCGTTTTCTTCGACCCGCGCCAGCTCGACGATGGCGCAATACCCGCCCATGCTCTCGCGGATGCGCTCATAGCGCTCTTTGTCGGTCATGTCCATGCGGCGGACATCAGCTGGAATGCTGATATGGTCGGCCACGAAAATCAGCACCGCGTCCGGGTTCGGATCTTTGCAGTAGGCCTCGATGGCGGCCAGCTTTTCGTCGTTCGATCCCCGCCCGAATAATGTCTTGACCCCGCGGACGAAAAACACCTGGAACGGCGCCATCAGAGAAGGGGTGCGGGCGCGGTCGAGCACTTCCGCCAGGTCGGTCTCGGAAAGATCAAAATCAAACAGGCTGAAATCGCGCAGGTCGGCCGGGACCAGGTGCTGGAGCAGGGCCTCGCGGCAGCGCTTGCGGAAGAAGGTTTCGTCGCCCACGAAAACATATACGGGACGAAGCTTGCGAGCCTCGACCTCGGAGACGAAGCGATCGGCCTGGGCGAAGGCCCGCATCAGAAGCTCTCCATATTCAGAAACCCTCCAGAACGTTACTGACCAGGGTCCGCGCAAAGGCGTGCGACAACCTCTCCAGGGCGGGCGAATCTTCCTCGAAGAAACTGGAGAGTTCCTGCGAGACCTGGTACTCCTCGCGAAACAGGTACGAGGGATTTTCGTAGAGCACCTTGCCCTGTCGGTCGGTGAGCGTGACTTTCGCGGTCACCACCACCAGCGCGCTCGACGCCCGGCCGGTTTGCGAGTCATAGGTGAGCGGAGATGTCGAAGTGCTGGTCACGATCCCGCGCAACGTGGCGTCGGCGGAATCGTCGGGTTCGTTAAGAATATGGTAGTGGGTGCGCGTGACCATCTCCTGGACCACGGCCGCGGTCAGCCTCTGTTCGATTTTAAAGGTCTGGGTGCGATTGACGAAGGCCGGGATAGCAATGGTCTGGACATTGGCGGGCAGAGTGACCGCGTGGCCGGCCGTGTGGTACCCGCAGGCGGTGCTTAAAAGGCACAGTAGGACCAGTGTCAGGAATTGCAACGCAGGGATTCGCAACTGTGCTCGCCCTGAAAATTGCGGATCGATTTCTTCGCCTCTCGCGGGCGAGTCGCCCGCGACCACACTGACCACACCAACCACGGCAGTCGCACCCGGGAGAGCTTTCATTGGATCTTGCCCTTGGGCAGGCTGGCGGCCATATTTTCTGCGCACTCAACCGCGGTCGCGGCGGCGATTCGAAGATTGTCGGCGGCGGCCCACAACCACAAGCCGTTGGCAAGGTTGATGTCGGGCTGGAGCGAGACCAGGACATCACTTTGACCCGCCGCGTTCACGTTGCTGGGAGACTCTTCCGCCAAACCGGTGATGGTCACATGTTCTCCGGCCAGCGCTTTCGAGATGGCGTCGATCTCCACCGGATTTTGCAGTTCGACGTGCAGGGTAAAAGCGTATCCATGAAAGATCGGCGCCTGCAACACCAGAAGCGATAACAAGGGCGCGTCCCCGCCAGCGATCCGCTTATAGTGCTTGAGCACGCGACGTTCGACCGTGTTCAGCGCCTGCGCCGATTGCTCGCCGTAGCGCGCCACCATGTTGAACGCTACCTGGGCGTCGTATATTTTTTTGGGAAGGGGCTGGAAGGAGAGCAGATTCACGGTTTGCTCGTGGAGCTCGTCCATGCCCTTCTGGCCATGCTCGGAAGCCGGTTCAAAGACCGCGACCACGACTCGTTTTATCGCAACCGACTTCTGGATGCGCAGCACCAGCAGCGCCAGAACCACGGCCGCCGGATGGGCCACGACCGCCGGCCCCGGCTGCAGCTCTGGAGTGAGCGTCTGCCCCAGCAGGCGCTGAATCCAGGGTGATTTCACCTCGGCGTGCGGTTCGTCCTCCAGGGCATAGGAAAGATCCACGATCGCGCTGCCTGCCGACTGGGCCTTTTTCCAGTTCTGGCGGGTGCACTCCTGGTCGCAGGCAAAGAAGGTGAAGTCCACTTTGTCGAATTGCTCGGCCCTCACGCTTTGGATGAATGAAACCTCGTCGCCCACGGTCTCCAGTTTGCCGAGAGATTCGTTGTCATCGAGCAGCTTGATATCCAGAGAGGGAAAATTACGATCGCCCAGAACCTCGGACACCTCTTTGCCCTTGAGCGTTCCTGCGCCCACGATAGCAAGGCGATAAAGATTAGCGGCCCGCACCGGGTCAACGTGCGCGGCGGTCACGGATTTGAAATTCGAACTCATGAAGCCTGCGACGCCTCAGTGTACGTGGGCGGGGGCGGCGGGCTTCCCTTGCGCCGGAAGATCCACTTCAGACGCCAGAACACGCCGGAAAATACATAGAGCAGTGCGATCAGAAACAATACCCATTCCGAATAGAAGCGGATGGCCGCAAACAACGCCCCAAAAAGCACCACCAGCTGGAAAGGCTGACGGGAGCGGAAATCGATGTCCTTGAAGCTGTAAAAACGCCAGGTACTGACCATCAGGTAGCCGATGGCCACGACCAGCATCATCCAGACCAGGGCGGTCCACCAGGAGGCGATGGGCTCTCCGCGGGAAAAATGCACTACGGCCGCAATCACACCGGCGCCCGCCGGAATCGGCATCCCGACAAAGTATTTCTTGCCCGGCCGGCCCGGGTTGGAGGGCTGCGGATTGCTGGTGATGTTAAAGCGGGCCAGCCGGCTGGCGCCGGCCATCAGAAACAGGAAGCTGGCAATCGCACCGAATTGCAGAAGCTTGTTGTACAACTCACCCAGATTGGTCGGCAACTGCCGAAAGCCCCAGGTCCAGGCCAGCAGCGCAGGGGCTACGCCGAAGGTGATGACGTCCGCCAGCGAGTCCAGCTCCCGCCCAAAGTCACTGCTGGTCCCGGTCATGCGCGCGATGCGGCCATCCAGACCGTCGAACAGTACCGCGAAACCTATGGCTTTGGCAGAGTTGTCAAAATGCCAGGGATCGGCAATGGTGGCATGGGTTATCTGCAGAATCGCGTAATAACCGAAGGCGATATTGGCGGTGGTGAACAGCGAAGGCAGAATGTACATGCCCTTGCGCATCCGCCGCGGAGGGTTCTCTCCGATTCGTCGTCTTGGGATTGACGGGACTTCCGGATCCATCACAGAACTCCTTGACGGGCGGATTCTGCTCCGAGCGCGGTAAGCGGCTCGGGCCCGCTTCCCAGGTACGCGAGTACGCTGGAGCCGCCCTTGACCCGGTCTCCCACTTTGATTTGCAGACGGGCGGAGGCATCCAGGAAAACATCGACCCGCGAGCCAAATTTGATCAGCCCCACTCGTTCTCCCCGCTTTACCGGATCGCCAACTTTTTTGTTGAATACAATCCTGCGCGCCAGCAATCCTGCGATCTGCTTGAACACTACCGTTTGCCCGTCGCCTTCGACCGTGACGGTATTCTGCTCGTTGTGCTCGGCCGATGCCGGGTTCATGGCATTAAGAAATTTTCCTTTCTGATAGCGAACTTCCCGGATGACGCCCGCGAGCGGTGAACGGTTGACATGCACATCGAAGACGTTCAAAAAAATGCTGATCCGCGTAACCGGCGCGCCGTTCATCAGAACGGACACGACTGCGGTCACCTTGCCGTCCGCGGGCGAAACCAGGGCTCCGGCGGAGTCGGGAATAACTCTCTCCGGATCACGGAAGAACCACAAAAAGAACAACATCAGCAGGCATGCCGGCAACCCCCACACCGGGCCAGCCAGCCAGCCCAGGAGTACGGCAGCTGCAAGCAGCGCGAGCGCGTAATAGTAGCCGTCGGAAACCATCGGGAGATAGTGAGAATTATAGTGCAGGCCGGGCGGCTCGGTCGCTCCTGAAGCCAAATGCTAATAAAAAAAGGCGCTTACCAGCGCCGTCTTCAGAGCACATTAAACCTGTGGGCGGCCACAGCCGCGATCGATGGAGAAAGTGAATTAAGCGACCTGGCCCTGCTGCTGCATGACCAGCCGAAATTGCCGCTCGATGGATTCCATCTGGTCTTTCAGCCGCAGTTTCAGCTTCTTAAGCCGGACTTCTTCCAGCTTCTCGTCTTCCGTTAGATAGCGCTTTTGGGTGAGTGATTCGAGACGTTCGGCGTACTGCGTGTGCTCCTGAGCCAGCTTGCGGAACTCGTCGTGGCTGACCAGGAGCTGGTCCTTTGGAGTCATCCAGTAGACCCTCCTGAGCGTTTGTACGGCCCTAACCTAACACACCGCCCGGACCGCTACAATCCTATTTCCACAGTTAAATGACTTTTCATGTTGAACAATTTTGCACCGTTCGCGGTGCAGATTAAACGAAATCAATGCGATACAGAATCGCGTCTTCCTCAGGATTTTTATAGTACCGGCTGCGGCGCCCGCTTTCGAGGAATGCCCATTTTTCATAGAGCGCCCTCGCAGCGTGGTTGGATGCACGCACCTCCAGCAACATCGCCGTCGCGCCCTTCGCCTTGGCTAAGTCCAGAAGTTCGCCCAGCAAGCGCGTTCCCAGGCCGCGCCGCCGCGCAGGACCGGCGACGGCAATGTTTTCGATCTCCCACTCCTCATCGAGCACCCGGGCAACCACAAAGCCCTGAAGACCGGACGCATCGTGGAGCACCAGCGCTACCCTGGCCGGATCAGACGCGCGAAACACCGCGTCGTACTGTTCGGCCGACCAGTGCGCCGCCATGGACGCGCGCTTCTCCAGGGCCATCATCGCTGGCAGGTCGGCCACGGTAGCGGCACGAATCAAAAGTCCACTCCTCAACTGAGAACCGAGAACCACAAACTAAGAACTGGTTTTGGAAAAAATCTCGCTGGAAATTCGAATGTAATTTGCATCCAGTTCTTCGGGCGAGACGGTTTTTCCGGCGCGGATTTTCTGCCATCCCAGCCGCGCGATCGCATCCGATCGCGGAAGTGTGATCGTCTCCACCGGCAACCCCGCGCTGCTCGCGGCCTCCGCCAAGCCGCGGTCCGCGGTCACGACGGTTGATCCGGCCGCGGCCTGCAGTAACGTTTCGCGGGTCAACAACCTTTCCTGCAGCAAGGTGGCCCCATCCTCCTGAACTTCATACTCGCCCGCGTAGAATTCGCCGCGGCCTGCATCCATCACCGCAGTCACCCTGCCTGGCGCCCCGCCTGCGACCGCGATGGCCTCAAGCAGCGACACTGCCGCGATCGGCTTTCCCAGGACCTCCGCCAGCGCCTTGATGGCCGCAAGTCCGACGCGCACTCCGGTAAACGAGCCAGGCCCCGAGACCACGGCAAAACCGTCGATGTCGGATTTGTTGAAACTATGTTTCGCCAGCAGGACGGCAATCTGCGGCACCAATTGGGCCGAGAATGTTCCTCCCTCGAGAGGTACCACTTCGATTACATCGCAGACAGGGCCCGGGCCGCACCGCGCCAGCGCGATGGTGCCATGCTTACCCGAAGTGTCGGCGGCGAGAAGAAGCATTTCGACTTGTGTGGCGCGGGCGCCCTCGCCCGCGTGCCGGAAGCAGAATCAAAATCCGCGGGCGAGGGCGCCCGCGCCACACATTCAGAATCAGTGCGCGGCTTCCACCAGCTCCAACAGCACTCCACCCGCGCTCGAGGGATGCACAAACACGTAGCGATGCCCGCCCGCGCCGATCTTGATCTCGTCTGAAACCAGCCGTACGCCATCTTTCTTCAGCCGTCCGACCGCAGCCTCGAGGTCGGGCACACGCAGTGAAACGTGGTGCAATCCCTCGCCGCGCTTGGCGATAAATTTCGCGATGACGGAATCTTCCGAAGTTGGCTCCAACAGCTCCAGGCGGCTCTCTCCCAGCGGCACCATCACTACCCGCACCTGCTCACCTGGAACTGTTTCCTCAGGCGCAAGTTTCAATCCGAGCTTCTCGTAGATACCCTTCGCCGCCGCCAGCGATTTCACCGCGACTCCAATGTGGTCAATGCTGAACATCAAGGATTCTCCATCTCCACTTGAGCGAGCGTTGAAGGGCGGGACGCCCGCCCTCCATTACCGCTTCTCCATCTGGTTGACAATCTCTTCGACCAGCGAATAAGGGTCGCGCTTGTGCTCGGCAATCTCGGTCGCGTAGCGAGCCATGGCGCCGTTCCCCAGCTGCTCGCGCGCGCGATCCAGCAAGGCATCGCGTAACATCTCGACCAAACGATTCTGCCAGTTCTGGACCTGGTGTTGCTCGACCAAATTTTCTTTTTGCAGATAGGCTTCGTAGTCTCGAATCGCAGCCGCGAGCTCGGCTACGCCCTGGCCTTCGCTGGCCACAGTTTTCACGATCGGCGGGGTCCAGTTATCGCTGCGCACCGCCAGCAACTGCAGAGCGCGGATTTCCCGTTCCACCCGCTCGGCGCCCTCGTGATCGCTCTTGTTGATGACAAAAATATCGGCGATCTCCATGATGCCCGCTTTGATGGTCTGAACATCATCGCCCATGCCCGGCACCAGAATGACAATAGTGATATCGGCCAGGCGCACGATATCGACTTCATCCTGCCCCACTCCTACGGTTTCGATCATGACCAGATCGCGCCCCGCGGCATCGAGCACCGTGGCGACATCCGCCGTGGCGCGGGCCAGCCCTCCGAGCGAGCCCCGCGTCGCCATGCTGCGAATATAGATTCCGGGGTCGGAAAAATGGTCCTGCATGCGGATACGATCGCCCAGGATCGCCCCGCCCGTATAGGGACTCGTCGGGTCGACCGCGATAATGCCCACGGTGCGGTTTTCCTGGCGATAGTGGCGGGCGAGCTGGTCCACCAGCGTGCTCTTGCCAGCGCCCGGCGGGCCGGTGAGTCCGAGTATCCGTGCGTGTCCGCTGTGAGGAAAGAGAGCCTTGAGCAGGTCGGACCATCCCGGCGCGCGGTTCTCCACCGCGGTGATGGCACGGGCAAGCGCGCGAGGGTCGCGGGCGCGAACCTGATCAGCCAAGGGTTGGATACTCTGATTCAAGCCGTTTCAGTGTAAAGCAGAGGCGGAATAAACAAGAATTGCGGATTGAAAGGACTGGAAAGTCATGCCGGCAGGCCTCCCGGCCGTAGCTTGAGGATCTTCAAAGCCACCGCTCCTAATACGGGGTACTCCGCCCACTCGCCGCGTCCGGCCTTGACGCCGTATACGATCGCGGCAACCAGCACAGTCAATCCCACTCCCATCCAGGATAGCCAAAGCACGGGCATCAAGAAGAAGAGTTCCGGCGGTGGAGGCATATGCCCGGACGCAGGAGCGGAAGCCGCCGCCAGAACGAATACGCCGAACCACAAAATGACTCCGGAAATCAGCAAAAGCAGGTGGACAATCTGCAGCAGTAACGCCTGCAGCGCGTGGAATGAAACAAACTTCGAGTCTCTCTTGATGAGCAAAATTGCCAGCGGAGCGATCCACCACAGCATGATCTGCAACATGTGCGCCAGAAGCGCTATGGTGCGTTCATCGGGTGTTAGCGAAGTCTGGGCCAAGCCGGTTTGAGTCGGGATGGGATCAGTTGCCAAGATTGCAGCTAGTCCTTCAGCAGCTGCCGGGCAATCACCAGACGCTGGATTTCGCTGGTGCCCTCGCCGATGGTGCACAGCTTCACGTCGCGATAAAACTTTTCCGCGGGATAGTCTTTGATAAACCCGTAGCCGCCGTGAATCTGCACACCTTCGTTGGCGCACCGGACCGCAACTTCACTGGCATAGAGCTTGGCCATGGACGATTCCAGCGTCGTCTTCATACCGGCGTCTTTCATGGAAGCTGCACGCAGGGTCAGCAGCTTCGCCGCTTCGATTTCGGTGGCCATGTCGGCCAGCTTCCACTGGATCGCCTGAAAGTCGCTGATGGCCTTGCCGAACTGCTTGCGTTGCTTGGAATACTTCAACGCAGCCTCGTATGCCCCTTCGGCCATACCCAGCGACAACGCGGCGATGGAGATGCGGCCGCCATCCAGCACCCGCATGGCGTCGATAAATCCGTCGCCTTCCTTGCCGCACAGGTTTTCGGCGGGAATGACGCAGTCTTCGAAGATCAGTTCGGCGGTGTCGCTGGCCCGCAAGCCCAGCTTGTTCTCTTTTTTCCCGGGACGAAATCCCTTCGTCCCCTTTTCCACGATGAATGCAGACAGTCCATGGGTGTGCGCGGCGCGATCGGTGACGGCAATCACCACCAGAAAATCGGCGTAGTGGCCATTGGTGCAGAAAGTCTTGGTGCCATTCAGAACCCAGTTATTCCCTTTGCGCACCGCGGTCATGCGCGCGCTGCCCGCGTCCGATCCGGACGAAGGCTCGGTCAGGCCCCAGGCCCCGATGGCCTCACCCGAGGCCAGCGGCGTGACGTATTTCTTTTTCTGGGCTTCGTTTCCGGCGAGGAAAATATGGTTCGAGCACAGCGAGGTATGGGCCGCGACGATGATTCCCACCGAACCGTCGACCCGCGAGAGTTCTTCGATGGCGGTCACGTACTCGACATAGCCCATCCCGGCGCCGCCGTATTCCGGCGGAAATATCGTTCCCAGCAAACCGAGTTTGCCGAGTTCTTTCACGGTAGCCAGAGGAAATTCTCCGGCTTCGTCCCATTCCATGACGTGGGGTGCGATTTCGCGCTCGGCAAATTCGCGCACGCTTTTCTTCAGCTGCAGCTGTTCGTCGTTGAGCTGGAAATCCAAGATGCCGTCTCCGTTTCTTCAGGCCCCGGAACAATTGGATTAGAACACAGCCATTTCAGCCGACAAAGTTACCGCGGGAATGGAGAAGGACTCTCTATGGCGGCACCTAACCGACCCTTTCGGTGGTCAAAATGAATTTCTCGAAAACTTCGTTCGACAGCAGCCTTCCGCGCGGCGTCAGGCGGATCCCATCACCCTGCCGCTGCAGTAGTCCCGATCCGACCAGTTCTGAAATCGCGTCACCCAGAGCATCGACCGCCGATTCCCCGAATTCTTTTGCTGCCCATTTCAGGTCGACGCCCTGGTTCAGCCGTAACCCGAGAAAGAAGGTCTCTTCCACGGCCGCTTGAGACGACACGGGCCACGTCCTGGGCGCCGAGCCGGCCACATATTCCTCGAGCGAATCCGGGAACGCGAATCGCACCGCCCCTTGTGCTCGCCGATATCAGCATGGAGTGCGCGTCGACGCCAAAACCCATATAAGGCTGACGCGTCCAGTATTTCAGGTTGTGTCGCGACTCCCACCCCGGCCGGGCGAAGTTGGAGATCTCGTACTGAATGACTCCAGCCCCATCCAGGCGCTGGCAGGCGGATTCATAGAAGTCGGCGGTGAGTTCGTCGTCGGGCACGAAGTGGGCGTGGTATTTTGTGCCGCCTGCCATCAGTTCGCGGCCCAGACGGGAGTCCTCGTCCACCTCGAGCATGTAGACGCTGACGTGAGGTGCGCCGGTGGCGATCGCTTCGGCGACGGAAAACTCCCAGCTTTCAGCGTTCTGGTGGGGCAGCCCGGCAATCAGATCAATGTTGATGTTTTCAATTCCGGCGGCGCGCAGGCGTGCGACATCGTCGAGGACGGTGGCGCGCTGGTGCAGGCGCCCGACCGACGCAGCTTCGATATCCACAAACGACTGCACTCCGAGGCTCACGCGGTTCACTCCGCAGCGTTGCAGCACCTCGATCATCGCCGGGGATAGCGTGCCGGGGGCGCACTCGACTGTGATTTCCGCTTCGCGCTGCAGACCAAAGTTTTGCGAAATCGTGACAAATAGCCGTTCCAGTTGCGCTATATCGAGTATCGTAGGGGTGCCGCCGCCCAGGAAAATGGAGTCGACCGAGTTTTTCGAACTCGCCGCCCATCTGTTCGGCGATTTCAGCGGCGCGGTCGATGTCCGCTGCCACGCGTTCCACGTAACGCTCGAACACGGCGCGGGAGAAGACGTCCGAGGCGAAGTTGCAGTAGCTGCATTTGGTGCGGCAGAACGGCACGGAGAGGTAGAGGCCAAGCGACATCGTGACTAATTATCCCACTTCGCGTAACGTGGACAGCGGTCAATCGGCGCTCCAGTCGAATAAATGGATTGTCATCCTGCGCGGAGCGCTGGCCTGGTGCGAAAGCAGGCACGAAGTCGAAGGACCCTTTTGTTCTAAAATGGCCGCGCAGCTTTGGGTTCGGTTGTGCGCAAAAGAGAATGCCCTGGAGCCGAAGTAACATTCGGTCATAGGGATCCTTCGACTGCGCCGCGGCTTCGCGAAGCGAAGCTTGCTGCTCCGCTCAGGATGACACGAAAAAATTATGGTTCCTCGGGTCGTGATCACTGGAGTGGGCGTCGTCAGCCCCAACGGCATAGGCAAAGAAGCATTTTGCCTCGCTCTCCTCGCCGGCAAATCGGGTGTGAAACGCATCTCCCGCTTCGATCCCTCTTCCCTGCCGGTACACATCGCGGGCGAGATTCCGGAATTCGACGAACTGGCCTGGGTGGACGCGCGCGAGCGCAAACACGTTTCCCGCGTTGTGCCGTTGTCCGTCGCCGCCTCGACCGAAGCAATCAAGGATGCCGGCCTCGATCCTTCCGCCATGTCGATGGAAGAAAAGCGCGAGATCGGTGTGATCGTGGGCACCGGCGGCGGCGCGCAGGAATTCTCCGAAGAGCAATACCGGCTCTGGCATAGCGGACACGTCAAGCAGGTCAGCCTGTTCTGCATTCCGAGCGGCACCATGGGCACGCTGCCCAGCGAAATCAGCATGCGCTTCGGATTTCGCGGCTACAGCCACGTGGTTACGGCGGGCTGCACTTCTTCGACCGACGCCATCGGCTACGCCTACCAGCATATCCAGGCCGGCGTGCTGCCCATGTTTCTTGTGGGCGGCGTGGATTCGCCGATCACTCCGGGAATCATCAAGGGTTATTCGTTGCTGCGCGCGCTTACTCAGTCCTGGAACCACGCTCCGGAGAGCGCGTCGCGACCGTTTTCCGCCGACCGCGACGGTTTTGTGATCGCCGAAGGCTCGTGGATGTTCATTCTCGAGGACTACGAACATGCCCGCGCCCGCGGCGCGAACATTTATGCCGAGATCGCAGGTTACGGTTCGACCTGCGAAGCCTTCCACCGGGTGCGCATGAGCGACTCTCCGGAAGAACCTGCGCGCGCCATCACGCTGGCGCTCGAAGAGGCCGGCCTCGCGCCGGAAGACATCCAGTACGTGAACCTGCATGGCACTTCCACCGAAATGAATGACCGGGTGGAGACCCGGGCGCTGAAACTGGCGCTCGGCGAGCACGCGCGAAAGATCCCAATGTCCGGGCTGAAATCGCAGATCGGACACGCGCAGGGAGCCTGCGGCTCGGCCAGCCTGGCGGCTACGCTGATCGCGATGAAGCACGGCAAGATTCCGCCCACCATCAATCTGGACGCGCCTGATCCCGAGTGCGATCTGGATTACGTTCCCGACATCGGCCGCAAAGTCCAGATCGAGCATGCCATCTGCAACTGCGTGGGCTTCGGATCGAAGAACTCGGCGCTGGTGCTGAAAAAGATCGCGTAAGGCGCCACGGACCACGCAGGGGCGGATGCCCTCGCCGGGGCCTGCTTAGTTCGGAGCTGCTTCAAACGTTTTCCATCCTCCGCTCTCTTTTCCATCTACATAAGGTATCTTTAGCTATAGCCGATGGCCCAAGAAGAAGAGGTATTAGGTAAGGCATATGACAGCCGGCTGATGAAGCGGCTGCTCCAGTATTTGCGTCCCTACAAGTGGCCGGTCGGCATTTCCCTGGTTTCCATTCTTATCAAGGCCGGAGCCGACGTTCTCGGACCCTACCTGGTCTCCATCGAGATTGACCGCTACCTGGTGCCGGTGCCCAAGACGACGCCTTTCGATTCCTTTCTGAGCGCGAACCCTTACGTCGGCATTGCTCAGATCGCGGCCATGTACGTCGGTCTGATCGCGCTGGGTTTCCTGCTCGACTATCTGCAGACATATTTCATGCAGTGGGCCGGCCAGATGGTGATGTTCGATCTGCGCAAGCAGATCTTCCGCCACCTGCAGCGCATGCACATCGGCTTCTACGACAAGAATCCGGTCGGCCGCCTGGTCACTCGCGTGACCTCCGACGTGGACGCGCTCAACGAAATGTTCACCTCCGGCGTGGTCTCGATCTTCGAAGACGTGTTTGTGCTGGCCGGCATTACCGCCATCATGCTGTGCATGAACTGGAAGCTGGCGCTGATCACGCTGGCGGTCCTACCCCTGATCGGCTACGCCACCAGCATTTTTCGCGACAAAGTGCGCGATTCCTACCGGCGCATTCGCACCGCCATCGCCCGTATCAACGCCTACATGCAGGAGCACGTCAGCGGCATGGTGGTATTGCAGCTGTTCAACCGCGAGAAGCGTTCCTTCGACAAATTTTCCGAAGTAAACGCCGTCCACATGGAAGCCTTCAAAGACGCCATCATGGCGCACGCGGTCTACTATCCCGGTGGTCGAAATTCTGTCGTCGACGGCGATCGCCTGCGTGATCTGGTTTGGCGGGAATGACATCATCCGTAAACTGACGGTAGGCAGCGTTGCTGTGGAGTGTTTCGCGCCATCAGCTTCTTTCCTTCCGCGTGGTTCATACCGTCGTGAGCATCGGGATTCTCACCGCCTTCATCCAGTACGCGCAGCGCTTCTTCCGGCCTATTCAGGATTTCAGCGAAAAGTACAACATCCTGCAGTCGGCCATGGCGGCCAGCGAACGGGTCTTCAAGCTGCTGGATACGCCGGCGGAGATTACTTCGCCGGCGGTCACCAAAACGCCAGTCGGGCCCGGACGGATCGAGTTCGATCACGTTTGGTTCGCTTACCGGGACGCGCCGGTTGAAGCGGCAAGAACGCGGGCGAGTCGCCCGCGGCCAGACATGATCCACCAGCTGGCAATGGCCATGTGGGGACGGGTCTTCGACCCGTCCAGGCCGAGCAAGGCTCGGCTGACGATTTCCACCGAACCAGACTGGATTCTCCGCGACGTTTCCTTCACCATCGAACCCGGGGAGACGGTCGCCATCGTCGGCCATACCGGCGCCGGCAAGACCACGATCATTTCCCTGCTGATGCGCTTCTACGATGTGCAGAAGGGCGCAGTCAAAATCGACGGCGTCGACGTAAAAGACATGGACCTCGCCGAACTCCGCCGCCGCTATGGCGTGGTCCTGCAAGATCCGTTTCTGTTCACCGGAACGGTGGAGGGCAACATCCGCCTGGGCACGGACGGGATCACGGACGAGGACGTCGAAAAAGCCGCCGAAGACGTGAACCTGGCCGACTTCATCCGCGCTCTTCCCCAGGGCTTCAAGGAAGAAGTCCGCGAGCGCGGTTCAACTCTCTCCACCGGCCAGAAGCAACTGATCTCGTTTGCCCGCGCGCTGGCCCATGATCCCAAAGATCCTGATTCTGGACGAGGCCACTTCGAGCGTGGACACCGAAACCGAGTTGCGGGTGCGGGACGCGCTCAGCCGCATGGTCGAAGGCCGCACGTCTGTGGTCATCGCCCATCGGCTTTCGACCATCCAGCGCGCCGACAAGATTATCGTCATGCACAAAGGCCAGGTGCGCGAAGTGGGCACGCACCAGCAACTGCTCGCCCAGCGCGGCATTTACTACAAGCTCTACCAGTTGCAATATAAAGATCAGGAGATTCCGGTCGGCACAGGCGGGCAGGTCACGGCCGGCGCGGACGACTGAAGCTAGCCGCGGATTCTCGCACTTGCCATGTGGCGCGACGGGCGACTCGCCCGCGCTTCTCCAGTCGTCCCCTTTACAATGTCTTCCGTGCGAATTCTCATCTCCGCTGGGGAGGCCTCCGGCGAAATGTACGGGGCGCTGCTGATTGAAGCTTTGCAGCGTCTCGCGGGCGAGTCGCCCGCGACCGACACATGAGCCACACTGGAATTTTTCGGCGTGGGCGGGGATCGCATGCGGGCTGCGGGTTGCGACACCGTGGTCGATGCCAAAGATCTTGCGGTTGTCGGCATCTCGGAAATCCTCGGCCATCTGCCTAAAATCTGGGGCTTGTTTCACCGGCTGATTGCGGAGGCGGACAAGCGCAAGCCCGATCTCGCGATCGTCATTGATTCGCCTGCGTTCAACTGGCGCGTCGCCCGCCAGATGCACAAGCGCGGCATTCCTGTCGTGTATTACGTGTGTCCGCAATTCTGGGCGTGGCGACAGGGACGGGTGCGCCTGCTGCGGAAATACGTCAACAAGGCGCTGGTGATTTTTCCTTTCGAGGAGAAGTTCTACCGCGACCGTGGAGTGGACGCTACGTTCGTCGGCCATCCTCTGGCCGATCTCCCACGCCCCGAAGTCAATCGCGCGGCCTATGCCGAACCAGCATGGCCTGGACGCCGCCAAACCCTGGATCACGCTCATGCCCGGCAGCCGGGTGAAAGAAGTGCGCATGAATCTGCCGGTGATTCTGGAATCGGCGGCGCGGCTCGGCCCGGCATATGAATTTCTGCTGCCGGTTGCGCCCACGCTCGATCGCAGCTTCCTGCAAGCGCTGATCAGGGAAGCGATCGGGAAGAATTCCTCCATCCGACTGGTTCCCGACACGTTGCCGGCTCTGGCTCAGTCGCGCGCCGGAATCGTCGCCAGCGGCACGGCCACCGTCGAAGCCGCGATGATGGGAACGCCGTTCGTGATGGTGTACCGGGTCTCGCCGTTGACCTATCGGCTGGGACGTTCGCGGGTCAAAGTGCCGTACTTTGCCATGGTGAATCTGATTGCCGGCCAGGAGATTGTCCCGGAGCTGGTGCAGCAGGACTTCACCGCCGAGAAGGTCGTGAACAAGATCAATGAAATCATCGCCGATGGAGCTGCCCGGAATAAAATGATTGCCGGGCTGGCCGAGGTCAGGGCAAAATTGCACGGGCCAGGTCAGCCGGCGGGTGAACAGGAACGACACCCGGTAGATCGTGCCGCCGAGGCGGTTCTACTCGCGCTGGACGAGGGCCGAATGGCAAAAACTGGCTAAACCTTGTCCTGCCAGCATCTTTTGAGTCACAATCTTCATCATACGGTTTATCGTATTTATGTCAGGAGACTGCTTTTGATCCCCTCTCAACCTAGGCGCCGGCGTCGGGCCCGGTGGTCCTGTCTTGCCCTGTTGTTGGTCCTGCTGTCAGTGCCATCGTGGGCGGCGGAGAAGATGCGCCTGCGCGTGGACGATTACCAGATCGACGCCGAACTCACGCCCCACTCCCACAAAATCAGCGCCCATGCCAAGGTAAAGTTTACCGCTCTCGAAGATCTGAATATCGCCACGTTCGAACTGCACAACGCGCTGCGCGTAACCAAAGTGATCGATGCTGCGGGCAAGCCGTTGAGCGCCGAGCGTGTCACGCAGGACTCCACGATTCGCGTCCCGCTCACTACTCCGGTCGCGAAGGACAGTTCGACCACGCTTACTTTCGAATACGAAGGCATTCTCGATTCCGCCGACGACAGTCCGGTGCAGGGACTGAAACTGGCCTACGTCGGCGACGACACCAGTTACCTGCTCTACGCCGGACGCTGGTTTCCGGTGAACGCCTACGGCATCAACCGCTTTACTGCCACCATGAACATCACGGTGCCGGCGCACATGATCGTGATTGGTAGCGGTAAGGAGAGTCCCGGTAGCAATCCCGGCGGCAAAACGCCCGGTCGGCGCTCTGCCCACCAAGACCTTCAGTTTCACCTGGGACAAGCCCAGTTTCCCCGGCACCATCGTGGCCGGCATTTTTCAGGAGTTCAAAAGCGACGAAGCCGGACTGGACCTGCATGTCTTCTTCAAACCGGCCCATCAGAATCTGGGAGCGACTTACGCCACAACCGCGGTCAAAGAATTCACCTACTACGTGACCCTTTACGGGGCTGCGCCGTCAACCACGCTGAACGTGGTCGAGATCCCGGACGACACCGTGCCCGCGGCCTGGGCGCCGGAGATCGCCGCCATCGCCAGCCGCGCCGTCACCGAGAAGGTCAACTACCGGCTTCTGGCCAACACCATCGCGCATCAGTGGTGGGGCGCTTCGGTCAGCCCGGCTTCGCGGGATGACTGGTGGCTGAACGACGGCTTCGCGCGCTACTCCGAGGCTCGCTACGTGGAACAGGCCGCCGGACAGGCAGGTTTGGAAGAAACGGTCAAAGATATGTCGGTCGGCGCGCTGGCTTACGATACCGTCCCGCTCTCCAGCGCCGGAAAGCTTGACATTTTTTCGCCCGAGTTCCAGTCGCTGGTGACCGACAAAGGCGCCATGATCCTGCACATGTTGCGCTGGGTGATCGGCGATCAGAAATACGATCAGACCATGCGCACCTTCGCCTCGAAGTATGCGGGAAAATCGGCGTCGCTGGATGATTTCCGCGCACTGGCCGAGCAGAACTACGGCCAGCAGCTGACCTGGTTCTTCTCCCAGTGGCTGGACTCGACCGGCGCGCCGGAATTCAAGACCAAGTACACCATCTACCGCCTGGGCAACAACAAAGGCTTCCGCGTGGTGGGCCAGATTTCGCAGGACCTCGATCTGTTCCGCATGCCGGTCGACCTCAAGATCGATACCGACGGCAAGACTGAAAACAAGCGCATCGAAGTCGTCGGAACGAATTCGGCGTTCAACATCGAAACCTATCGGCAAGCCGCGCCGGATCGTGGTCGATCCCGATGACCGGGTGCTGAAAAACTCGTCCGAAATCAGGCTGAGGGCTTCGATACAGCGCGGCCAGGGCCTGACCCAGCAGGGAGACCTGGCAGGCGCGCTGCTGGAGTTCAACAAGGCGCTCGACGTCAACAAGAACAGCTCGCTGGCGCACTATCGCATCGCCGAGGTGTTCTTCCTGCAGCGCAACTTTCAGGCCGCGGCCAACGCCTACCGCGACTCGCCTGAACGGCGATGGCGAGCCGCGCTGGACCGAAGTCTGGAGCCACATCCAGCTGGGCAAGATTTTCGACGTCACCGGACAGCGCGAGCGCGCCACCAACGAATACCGCCAGGCGCTGCAAACCAACGACAACACCCAGGGCGCGCTGGACGAAGCCCGGAAGTATCTGCAGAAAGCCTTCGAGCAGCAGAAGAACGGATAACCCTGTCAAGATCAAAGTGCGCGCTTCACTGCCAGCGTGACCATGGCTTTTGACACCAGCTTTTCTTCCGCCTGGTTCTGGGCGAAAATCTCCGCTTCGCAGATCACCAGCATCTTGCCGGCGCGCAGCACGTGACCGCGGCAGCGCAACCGGTCGGCCACGACCGGACGCAGAAAATTTATTTTGAACTCGACGCTGACCACGTCACGGTCCAGACCGACTGCGCCGCGCGCCGCGCAGCCGGAAGTGTGGTCGGCCATGGTGGCCAGCACGCCGGCATGAATCAGGCCATGCTGCTGCCGGTGACGCTCCGCCGGCACCAGAATGGTTTCGCAATACTCATCTTCGATGCGGACCAACTGCATACCCAGATCGCGAACGAAGTTCGCGCTGTCGAAGATGTGCCGGACCTGACGTTTCAGGAGTTCATCCATGAGTTTTTTTAGCGGACAGAAATTTGAGATCGCCGTCGAAAAGAATCACAAGAGTCTAGAAAGCCCAGCGCAGCAATGTCGCGCCCACGGTGAAGCCGGCGCCCACCGAGGCCAGCAACACCAGGTTGCCCTTCTTGAGCTTGCCTTCCTGCCGGGCCGTGTCCATCGCCAGCGGGATGGTGCCCGCCGTGGTGTTGCCGTAGCGATCGATATTGACGATCACGCTTTCCGGTTTCATTCCCAGACGGTCCGCCGTGGCCGTGATGATGCGCCGGTTGGCCTGGTGAGGAATGAAGGTGTCGATGTCGCTGCCTTTCAATCCGTTGCGGGTCAGGATCTTTTCGCAGAGCTCCGCCTGCTTGCGCACGGCAAATTTGAAGACCGCCTGGCCGTCCTGATGAACGTAGTGCATCCGCTTCTCCACCGTTTCCTGGGTGGCGGGATGCAGGCTGCCGCCGCCGGGCATGTAGAGCGAACAACCACCCGAACCATCCACTTCGTGAATGAAGTCGATCAGGCCCTCCGAATCATCCTCGGCCGGTTCCAGGATCACCGCGCCGGCGCCGTCGCCAAAAATCACGCAGGTGGCGCGGTCGGTGTAGTCGATGATCGAGGACATCACGTCCGCTCCGATCACCATCACCTTCTTGTGGGCGCCGGTGGCGATAAATTGCGCGCCGGTCTGCAGGGCGTACACGAAGGCGGAGCAGGCGGCCGAAAGATCGAATCCCCAGACTCCTTTGGCGCCCAGCTTGTGCTGCACCAGGCAGGCGGTCGAGGGAAAAAACATGTCCGGGGTGACCGTGGCCACGATGATCGCGTCCAGGTCGGAGGGCTCCAGGCCGCGCTGGGCCAGGGCCCGGCGGGCAGCCTCGGTGGCCAGGTCGCTGGTGGCGACGCCCTGTCCACGATGTGCCGCTCGCGAATGCCGGTGCGCTCCACAATCCAGTCGTTGGAAGTTTCCACCAGCTTTTCCAGATCGTCGTTGGTCAGCAGACGAGGCGGGACATAAGCACCCAGGGCGGTAATCTTGGCGCGCACCAGTTGGCTCACTCGATCAATTCTCCCGGTTGCGAACAAGGTCAAAAGACGAACCGCCTATTTTGACGCACCCCTGCGGCAATGTCCAACTGTATGTGCCGCAGAGGGTTGCGTAAAAGCCTAGCACGAAGAGCTTTTTCGTCCCCCGCCCGGCCAGCGCCCCGGTTACCCCGGTACATGTACCAGCACCCGCAAAGTGCACGACGGAGCTACGCCACTAGTGCCTCCGAAAGCCAGCTCGCGTACCGAAATGGCACAGTCCCGGAATGGAACCATGGAGACCTTCGCAGGCTCGATTCATTTCACTACTCTTCATCAGCCACTCGAAAAACTTTCGACGCGCCCACGTGACGCCGTCATAAAACGTTTTCTCTGTACTCGGATCTTCAGGAAAGGGGATCAGAGATGATCGGACCACAAAGTCTTCCGGCGCAAAATTCGCCGGCGCTGCAGTTCTTTCTCTAGCGTTCTTTTCTGGACGGGCTGCGGCGGCGGCATGAATTCCGGCGGCACCTCGGGCTCGACTTCCAATGGCATGACGGTTACGCCTCCGAGCGCCACGCTTCGCGGCGGAGACAGCACACAGTTCTCGGCCACGGCCACGGGAACCACGAACCAGAGTGTCACCTGGTCGGTGAATGGCATCGCTAGCGGAAATGCAACCGTCGGCACCATCGACCAGACGGGAAAGTACACGGCTCCAGCCGCTCCCCCCAGCCCGAATCCGGTGAAGATTGCGGCCACCAGCACGGCCGACAAGTCCATCTCCGGAACCAGTTCGGTGACCCTGCAGAATCCAATTCCGCAGCTGGCCAGCGTGAGCCCGACTCTTCTTCCCGTGGGCAATTTCACGCTGACGGTAGGGGGATCAGGCTTCGTGAGCGGCTCACAGGTGATGTTCGGCGGGACGGCCCTGACGACAACCTATGTGAGCCCCGCCGAGCTGACGGCCACGGGAACCGCCACGTCGGCACAGGTCGGAACAGTCAAGATCACGGTCCAGAATCCTGACCCCGGCAAAATCGCCTCCGTTGCTTCGATGAACGTGCAGGTGGGCGCCGCCGGCAAGGTGACAGTGCAGGTGATACCGGCCACGACGCAGATCACCGCGGGCTCCACTTTCCAGTACAGGACCGCGGTAAGCGGCTCGGGCAGAAACACCGCGGTGAAGTGGACGATTAACGGAATAGCGGGCGGCAATGCGACCGTAGGCACAATTACGTCCGGCGGAATGTACCAGGCGCCGACCACCATCCCGAACCCCAATACCATCCAGGTGCAGGCGACCAGCCTGGCGGATACGACCGCCACGTCCACCGGTACGGCCACCATCACCAATCCTGCGCCCGTCGTGAATGCGGTGCTGCCGACGCACAATTCCGGTGGGAAATTTCACTCTGGTGGTGAGTGGCACAGCATTTTGCGAATGGCGCCGTGGTCTCCTTCGGCGGCACATTTCTGACCACCACCTTTGTCTCTTCGACCGAGCTGACGGCCACCGGAACTGCGACCAGCGCCGGCACGGTGCAGGTGACCGTGATCAATCCCGATCCCGGCTCGATGACCTCGAACGCGTTTGCGCTGGAGGTGGGAACTACAGCCAATACTTTGAGCGCCTCGGCAGCGGCACGCCTCCTCGAACAGTCCACCTGGGGTCGCAAATCCGCAGTCGCTCTCGCACGTGCAGGCGGTGGGCATGCAGGCTTTCCTGAACGAGCAGTTTGCCGCGCCGGTTTCGACCTATCCCGCCCCCGCCAGCACGGACGACATGACAGTGGTGCAAAAGCGCTTCTTCACCAACGCGCTGACCGGGCAGGACCAGTTGCGGCAGCGGGTGGCGTGGGGACTTTCGCAGATCATGGTGGCGTCGGCGGTGAAGGTGAACAATCCCAGCGCCTTCGTGCTCTGGCAAAACATGTTTCAGAACGACGCCTTCGGCAACTTCTCCACCCTGCTGACGGATGTCACCCTGAGCCCGGTCATGGGCAACTATCTGGACATGGTGAATAACGACAAGCCGAGCAACGGCGTCGATCCCAACGAAAACTATGCCCGCGAAGTGCTGCAGTTGTTCACCATTGGGCTGGAACAGCTGAATCCCGACGGCACCCGGCAACTGGATGGTTCCGGCAATCCGATCCCCACTTACACCCAGGACACGATTGTAGGCTTCGCCCATACCTTCACGGGATGGACCTATCCGACCAAACCGGGCGCGACCGCCCAGTTCCGCAATCCGGAATACTACGGCGGGCCGATGATCCCGTTCGACAGCCACCACGACAGCACCAGCACGAAACTGCTGCTGAATGGAGTGACTCTGCCGGCCGGCGGAACCACGCAGGCGGATCTGACGGCAGCGCTGCAGAACATTTTCAATCATCCCAACGTCGGCCCCTTCATCTCCAAGCAGCTCATCGAGCGCCTGGTGACGAGCAATCCCAGTCCCGATTACGTCGGCCGCGTGGCCGCGGTATTCGCGGACAACGGCAGCGGCGTGCGCGGCGACCTGAAGGCCGTGGTCACGGCCATCCTGCTCGATCCGGAGGCGCGCCGCGGCGACGATCCCACCCAGGCGCAGCCCAGTGACGGAAAGCTCAAAGAGCCGGTCCTGTTCATCACCAACCTGCTGCGCGCCATGAACGCCGTGTCCGATGGCGCATCGTTAGCGGACCAGGCTTCGAACATGAAGCAGCCTCCGTTCTTCTCACCGACGGTCTTCAATTTCTATCATCCCGACCACGTGATTCAGGGCAGCACGCTGGTCGGCCCTGAGTTCGAGATTTTCAACACCAGCACGACCATCGCCAGAGCTAATTTCGTGAACACCCTGGTTTACGGGCAGGTCAGCGGCACCACCACCGTGGACTTCTCGGGATACGTGCCGCTGGCGGCAAATCCGGATCAACTGGTAACCGCGGTGGCGGCCGTGATGCTGCACGGCCAGGTGTCGGACAGCATGCGCGGCACGCTGGTCAGCACCCTCTCCGCAATTTCCGACAACACCCGGCGCACCAAGGCGGCTTTCTATCTGATTGGAAGCTCATCGCAGTTCCAGGTCGAACACTAAAAGGGAGAACATCCATGGCATTTTCAAGACGAGACTTTCTGAAAAGGACTTGCTGCACCGCAGCCGCGGGATTCGCCGCCGCCAGCTTCAACCGGTTTGGACTGGTGAACGCGCTGGCGCAGAGCGCCCAGGACTACAAAGCCCTGGTTTGCGTCTTCCTGTTCGGCGGCAACGACAGCAACAACATGGTCGTCCCCTTCAGCAGCAGCGGATACGCCTCCTACCAGCAGATCCGCTCGGTGCTGGCCTTGCCGCAGAACAGTCTGCTGCCCATCGCTCCGCCCAGCGCGGGGTCATTCGGATTCCATCCCAAGTTCACGGAGATGCAGTCGCTGTTCAACCAGAAGCATCTGGCCGTGCTGGCCAACGTGGGCACGCTGGTTCGACCCACCACCCGGGCTCAATTTCAGCAGCGCCAGGTCACTCTTCCGCAGAATCTTTTCTCGCACGAAGACCAGCAGGCGCAGATGCAGACCGCCACGCTCGATGGCAACGGACAAACCGGATGGGCAGGGCGAACGGCGGACAAGATCCAATCCATCTACGGCGGGACCTTCCCGGTCATTATTTCGCTGGCGGGAACCAACATTTTCTGCGAGGGCCTGACGGCGCGCTCGATCGAGTCCAGCGGCGATCCCACCAAACTGCTGTCGGGCTTCGGCAGTTCGGCCGAATCCCAGGGCCGGATGTCGGCACTGCAGAGCCTGCTGACTTTCGATACCGGCGTCTCGTTGATCCAGGCTGCCAGCACCACCACCACCAATGCCCTGCAGGACAGCAATGCGCTGGCGGCTGCCCTGGCCTCGGGGCCGACCCTGGCGACGGTCTTCCCCGCAACAATGGATCTGGCGAGCCAGCTCAAACAGGTGGCGCAGATTATCTCGGTGCGCTCGGCGCTGGGACTGCAACGCCAGATTTTCTTCGTTTCGATCGGCGGCTTCGATACCCACAGCGATCAACTGGATACGCAGAACCAGTCTGTACCCGCAGCTCAGCCAGGCTCATGAACGCCTTCTACCAGGCGACGGTCGAAATCGGCGCGGCCTCGCAGGTTACGACCTTCACCTTGTCGGACTTCAGCCGGACCTACGCCCCGGACAGCACGTCGGGAACCGACCATGCCTGGGGCGGCCATCACCTGATCATGGGAGGAGCGGTCAAGGGAGGCGATTTCTACGGCACCTTCCCCACCCTGGCCCTGGCGGGTCCGGATGACGCGACCAATGAAGGACGCTGGATTCCGACGACCTCGCTCGATCAGTATGCGGGGACGTTGGCCAACTGGTTCGGAGTTCCGACGGCGGATCTGCCGACGATCTTCCCCAATCTGCCGAACTTCTCGAACCAGTTGTTGAATTTTGTCGGGTAAGTAATCAGGTTTCAAAGTTTCGAGGTTTCATCTTTCAAAACATGGGAACCACGGAGGACACAGAGGACACGGAGGTATCCAGGCAGAAAGTGCAAGAATTCCTCCGTGTCCTCAGTGTCCTCCGTGGTTCGAAACTTTGGACAAAAGTCAGGCACCGGAGACCCACTGCACACGCAAGAGCCCGTTACCGTTGCTTCCTTCCGGACCTGGCGGGGTTGGCGAGAGTGCGTCGCGCGGGACCGATGCCTGACCGCTTTCGATTCTAACATCGCTTCCCGATCACAACCGCGCCCTCTCCCTCACGTCCATCAGTATGGGTTAAAGGGATAGTGTGGACGCCACCATTGATTCCTTCCTGCCCGTAAACAACCGTCTTGTGGATGCCCCAGCAGTCCGCCTCACAGCCGTTGGTATATAAAGTTAGGGAATGAATCGCCGAAACTTTCTGCGCGCCGGGGCCTTCGCATCCGCGGCTTTGATGACCGGAGTCTCGTCGGCTTTTGTGGCGGATGCGGAAATCGAAATTACTCGTGAAGAAAATGGTCCGGAGATCAGCCCTCATCTTTACGGACAATTCATCGAGCACCTTGGCGGTGTCATTTACGACGGAATCTGGGTGGGACGGGATTCGAAGATTGCCAACATCGACGGCATCCGCAAGCAGTTCGTCGATGACATGAAGCGGATCGGAACTCCCAACTATCGCTGGCCGGGCGGATGCTTTGCCGACGGCTATCACTGGCGCGATGGAATTGGCGACCCGGCAAATCGTCCTCGTACCTACAACTATTGGCAGGGCAGCATGCCGGAAGGACTCGATCACACCGAAACCAACCATTTCGGCATTCACGAGTTCATGCATCTGTGCCGGCTTAGCGGAGCCGAACCTTATCTGGCGGCGAATATGGCGTCGGGTTCTCCGCGGGAGTTCCATGATTGGATTTCATATTGCAACGCTCCGGCGGGCACCGTATCCCTGGCCAGCGAAAGGGCCGTCAACGGTGACAAAGAACCGTTTGGGGTGCGCTGGTGGGGAGTGGGCAATGAATCGTGGGGTTGCGGCGGAGACATGACGCCGCAGGAGTACGCAACTCTTTACCGGCGCTTTGTAACTCAGTTTCCGGCGTACCCGCCCAAACCGATCCTGGTCGCGGTAGGCCCGCGCGGACACTCCAAAGATATGGACCTGGGATGGACAACCGGCTTCTTCGAAGCCATGCAAGGTCACAAGTCGCGCGTTGACGGCCTGTCGATGCATTACTACACCGATTTCAGGAAGAGTCCGGAAAAGGTGGCGAGGTTCGACGCCAGGGGCTGGTACGACGTGATTCGCGAGGGCGCGCGAATCGAGACCGTGATCGAGCAACACTGGTCCGCCATGGGCAAGTACGATCCCGAACGGCATACCAAGTTGGTTGTAGATGAGTGGGGAGTCTGGTATCAGCCTGGGGAGGAGCTTTCGCCGTCCTATCTGCTCAGCCAGCCGCTCACGCTCCGCGATGCGCTGCACACCGCGGTCACGCTGGATGTCTTCAACCGGCATGCGGAAAAGATTGCGATGGCCAACGTAGCGCAGACTATCAATTGCATCCATTCTCTTTTCCTGGCACAGGGCGACCGTTTCGCTCGGACGCCGGTTTATTTCGTCTTCGAGATGTATCGCAACCACATGCGATCGCGGCGGGCGTCGATGCGCATCCGCTGTGACGAAATCAAGGTGCCATCACGCGACGGCATGGCCACGCTGCCGGGGTTGTCGGGTTCGGCGTCGTTCAAGGACAAGACCTTGACGGTTACGATCACCAACCCATCCCTGGACTCTGCGCTTGACGGGAATGTTCGATTGATTGGCGGCAGTATCGTCGAAGGGCGCGGCAGCGTCCTGACCCATGCGGAGATGACCGCGAGCAACACGCTGGATCATCCCACCGAGGTGAAGCTGGCGTCTCTGGCCGTAAATGTTCGCGGCGACCGCGCACAGATTTCGATTCCGCAACGTGCCGTTGTGTCCCTTGAACTCAGAACGGATTAGTACGTCCCTTTAGCACTTTCAGAGCCTGAGTAATTCGGTTCTCGACCCGATCTTAATGTGCCCTCCGTACTCTTTCTTTCCGAGCCCGCATCAGGAACAATAAGGCGGCCATGGCTTCAGCCGCCAAACCGCATCCTGCGACGACTCTGCCGCCGGGATCCCTGCAACGCCACTTTGAGATCGCGCTCTACCTTATGGTCTTTGCGGGGTTTGGCACGCTGGCCTCGACCGGCGGACTCGGTATCGCCACGGTCCTGCTGATCAGCACCGCCCTGGTATTTCACGGATACCTGCTGTTCCAGGGCCGTACCTGGCTGATTCCCGAGCGCTGGACCACGTTCCTCACCCTGGGTTACATGGCGTTCTACGTGGCCGATTATTTCTTCATCTCGGGCGGCTTTCTGAATGCCACCGTCCATCTGGTCTTGTTCGTGATGGTGGTGCGCATGTTTTCAGCGCAGCGCGATCGCGATTTCTACTTTCTATCGGTCATCGCGTTTCTCATGGTGCTGGCGGCAGCGATGCTCACGGTGGACAGCCTTTTCGTGCTGGCTTTCGCAATCTTCATGCTGATGGCCGTGGTCTGTTTCATCCTGATGGAGATGCGCCATGTCTCGGCCAAGGCCGGGGTTCACTCCCGGGAGTCGAGCTTCGAACTGACTTACCGGAATATGGCGACCTCGCTGGCCATGGCCTCGCCGGTGCTTGTGTTTTGCATCTTGCTCGGCGCCGCCGCGATTTTCTTTCTGTTGCCCCGCGCCTCCGCCGGATATCTCGGGGCGTATGCGCCGGGCGGCGAAATCAGCACCGGATTCAGCGACACGGTCGAACTGGGACGCATCGGCGAGATCCAGCAATCCGGCTCGGTGGTAATGCACGTTCAAATTGATGGAGACGACCAGGGGCGCTTCGACCTGAAATGGCGCGGGATCGCGCTGGGCAACTTCGACGGCCGCAACTGGTCTAACAATCGGGCCCAGCACCCGCTGTTTCCGGAGCCGAACGGCCGCTTTGTATTGCCTCCGGCGCACGCCGGGGTACAGAAAAGCTCTTTTCGTCCGATCTACTATCGGGTGCTGATGGAGCCGGTGGGAATGAATGTGTTTTTCCTTGCCGGCACCCCGCAGAGTGTCGAAGGCAACTACGCGCATCTTTCCATCGACGATGGCGGTGCGATCTTCGATGTGGACCCGGACCATCCGGTCAACCGCTACCGGGCGTCTTCCGACATTGGGCAAGCCGCCACCCCCGACCTTCGCAGCGCCGGTAATATCTATCCTCCTGAAATAATCTCAGGCTATCTCAGGGTGCCTGCGCTCGATAACCGCATTCCGCAGCTCGCCGAACAGATTACCGCCTCGGCGGACAACAGCTACGACAAGGCCCGCGCCATCGAAAGCTACCTTCGCACTCACTTCGGCTACACCCTGCAGATGTCGCGCACGGTGCCGCGCGATCCGCTGGCGAATTTTCTTTTCGTGCGTAAACAGGGACACTGCGAATACTTCGCTTCTTCCATGGCGGTCATGCTGCGTACACTGGGAATTCCGTCGCGCATGGTGAACGGATTTCGTACCGGCGAGTTCAACGACCTGACTTCCCAATATGTCGTGCGCGCGAGCAACGCCCACTCCTGGGTGGAAGCGTACTTCCCGAACTATGGGTGGGTGGCTTTCGATCCCACGCCGGGCGCCTCGATTCCAGTCCGCACCGGGTGGGGCCGGATGTCTTTGTATGTCGATGCCATGGCTTCGTTCTGGCGGGAGTGGATCGTTAACTACGACGTAGGCCACCAGCAATCCCTGGCCGTGACCGCAAGCAGCCGCAGCCGCCAGCTGTTCTGGGCGCTGCGTGCCTGGTGGCACCGCCACTACCAGAGCCTGATCGCTGCGGCACGCCATACCGGCAGCGCGGTGGCGGGATCCCCGCTGCGCTGGGGTCTCGGCGGAGTGTTGATCGCGGCCCTGCTCTTATCTTTGGTCAACGCGCCACGGCTTTTGCATACGTTGGCTGAGTTCCGGCTGGCATCGCGGCCGGAAAGATCCCCTCGGCGGGCGGCAACGATCTGGTATGAACGGATGACGAGGATCGTGGCCCGGCGCGGCTGGCGCAAATCGCCCAGCGAGACTCCCGACGAGTTCGTCTCAAAGATTGAGGATGCCGGCGTCCGCCAGAGGGTCGCCGAGTTTACCCGGCGCTACCAAAGCGCCCGCTTCGACGACTCCATCGAGGATGTACGGCTCTTGCCTGAGCTGTACGAGGAGATCCGCCGCTGAACCGGGCTTCACTGAGGGCGAAGCTGCTTCAGAAGTGCCAGATTACTCCGCCGCCTACAAAGAAATTATGCTGGCGGCTCTTTCCCGTGTCGAGGTTTAACTGGGGTATGCCGGAATAGAAGTCGCGCGCTTCTCCGCGCACACTGAAGCGACTGAATAACTTGACGTCAAGCCCTACCCCTGCCTGGAAAACTCCGGTAGTGGTTCCGGTCTTGCCGGGATTGGTGCCGCCAAATTCCAACGTGGAGTTCTCATTGAAGTGGCCAAAGCCTCCGCCCACGCTTACCCAGGGCGAAATCCCGCTGTCGGGAAAGAGGTTGGCGCGCAGCGCGGGTGTAACAAAAAACGACTTGTAATCTTTGGGGACGAGGTTGAGGTCGTAGTGGACGTTCTGGTTAAAGTTGACCACGAAGGGTACCTCGCCCGTGAGCCCTATAAGACCCAAGTCCAAGAGCCGCCGTCCGTAGTTCCCTTCCAGGCTCAGGCCCGCGCCCGTGGTGAGCAGGGCACCGGGTGTGCTGGTACCTGTAACTCCTTGATCGCTAACGAAGGTACGGCCGATCAATCCGCTCAGCTCATTCTTTTCCTGGGCGCAGGCGTTCGAAATCAGCCCACCCAGCGACACCAGAATCCCAGCGAAAAATAGCGTTCGCTTCATCTCGCCTCCCAAAAAATTCTCCCTGGACTGAGCTTGACCTCAAGGTTAGCACGCGTAATGCGGGCGGGATTCGGAAAAGGGTTAGCTTACGCAGTACTTGCTGAATTCGGGAAAGCGACGCCTCGTCGAGTGCCGCCTTGGGACTCAGGTGACAATCCGGCAAGAGTGTTAAAATCAACAGATTGCATGCCCGTGAAAACCTCATCTCTATCGCCTCTGGACGCGACCGAGGCCTCCAAGCCCGCCTCTGCCGGCCCCACTCGGGTAGGCTTCGTCAGCCTGGGCTGTCCCAAAAATCTGGTGGACAGCGAAGTCATGATGGGTTTGCTGGAGCGGGCGGGGGCAAAGCTGGTCTCAGCGGTCGATGACGCTGACGTCATCGTGGTCAATACCTGCTCCTTCATCGCCAGCGCCCAGCAGGAGTCGGTCAATACCATCCTGGAAATGGCGAAGCACAAGAGCACGGGACAGTGCCCGGAAGCTGGTGGTCGCCGGCTGCCTGGTGGAGCGTTTCCGCAACGATATTCGCCAGAACATCCCAGAGGTGGATGCCGTGGTTGGCACCGGAGAGCTGGAAGCCATCCTGGCAGCCACCGGGGTCGCCTCGGCTCCGGCAGCCGATTCTCCCTTCAGGATTCTGCAATCGCGCGCCGAGGGCGATGCCCGCGCTGCGCAGGGCCGGTTCTCGCGCGAGACCTGGGACGGCGCCATCGCCGATCTGCCCAACTACCTGTACGACGACGCCACTCCTCGCGTCCTCGCCACCCCGCGCCACACCGCTTACATCAAGATTGCCGAAGGCTGCGATCATCCCTGCGCGTTCTGCATCATTCCGCAATTGCGCGGCCAGTTCCGCTCCCGGCGATTTGAGTCTGTGATTGCCGAGGCGGAGCGCCTGGCGCGCTCGGGCGTGCGGGAAATCACCCTCATCGGCCAGGACACGACCTGCTACGGCGAGGATTTCGGCCTCAAAGACGGCCTGGCCCTTCTGCTGGAAAAGCTGGCGGGAATCGAAGATCTGCGCTGGGTGCGCTTCTTGTATGCCTATCCCAACAAGATCACGGGCCGCCTGCTCGAAACCATCGGCGGCCATGAGAAGATCTGTTCCTACATCGACGTGCCCCTGCAGCACGCGTCACCCAGCGTTCTAAAACGCATGAAGCGAGGCGCCGGAGGCGACATCTTCCTGCGCTCGATTGAAAAAATGCGGCGTACGATTCCCGGGGTCACATTACGCACTTCGTTCATCGTCGGCTTTCCGGGTGAGACCGAACGGGAATTTGAAGAACTCTGCCAGTTCGTGCGGGATTCGGAGTTCGACTGGATGGGCGCGTTTGGCTACTCCGACCAGGAAGGCGCGAGCGCGTTCTCCCAGGAAAAGAAATTGCCAGAACGCGAGATCGAACGCCGCCGCAAGCACCTGATGGGAATCCAGCGCAAGATCAGCAAGCGTAAAAAGAAGGCGCTGGTGGGCCAGGAATTCGATCTGGTGCTTGAAGGCACATCCGACGAAAGCGATTTACTGCTCGAAGGCAGAACCCCGATGCACGCGCCGGAAATCGACGGCAAGGTATTCGTCAACGACGTTCCCGAAGGAGTGGAGCCGAAGACCGGCGAATTCTATCGTTGCCAGATCACCGAAGCCCACGATTACGATCTGGTCGCCCGTATCATCTGAAAACAAGACCGTGTAGGAAGCCCGATGGCTCGCAAGCTCAAGCTCAAGTGCCCCATCTGCAAGAAGACGGTGACCAGCAAGGATGCCGAATTCCCTTTCTGCAGCGACCGCTGCCGCCTGATTGATCTGGGCAAATGGGCCAGCGGCGGGTACGTGATCTCATCGCCTGTGCAGGAAGGCGATAGCATCGACGATCTCTCCCGAGACTCTGATGAAGACTCCTGAGAGTGGGCGGGACGCCCGTCCGACAGCCGGCGAGCCTGTCCTGAACGAAGTCGAAGGGACACCGGCGCCACCGAGACCCGGCACGGCTTCCGACCGTAGCGCCGGCGTCCCGCCGGCTGTCGCGGGGGCGTCCCGCCCGCGCTTCGGCGAGGTCACCATCCACGACCGCGGCCGACTACCCCACTGGGAAAAAGAGAGTGCCACTTACTTCATCACTTTCAGGCTCCACGATTCGCTCCCAAAATCAGTTCTGGAACGTATCGAGTCCGAACGTGAAAGTCTTGTAAAGACCGCAAAGCAACTGAACAGGGAAATAAGCCCCAGCGAACACAAAAAGCTCCGAACGCTGTCCACCAAAACGATCGAGCAATATCTGGACAACGGCGCAGGGTCCTGCCATCTCAAACATCCTGCCGTCGCCGATGTCGTGGCAGAGGTACTGCGACACTTCGATAATAGGCGCTACCGTCTTTTCGCCTGGTGCATCATGCCTAATCACGTGCATGCTGTGCTCAAGGTTTTTCCTGGTCGTACACTGGCAGAGATCATTCACTCATGGAAGTCGTTTAGCGCGAAGCAAGCCAATGTTCTGCTGAACTCCAGCGGCAGCTTCTGGCAACGGGAGTATTACGATCACCTGGTTCGGGACGAAGTTGAATTCGAACGCGCAGTGCGCTATGTCACGGAGAATCCTGAAAGGGCTGGCTTGCGGAATTGGCGTTGGGTCTGGGTGGGTGGGCGGGACGCCCACCCGACAGCCGGCGAGACGCCGGCGCTACGAAAACCGGGGTCTCGCACTTGACCACGCAAAACGATTCCGCTTCCGACCGTAGCGCCGGCGTCCCGCCGGCTGTCGCGGGGGCGTCCCGCCCGCGTTCGCCGGCCTGGGCCACGCTGATCGCGACTTTCTTCGGAGTCGGATATCTGCGTCCGGGACCCGGCACCTGGGGCTCGGCGACCACAGTCATCCTGTGGTGGCTTATCGCGCATCGTTTCGCGCCCGGCTGGCAGCCCTGGGCAGCACTGCTCCTGGCTATCGTGGCAATATTGCTGGGAATTCCTGCGGCCACCCGCGTGGCGCGGGCTTGCGGACGCAAAGATCCGCAGTTCGTTGTGATCGACGAAGTTGCCGGCCAACTCATTACCCTGATCGGCGCGCCGATAGCGTGGCAATCTCTGCTGCTGGGCTTTATACTTTTTAGAGCGTTCGATATCGTAAAACCTCCCCCGGTGCGCCAACTCGAACGCCTTCCCGAGGGAACGGGAATCGTGATCGATGACGTGGGAGCGGGCTTGTACGGTCTGGCGGTGATGCAGATCGTGCTGCATTTCGGCCTGCTGCCACGATGAGAGCGTTCTGAAGAAGCTGGAGCTCATGGGAATTTCCGACCGTCTGCTGGGCAAGAAGAACGTCAATGGCCATCCTCACATCGAGGCGGTGTATCCCGGCGCCGCTCTGCCCGGCGGCGAGGTGCGCATCGTGGGTAAGAGCCTGCGACCTCACGAATTGCGCCGGCCCCAGGTCCGTTTTGGGGACGTTGAGGGTGCCGTGGTCATCAGCTCCGACGATTTTCTGGTAGCTCGCGTGCCGCCGGGCGCCGCCTCCGGACCGGTCGTGGTATCGACGAATGGCACCGTGAGCAATCCGCATCAGATCAAAGTCGCCGCCCCGATCGCGGAGAATCTGCATCCCGTCACCAATCCGGCGCTCGATGCCGAGGGCAACATCTACGTCACGTTCTCCGGAACGCGCGGGCAAAAAGTTCCGGTCGCCATCTTCAAAATCGACACCAACTACAACGTCAAGCCGTTTCTGGCGGAGATGACCAACGCCACGGCGATCGCTTTTGATCGCGCCGGCCAGATGTACGTCTCATCGCGCTTTGACGGGACGGTGTACCGGGTAGCGCCGAATGGTACCGTCTCCACTTACGCCGAGGGCATGGGCGTGGCCACGGGCATCGCCTTCGATCCCAACCAGAATCTTTATGTCGGCGACCGCAGCGGCACGATTTTCAAGATCGACAAGGACCGCCAGATTTTTGTTTTCGCCACGCTCGAGCCCAGTGTGTCCGCTTACCACCTGGCCTTCGGGCCGGGCGGAGATTTGTTTGTGACCGGGCACACCACCTCGAGTTTCGATTCCGTCTACAAGATCGATTCGCACGGAAGCGTTTCCACTTTTTACCGCGGCCTGGGACGGCCGCAAGGCCTGGCGTTCGATATCGACGGCAATCTTTATGTCGCGGCGTCGCTCTCGGGGAAACGCGGCATCGTCAGGCTCACGCCCGACGCCAAAGCTTCGCTGGAAGTTGCGGGCCCGGGATTGGTGGGTCTGGCTTTCGCCCCCGGCCGATCGGCGATACTGGCTACCACCGGCGCGGTCCATCATATTTCCTGGGGCGTGCAGGGGGCGCCGCTGGTGCCGGAATAGAAGCTATCAGCCGTCAGCTCTCAGCTTTCCAGCTTGGAATTTGCGATCTTGACTGACGACTAACAACTGACGACTGACGACTGTTCGTTTACACTCTTAGCCGTGAATGCCGAGATCATCGCCATCGGCTCGGAGTTGCTGACTCCCTTCCGCCAGGATACGAACTCTCTTTACCTCACCGAAAAGCTCAACCAGTTGGGCGTCGACGTCATCTTCAAAACCATCGTCGGCGACAACCGTGAACACCTTACGGGAGCGGCCAGCCTCGCGCTGTCTCGCGCCGAAATCGTGATCTTCATGGGCGGCCTGGGACCTACGGAAGACGATCTCACCCGCGAGGCGGTGGCGGATGCGTTGGGGCTCGAACTGCGCCGCGATCCCGAAATTGTCGTCCGGCCTCGAACGCCGCTTCGCGGCGCGAGGCTGGAAGACCATGTCTCCCAACAATCTCAAACAGGCAGACGTGATAAGCGGAGCCGTCGTCCTGCCTAATGCCAATGGCAGCGCGCCCGGGCAGTGGATCAGCGGCAAGTATGAAGGCGAAGAAAAAATCATCATCCTGCTGCCCGGGCCTCCGCATGAACTGAAGGCCCTGTTCGATGAACAATGCATGGAACGGCTGCGGGCCAAGCTGCCTCCGCAATTCATAGCTACCCGCGTGCTGAAGATTGCAATGATGGCCGAGTCGCAATGCGATGCGCGGGTTGCGCCCATCTACAAACGCTATGCCGACGTGCAAACCACCATCCTCGCGGGCGCCGGGGAAATACAGCTGCATCTGAAGACCCGCGCGGCGTCGCTCGAGACGGCACAGCAACGGGTGGACCAGCTGGCCGAGGAAATCGAAGAAGAACTTGATGACAATGTTTTTTCGGACAACGGGGACTCGCTCGAACAAATCGTCGGCTATTACCTCCAAATGCGCAATGCGACGTTGGCTGTGGCAGAGTCCTGCACCGGCGGACTGCTGGCGGAGCGCATCACTTCGATCAGCGGAAGCTCGCGCTACTTTCTGGGCGGGGCCGTGGTTTACTCCAACCAGTTAAAGACTGCCTTCGCCGACGTCCCCGCAGAGCTAATCGACAGACATGGCGCCGTCAGCCGGGAGGTCGCGGTCGCGCTGGCGGAGGGAATCCGCAAGCGCTGTGGCTCGACCCTGGGAATTGGCATTACCGGGGTGGCGGGCCCGACCGGGGGCACGCCCGAAAAACCGGTGGGCCTGGTCTTCATCGCCTTAGCCAGTGAAAAAGGCGCTGAAGTCGAGGAAAGAAATTTTCCCGGCGATCGCAAGCGCATCCGGTTTTTCGCCAGCCAGCTGGCGCTCGACATGGTGCGTAGAAAACTGATGTAAAGCAGTTGTCAGTCGTCGGTCTTCAGTCGTCAGCAAGACCGTTGGGGCTGAAGACTGACGACCGACGACTGACGACTGCATTATGCGTGTCTTCATCGGTCTTGATATCGACGACGCCATTCGCGCCCGCCTGGAGCAATTTCTGGACGGGGTACGCGGCTTTGCGCCTGAGGCGCGGTGGGTGCTTCCCGAGTCCATGCACGTGACTTTGAAGTTTGTCGGAGAGAGGCCTTCCGACGCTGTGGAAGACATCAAGCAAGCTCTGGGGACGATTCGGGCAGGTGCGATTGAGATTGCGTTTCGCGGCTATGGATTTTTTCCTACGGCCAAAGCGCCTCGCGTTTTCTGGATTGGCATCTCGGCGGGACCGGAACTAGCCGCGCTCGCGAAATCCGTGGATGAGGCCACGGCCGGGCTTGGCGTTCCCAGAGAAGAACATGCGTTCAGCCCGCATCTCACTCTGGCTCGTCGTGGCTCGGGTGCGCCACGCTGGCGTGAAGGCGACGGCGCCAAAAATCCATATCAGCGCTTGCAGGAGAAATTGGCCGCGATGCCGCCGCTCGATTTTGGTACGATGACCGCCCGTGAGTTCTTTCTGTATCAGAGCCGACTGATGCAGGGCGGCGCGAAGTACACGAAGATTGAGCGCTTCGGTTTGGGGTAGAGCCGGCCCTTCGCGAATCAATGAGTATTTTTCTCACTGCCGCTTTCAGTTATCTGCTGGGATCGATTCCCTTCGGTCTCATTCTGGTGCGCGTATTTCGCGGACAGGATGTAAGAAAAACCGGCAGTGGCAACATCGGAGCCACCAACGTTGCCCGCTCTTCGCCTGCGCTGGGCGTGCTCACGCTGGTGCTGGACGCGCTGAAGGGTTTGGCCGCGGTGGCGCTCACCCGCGCCCTCTTTCCTGGCCGAAACGCGCTGGCGGGCGTGGCCGCTCTTTTCACGATCATGGGACACGTATTTCCCCTCTGGCTGAAGTTTCGCGGAGGCAAAGGAGTCGCCACAGCGTTGGGGTCCTTTGCCCTGATCGCGCCTAAGGCTTTGCTGATGGCGGTGGGCATCTTCCTGCTCGTAGCTCTGATGTTTCGTCGTGTCTCTCTCGCCTCCATGATGGCGGTCGCGCTCTTCCCGCTTCTCGCGTGGCTGCTGCATGACTACGGCGACGCGCCTGTCCTGCTGGCCTTTATGGGGGTTGCGTCGGTGATCATCATCGCGCGGCATCACCAGAACATTCGGCCGTCTTCTGGCCGGGACCGAGCCTCGTTTTCAGTGGAGACGCGGATGAGCCGAATCGCGGTTATCGGTGCAGGCGCGTGGGGCACGGGTCTCGCCATTGTGCTGGGACGCGGCGGCAATCATGAAGTCCGCCTGTGGGCGCATGAGAAAGAGGTACGCGAATCGATCTCCACCCGTCGTGTCAACGAATTGTTCCTTCCCGGACAGTCCATCCCGATGCCTGTCTCTCCTAGCGGTGATCTGCAGGAAGTTTTGGACAGCGCCGAAATTGTGGTTAGCGTCATGCCTTCGCAGCATTGTCGTCCCCTGTTCCAACAGATGTTGCCTTACCTCACGCCCGGAATGCTGTTCGTGAGCGCGACCAAGGGACTGGAAGAAACCACGCTCTTGCGGATGACCGACGTGGTGGCCCAGGTCATCGCATCAGGCCGGGGTTTCACTCCTCGCATCGGAGCGCTGAGCGGGCCCTCATTCGCCAAAGAAGTTGCGCGGGGCGATCCCACCGCGATCACCGTGGCCTCGAAGGATGCCGAGTTGGCGGAGATTGTGCAGCGCGAATTCAGCGATCCGCGGTTCCGCGTCTACACCAACGATGATGTGGCCGGAGTCGAACTCGGAGGCGCGCTGAAAAATGTTATCGCGATCGCGGCCGGCGTGTGCGATGGACTGGGACTCGGACACAATTCGATTGCCGCTCTCATTACTCGCGGCCTGGCGGAGATGACGCGCCTGGCCGTCGCCTGCGGCGGGCGGCCGGAAACCATGTCCGGATTGGCGGGGCTGGGCGACCTGGTGCTCACTTGCACCGGCGGACTATCCCGCAATCGCAGTGTAGGCGTCGAACTGGGACGGGGCCGCAAGCTCCCGGAGATCATTGCCGGTATGCACGGAGCAGTGGCGGAAGGCGTGTTCACCACCCAGGCCGCAGTCGGGCTGGCTCGGGCTCGCGGCGTCGAGATGCCGATCACCGAGCAGATGAACGCCATTCTGCATCGCGACAAGTCTCCGGCGGAGGCAATTCGCGAACTGATGACGCGCAGCGCCAAGAGTGAAGCATCTGGCTTCTAGCTTCTAGCTTTTCCGGAGAAACTCAAGCTGAGCGTTAGAACACTAGGGACCAGACAATTGAAGCTAAAAGCCGGAAGCCAGTAGCCAGAAGCTGGAAGCGGGCCTGTCTGCTCATTGTTTACAACAGTTTGTGCAGCCCGATGATGACCACATATTTCGGGAAGTTCCTGAACTTTGGTAATAGACATTGGCCTTCAGTCTTGCCCTCGTGGCCGGTTTCGCCAAGTAAAATTTCAAGAGAAACGACTGCCTCCAGCCGTGGCAAAAAGGCGGGGCCTGGCCCACTTTGTCTTGAAATTACCCCTTCCATCACGCGTCCCCATTTTGTACGTCATCCTGGGTGTGCTCGCGCTCATCAGCGTGGTACCGATGTATTTTTATTCGGAGCAGGTGGAAGCCATCAACCGGGAGCGCCTGATTACCAATGAGCGCCTGCTGCAAAATACGGTAACGCGGTCTCTGGCGGACGACATTTCCCAGCACCAGGAATCGTTGCGCATGATGCTGGCCAACCTGTCGTCCGCACTGCAGGTAGCGAGCGGCGGAGACATCACGGACGAGCATGTGGAAGCGCCTGAGTTGCGCGCTCTGCTGGAACATTTTGTCTCTTCGTCGCCCGATCTGGCCTACGCCACATTGCTCAACTCGGAGTCCAAGGGCATTTCGGCCGGCCGCATCGCTCCTGACGCCTTTTTGCAGCGCGACCTGGTGCGCGCCTACGAGGCCGCCCGCGAAGGGCGCGCCTACAGTGGCCAGGCGCTGGTAGTCGGCAGCGGAAAGTCCGGCCGCACCGTCATGCTGGTCAGCACCCCGGTCATGTATGCCGGACGCTTTCTGGGGATGATCGGGGCGGTAGAGGACCTGGAGTTTCTGATCCGCCGCTTGCAGGAAGTCAACCGCGGCGGGTTGACGCCTTACGTGGTCGATAGCGAGGGCCGGCTGGTTGCCGGCGCCACGCCCGACTACGCCACCGGCCAGGACTTGACCAACTCGGAGATCGTACGCAACTTCCTCGAGCAGGGCGGGCAGGCCCAACTGGTCGCGGCCACCCGCGAATTCAGCGTCACCCAAGGCAAGAAGAGCACGAAGATGCTCGGCACCTATAGCCCGGTGGGCAACCTGAACTGGGCCGTTATAGTGCAAAAGCCGCGCGACGAAGCTTACCGCGGGGTATTCGAGATGCAGCGCAGCGCCCGTCTGCTGGCGCTGATGGCAATTCTGTTGAGTGTTGGCATCAGTATTTTTGCGGCGCGCCGCATTACCAACCCGCTGGAGGTTCTGACGGCATCCAGCCGCGCCATCGCCCGGGGGGACTTTTCGCAAAGGGTCCAGTTAAGGAGCCGCACCGAAATCGGCGAGCTGGCCGCGACCTTCAACACCATGTCCGAGGAACTCGAGCAATTCGTGCTCGATCTCAAACGCGCGGCCACGGAAAATCGCGATCTGTTCATGAGCTCCATTCAGATGCTGGCCGGCGCGGTCGACGAAAAAGATCCCTACACCCGTGGACACTCCGATCGCGTCACCCGCTACTCGATGCTGATCGCCAGGGAGATGGGCCATCCCGAGGAATTTCTGGAGATCGTGCGCGTCTCCGCCCAATTGCACGATGTGGGCAAAATCGGCATTGAAGATCGCATCCTTAAAAAGCCGGGAGCGCTGACGCCGGAAGAGTTCGAAGTCATGAAGACCCACACCACCAAGGGGGCCACCATCCTGCGGCCCGTGGCGCAACTGAAGGACATGATTCCGGGCATCGAGCTGCATCACGAATCACTCGACGGGCGTGGCTATCCTCGCGGCCTGAAGGATGCGGACATTCCCTTGCTGCCGCGAATTATCGCGGTTGCTGACACCTTCGATGCGCTGACAACGAACCGGCCTTATCAGCAGGCGCACGATCCGGAATCCGCGCTGCGCATCATCCACAATCTCTCCGGCAAGCGCCTGGACCCAGCCGCGGTGGCTGCGCTGACCGCGATTTACAAACGCGGCGAAATTCAGGTACAGCAGCCAGACGTCTCGATTCCGACTCCGCCCGCCACGAAACTGCCGGCTCAGGCTTCTTCGGTCACGCCTTCATCTGCTCCCGAGGCTCGTGCCGCGGTTGCCGCCGCCGAAGGCTCCGGGCGCTAAACCAGCAATTAGCAATTAGCAATTGGCACTTAGCTAAATGCCAATTGCTAATTGCCAATTGCCCGTCCTCGGTCCCCCGCCCGCTATAATTGATCTACAAACTCTCAAGTCCCGAAATCTCATGATTCAGACCCTTTTTGGCAGCCTCGACGAAGAGCAGAAACCCAGTTTCCTGGATCGCATGAAGGAAGCGGTCACCCGTACTCGCGAAAATCTCAGCGAGCGCATCGAAGAAGTCGTCTCCTTCGGCAAGGAAATTGACCGGGCCACGCTGGACGATCTTGAGGCCACGCTCCTCGCGGCTGACCTGGGCATGACGACGACTCAGGAAGTACTGGCCAAGCTGCGCGAAAAAGCCGACCGTAAGCAGATCGGAAACGTGAACGAACTCAAGCGACTGTTGAAGGAAGAAATTCTTGCCATTTTGACCGCCACGGATTCTCGCCCCGTTACCAGGGTGGACGGAAGTCCCGAAGTAATTCTGGTCGTCGGAGTGAATGGCACGGGCAAGACAACGACCATCGGCAAGCTGGCCCAGGTCCTGCGGTCCGACGGCAAGACGGTTTTGCTCTGTGCCGCCGACACTTTCCGGGCCGCGGCCATCGAGCAGCTTGAAGTCTGGGGACAGCGCACCGGGACGGAAGTCATCCGCACGAAAGCAGGCGGCGATCCGTCGGCGGTTCTGTACGATGCGCTTCAAGCCGCGACGGCGCGGCAAACCGATTACGTCATTGTCGACACCGCCGGGCGCCTGCACACCAAAACCAATCTGATGGCGGAGCTGGAAAAGATGCGACGCACGGCGCAGCGCATCATTCCCGGCGCGCCCCACGAAACCCTGCTGGTCATGGACGCCACCACCGGACAAAATGGTCTGCAACAGGCGCGGCAGTTCACGCAATCCGCCGGAGTTACCGGCATTGTCCTGACCAAGCTCGATGGCACCGCCAAGGGGGGCGTGGTGGTCGCGATTTCGCGCGAACTAGGGGTTCCCGTGCGCTACGTGGGGGTGGGTGAAAAGGTGGGAGACCTTTTGCCCTTTGATCCTCGAGACTTCGTGGAGTCGCTTTTCGCCTAGGCTGCTTCTCGAGCATCAAACCCTACCTGGAGCTAAAAAACCGGACCCAGAGAACTGGGCCAGGATTCTCGATGACTTCAAAGAAGGTAGCTAAACGCGACCGCACGAAAACATCGGGAAAATCCTCGATCGCGGCGGGATCGAGTTCGTCGAGTCGGGAGAACGATGAACACCTTCTCCGCAGGGCGCTTGAGCTGGCCCGTAAAGGTATTGCTTTAACTTCTCCCAACCCCTGCGTGGGCGCCGTCGTCGTCGATCCGAAGGGTCGAGTCGTCGGCGAGGGCTTCCACACTTTTGACGGAATCAAGCACGCCGAGGTGGTCGCCCTGAACCAGGCCGGCGACCGGGCTCGCGGCGCTACGCTGTACATCAACTTCGAACCTTGCTCCCATCAGGGCCGCACCGGGGCCTGCGCCGACGCCGTGATCGAGGCCGGCATTCGCCGCGTGGTGGCTTGCATGCAGGATCCCAATCCGCTGGTCGCGGGCAAGGGATTCGAACGGCTTCGCAATGCCGGAGTCTCCGTTGCATCCGGCATTTTGGAAGAAGAAGCTAAAGTGTTGAATGAGGCTTTCGCCAAGTATATTCGTCACCACACTCCGCTGGTCACACTCAAGTCGGCGATGACGCTTGACGGCAAGATTGCTCCTCCTCCTGGGGACTTGCACCACCCCGCGGCGCTGGGCGGCGGAGGCGCCAGCGGCGGCTGGATCACGAGCGAGGTCGCCCGCGGCCACGTGCAGGAACTCCGGCACAGCCATGACGCCATCATGGTAGGAGTGGGCACGATTATCGCGGACGATCCCTTGCTCACCGATCGCACCGGCCTGCCTCGGCGCCGACCGCTGCTGCGCGTGATTGTGGATTCGCGGCTGCGCCTGCCCCCCGAGTCACGAGTGGTCAAGACCGCAAAGGACGATGTTCTCGTGCTCTGCTCTTTCGCCGAGGAGAAACGAAAGCGCGAGCTGCAGGACCAGGGAATCAAGGTCGAGCAGGTGCCGGTGGGCGTGGGCGACGGCCGTCCGGACATGACACAGATCGCCCGCCGCCTGGGCACCATGGAAATCACCAGCCTGCTGGTCGAGGGTGGTGCCATGATCAATGGCGCTGCCCTGGCGTCCGGCATCGTCGACAAGGTATTCCTCTACTACGCGCCCAAAATTCTCGCGGGCACCGGTTCGGTCCCATTTGCCACCGGCCCCGGCTTCGCCCACATGAGTGACGCGGCTTATGTGCGGTCGATCCGGCTGCACCGCTTCGGAGAAGATTTTGCGGTTGAAGGATATTTGCGGGACCCGTACGGGGAGAATTAGCAATTAGCAATGTAGCGCCGGCGTCCCGCCGGCTGTCGGGTGGGCATCTTGCCCACCCCGTTGGACTCTCAACAAGACCTTAGCCGAGGTGAGCCGTTGAAAGCGAGTTGAGCAGTTACAAAGGGTGGAGGAGATCCGCACTCTCTTTCGCCCCTTTGGGGCTGAATCATTTTCTGCGCTTACCCAGGGCTTGCGCCCTGGGCTTCATTCTTTGCGCCGCTTCGCGGCTCAGGTGCAGGCAGGCGGCGGCTGGGGGGCGGGACGCCCCCGAGCCAGCCTGGCGGGACGCCGGCGCTACAATACATCCCATGTTCACCGGCATCATCGAAGAAGTTGGACGCGTCACTGGCATCGTTCACAAAAACGGCAACCGCCGGCTCACAGTTGCCGCTGCCCGACTGAACCAGGAACTCAAGCAGGGCGATAGCATCGCTGTCAGCGGCGTCTGCCTGACTGCGGTTGAAATCACTCCTCAGTCTTTCGCCGCCGACCTGGCCTCGGAAACCTGGACACGTACTTCATTCTCCCGAATCAAGAAAGACGCTCTGGTAAATCTGGAACTGCCCATGCGTGCCGACGGACGCTTCGGCGGTCACATCGTGCAGGGCCACGTGGACGGCACCGGCAAATTTCTCGCATTGGACCCGGTTCGAGGCGCCGACGACTACTGGCTCCGGATTGAAATACCGCCGGAACTGACGCGCTACGTAATTTTCAAGGGCTCGCTTTGCATTGAAGGCATCAGCCTGACCGTGGCACAGATTGAAGGAACCAGGGTGACCGCGGCCATTATTCCGCACACCGTGAAGATGACCAACCTGAAATCTCTCAAGCCCGGGGATCCCGTGAATCTCGAAGTAGATATGGTGGCGAAGTACGTGGAAAAGATGATCAGAGGGGAATCGACGAACTCATCGCTCACGGTTGAGCGGTTGGTGGGCGAGGGATTCTAGAGATGCCGGCGAATCACGATGGGGGGCAGTTTTCGTCCGCCGGGCCCTCGTCTGTGGGTGAGTTCACTTCGATGGACGCGGTAATCCCTGGCTCGTCCAGCTTTAGAAATTCCTGCACGATAGGCTCTTCGCAGCGCTCCATCTCGCTGTAGGTTCCAAAGAAGATGGCTTTGGCTTCGTAGAGAAATACCACCCGGTCGGCAAGTTTCTTGGCCAGACGCATATCGTGGGTCACGACTACGCTGGTCAGGTGCAGCTGAATTTTCAGCCGCTTGATCAGGTCGCCGAGCAGTTGGGCCATGAGCGGATCCACCATGGTTGTGGGTTCGTCATAGAGCACGCATTCCGGCTGGGCCGCGAGGGCGCGCGCGATGGCCACCGAGCGCTTCATCCCAGTCGACAAATCAGAGGGCAGCTGGTCGCGCATTTCTTTGACCCCAACCATGTCCAGCAGGCCATCCACGATCTGATAAATCTGCTCCTCGGAAAGCTGGCGACGCTCCCGCAGCGGAAAGGCGACGTTCTCGCCTACCGTAAGCGAATCGAACAAGGCCCCGTTCTGGAAGACGATGGTGACCTTCTTGCGGATGCGTTCCAGGTCTTCTTCGCCGTAATCGGTGATGTCTTCATGCGCCACGATCACGCGGCCGGAGTCAGGCTTCAGAAATCCCATGATGTTCATCAGCGATACCGACTTGCCCACGCCGCTACGCCCCAGAATGCAGACTGTTTCTCCGGGCATGACGGTGAAGCTGACGTGGTCGAGCACGCGGTTGTCGCCAAAGGCCTTGGAGACATCCTTGAACTCAATATACGGCGCGAATTTTTCGTCGGAGGACATGACTTGGTCGTTGGTCCTTCGGTCGTTGGCCTTTAGCCTTTGCGTTCTTTGCGTACTTTGCGCGTACTTTGCGATCTTTGCGGTTAAAAGCTTTTCACCGCAAGGGACGCCAAGAACTCCGCAAATGGCGCAAAGGCACTCTTGTCAATAATAAATGCTTCTGGTCATCGTCGCTTCTGTTCATGGGAGCGACAGTTTCTGTTTCGCTTCCTGCCAGTCTTGCTCGGTATTCAGGTTGCGGAATATGTCTTCCCCAAAACCGTTTCGTTCCAGCTCGGCGCCCTCGATTACCAGGGTCGGGACTTCACTGAACAAAAGCTCAATCTTGTTTTTTCCGGCCTGCAGCGATCGCCGCGAAACTTCCGCAAAGCTCTTCCGGTAGATGGCGCACAGCGGTTGAAAGCGTCCTCCTGCTTTGGGTACGACTACTGCGGCCTGGCTCTGCTGGGCCCGGGCAATCAGGTAGTTGAGAAAATCGAGTTGCAGGAACGGCATGTCCACAGCCGTGATCAAATTCAGCGAGGCTTCACTCACGGCCAGAGCCGCCTGAATTCCGGCCAGCGGTCCGCGATTGGGGTATATGTCTTCGACCACCGGACCAAACGCCGCGAATTTTTGGGCGCTGCCGACGATCCATGCATTTCCGGTGGCGGCCAGCGCCAGCTCCAGCGCGCGCGCCAGCAGCGTGCTGTTTCCGAACGGCAAAAACGCCTTGTCCTGGCCCATTCGAGAGCTCTCGCCGCCCGCCAGGACGAAGCCAGCTACAGAATCCACGCGGTGATGATACACGGCCTGATTACGGAGAACGGGCGTCCCGCCCGTCGGGCACGGACTGAAAACGACCGAGGGGTGCCCGTCTTCCCATAACCCATTGTTTCCAGCCAGTTGCGGACCACTCTTGCATTAGACGAAAGTAACCTAGCCCAACTGCCAGGCGCTGATGGATGATACCTATTCCCGGCGGTCCCCCTCCGGAAGAAACGACCATGCCTCAGAAGTTAATGGATGTCCTCATGCTTGGCCGCTGCTCCCACGAATTCTCCTGGCCTCGGCGCGCGGCCGATGGTCACTACTACCAGGTCTGCCTGCTTTGCGCGGTAGAGTATAAGTACGATTGGAAAACGATGAAGCGCATTAAGCGGGTGGCCAGCACCCCCGAGCCGGGCACCGAAGCGCAACGGGGCAAGAACGGCAAGAAGCCCACCTGGGTTCCACGCGCCCGGCGCCTGACGTTGCAGACCGCGGTCCGCTATCGCCCCAAGGGCTTGGGAACCTGGCACGAAGGCACGGTCGAAAACCTCAGCCAGTCCGGTGTGCTCCTGCTGGGGCCGCAGCAGCTGCCTGATAACACTTTGGTTGAGATGGTGTTTGAAATGCCGGAGGAGATTTCCGGCCAGAAGAACAGCACCGTTCTTTGCCAGGGCCGGATTATTCGGCGGAAAGATATGCGGAACGCCGAATCGATCGGCCTGGCGGCATCCATTCTCGATTACAAATTCCTGCGCCAGCACTGACCGCGGTCTGGCTGGCCCCAAGATCTGGCCTCAGAATTAGCTTCTCGCCGAGGCCTAAACTATTCTCCAGCGTACGGTTACCGGCGTGCCCCCGCGCTCGCCCAGGTATAATTTTTGCCCGAGACCAGAAGCGTTTCTGCATCTAAACTGCTTATAATCGGTTTTAGGTCAACCAGGAGCACTCTCTATATGAAGGCGAAACTCTCCCTGTACGTCACAGGAATCCTGTTGCTCGCGATTCTTTCGGTTGGCGTGGGTTGCACCAAGGCGCCGAACGATGCCGAACTGACCAGCAACATCCAGACCAAGATGGCCTCGGACTCGGGCCTGCAAGGCAAGCAACTGGGCGTGAAAGCAGAAGGCGGAACCGTGACCCTGACGGGTACGGTGGACAACGACATTCAACGCGATGTAGCGGCGCGCTACGCGGCTTCCGAACCTGGCGTCAAGCAGGTCATAAACAATCTGCAGGTAGCGGCTCTTCCGCCGGCCGAGACGGCGCAAACCCCGCCGCCAGCGCCGGTCGAAGAGACCAAACCCTCGCCCGCACCCAAGCCACGCCGCCACGAGCCGCGCGTGCGAAACACGCCGCCTCCGGTAAACGATAATCCTCAGCCCGCTCCGGTGGCTGCAATGACGCCGCCGGCTCCGGTGGCTTCAGTGCCTTCGACGCCGCCGCCACCGCCGCCGCCGAAGAGGGTCACCATTCCTTCTGGAACTACTCTGGCGGTACGGCTGGTCGATCCCATCGACTCGGAGACCAGTCAGCTCGGGCAGACCTTTCATGCCACGCTCGATTCACCGCTGGCGGTCGAGGGCGAGGTCGCAATTCCCGCGGGCTATGACGTAGAAGGCCATATCGTGGATGTGAAGAGCGCGGGCAAGTTCGCCGGCCAGTCGGTGGTGGCGTTGCAGTTGGATCGAATTTCGGCGGGCGGCAAGTACTACAACCTGCAGACCGATCAGTATCGCCGGCAGGGTTCATCGCGAGGCAAGAACACGGCCACGAAGGTCGGCGCGGGCGCCGGCATCGGAGCCATCATCGGCGCTATCGCCGGCGGAGGCAAAGGGGCTGCCATCGGCGCGGCTGCCGGCGGAGGCCTGGGTGGAGGCGTGCAGGCCGCCACCAAGGGTCAGCAAATCAAGCTGCCCTCGGAAACCGTCCTGAACTTTACTCTGCAGGCTCCGTTGACCGTGGTGGAGACCAAGGGTCCGAATCATGGACGCCACCGGCTGGATGCCAGTCAGCCTGACAACAGCCAGAGCCAGGATGCGAATCAGTCGGATCCCAACCGGCCAGTGCTGAATCGGCCGAACAGTCAGCCGGATTCGAGTTCCCCCGATCCCAATCAGTAAAGTTTTGTAAATCTCTGCGAGGCCGGCATTTAGCCGGCCTTTCTTTTTTTCCGCCGCAGACAATATTTACGACCAAACCACGAGTCGCCACATCCATATACTTTGCCAGGTGACGTCAAGAGGCCTTCATGTGGATTGTTGCGCTGGCGCTTCGCCGGCCCTACACCTTCGTAGTTCTCGCTCTACTGCTGCTGATTCTCGGCCCGATTGTCATCTTCCGGACGCCGACCGATATTTTTCCGAATATCAACATTCCAGTGGTCAGCATCATCTGGAACTACGCGGGCCTGAATTCCCAGGAGATGTCCAACCGCATCGTGACGCTGACCGAACGCACACTCACTACGACGGTGGACGACATCGAGCACAGCGAGTCGCAATCGCTCAATGGGATTGCGGTGGTCAAAGTATTCTTTCAGCCTGGCGCCAATATCCCGAAGGCTATCGCACAGATCACGGCCATTTCTCAGACCCAGTTGCGGCAATTGCCGCCGGGCACGACCCCGCCGCTGGTGATCACCTACAATGCGTCCACGGTACCGATTCTGCAGCTGGCCTTGTCGGGACAGAAACTTTCCGAGCAACAGCTCTTCGATTACGGAACAAACTTTATCCGCACCCGGCTGGTGACGATCCCCGGCGCCGCCATTCCTTTCCCCTACGGCGGCAAGCAGCGGCAAGTGCAGGTGGACCTCGACACCAATGCGCTGCAGGCGAAAGGCCTGTCGCCGATGGACGTGGTGAATGCCATCAGTGCGCAGAACCTGATTTTGCCCTCGGGAACCTCGAAGATTGGACAATTCGAATATGACGTCGACCTGAACGGCAGCCCGCAAACCGTGCCGGAGTTGAACGATCTTCCCATCAAGAAAGTGGGCAGCACGACCATCTACATTCGCGACGTGGCCTACGTCCGCGACGGTTTCCCGCCGCAAACCAACATCGTGCGGGTGGACGGGCAGCGGGCCTCGCTGCTCACCATTCAGAAGACCGGAAACGCCTCGACCCTGGACATTATTTCTGGAATCAAAGCGTTGCTCCCGAGGATTCAGGCACAGGTCCCGCCGGAACTGCAGATCAAGCCGTTGGCAGACCAATCGCTGTTCGTGCGCGCCTCGATCGATGGCGTGGTGCGCGAAGGTTTGATTGCCGCCTGTCTCACCGGACTCATGATCCTGATTTTTCTGGGGAGCTGGCGCAGCACGGTCATCATCGCGGTTTCGATCCCGCTGTCGATTCTCAGCTCGATCATCGTGCTGAGCGCGCTGGGCGAGACCATCAATATCATGACCCTGGGCGGGCTGGCGCTCGCCGTCGGTATTCTGGTGGACGACGCCACGGTTGAGATCGAGAACATTAACCGGAACATCGCCGAAGGCAAAGAGATCCAAAAAGCGATTCTGGACGGAGCGCAGCAGATCGCGGTTCCGGCATTCGTTTCGACGCTTGCCATCTGCATCGTGTTTCTGCCCATGTTCTTTCTCACCGGCGTGGCCCGCTACCTGTTCGTTCCGCTGGCTGAAGCAGTTGTTTTCGCCATGCTGGCTTCTTACCTGCTCTCCCGGACCGTGGTCCCGACGATGGCCAAATATCTGCTGCGCGGCCATGAGCAGGAGGCGGGACACCTGAATACCACCAGCCGCAATCCTTTGATCCGGATGCAGGTCGCCTTCGAGCTGGCATTCGAAAGATTTCGCGACCGCTACCATCAGATGCTGGAGCGTTGCCTGCATCACCAGAAGACATTCCTGTGGGCTTTTGCGGCGGCTTGCGCCGGCTCCTTCGTGCTCCTCGTTCCCTGGCTGGGACGCGATTTCTTCCCCAGTGTCGATGCCGGGCAATTCAAACTGCATCTGCGCGGTCGCGCCGGCACGCGCATCGAAGAGACCGCCAATCTTTGTGACCGGATCGAAGGCTTCATCCGGCGAACAGATCCCGGCGCATGACCTTTCCAGCATCATCGATAACATTGGTCTGCCCTATAGCGGCATCAATCTTTCTTACAGCAACTCCGCGCCGACCGGTCCCGCGGATGCGGACGTTCTGGTCACGCTGAACCCCGGCCATCGGCCCACCGAAGAATATGTGCACGATTTGCGTTTGAAGCTGCGAGAACAATTTCCCGGCGTTGATTTTTCTTTTCTTCCGGCGGACATCGTAAGCCAGATCCTGAACTTCGGCCTTCCGGCCCCGATCGATGTCCAGGTAACCGGCTACAACCTGCAGGACAACCGCCGGTTCGCCAACAAACTGCTGCGACGGATCGCGACGGTTTCGGGAACGGCGGACCTGCGCATCCAGCAGCCCTTCGATGAGCCGCATCTGCGCATCGATGTGGACCGGACCAAGACGCAACTGGCCGGGTTCACCCAGCGCGATGTTGCCACCAACCTGCTGATCTCGCTCAGCGGCAGCTTCCAGACCTCACCGACCTACTGGCTCAACCCCAAGACTGGCGTGAGCTATTCCATCGCGACGCAGACTCCGCAGTACCGGGTGAATTCCCTGCAGGACCTGCAAAACATCCCAGTGACCGGACCCAGCGGGGCAAGTCCGGCGATTCTGGGCTCTCTGGCTTCGATCAGCCGAAGTACGGGAATGTCGCTGGTTTCGCACTACGATATACAGCCCGTCATCGACATTTACGGATCGGTGCAAAGGCGCGATCTGGGCGGAGTCGCCGACGATATCCAGAAAATTGTTAACGACAGCCGCAAGGAGCTGCCGCGCGGCTCGGAAATGGTGATTCGCGGGCAAGTCCAGACCATGAAATCTTCTTACACGGGACTGATTTCGGGCTTGGCGTTCGCCATTCTGCTGGTGTACCTGCTTATCGTGGTGAACTTTCAGTCCTGGCTCGATCCGTTCATCATCATTTCGGCCCTGCCCGCAGCCCTGGCCGGAATTGCGTGGTTCCTGTTCGTCACCAAGACCAACATCAGCGTGCCTGCCCTCACTGGATCTATCATGTGTATGGGCGTGGCCACGGCCAACAGCATTCTGGTGGTCAGCTTCGCGAAAGAACAAATGCAGGAAGGCAAAGATGCATTGACCGCGGCGATGGCCGCGGGATTCACGCGCTTCCGGCCGGTCCTGATGACGGCCCTGGCCATGATCATCGGCATGGTGCCGATGGCCATCGGTTTAGGCGAAGGCGGGGAGCAGAATGCGCCGCTGGGGCGGGCGGTCATCGGAGGCTTGATTTTTGCCACCACCGCGACCCTGTTCTTCGTTCCCGTATTTTTCAGCCTGCTGCACGGAAGGCGCGAAGCTGACGGACTTAAGAATGAATCCAGTAATTAGATCACCTCATCAATTTTTCACAGGGTTGGAGAGCGAATGAAGGTTGAGAACGATAGCGGGATCTATAGACCCAGCGGCCATGAAAGCACGGCCCCGGCCGGTGACCCGAAAGAACATCGCCGGTCCCATTGGTGGATTTTCCTGCTGGTCCTGGTGATTGCCGTGCTGCTGGTCGTCTTCGGCATTCTGCCTCGCATTCAGGCTCGCACCGCTCTGCGCCAGGAAACCCTGCGCATGGCCGTGCCCACCGTCGCAATTGTCCAGCCCAAGCGTTCCGCCCCGGCGCAGGAGATTATTCTTCCCGCCAACGTCCAGGCCTTCGCCGACGCCCCGATTTACGCGCGCACCAACGGATATCTGAAACGCTGGTATGTAGACATTGGAAGTCGCGTAAAGCAGGGCCAGCTGCTGGCAGAAATTGACACACCGGAGGTCGACCAGCAACTGCGGCAAGCCCGCGCCGATCGGGCAACCGCCCAGGCGAACCTGGATCTCTCGAAGATTACCGCGGACCGCTATGCCGGCCTGTTGAAGACCGAGTCTGTTTCGAAACAAGAATCTGATAATGCCGCCGGAGACTACGAAGCCAAGCAGGCCGCCGTGCAGTCGGCGCAAGCCAATGTGAAGCGGCTTGAAGAGACGCTGGCGTTCCAAAAAATCTATGCACCCTTCTCGGGAGTTATCACGGCGCGCAATACCGACGTCGGCGCCCTGATCAATTCCGGCAGCGGCGGTACCGCCAATGAGCTATTCCACATCGCGCAGCCGGACAAACTTCGCGTCTATGTCAGCGTGCCCCAGATTTACTCCCAGGCGGCGAAGCCGGGCATCACCGCCGACCTGACCCTGGCCGAGTTCCCCGGACGCCGCTTCCAGGGCAAGCTGGTGCGCACCGCCAATGCCATCGACCCGACATCGCGAACCCTGCTGGTCGAAATCGCGGTGGACAATCCCACCGGACAGCTCTTCACCGGCTCTTATGCCGAAGTCCATTTCAAGCTGCCGACCCCGGCGTCTTCTTTGATTCTGCCGGTGAATACGCTGCTCTTCCGTTCCGAAGGTCTGAGAGTCGCGACCGTGAACCAGGACCAACACGTCGAACTGAAGCAGATCACCCTCGGCCATGATTTCGGCAGTGAGGTCGAAGTGGTAGCCGGCTTGAGCGGGAACGAAAACGTAATCATCAATCCTCCAGACTCGGTGGTGGACGGCGAGACGGTGCGGATCGCTGCCCCAACTGCTCAGGGGGCGCAGTGAGCAGAGCGGACTTCGGACCTCAGCCTTCGGCCCGCAAGGTTGTTAGCCGACGGCTGAGGTCTGACGTCCGACGCCGAATTTCAGCGCTGCTCGCGAGCTTACTGCTTCTTAGCGGTTGTGCCGTGGGCCCGCGCTATGCGAAACCGACGGCGCCGGCTCCGCCCAGTTACAAGGAAGTGCCCCCCGATTGGAAGGCGGCTCAGCCCAGCGATCAGATTTCCCGGGGCAAGTGGTGGGAGATTTTCCAGGACTCACAACTGAATGCGCTGGAAGAACAGATCAACGTTTCCAATGAGAATTTGAAGGCCGCCGAGGCCCAGTTCCAGCAGGCGCGGGCGCTGGTGCGGTTCAATCGCGCAGCTTACTATCCGACCGTGACTGCGGGCGCTTCGGGCGAGCGCGAACATCTTTCATCTAACCGTCCGCTGGTCCCCGCATCCAGCGAAACCAATGGGACTGACCTGGTGATTCCGGTGGATGTGTCCTATGAAGCGGACGTGTTCGGGCGAATACGCCATACGGTTGAGGCGGCGCGGGCGAATGCGCAGGCCAGCGCCGGTGACCTGGAAGCGGTGCGCCTGAGCTTGCACGCTGAGCTCGCCTTCGATTACTTCGAAATGCGAACCCTCGATGCTGAAGAGCAACTGCTGTTGTCGAGCGTGACGTCTTTTGAAAAAGCTCTGGACCTCACGCAAAGCCGGTACAAGGGCGGGGTAGCTTCTGCGGTTGACGTCGCGCAAGCCCAGACTCAGCTGGAAAATACTCGTACCCAGGCGATTGATGTGCTGATCCAGCGTTCGCAAAATGAACACGCAATCGCAACCCTGATCGGACAACCGGCTCCCACGTTCACCGCTCAAATCGTGGCCTGGAATGCTCCGCCGCCCGCGATTCCGCCGGGGCTGCCGTCAGAACTTCTGGAACGCCGGCCGGATATTGCAGCCGCGGAACGACGCGTGGCCGCCGCCAATGCGCAACTGGGCGTGGCCCGGGCAGCCTACTTCCCGATTTTTACCCTGACCGGCTCCGGTGGCTTTGAGAGCACCGCGATCACGACTTTGATCCAGGGACCCAGTGGCTTTCTGACCGCCGGCGCTGCCGCGGCCATAACAGTGTTTGATGGCGGACGCCGCCGCGCCGTCACTGAGCAGGCCCGCGCAGCCTACGACGAGTCCGTCGCCAATTATCGCGAGACGGTTCTTACTGCCTTCCAGGAGGTGGAAGATAACCTGGCGGCCTTGCGCATCCTCAATGACGAGGCGACGGCCGAGCAGGCCGCCGTCGCAGCCGCCGAACACTCCGTGGAGCTTTCCACCAACCGTTATAAGGGTGGCGTTTCCAGCTACCTGGAAGTAACGACCGCGCAAAGCACGGCGCTGGCCGACGAGCGCGCCGCAGTCGACATCCTGCGCCGGCGCATGACCGCCAGCGTCTCTCTCATCAAAGCCCTGGGCGGAGGATGGAATTCCGCCAACCTGCCCGTGGTAAAAGTTGACTCTGATCGCCAGAACGCAAACGGCCAGTAATCAGATTACTGCGACGAAGAGGGTTGTCCGCTTGCGCGTCGGCGCCTGATACCAAAGTAATCCAGAATCTTCCGGATTGCGGGGCTTCCAACCCAGGAACATCATCCAAGTGTGCAGAGATTAAATCTCAGGAGTATGCGCCATGCCCCTGACCATGAACATTGAAGATGCCAGGTTCGCCGATAAGACGTTCGTCGATGCAAGGTTCGCCAGAGAGTTGAACATCCTCGACCTTCGGAGCGAATTCATTCGCGAAATGGCCCGCGTTATCCTGGCCAACAATAACGGCTATGAAAGCGTCTGGACCGTCGCTAACCGGGTGTACGACCGGCATTGCTCTCCCCAGGCAGATAGGCTGAATCACAGCCGTTTTGATCGAACGGCGCTGAGCGCCTAGCCGGCGAGCGTTGCGCTCAGGCACGGAGCAAAGGTATGCTCTCCCTCCATGCTCCGCTCACTTCTCGCTGCTTTCATTCTTGTGTCAGGCGCCACTCTGGCGCTTGCTCAACAGCCATTTCTTCCTTCGGAACAATGGATCAAGCTGCGCGATGAGGCCAACGGCGCCGCGCCTTACGAGAACCTGCGCTACCTGACTCGACTGCATCGCGTCCCGGCAACCGCCGAATTTGATCAAGCGGCTAAGTTTATCCAGCAGCGGGCGCGCGAGTATGGACTGGCGGATGTCCAGAGCGAAGAATTTCCCATCGACGGCAAAACCGCATACGGACTGATGCGTTCTTATCTGGGCTGGACGGTCGAGGCTGGCCAATTGTGGGAGGTGAAGCCGCAACACCTGTTGCTGGGGGATTGGGCAACCGACCCGATCCGGTTGGCTGACTACAGCCACACGGCGGACGTCGAGGCCGTTCTGGTGGACGTCGGCGACGGCGCGCATGACATCGACTACAGCGGCAAGGACGTGCGGGGAAAGATTGTTCTGGCGGACGGTGTCCTGGCGAGGGTGCAGGCGTTAGCGGTGGCCAAGTACGGGGCCGCTGGCATTGTGAGCGACATGCCGAACCAGACCACGGCGTGGTCCGGCCTCGATCGCACGATTGTGCGCTGGGGTCACCTGGATGCGCGCCAGCCGACAGGATTCGCGTTCATGATTTCGCGGGAGACGGCGGAATCACTGCGAGTTCGCCTGCGAAATGGTGATCCGATCGTCCTCAGCGCGAAGGTGAATGCTGAAGTCGGCCCCGGCCATTGGACGGTGGTGAGCGGCGTTATTCCCGGGACCGACCCCGCCGCCGGCGAGATAGTTTACAGCTGCCATCTCGACCACGAGCGGCCGGGCGCAAACGACAACGGCAGCGGATGCGTGACCATTCTGGAATCGGCTCGCGTGCTGGTGCGACTGATCGGCAGTGGAGCCCTGCCGCGCCCAAAACGCACGCTGCGCTTCGTGTGGGGCCCTGAGGTTGAAGGCACGATGGCCTATCTGAGCCGTCATCCCGAAGTTCGCGCCCGGCTGCGCGCCGACATTCATATGGACATGGTTGGTGGCGATCCGTTCAAGAATAAATCCATCCTGCATGTGACCGAAACACCCTGGTCGCTGCCGAGTTTTGTTACTGACGTTGGGGCTGTGTTCGCCGAAGTCATTCGCAGCGGAGCGGCCGACTATGCCGGTGGTGGCTCGGCACCGGAGGCGGCCGTGGTCGAGACTCGCGTTGGAGAATCAGGCACGCGCAATCAGTTTCTCGCGGACGTGACTCCATATTCCGCGGGCAGCGATCACGACGACTATGATTCGTCCACGATTGCCGTGCCTTCTCTCTATCTGCGCGACTGGCCAGACATCTACATTCACACGGATCACGACACGCTGCAACAGATCGATCCGACTAAACTGCGCCGGGTGGCACTGCTGGGGGCGGCGTCCGGATACGTGTATGCGACTCTCGATGGGGAGCGATCGCAGGCGCTGCTTCCCTTCTATGCTGCGCAGTCTGAAATCCGCTTGGCGCAACTCTTCCAACAGGCGCAGCAAATCGTGGAAAATCCGAAGCTCGATCCTGGCAGCGCCTGGTACGAGGCCCACAACCTGATGCAGCAGGGCCTGCGCCGCGAGCTCGCGACCCTGTCATCCCTGCTGGAGTTTGCCGGCTCAAATGCCCGCCATCCCGCCCAGGAAAAAGCTCTCACCGATCAGGCGGCAATTTTCAATGAATGGATCGACAGTCAGGCAAAGGCACGAGGAACCCAGGGGCCGGCGCCGAAAGCGCCTTGGGCGACGACGGCAGCGGCACGGAAAATTCCCGTCCGTGTCAGTGACTTCGGACCTCTTACCTACCAGAATGATGACGTTCTCAAGGCGCGCCTCGCGCCGGAGCGCATGGCGAAAATAAAGCTCCTGAACAGTGAAGCCACGCCGTTGCTCAACGAGCAGGACCTATCGGAGCTCTACGCTTACGAGATCGTTAATTTTGTTGACGGCAAGCGAAGCGTCGGCGAGATTCGGGACGCGGTCTCGGCCGAGTACGGTCCCTTACCGGTCGAGCTCGTAGATGACTACCTCAACGCCTGCCAGGAGGCCGGGTTGATGCAGTGGAAATGACTCCATGAAACGCCCTCTTCTCATGCAATGAAATAGCTGCTTGCTATTTCTTCTTGTGCAGCGCGCGGCGAATATCGGGCCAGAACTCCTTCACCACCAGGGTCACGGTGTCATAGCCAACCTCAGATCCCCACACACTGGCGGTGTTCGCAATCGTCCGGTCAGCTTGGGGATGATAACTGTAGGTGGAAATGCTGGCCGACATCGCGCTGCCCAGGATCTCGGCGAAATTGAATCGCTGGTGCCCTGAGTCGGTGCGCGTAATCAGGATGCGGCTCATCGCGTAACCGGCGCGATGCACAAACCCTCCCTGCCCCGACTGAAAAAAGCGGGGATCGCTCCGGAAGAGCGACGACAGGACCGCGCTGGTCATGAAGTTCTCAATCGTGCCATCGGCAAAGGCCGCCCCATAGCGCTTGGCATACCCTTCTGCGCCCTGGCCATAGCCGGGCTCGCTGTTTTCCGCCTGGCTTATGCCCGACAAAAAACCGTACCAGACGAACTGAACCGGATCGAATGAGCTGCGGGCGACAACTTTAAACTTTTCTCCGGCCGTAAGGGGAGGGACGTTGGCCGAATTCTCGAGCGTCAGGAAGTTGGGCAAAGCAAAAAAAAGTCGGTCATTGGACGTGCCCTTGGCCGTGTTGCTGTCCGCTGCGGAGCTGTCCTTGGTCTGGACCGTGGGGTCAGCGGGCTTCGGCGCCGGCGCTTCAGCTGGCTGATTTTGCGCAGCTTCGGTCTGTGCAGCCTGGCTCTGCGCAGGCTGACCCTGCGCAGCCGGTGTCGGCTCGGCAGAAGCCGGTACTGACTGGGCAAGCAGGCTCCCGCTTAGAAGAACTGCGAGAGAAAGACAGAGAAGCAAGCGGGCCAGCCAAACATTTGGCCGGAGGAAACTATCCACAGATTGTATTCCGTGTCTGCTTTAACTTCCGGGTATTCAAGAGCTGTAATTTAGTCAACGTGCTCTCCTTCTTCTAGAAAACCTAATTCTGGCGGAGGCAGTTTGTCGCCTCTCCTGGCCCAAAACACATACAACGTGGGCAGCATCACGATGCTGATGAAAAGTTCAACGATGAGTCCGCCGACAATCACAATGGCAAAGGGCCGCTGCGAATCGGATCCGATGTCATGCGACATGGCGGCAGGCAGAAGGCCCAAGGTAGCCACCAACATGGTCATCATGATGGGCCGCAGCCGCAGAATGGCGCCTTCGCGGGCGGCCTCGCGCGGGTTCATGCCGCGAGTGCGGAGCTGGTTGATGTACTCCACCATGATGACCCCGATCTCGACTGACACGCCGATGAGCGCCAGAAATCCCAGGCCGGAGGAGACAGAGAAGTGCGTGCTCGTCAGCAGCAAACTCAGGAAGCCGCCCAGCGGTGAAAGCGCCACCACCGCGAGAATCAACCCAACCCACTTCCACGAATCGAAAGCCGAGTACAGAATGAAGGACATCAGCAGCAGGGTGATCGGCACAATCACGGAGAGGCGCCGATTGGCGCGCTGCTGGCTCTCGTATTCGCCGGTCCAGTCGAGATGATAGCCTTCCGGCAACTTCACCTTCTGGCCTACCTCCTCGATCGCCTGGCGGACCGTGCTGCCCAGGTCGCGACCACGCACGCTGTACTTGATTGCGATATAGCGCGAGTTGCCCTCACGATAGATACTGGACGCGCCATCTTCCAACTTGATTTGACAGAGTTGACCCAACGATACGCGCTCGCCCGAAGGCGCCAGAATCCGGATACTCGCGACATCCTCCACCGTCTTGCGAAAGGGTTCCTGATAGCGAACGGTGAGGTCATAACGTTGTTCGCCGATGAGAATCTGGCTGACCGCTTTGCCTCCGACAGCAGTTTCGACAGCGTCCTGGACGTCACTGACGTTGATTCCGAAGCGGTCGGCGGCTGCGCGATCGACAATCAGATTCACATTGGGCTGTCCCCGCACCTGGAACGTGCCCAGATCGGCCACGCCGGGGACCTTTCTCATCACGTCCTGGATCTCGTCGGCTTTGGCCTCCAGAGTTTTCAGGTCGCTGCCAAAAAGCTTGACCGCCAACTCGCCCTTGACGCCGCTGACCGCTTCCTCGACGTTGTCGGAAATGGGTTGCGAGAAATTCCAGTCCACTCCGGCAAATTTGTTCAGCTCCGTGTCCATGGCGGCGATCAGGTCGTCTTTGGTCTTGAACTCAGAGCGCCAGCGGGCACGGGGCCAGAGATCGACGAAAAATTCGGTGTTGTAGAAACCGCTGGCGTCGCTGCCGTCGTCGGGGCGGCCAACCTGACTGACAATTTGTTTGACTTCAGGAAAGCGGGCCAGGGCGCGGCGCGCCGCTCTCGAGAGCGCCATCCCCGCCGACGGTCCGGTACTCGGAGCCAGCGTACCCCGCACCCAGATGGCGCCTTCATCGAGGTGAGGCAGGAATTCCGAGCCGATCACGCCGCTGAAACCGAGAAACATCATGACAACCAAAGCGGCAATGCCGAGTCCGAGCGTGAACTTCAGATGGTCGAAGCACCATTCGAGCAAGCGGCCGTAGCGCTCCTGTAAATAGTGGAACACCGGATTGCGCCACTCCTTGATCTGGTCCTTGAACAGGAATGTGCATAAGACAGGAGCGATCAGAAGGGCAAACAGCAGCGCGCCCAGGAGGGCGAAAGCCACGGTCCAAGCCATGGGCCGGAACAAACGTCCTTCCACGCGCTGCAGGGTGAAGATCGGAAGATAGGAAACGATAATGATGATGCGGGCAAAAAACACGGGCCGTTGGACCTCGTGCGCCGCCGTGCCGATCATCTGGATAAATGTCTTCTTGCCGCGCCCCTGTTCGGCATGGCGCAGAATGTTTTCGATCATCACGACCGAGCCATCCACGACCATGCCAAAATCCAGCGCGCCCAGGGAGAGCAGGTTTGCCGGAATATGACTCAGATCGAGCAAAATCGCGGCAAAAAGCAAAGCAAAAGGAATCGTGATGGTGACAATCAGCGCGCTGCGGACATTGCCGAGAAAAAGAAAGAGGATCAGCGTGACCAGCAGAACACCGTCGGTCAAATTGCGCAGCACGGTGCGTGTCGTGTAGTGGACCAGGTCGCTGCGATCCAGGTGCGGGACCAACTTCACCCCGGCCGGAAGCTGATGGTCGTTCAGCTGGGCAATTTTTACGTGCAGCGCATCCAGCGTGGCATCGGCTTCAGCGCCCTTGCGCAAAAGCACAATCCCTTCCACGACGTCGTCGTCGTTGATCACCGTGCCATCTTCGCGACGAATGGTCTTTCCCAGTTGGCCCAGCCGGACTTTGGGCGCTTGCACCACCACGCCCAGATCGCGCACCCGCACCGGGGTTCCGTTCTGGACTTTTACCAACGTGGAAGCAATGTCATCCGTCGTTTGCATCAGGCCCACGGCGCGCACATTCAATGCTTGCTCACCGCGCTCGATGAAGCCGCCGCCGGCGTTGGTGTTGTTGGCGGCCAGCGCCTGTTCGACCTGGCTGAGCGACAGTCCGTAAGAAACCAGCTTGCCGGGATCGATCTGCACCTGGTATTCGCGCGTCGGTCCGCCGAATGGGTTCACATCCACTACGTTGGGCACCGACTTCAACTGGTTGACCACATACCAGTCGTTGAGCGTCTTCAGTTCCATCACGTCGTATTTCGGATTCGTGCTCTGCAGCGTGTAGAACATGATCTGCCCGGTCGGACTGTAGTCCGGGCCCAGGCCTGGGTTCACGTTCGGGGGCAGAGTGACTTGCTGCAAGCGGTCAATCACTTCCTGGCGGGCATTCAGCGTGGTGGTTTCGTCGTCATAGATAATGGTGATCACCGACAGTCCCGCCAGCGACACCGAACGCAGATGGGTCATGTGGGCCACGCCGTTCAACTGCACTTCCAGCGGCACCGTGATTTGCTGCTCCACTTCCTCGGCGGCATGGCCGGACCATTGCGTGATGATCTGGGTGTAGGTATCGGCCACGTCCGGGTAGGCTTCGATGGGCAGATTGCGGAAAGAGATGATGCCCCAGACGAAGAGGACAACCGCGACGCTCAGAACCAGAATGCGGTTGCGCAGGGCAAAATCGATCAGGTAACGGATCATTTACCCTGCTCCGCTACGGCGGACGAAAACTCCAGCGCATTGGCCACGATCTGTTCGCCGGGCTTTACTCCGTCTCGAATCTGCTGCATCTGGTCCGACTCTTCGCCCGCGGTATGCACTTCCACCCGGCGAAACTGCTGCCCGCCGTCTTTCCGGAATACCCAGTCTTTGTCCTGCAGACGGATGACCGCGCTGGCCGGAACCACGATGCGGGACTGCATGTGGCGCGACCGGAAGGTGACCGCGGCAAACATGCCCGGACGAAGCGATCCATCGCTATTCGCCAGCACGATGCGGACCTTGGCGGAGCGTGTATTGGGATCGAGGACCCGCGAAATGTCAGCCACTCTGCCGTGGTAAGTCTTATCGGGATAAGCATTCAGACGGATTTCGGCGCTGTCGCCCAGATGCACCTCGCCCAGGTCGTTCTCATAGACGTCGCACAGCACCCACACTTGCGTGAGGTCGGCGATGGTAAAAAGATTGGGACTGTTGTCCAGACTCTTGATCCCCTCGAAGCCTGAGATGTTCTGCTCGACGATGGTTCCCGAGATTGGAGCGCGCAGTTCGATGAGCGCACCGGGATGGGCCGGATCGCCGCCCAGTATGCGCACCCGTTGCTCCGCATTCTGCAGGTCCACCAGGGCTTTCTCTTCTGTATCCTGGGCTTGCTGAAAGTCTTTTTCTGCCAGCGCGCCATGCGAGTAAAGCAACTGCGTCCGGTCGAGTTCCTTTTTTGCCAGGCGCTCGTCGGCAGCCGCCTTCTGATAGTCGGAAAACGCCGCGGAGAGATCGGCACTGTGAATCGAGAGCAGCACCTTGCCTTTCTTCACGAAGTCACCCAGGCGCACGTTCAGCGCAACCACTCGTCCGGAACCCTGAGAGGTCACGTGGATAGTGCTGTTCACATCGGGAGTGACGCTGCCATTGGCATGAAGCACGGTCGGCAAGTTACGGGTCCCCACCGGGGCCAACTGAAACAGTTCCGGGTGCTCCACCGTGTAGAGGTTGGGATCGAGCGTGATTTCGGATTTGGTCGTAGCTGCTTTGGGGTCGTCGGAGCAAGACACCCCCATTGCGCAAAGGAACAGTGCGCCGGAGACCGCAGCAATCTGAAGCCAAAGAATGTTTTTCATTGCACCACCTCGCGGGTCACGGCTTTCTCCCACCGATCGAACGCCTGCGGGCGACCGCGACCGACCCGCCGAGCATCAGGGTGAATAGGGCTGCGCCAATCATGCCTATGTCCCACGGCCCGACTTGATGGGCGGAATAGCCATGCGAACCTGCTACGGCCAACATTCGCCGGTCAACCGGGTCCCGGAAACACAACCCAAATCTGAAATTGGAAAATTCGCGCGGCGTGATCGCAGCGCTTCACCGACAGGGGATTTAGCAGGAAGGAGGAGCCCGGCAACCGCTAGTGCCGGTCAAAAATTGCTCGGAAAGAACAGTGGGATATTCCGCAACCAACCCAACCTCTTCGCCCTGAGGCCGGAACGAAATGACTTCCACCGGATGGGCTGGCGGCGGGCCAAAATGCCCCCAATCAGGAGCCTGGGGCGCGGACGCCTGCTTCATTGCGCGCCTGGAAGGATTGGATTCTTCCATCTCGGTGCGAATGGGGTGGAGATCGTCGGTCGCGGAAACTACCGGGAACAACAACACCAGGAGGGAGCCCAGCAGAACAATGGCGCGGAAACTACGGTCGCGCCCCGTCCTTCTCGAGGAAACCGATTGGTGCCGCCAAATCAAAGCAGCAGGCAAAACCAGGGTCAGCCAAAGAAGGTTGAGGAGTAGTTCCATTTCTCTCTATAAGATGCACGATACCAGGAGAAAATTGTACTGGTAATTCTTGCACCCTGTCGAATCTTGGACGACGGCTGGTTTGCAGCGCTGGTTCACCGCCATCTGAAGACACGCATTCGGCGATTTACACGGCAAAGCGGTATTGAATGTTACTGCGCGAGGAAGGAATTACGCTGCGTTCGGCTCCAATGCCAGGTCTTCCGCTTGCCGCATTTTCTTCTCGAGGCGTATTCGTAGTTGTTCCAACTGAATGTCTTCGCTCCGGCGTTCGTAAAGAATCGAAGCCGCTCTGGACTCGTAAGGAATCCACTTCGTATCTTGGCTGGGGGAATCCATTTTGCCTCCGGCAGGATTGAGGAACGGCGCCAGTATACCGGGCTGTTCGGCCCCATACAAGTCGTTCCGCAGAGTCCTTTGGTCCTATAGAATGAATGGGTTACGGCACAATTCACATCCGGACTTATTGCGCAAGCCCCAGATAATTTCCGTAGCCGACGATCACAGTTGAGCCCACCAGCAGCAACAGCGCCAGCGCCAGCAACCGGCCAGCCTGGACACCCGCGCCTTTCCACTCTTTCAGGCCGATACCCCACAGGCTGCTGAAGATGATGATGCTGGCCATATGCAGGGTCCAACTGGAAAATTTGTACCTTCCCATCTGGGTTTCGCCCATGGAGTAGAAGAAGAATTGAAAATACCAGGTGGTGCCCGCCAGCGCGCACAGCAGGTAGTTGGCCAGCATCGGAACCCGTGCGCCATCGGCGCCTCTCGCGGCCGGCGCATCTTCTACTGCCACAGATGTCGCCACAGACGACTGTGCCAGAGGGCCTTTTCGGGCCGATGTCATGTGCTCGACCACTTCCCGGCTGGGGGCGTCGACCGCGGTCTCGATAATGGTCTCGTCCTGGCCGGGACCATCCGGCGTGCGCCAGACGGAAGTGAAGTACTGGTAGCCCGTTTTATTCCGAATATTCAGAACGACGCACCAGATAAAATTAGTAGTGAAACCTCCGAGCAACACGACAACCAGCACCGGCAATCCCTGCCATAAGTCCGGAGTTCCGTGCTTGATGGTGAGAGCCTTGATGGGATCCCCGGCCGCCAGTCCATAGGCGAAGCACGCGCTCATGACTCCCGAAAGCGTCGCCACTCCAACACCCTTCTTCAAATCAAATTCCTTAATGGTAATTTTCTGCTGTTCGGGCGACATGGCTCGCTCTTTATAGATACCGGCCAACCCGGCCGCGGCAATGCCGAGCAGGCACACCCCGATACCCAGCAGAATGATTCTTCCTGAGGCTGTTCCGACCACCTGGGTCATGAATTCACCGCGGAAAATAGGCGGAATCAGCGTGCCGAAGGCGGCGCAGAGGCCCAGCACGACCGCCATTCCGAGCGACAACCCCAGATAGCGCATGGTCAGACCAAACGTAAGGCCACCGATGCCCCATAAGAGGCCGAAGAAAAAGGTCCAGAAAAAAACTGTGCCGGAGGTTTCGTGCAGGACCGGCAAGAGGTCTTTGGTCATGAGGAAAGCAAAGAACCAGGGAGCGATGATCCAGCTGAAAAAGCCGCCCGCCAGCCAGAATGTTTCCCATGCCCAGCGTTTCACGCCGCGGTAGGGCACATAGAAGCTGCCGGACGCCAGACCGCCCAGCCAGTGGTACAGCACGCCTATTACGGGATTTGGATTCATGTCATCCTCAGACCTTGGCCGATTTCGCCGTATTGCAATCTCGAGCCCGGCTCTACTCCATATAGAACACTTCCTTCATCATCGCGAACCGCTCTCCGGGCTGGAGGCCGGGCACGGGCTCGAAATACTTGGCCATCTCCGCCTGCCAGCGGAGGTTCACCGGGTCATTGGCCAATTCGTTCCAGGCCGCGTCGAAATCTCTCACTCGCATCACCAGGACAAGGTCCTGACCGCGGCGAAAGATCGAATAGTCCGAAATACCGACCTGCTTCAGCTTCGCCAGCAGTTCTGGCCACACGTTGGCATGGTCTTTCTCATAGCCGGCAATGGCATCGGCCTTGATTCGCAAGCGGAAAGCCACGCGCGGAATGGCCGGGCCTGCAGGATTTTGCACTGTCATGTTCGCGTTTCCTCCTGGCCTCCCGAGCCGTCGATATGCGCGTGCCAGGAGGAGACTTCAGCGAAGTTCCGGGCCTGCCCGGCTGCGTCCGTGCAGTATGATAACTACGATTTTCAGGGCGCGCGCCGATTGCTTGAGTATCATCACACAGTCGCCGTGTTCCGACATATTTTTCCGCCGAGAGCATCTGCATGCATGTCAAGACCAACTTGCGCTATTTGGAAGACCGTTGGGACGAGCAGGTCGCCCGCGGCCTCGACCAACCGGAGCTGCTGCGCTACCGCTCGAATCTGCTGGGTTCCGACCTTCGCATTACCAACTTCGGAGGGGGGAACACCAGTTCGAAAATTCCGCAAACCGATCCGCTGAGCGGCGAGCAGGAAGAAGTTCTGTGGATCAAGGGCAGCGGCGGCGATCTGGGCAGCATCAAGCTGAGCGGATTGGCGGCATTGTATTCCGCGAAGCTGCAAGGACTGGAAACCAAATATCGCGGCGCAGATTATGAAGATGAAATGGTGGACCTGTATCCGCTATGCGCCTTCGGCAGGAATTCTGTCGCCGCTTCGATTGATACCCCGCTTCACGGCTTTCTGCCTTTCCCGCACATCGACCATTTGCATCCGGATTGGGGCATTGCCCTGGCCGCTTCCGCGAATGGCCGGGAGAAGATGGAAGAGTTCAACCGCAATTTTGATCACCATCTCATTTGGGTGCCCTGGCAGCGTCCGGGCTTCGAGCTGGCCATGATGCTGCGACGCGCGGTACAGGAGAGCGCCAACTGCGATGGCGTCGTCCTCGGCGGGCACGGACTCTTTACCTGGGGAGATACCCAGCAAGAGTGCTATGAAAACACGATTTCGATCATCGACCAGCTGGGTCAATTTGTCGTAGACCATGTCGAAAAGAAAGGTACGGGCTTGTTTGGCGGCCCGCGTCAGCCCGCGCTGGACAATCGGCGCGACCTGGCGATCGATATTTTTCCCTTCCTGCGCGGTCGAGTTTCAGGCGCCCGGCGCCTGATCGGCAACTTTAGCGATCTGCCGGAAGTGCTGCGCTTCGTGAATTCGGACGAAGCGGCGCAGTTGGCGCATCTGGGGACGAGTTGCCCCGACCATTTCATCCGCACCAAAGTCCGTCCCCTGTTCGTTTCCTGGCAGCCGGGCGCGAGCCTGCAAGGATTGCGCGAGCAGATCGATTCTGCGCTGGCAAACTATCGCAAGGAGTACGCGGAGTATTACCACTCGTTTGCGCAACCTGATTCCCCGGCCATGCGCGATGGCAATCCCACCGTGGTTCTGATTCCCGGCATCGGCATGTTCAGTTTTGGCAAGAGTAAAACTGAGGCACGTCTCACCGGCGAGTTCTATGTAAACGCCATCCATGTAATGGAAGGCGCGACCTCAATGGACACAGGCACCATGCCTGCGGCGCTGCCCCAGGCTGGCGCTGCGGCACCTGCCAGCGCCTTCACGGTGCACTCGAACTACGTGGCTCTGCCTCCTTCGGAAGCCTTTCGCATTGAATACTGGAAACTGGAGGAGGCGAAGATTCGCCGACAGCCACCGGAGAAGGAACTGAGCCGTCAGGTGGTTCTGATTGTGGGTGGCGGCAGCGGCATTGGCCGCGAGGTGGCTCTGCTGGCGGCGGAACGCGGAGCGCACGTAGTCGTGGCTGATCGCGACCATGAGGCAGCAAAGAAAGTGGCGGAGGAGGCCAAAGCCATCGCAGGCAAGGAAAGCGGGCTGGCGCTGGCCGTGGACATTCGCCGCCGCGACGTAATCCGGCAAAGCCTGCGCGAACTGGTTGCAGCGTTTGGCGGAGTCGACATTCTGATCAACACTGCCGCGCTGTTCCCGTCGTCGAAGGACGGACAGGTCTCCGACGAACAGTGGGGCGTCACGCTCGACGTGAATGTCACGGCAAATTATCTTTTGGCCGACGAAGCGGCACGCATCTTGAAAGATCAGAACCTCGAAGCCTCCATCGTGCTGACCAGTTCCGCCAACGCGGTGGTGCCCAAACGCGGCAGCGAAGCTTACGACGTCAGCAAGGCGGCACTCAGTCACCTCGTAAGAGAGCTGGCGATTTCGCTCTCCCCGAAAATTCGAGTGAACGGCATAAGCCCGGCCACGGTGATCAAAGGGTCAACTATGTTTCCCCGCGACCGCGTGATCGCATCACTCAAGAAATACGAGATCGCCTACGAGGATGCTGCCAGCGACGAGCAGTTACGGACTCTGCTCGCCGAGTTTTACGCCAAACGCACGCTTACCCATCGTCCGATTGATCCAAAAGATTGCGCGGAGGCGATTCTGTTTCTGGCGGGACCCAAATCACCCTGCACGACCGGCCATATCATTCCCGTGGACGGCGGATTGACTGAGGCCTTCCTGCGATGACGGATGTTTCGCATGATCGATCTCGAAAGCAGCCGGCTCTCGTAGCTGTGGACCTGGGCGCCGAGAGCTGTCGCGTCTCACTGCTCCGCTGGATCAACAATCAGCCGGAAATTCGTCTCGCATATCGCTTCCCCAATTCGGCAAAAAACCTGGGCGATGGCCTGCGCTGGGATATCGCGGCTGTCTGCGACGGAGTGGATGAAGGCCTGCGCTCTTGCGCGAGTCTCGCGCCGGAAGGAATCGCGGCCATTGGCGTGGATGGCTGGGCGGTGGACTATGTTCGCCTGGGAGCGGACGGAGAGCCGGTCGCCAATCCTTTCTGCTATCGCGACGAACGCAACCTGGCGTCGCTAGGCCGGGTCCACGAGCGCATTTCCCCGGATCGACTCTACGAACTTACCGGAGTCCAGATTCTTCCCCTGAATACGCTGTATCAACTGCACGCCGACAGCCCCGCGGAACAAAGTCTGCCCTGGATAAACTTGCCTGAGTTTTTGCTGTATCGGCTGGGTGGAAAACGCGTATCCGAATATACCAATGCCACGCATACTCAGTTGTTGGGAGTAAAGGATCAGGCCTGGTGCGCTGAAATCTTCAGCGCGGCGAAACTGGAGTTGACGGCCGCGCCTCCTCTGGTAAAACCAGGAACCGACATCGGGCAATTGCAGGGCGAACTGGCTTCCCTGCCGGCGTTCCGCAATACGCGGCTGATCACCCCTGCATGTCATGACACAGCTTCGGCCATCGCGGGAATTCCGGCGCACGAAGATGATTGGGCATTCATCAGCTCGGGAACCTGGTCGCTGGTGGGTTGCGTGCTTGACTCCGCATGCGTCAGCCCGGCAGCACGAAAAGCAAACTTCAGCAACGAAGGCGGGGTCGGAGGCAAAATCTACTTCCTGAAGAACGTAAACGGCATGTGGTTGCTGCGCCAGTGTATAGAACATTGGCGGATGCAGGGCCAGGTCCGGCCGATTGAGCAACTGGTCGAAGCCTGCGCCAATTTCGATGCTCCGCGGCGACTGATTGACGTCGACGATCCCGATCTGCTGTTGCCCGGAGATATGCCGGCACGCATCAACGCTCAACTGAATCGCATGGGCCAGCCCTCAATTTCCGATGGCGCAGGCATGGCGGCCAGAATGACGAGCTTGATTCTTCACAGTCTGGCTGCCCGCTACGCGACTGTTTTGGAGAATGCAGCCAGCATCACGGGAAAAAAGCTGAAGCGGCTATACATCGTAGGCGGGGGCAGCAAGAACAGCGTTCTTAACCGGCTGACCGCCAAAGCAACCGGACTTCAAGTCGTGACTGGGTCGACGGAAAGCGCGACCGTCGGCAACTTCGCCGTCCAACTGGCCGCGCTCAATGGAAATTACAAAGAATGGAGCGGCGTGACCGCGAAGGCGGTGGCGGAGTGGGCTGACGTTCTAGCGACCTCGCCCATTGCCGCTTCTGATATCGCAAGCCCGATCTCACCCGGAAGGGTAGAAGAAGTTCAGGGGTCCACTGGAAAGGCTCTCGTATGAACGAAAAGTTGGAAGTGCAGATCCATCGTGCGCTCGACAATTTCAATATCGAGCTGCCCTCGTGGGGCTTCGCCAACACCGGAACCCGCTTTGGAAAATTCATTCAACTCGCGGCCGCAGTCACCGTCGAAGACAAGTTCAGTGATGCGGGACAGGTACACGCCCTGACCGGCGCTTGTCCGACCGTTGCCCTGCATGTGCAGTGGGACCTGCCCGGTGGATCAAAGGATGTTGCCCAGATCAAACGCCTGGCCGAAAAGTACGGCGTGCGGCCGGGGTCAATCAATCCCAATGTGTTTCAGGACCAGGAGTACAAGTACGGATCGGTGGGTAACCCTGATCCGGCGATCCGCAAGCGGGCCCTGGATCATATTCTGGACTGCGTGGCCATCGCCGACGCGCTGGAGTGTCGCGATATTTCACCCTGGTTCGCGGATGGCTCGAACTATCCCGGCACGCAAAGCGTTCGAAATCGAATTGGGTGGTTTGAAGAAGCGCTCAAGAAAGCTCACTCGGCCCTGAGACCGAAGCAGCGGCTGCTAATCGAATACAAGCCCTTCGAACCGGCGTTTTATCACAGCGATATTGCCGACTGGGGCATGGCTTTCCTGCTGGCGCGCACGGCGGGTCCACAGGCATATGTTCTGGTGGATACGGGCCACCATTATCAGGCCCAGAATATCGAGCAGATCGTGGCCTGGCTGCTGCATCATAAAATGATCGGCGGCTTCCACTTCAACGATCGCCGTTACGCCGACGACGATCTGACGCTAGGGTCGATTGATCCTTACCAGATCTTCCGTATCTTTCATGAGATTCACACCTTCGCATGGGAAACCGGCGCTCCGGCCGATGTGGCTTACATGGTCGACCAGAGTCACAACCTCAAAGGCAAGATGGAGGCCATGATTCAGACGGTCTGCACTGCGCAGGAGCTTTACGCGAAAGCCGCGATCGTGGACCACGCGCGCCTGGCGCCGTTGCAGCAGAGTTGCTCGCTGGTTGAAGCCGAGGAAACTCTGCGAGGCGCGTTCTGGTATGACGTGCGTCCCGTGCTGCGCGAATGGCGGCGCAGTCACGGCCTTCCCGAAGACCCCATGCAGGCCTTCCGGGAAAGCGGGTACCTGGAGCGAATTACGGCCGAGCGTCGCGAGCGTAATGCAGTTTCGGTGACCACCTACGCATAGCGGTCACAGGGCCGGAGAGAAATCGGTCAGCACCATGAAGGTGGAATCAACTTTATCCACCAGCTTTCCGTTCACCTCGGACGCATCGCGCACTTTCTGCCACTCGGGATCGTCGCCAAACGCCTTCCAGTTGCTGGTCGCGGCCTCGCGGCTGGGATGGGCCAGAACATAGATAAGCGTCCGGCCCTTTAGCGGATCGTCCAGCGGGGTCCAGTACGCGATATTCTTCATGCCGTGTTTCTCAAACAGCCGCGTCGTGTGTTCCCGAAAACGTTTCAGCAGATCGTCCAGCTTGCCTTCGTTCGCATGATAGACACGAAGTTCGTAGACGGTTGATGCCGACCCTGCGGCCTGGGCTTGCACGGGTTGCGCTCCGGCCCAGACTGCGGCCGGAATCAGCGCGATAGTTGGCAAAGACTGCAATAAAGTTCTTCGGTCCATTTCAACCTTCCATAGGGAATGAAAACCAACTTACTCTTCGACTGTGAATGTATACGATCCCGCTCCAGCTTCATAGATCGTGTTGCGGCTGTCGCCGAGAACGAATGAGACTCCTGCACTCTGCCGGATGTCCTTGCCACCTTCCAAAATTCTGGTGGCCACGCCTCCAGGAAAGTAAATCAGGCCAGTCGCATTGGGCGGAATTACCACGTCCCACTTGATCGATTTGTCCGTCGACTCTCCAGTTTGATGTAATCGGCCCGTAGGACGAATCGTAGGTCGCCTTGGCCTCGCCCAGGCTGGCGTCGAATTGCGGATGCAGGAGAATGCGATGGAATCCCGGGTCTTCCGCCGATTCGTCGATTCCGGCAGCGTAGCGGTACAGCCACTCCGCGACGGCTCCGTAAGCGTAGTGATTGTAGGAATTCATGGAGGGATCGCCCATCATCTGATCGCCGTTCCAGCGCTCCCACATGGTGGTCGCGCCGTGCTCGATCATGTATCCCCACGAGGGATAGGTGTTCTGGAGCAGCAGGCGATAAGCCACATCGCTGTGGCCGCTATTGCTGAGTTCGATCATCAAGTACGGAGTGCCCAAAAAGCCGGTGGTCAAATGCCAGTCGTGGGCCTTGATATCGTCCACTAATTTCTCCGCCGCGACCGAGCGGTCTTTTTGCGACAACAGATTCATGTGCAGCGCCAGCACGTAACTGGTCTGGCTGCCGGTGCCAACTGTGCCATCCGGCTTCACGTACTCCTGATTGAATGCCGTCCGGACCTTCTCGAAAAGCTCTCGATACTTCTGCTCGTCCTCGGGCCGGCCGAGCACTTGCGCCATGCGCATCATCAGCGAGGCATCGTAGGCCCAAAACGCTGTGGCGATCAGGTCCTTTGAGGTCGTGCTGCCGATCGCCAGCCAATCGCCGTAATCGTTGCCGCGTTCTTTCAACCAGAGGTAGTTCGGGTTCGAGCCCGCGATGTGCTCCATCCAGTTTTCCATGGCCGTCCAGTTTTCTTCCAGGATGCGGGTGTCGCGAAATTGCTGATAGGCGGACCACGGAATAATCACGCCGGCGTCCGCCCAGCCCGCGACGCTCTCGCCGGTGGGGCCAACTCGCGGGGAAACGTCGGCGAACGCGCCCGCGGGACTTTGCGCATCGCGAATGTCGGTGGTGAACTTGCGGGAAAACGCGGCCAGGTTCGCATTGAACGAGGCCGTTCGCCAGAAGACTTCGGCATCGCCCATCCAACCCAGGCGCTCATCGCGCTGCGGGCAGTCGGTGGGAACGCTGAGAAAATTTCCACGCTGTCCCCAGAGGATGTTGCTCCATAACTGGTTTACCGTCGGATTGGCGGTGCTGAACTGAATGGTGAAGGGCGCCGCGGTGTAGAAGACAATGCCTTCAATCGCGTCTCCCGAAGGAGTGCCGGGGTAGCCGGTGAGCTCCACATAGCGAAACCCGTGGAAGGTGAAATGAGGTTCGAAGGTTTCGCTTCCCTTGCCGCGCAGAATATAGGTGTCCGTGGCCTCGGCCGTGCGCAGATTCTCGGTGTAAAGTTCTCCGTTCGGCTTCAGCACCTCTCCGAACCGGATGCGCACTTTGGTGCCAGCCTTGCCGGAAACATGCAGCCGCGCCCATCCCACCATGTTCTGCCCGAGATCGAAGACGTAAGTTCCGGGCGTCGGATTGGTGACCGTCTTTGGTTTGAGTACTTCGTTGACCCGGATCGGCTGAAAATCCTGGCCCACCAGTGGAGCCTGCGGCTGCGGTGCGGCGATGACAGCTCCCCAGCGCGAGTCGGAGAACGACGGCTGGTCCCATCCGCTCTCTTCCAGGCGGGCATCATAGTTTTCGCCATTGTAGATTTCCGAGCCGATGATGGGAGACGATTTCGCCTTCCACGATTCGTCGCTTAAGACCGTATCGCGTGAGCCGTCGGCATATTCGACCTCGAGTTGCACCAGAAGGCGCACCGGCGGCGGTCCGAAGTTGTAACGGGTCTGCAGCCAGCCCAAGCCGTCGGCGTACCAGCCTCCTCCCAGAATCGCGCCGATGGCGTTGCCGCCTTGCCGCACCTGCGAGGTGACGTCGTAGACCTGATAGACAATTCGCTTGCGATAGTCGGTCCAGCCCGGAGCGAGAATATCGTTTCCGACACGCTGACCATTCAAGTACAGCTGATAGGTTCCGAGCGCAGTGGAATAAATCCGCGCGCTGCGTACAGCTTTACTAACGCTGAAATTACGCCGCAACAGATCGACTGGCTGCGCCGGCCAGGGTGTACCCAACGGAGCCTGGCCGATTTCTGCAACCACGGCGGCAGCGGCCCAGGAGGAATCGTCAAACATTCGCGCAACCCATGCGCTGCCGTTTTGCCCGGGTCCCGTCTTCCAATCGGGCCCGGAAACGAAGCGCTCGATCTTGCCATCCGGCATTTGCACGCGGAGCAGCGCGATGAACCCCGCCTGAGACGGCTGGTGCTGATCCTTCTGAACAATGGCCTCGGCAGCCAATGAATTCGCGCCTGCGCTCAACAGCTTGCCGACCGGGATGACGCGGAAAGATCCCCACGGATCGCGCGCCCGTCCGAAGTTGCCCATCGGCGACGCGACCACTACCTGGTTGCCATTCACCCAGGCCGCTAAATTGTCTTTGGCGGTGATGAAAAGCGTGGCCTCTTTAGGTTTTTGCGCCAGCTTGAAGCTGAAGCGAAAAGCCCGCTTGCCGGGAGTGGCGTTGGTCAGCGCGTTGTCATCGGCCGCCCAGATCCACTTCGGCGCCGATTCATAGTCTCCGCGCTCGAGCGGCATATCGCGGGTGATCCATTTGGCTTTCCAGTCCTCTGGAGAGAGCAAGCCCATCTCCCACCAACTGGCTTCGCTATAAGAAGAAGCCTGTCCCTGCGAGTCCCAAACCCGCACCTGCCAGTAATAACGGCGGCGAGACTCTACGGCAGGACCGTTGTACTGAACATTCACCGATTGATCGGATTCCACGCGGCCGCTGTCCCACACATCAGCTCGATCCTGTCCCAACGCTTCCCGCGAACTGGCGACGCGGACCTCGTACGCCGCTTGCCGGGCCCCGCGCCTGGGATCCTGAAGCTGCCACGAAAGTCGAGGATGAGCAACGTCGATCCCGAGCGGCTCCGCCATGCCCTCGCACTGCAGATGACCGGGAGCATTACCGTCAAACCCGGCCGCACGAAGAGTCAGCCCTCCCAGCAGCGCAAGGGTCATAACTAAATATCGAAGTTTTCTGCTTCGCGCTCTAAAGCAAGGCCAGCTCGATCGAACTGCCATTTCGTCTCCCGTCAGCATCGCGCTCCAGGCCATGGAGGACCCTCTCCTACGAAAGTTCCCAATTGTAGTTACTTCTCTTTTGAATTTATACAAATTTTGAGCAATGCCCGGGCAATCCGCTTTGCGTAGCGGAACCTAACGTCCCCGGCGCGAGTTTTTGCTGAATATGAAATCGTTCTATCGGGCCATCGATTTCTACTCGTTATACTTAAAAGCTCTGTTGGCTCCGAACGTCGCAAAACAATCCCGAAATTAAGGGAACACTTATGCTCAAGGATTTTACCGTTGGATGGGTTGGCCTCGGACGGATGGGGAAACCTATGTCTCTGCGGCTTTATAAAGCCGGCGCTCGAGTTTCTGTAACCAGTCGAAACCGGGCAGCGGTTGATGAAATGGTAGGCCACGGTTTGCTCGGCGCCGAAAGCCCGCGGGAGGCGGCCAGAAACGCTGACGTCGTTATCATGACCGTCTTCGACGCGGCTTCCGTGGGTGCTGTGCTTTTGGGCGCCGACGGCATTATCGCGGGCCTTCGTGAGGGAGCTTTGGTCATTGATATGGGTACGACCGAGGTGACCGCCACTCGCAACTTTGCTCAGGCGGTGGCAAAGCGTGGTGGCGCTTATCTCGATGCTCCGGTTTCAGGAGGAGTGCGCGGAGCCACCGAAGGCACCCTGACAATTATGGTCGGCGGAGAGGCCGCGGACCTGCAGCGCGCGAGGCCCGTTCTTTCAAGTCTCGGTAGGAACGTGACCCACATGGGACCGGCCGGCGCCGGACAGGCGACGAAAGCGGCCAATCAACTTATCGTCGGAATAACCATCGCAGCCGTCGCAGAAGCGTTCGCGCTCGCGGCGGGCGCCGGAGTCGACCTGGCCAAGGTTCGCGAAGCCTTGCAGGGAGGGTTTGCCGATTCACGAATCTTGCAGGAACACGGACTGCGGATGATCGCTGGCAATTATGCGCCGGGCGGGACCGTCGCGGCCCAGCGTAAGGATATGCGTCAGGCGTTGTCACTGGCAAACTCACTGGACTTGAATCTGCCGCTATCGGAAGTGGCCGCAAAACGTTTCAACGACGCCGCCGAACACGGCTTGGACCAACTCGACCACAGCGCTATATTCAAACTCCTCGAACCGGCGGGCGGAGGAACCGGCTCGTCTTTGTGAGGCGAGGCCTGGGTGAGGCGAGGCCGGGCAGAAAAGTAGGACTTTCCGTTGGTCCGGAAGCCACGCATCATAGTTCGAGCGTGCCCTGAAGGTACAAGCGTGCCTGACCGGCGATCTTCACGCGATCGCCGGCGATTGTGCACTGCACGGTTCCCCCGCGGGCGCTGAGCTGTTGCGCACGCAATCGGTCCTTACCCAGCCGCCCCGCCCAATATGGAGCCAGTATGCAGTGTATCGAGCCGGTTGCGGGATCTTCGTCGATGCCGACCGCGGGTACAAAAAATCGGCACACGTAATCTATCCCACCCGTGCCGGGAGCGGTAACAATGGTCCCGCTGAGCCCGATGTCCAGTTTGGCAAGCGCGGCAATGTTGGGTGAGAGCGCTCGCACTTGCTCAGCCCGATCGACCACCACGAGATAATCGCGCGATTTCGTTACGAGCGCCGTTTGCAAACCCAAGGCTGGCAAGAGGCCGCCTGGCGTCTCACATGGTTGGGACGGCATGGCGGGAAAATCCATTTCAAAGCTGTCCTCATCCTGAGTGACGATCAGTACGCCGCTGCGGGTGTGGAAACGAACCGGCCAAACATTGTGTTTCCGCAACGCGAGCACATAGGCGGATGCCAAGGTCGCGTGTCCGCAAAGGTCGTCCTCGAGTTTGGGTGTAAACCAGCGCAAGTCGAAATCGCCATCCTTGCGAGGAACAACAAAAGCGGTGTTGCTGTGCCTGTTCTCAACCGCAATTTTCTGCATGGTGCCATCCGCGGGAAAGGCGGAAAGGATGCAGACTCCCGCTGGGTTACCGGCAAAAAGCTCCCCGGCGAATACGTCTACGTGGTAATACGGAATTGCCATAATGTGTTCCTCTAAGCTACGAGAGCTCACTCCACCGGTGCCGGGGATGGCTTGGCCTGGATTGCCCGAACCGGGTGCGGTCTCCGTTTGAGCAAGGAACTCCGCTGTTCACAAATCAATACACCGGGGAGCAGGACGAGAGAGTAGAGCTGGTGAATTCTCAAGGGAGCCTCTTTCAGCCTCAAACCTTCGTGGCAGGTGGGGCCGCGAGGCAATATCCTAAGTCCAGCTGGTTATTCCTAGCAAACGTGCATGAGTGACGGAACACACTCGCTCGAGTGAGTTGCCTCACAGACCCGCACTTGTGAATCGCGGAAAATGCACGCTGGTGGTGATTATGAAAGCATCCGCAGTCGTAGTTCCCATTGCCCCCGCCATCGAGCTGAAGAAGATTCTTTACGCTACCGATTTTTCTGAGGCCTCTCTGTCGGCCTTGTCCCTGGTTTCCGCCATCGCGCGCAAATACGGGTCCCACGTGTTTGTGATGAATGTGTGGACACCCGTCCCGCACGCCATGGTCAGTCCCGAGGCCGCTGCCGTCCTGCAGTACCGGGACGAACTCAGGGCTCAAGCCCAGGCACGAGACCTCACGCAGACGGGGGATCTGGCTGGGCTATCGACAACGGCCGTTGTTCGAGCAGGGCTCCCGGCCGAAGAGCTGGAGCGCTTTGTGCGCGAGCAGAAGATTGACCTGGCCATTCTAGGCACTCACGGCCGCACCGGAATGAAACATCTGCTGATGGGCTCGGTGGCTGAGGAACTGTTCCGCCATCTGTCGTGTCCCGTGCTCACGGTCGGACCGAACGTTTCAAAGATTTCATTGCAGCCCGCGGGTATCAGGCACATCCTGTTTCCCACCGACCTTTCGAATGAATCCCGGGCCGTCTTCCCTTACCTGGCTTCGCTGGCGGCCGAATATAAGGCATCTCTGACTCTGCTCCATATATTGCCGGTTGAAACCGCGACGAACCCGGATGCCAAGTCTCTGGCAGAGCCATTGCGCAAAGAGATGCAGAGCCTTTTTTCTCCTCACATCTACCCGCAATGCCGGGCCGAGTACGTCATCGACTTTGGAAACACCGCAGAACGGATCCTTGCTCATGCCCAAACTGGACGTTCGGACCTCATCGGGCTGGGCGTGCGGAAAGCTGCCGAGATCACAACGCATTTTCGCAATACCGTTGCTTACCAGGTGGTGCTGCAAGCGCACTGCCCGGTGCTGACAGCTCGTCATCAAGGTTAAGCGAAAACACCTCGCGTGTCAGATCAATAACCGGCAACTTATTGGCGAACGATCTTACTGTCAAACCATCGGGAGAATGCGTTAGGCCACAACCATCGCTTCCAGCGCCGGCTTGTTTCTGATTACCACCGTAGGACCTTTGGTTGAAATCAGAGCCTTGGTTCTCAATTCAGTCAGCGCCCGGGTAACCGTCTCGCGGGTGACTCCAACGACCTGGGCGATCTCCTCATGGGTCAAGGTCAAGTTGAAGCGGATGCCTTTCGGCGTTTCCTGGCCGTGGACAGCCGATTCGAGCAGGAAGCAGGCCATTTTTTCGGTCGCCGAAGGAGTCAGGCCCAGGTAGCGAATCTGGTGGCAGGCTCCGCGATAATACCTGGTGAGCTGCTGTATTGTGCTGATGGATGCGTCGCTGTGTTCATGTAACAGTTTCATAAAATCATCGCGCCGGACGAAGTCTACCTGGCAGGGCTGGAGGGTCTCGGCGGTAACTTCGTGGGGATCTCCGGAAAGGGCGGAGTGCAGGCCGAGTAGTTCTCCCGCTTCGACGACCCGCACGATTACCGTTCTCCCCCCGGGCGAGGCCATGGTCAGCTTCACCCGTCCTCTGCAGAGCATGTACACTCCACGCGGCACCTGGCTCTCGACAAACAAGACTGCCCCCGCGGGATACGTGCTCGTGAATTTCACTTTCTGAAAATCTGCCAGAGTTGGCGCGCTCACCTGACAAAAGAATCCTTCTTTTCGCACGGGGCAGGTGGTGCAATCGTCGGTCAATTCCATTCCGTACGGTGCATGGGTTGTCATTTCGAACTCCTGTTCTTCGGAAAGGGTTCGGCGTTTGTGTTCCTGTCCTCGAAGATCTGCCGGAGGAAACCCGAGGCACCCTTGAGAGCAACACCTTCTCTCTGCATTTGCAGGAGCAGGTCACGCCCTCTTTCATCAACGAAACTTACTGCACCCAGGTCGATGCTCACCGGCTTTCCCCCGGCCATCTTTGCCGACGCAAGCCAGGCCTTTCGCAGTTCATCCACCCACGGTCCCTTGACGCTGCCCTCCAACTTTATGAGATCGACATCGGAGGTTGTTTGAACGGTGATCCTGAGCACGCGATGGTAGGAGCACGGGCGGTGCCGATAGCGCGACCGCTACACAGCTGGATCTAACTCATTTAGTGTTATTAAGATAGGTTTACAAAAGTTGAGGTGGGCTGTTGAGTGGGAAGGCCTCGTGACGAGACGATATATCGTCAGTCGACGGCATTCCGTCAGTTTCGAGCGGACTGCTGGCTCCTAAAATCCCCGGATTCGAGTGGGTACGACGGGCAAGGGTGGAATCGCCGCCCGGTTGCCCGTCCGTACCGATCCTGAAACTACGCCGCCCTGGGCTTGATCTCGATCGTTTTCGCCTTGGCAGTCTTTGGCATCGTTAGCTGCAGGACGCCATTCTTCACGGTTGCGGTGGTCTTCTCGGCATCCACACTCGCAGGCAGATCGACAATTCGCAGGATCTGGTCCGAGCAAGATTCCGAATAGACCGTCTGGCTTTTCTTCTCTTCTTTTCTTTTCTCGGTTTCGCGTTTGCCGGTGATGGTCAAGCGCCGCGGTTCCACGCTGACTACGATCTCCTTCTCGCTGAAACCTGGCACCTCTGCCTTGACCTCAAGGCTATCTTCCGCCTCAGCGATAGTCACGTGAACCGGATGAAGCATATCCATTTCAGCTTTGAACCAGTCTTCGAGATCATGGCCGAACCTCCGCCCGTTTCCCTCGAAGATCTCGTATGCTCTCCGCGTAATTGCTTGGGACATCTGGTTAATCCGATCCATCAGATTCTCGACCGGCGTTATTGTGACCGGTTTTTCCTCAGCTCGCTGTACTGCACCTGATGTTGCCATGGTAATTTCCTCATTTTCCAGTGGGAAGCAGCGCCAGTTTCCGCGCCCCGTTTCTGCATCTGGCTTGTTCAGGAACCAATGTAACCGGCGCCTGCAAATACAGACTCGCAGAAAAGATGCGACGACGCAGTGAGGGAGATCACGGACTGCCGTGATTTGTCATACCCACGACTGAGACTGGATCACACTTGTTGACGAAGGATTTTCAGCTTCTGCATGCGCGAGTTTAAGGTTGTGCGATTCATACCCAGGCGCTCGGCCGCACCGCCCGGTCCACCAATCTTGCCTTTGGTTTCTCTGAGTACACGGATGATGTGTTCCCGCTCAATGTCCTCCAGGGCAGAAGAAGTGGAGGACAAGCCAGCTTCTGCCGGCACGGGCTCGAAAGCGGGAATCTTCAGGATGGGACCGCTGGAGAGAATGACGGCACGCTCGATGACATGCTCCAGTTCGCGTATATTGCCCGGCCAGGAATATCGGCTTAACGCCTGCATCCCATCCGGCGGCACAATGTCGATATTCTTCTTCATCCGCCGAGAGAACTTTGACAGGAAATATTGAACCAGCAGCGGGATGTCTTCGCGCCGTTCGCGCAGCGGTGGTACGGTGATCGGAAAAACGTGCAGACGGTAAAACAGGTCGCTGCGAAATTGGCCGGAAGCGACCAGTTTCTCCAAATCGCGGTTGGTGGCAGCGACGATGCGAACGTCGGTGGTAATCGTACGCGTGCTGCCCAGGCGTTCGAATTCTTTTTCCTGCAGCGCTCGCAACAATTTTGGCTGCAACTCAAGCGGGATATCACCCACTTCGTCGAGAAAAATCGTTCCCTGATGCGCTAGTTCCAGACGCCCCACTCGCTGCGCAATGGCTCCCGTGAACGCCCCCTTCTCGTGACCGAATAATTCGCTTTCAAGCAGGCCAGCGGGAATGGAAGCGCAATTGACGCGAACGAAAGTGTGGTCATGGCGGGGGCTCAGATTGTGCACCGCGCGCGCGAGCAATTCCTTGCCCGTACCGGTTTCCCCGAGAATCAGAACCGTAGAATCGGTAGCGGCCACGGTTTCTATCTGTTTCAGAACTCGCCTTATGGGTTTGCTGTGGCCGATAATTTCATCAAAATTGAATTCGGTTTTCAGTTCGTCTTCCAGATATTGCTTTTGCTCCGCGAGTTGGTCCTTTAGTTCGGAAACGCGCTGGAATGCCAGCGCATTGCCGAAAGCTATGGCCACCTGGCCTGCGATCTGGGCCAGTATGCTCACGTCGTCTTCGGTAAAGTTTTCCGGACGCCGGCTAAACACATTCAATGTTCCCAGCACGTCTTCCCGCCCAATCAATGGAATCCAGCAGCCAGACTTCAACGACTGAGGCGCAAAATGCGGTGGCAACTCGAAGGGCCATTTTTCGTCAGGCAACCCTTTAAGAAGCAGAGTCTTGCGGGTGGTGAACGCCCAACCCGATGGCGACTTCCCGAGGGCGACCAGAGGCTCTTCCCCAAAACTCAGGTTGACTTCACCGCCGGCAGACGGCTCAAGCACATGCATGCGCAGCATCTTGGCAGGCGCGTCGTAAAGCGCGAGCGCGGCGTAATCGAAGGGCTTGACCTGCCGGATACAGGTGGCGATAGCGGACAGCAACTGGTGGATGTCGAGATTTGACACCAGCGTGCTTGTTACTTCGAGCAGAAACGCTTCACGCGCTCGTTTTCCTTCGGTGATGTCGCGTGTGACCTTGGTGAAGCCCAACAGGTTGCCATCTTTGTCATGCAGAGCCGTGATTACAACATCCGCCCAGAAGCGCGAACCATCCTTTCGAAGCCGCCAGCCTTCCTCTTCCCACCGGCCTTCCGCGGCGGCACAGGTGAGCTCCTCGTTCGGCTTACCACGATCGATATCCTCCAAGGTGAAGAAAACAGAAAAGTCTTGCCCGATGATTTCGTCGGCGGTATAACCCTTGATTTTTTGCGCACCCTCGTTCCAGCTCAGGATTTTCCCAGTGGGGTCGAGCATGAAAATGGCATAGTCCTTTATTTCTTCCACCAACAGCCTGCAGCGCTCCTCGCTTAGCCGCAAAGCTTTTTCCACCCGCTTGCGTTCGGTCACATCACGAATCGCGGCCGTGACCAGGATACCGTCCGGTTCCTCGAGCGGGCTCAGGCTGATTTCCACTGGAAATGTGGCGCCGTCCTTGCGACGTCCGAGCAATTCAAGACCGCTGCCCATTGGCCGCGGGCGAGGCGAGCGGTAATAGGCGTCCCTGTGCTGCGGATGTTCTTGGCGAAAGCTTTCGGGGATCAGAATCTCGACCGGCTGGTTGAGCAGTTCTTCCCGGGTATATCCGAACATGCTTTCCGTCTGGGAGTTGACCAGCAGCATCCGCCCGGTGCCATCCACAATCACCATAGCGTCAGGCGCTGTGTCCAATAGACGGCGGAATTTCTCGTCCCCGTGGCTCACTCCTTTATTGTAGTTGGTTCCTGGTTGCGGGGCGAAGCAGAGCCTTGAGTAGCATGACAACCACAGTGGCATGCGCTGAGCCGGGATATCGGACAAACACAGACCATCCGGAATGCCTCGCCGTCCGGCAAGTTTCCTTGGCGCGCCCCGATCACTACCCCCAGGCCGAGGTGATATTCAAGCACTCGGCCGCGCGGTCAGGTTCACCTGCAGGCAAGGCTGGAATGATTCTCGGGGGAGGAAATTACCAAGGGCCCAATCGAGGGGCAAGGCGGCCCAGTTGGGCGGAGGCCGATTTCAGCCGCAAGCGGGGACAATCGCAGCTCTCATTTAGCCTGCCACTCTCCCGCCTCGACCACATGCTTGACTTCCTGCAGCGCGGCGGTGAGAGTGCAGCCTTCCTGAATAACAATCGAGCAGGGCTGCACCGGCAACCGCCCCAGGCGCTCAAAAAACTCCCCCACATAAACATCGGGAAGGTAACTGCTCACCAGCAGGATGTCGTATTCCCCGGATTTCAAGAGTTCGAGCGCTTCAAGCCCACTCCACGTGGCGTTCGAATCGTAACCCGCGCTCCGTAACATCACCCCAAGTCCGCCGGACTCTTCTTCGTTGTTGTCAACGATGAGAACCCGTTTGTTCCGTGATTCGCTCATGGGTAACTCCTTTCCGTGTGGTTTTCAGAATGGCGCAAGCTCGCTGGTGCACGTCCACCCGCGGCCATTCTGCTAACGGTCGTCGGCCACGACTTCCGCTTCCTTCGCGTCCCTCGCAATCGTGTAACCATCCTGTGCATTCTCGCGTTGCCTGGCTGGTCCGTCTGTTACGGCCGGCACAGCACGCGGTGATCGCTTTGCCTCAGCTTCATGATCGTGCGACATAGGAACTCAGCACTCGCATGTAATTGCCGCGCTCGAAAGCCGCAGGGTCGGATACGGACCGCTGGCTCATACTGCCGCGCATCTGCCCGATTGATTCGTATTCGTGCTCCTCCATCCAGTGGACCAGGTCGCTGAGAACGGACGACACGTGATCAATGCCGTTCTGCAACAGCGCGGAGGTCATCATCGCCACATGCGCCCCCGCCATCATGGATTTCAGGACGTCCTGCGCACTGTGCACGCCGCCCGTCACCGCCAGGTTGGCGCGCACCCATCCATAGAGAATGGCCACCCAGTGGAGCCGTAACAGCAGTTCGTGCGGACGGCTCAGAGTCAGGCTGGGCACGACTTCGAGAGATTCGATGTCGAAATCCGGTTGATAAAAGCGATTGAAGAGAACCAGTCCATTTGCCCCGGCCGCATCCAGTTGTTTGCCCATATTTGCGATCGCGCTGAAGAAATGCGAAAACTTCACCGCGACCGGAATGCTGGCATTGGCTTTGACCTGTCGTACCAGATCGCAGTAGTTCTGCTCAACGTCGGCGCTGACAATGTTGGGATCGGTAATGATGGCGTAGATGTTCAGTTCGATCGCGTCCGCTCCCGCCTGCTCCATCATCCCGGCATACCGCGCCCAGCCGCCGGGAGAGACTCCGTTCAGGCTGGCAATCACCGGAATCGAGACTCGTTCCCTGGCCTTTCGAATAAGCTCCAGATAGCCATCGGCTCCGAGGTTGTAGTTGTGCAGATCCGGCAGGTAGCTGGTTGACTCGGCAAAGCTTTCGCTGCCCCGCGAGAGATCGGAATCAAGTGCGCGGCTCTCCAGATCGAGCTGCTCTTCAAAGAGCGAAGGCAGCACCACCGCACCGACCCCGGCGTCTTCGAGATGCCGTATGTTTTCCAGCGACTCGCAGAGCGGCGACGCCGAGGCGACAATCGGAGACTTCATCGGTAAACCGAGATAGGTGGTGGTGATGTCGATCATTTCTTTTCTCCTGCGGTACCGGGTTGCGGCGTGGATGATGCCGGCACGGGAATAGCGGTGCCAGAAGCTTCTGCGTCCCCAGGCATGGCAGCGCGGTTTGCGTAGACACCCCATTGGCGGTGAACATCGTCCTGGGCAAGCTTGAGCAGTTCACGCGCCGTCTCCGGATTACTACGCGCCAGCATGGTGTAGCGGGCCTCCTCGTAGGCATATTGCTTGAATGGAATACTGGGCGCGCGGGAATCGAGCTGAAAGGGATTCTTTCCTTCCAGGCATAGCTCGGGGTTGTAGCGCATCAATGGCCAGTAACCCGAGAGCACCGCAGCTTTTTGTTGTGCCATACCCTGGCTCATGTCATAGCCGTGGGCAATACAGTGGCTGTAAGCGATGATCAGTGACGGCCCGTTAAAAGCCTCAGCTTCGAGGAATGCCTTGACGGTGTGTGTGTCGTTGCCTCCCATCGCCACGCGGGCGACGTAAACCGATCCGTAGCTGATAGCTTCCATCGCGAGGTCTTTCTTGCCGGCATGTTTGCCTCCGGCGGCAAATTTCGCCACCGCGCCCCGCGGCGTTGCTTTGGACATCTGCCCGCCAGTATTGGAATAAACCTCGGTATCGAGAACCAGCACATTGACATTCATACCGGAGCCCAGGACGTGATCGAGCCCACCCGCCCCGATGTCATAGGCCCATCCGTCGCCCCCGACCAGCCAGACACTCTTACGCACGAGCGAGTCAGCGATCACCCGCAAGTCACGCGCGGCCGGCGAATCCAGTGAACTGATCTTCTGCTGAAGCTCGGCTACGTGTTTTCTCTGCGCCTCGATTCCGGCCTCGTTCGACTGGTCCGCATGCAGAAGCGCGTCCACGAGAGAATCGCCGAGCTGAGAGGCTAGTTGCGACACCAGTTGGCGAGCATAATCTGCCTGTTTGTCTACGGCCAATCGCATGCCCAGGCCAAACTCGGCATTGTCTTCGAAGAGCGAATTGGACCAGGCAGGTCCGCGCCCCTGCGAATTACTGGTGTACGGCGTTGTCGGGAGATTGCCCCCATAGATCGACGAGCAGCCGGTTGCATTCGCGATCATCAGGCGATCGCCATAAAGCTGGGTGAGCAGTTTGATATAGGGCGTTTCACCGCAGCCAGCGCAGGCTCCAGAAAACTCGAAGAGCGGTTCCAGCAACTGGACATCTTTTACCTGACCGTGGGAAAGTCGGCCCCGGTCCGGATCCGGGAGTTTGGTAAAGAAATCCCAATTCGCGCTCTCGGTCTCGCGAAGTGGCGCTTGCGGCTGCATATTGATGGCCTTGTGTTTTGACTCGCTCTTGCTCTTTACCGGGCAGACCTCGACGCACAGTTCGGCATCCAGTGCAGTCTTCCGGAGAAACTTGAAGGGTGTAACGGAGATTTTCGAATTCACGCCAGCGCGGTTTTTCCGACTTGAACCCAGCCGGCGCACCATCCAGCAGTGAGGAGTCATAGACCTTGGCCCGAATGACCGCGTGGGGACAAACCAGCACGCATTTGCCGCACTGAATGCAAAGCTGCTCGTCCCAGACTGGAATCTCCTGCGCGATATTTCGCTTCTCCCACATGGCCGTGCCCGTCGGAAACGTGCCGTCGATGGGCATAGCGCTCACGGGAAGATCGTCTCCGAGGCCCGCGATCATGGGGCCAATCACATCCCGCACAAACCCTGGCGCGCGCTCCGGAACAGGCGGCAGAACTCTCAACCCGCTCGACGCCGCGGCAGGAACGGTAATCTGGTGTAGATGACTGAGAGTGTGGTCCACAGCAGCGAAGTTTTTGGCTACAACAGCCTCGCCCCGTTTTCCGTAAGTCTCGCGTATGGCATTCTTTATGGCTTCGATCGCCTGTTCGCGCGGCAGAACTCCGCTGATGGCGAAGAAGCAGGTCTGCATGACGGTATTGATGCGGCTGCCCATCTCCGTCTCGCGCGCAACCTTGTAAGCATCGATCAGGTAAAACTTGAGTTTCTTGTGGATAATGCTTTCCTGCACCGGCTGCGGCAGGTGGTCCCATATCTCATCCGCCCCAAAGGGAGCATTGAGCAGGAACGTGGCGCCTGGTTCGGCACAATCCAAAACGTTGGTACGCTCGATGAATTGGAACTGGTGACAGGCAACAAAGCTGGCCTTCGTAATCAGGTAGGACGAACGAATCGGTCGCGGACCGAAACGCAGGTGTGAAACTGTGACCGACCCTGCCTTCTTCGAGTCATATACGAAGTAGCCCTGGGCATAGTTATCGGTATTCTTTCCGATAATCTTGATCGAGTTCTTGTTTGCCCCCACCGTTCCATCGGAACCGAGGCCGTAGAACAGGGCGCGCACGGTGCCGGGATCCTCGGTAGAGAACCCGGAGTCGTACTCCAGGCTGGTATGTGTAACATCGTCCTGAATCCCCACCGTAAAGTGATTCTTGGGCGCGGATTTCTTGATTTCATCGAAGACGGCTTTCGCCATGGCTGGAGTAAATTCCTTCGATGCCAGACCGTAGCGGCCCCCGATGATCCTGGGAAAGGCCTGCGCGGCCGTGTTACTTGCCAGCTTCGATTCGCTCAGCGCGGTCACGACATCCAGGTAGAGCGGTTCACCCACGCTGCCCGGTTCCTTGGTGCGGTCGAGCACGGCGATACTCCGCACCGTCCTGGGAAGCGCCGAGACAAAAGCTTCGGCCGCGAAAGGCCGGTACAACCGCACTTTCAACAGCCCAACCTTCTCGCCCCGCTGCAACAGATGTTCTATGGTTTCTTCCACTGCCCCGGCTCCCGAACCCATCATCACAATCACCCGTTCGGCATCGGGGGCTCCGACGTAGTCGAACAGGCGATAGCTCCGGCCGGTACTCTGCGCAAAGCGATCCATTACATCCTGCACAATTGTCGGACACGCCCGGTAGTAAGGATTGATCGCCTCGCGCGCCTGAAAGAACACGTCGGGATTTTGCGCTGTACCCCGCAGCAAAGGGTGGTCAGGCGACAATGCCCGCTGCCGATGTTGCCGGACCAAAGCTTCATCGATCAACCCTCGCAGCTCTTCATCATTCAGCAGCGCGATCTTATTAACTTCATGCGAAGTGCGGAAGCCGTCAAAGAAATGCAGGAACGGGATGCGGGATTCAAGTGCGGCGGCCTGGGCAATCAGCGCAAAATCACCGGCCTCCTGCACGGAATTCGAACAGAGCAAGGCAAAGCCGGTTGCGCGGGCTGCCATTACGTCGCTGTGGTCACCGAAAATCGAGAGTGCATGCGTCGCCAGAGCACGGGCGGCCACGTGAATCACGGTTGGCGTCAGTTCCCCCGCGATTTTGTACATATTAGGAATCATCAGAAGCAGACCCTGGGACGCCGTAAACGTCGTTCCCAGCGCTCCGGCCTGAAGGGCGCCATGCAGAGTCCCGGCGGCGCCTCCTTCGCTTTGCATTTCGATGACCGTGGGTACCGCGCCCCAGATGTTCTTGCGCCCTTCTTCCTTCCACTGGTCCGCCCACTCCCCCATCGGCGAAGCGGGAGTGATGGGGTAGATGGCGATCACTTCATTGAGTCGATAGGCTACCGAGGCGGCAGCTTCGTTTCCGTCCAGAATGGATGTGTTCCCAGTCATATCTCTCGTCCCCCACCGCGCTGATCCATGACTGATTCTTACCGGGAGCGGGCTGGAACTACAGTGGTTGGGCTCACCGGGAGAAGTGATCAGCGTCACTGCGGCATTGTCCGGGATGCCTGTAAATGTAGCTGTGTAGGAGCCCGCCATCCTGAGAGGAGGCAACACCATGGAAGCACTTCAGGCGAACACTCGCATATCGCTCAGCAACATTCTGATAACGACCGACTTCTCCAAGGCTTCAAAGAACGCTCTGCCCTTTGCGGCCGCTCTGGCCCGCCAATACGAGGCCCAGATCATTGTGGCTCATGCGCTTAGCCCGGAAACGTACCTGAGTGTGCCCTTGGATCCGCTCCCCCCAGACGCCGACCCGACTTTCCTGGAGGCACAAGGAAAACTCGCAGAATTCTCTCTAGGCAGCTCTCTGGATATAAGACCTGCCAAGATGCTGTTAAAGCGCGGAGATGTGTGGAGCGTGATCTCAGACATCATCCAGAAGAACAAGATCGACCTCGTGGTTACGGGCACGCACGGGCGCCAGGGGTTGAAGAAGCTGGTGCTGGGATCGGAGGCGGAAAAGATCTACAGGAAAGCAACTTGCCCCGTACTGACCGTCGGCCCCCATGTCCCTCCACTGAGCGAGACAAACTGGAAGCTCGAGACCATTCTCTTCCCCACCGACGGCTCTGAGACTTCACTGAAAGCCCTTCCGTACGCCTTATCTCTGGCCGAAGAGAATCAGGCGAAACTGATTTTCCTGCAACTGATGCCCATGATTCCCGCCCAATATCGAGAATCCGACGAGGTCAGCGCCCGGGAGGCAATGCGGCTCCTGCTGCCTTTAGAGGCCGAGGACTGGTGCAAACCTGAGTTCGTGGCCCGCTTCGAGTTCCCCGCCGAGGGCATCCTGCGCTTCGCTAAGGAACGGCGGGTGAACCTGATCGTAATGGGAGTGAGAAAATCGGGGGACAGTGCCGTGACCGAACATTTGCCCTGGCCAGTAGCATCTCAGGTAGTTGCGCAGGCACAGTGCCCGGTGCTGACGGTGCGTGGCTAGTAAGTCCCGCGAACCTGTTTTTCAGGGTGATTTCAATCACCATGATATGTGATCCACGCTATGGCAAGCCGGGGGGCCCTCCTGCGATTCTGATCCAGCGAGGTGCCTTATGGCGAAAGACGATCGTGACCTGCTGGATCTTCTTAGGTTCGAGCTGAAATTCCTGGAAGATGGAGGCTATGGCCGCTCGCCTCGTACGCCGTGGCGCCGTCCGCTTGTGTTCGAGGACTCGCTCTCCTGCCTTAACTTCGGCGACCCTGCCCATACTCATCCTTGCAGCGAATGCCTGCTGATGGAATTTGTCCCTGCGGAGCTAAGAGACCAGGTCTCGCCGTGCCGGCTCATTCCTCTGACTCCGAAGGGCGAGACGGTGGATTATTTCTTTCGTTGCGGAACCCAACTGGAGTTGGAAGAAGCGCTCGCGGGCTGGCTACGAGATCAAATCAGCCAAATCGAGGAAAAGCGCGAGCAGGCATCCAAGGCGGAGCCAACAATCGCCAGCTCAAACGGGTTGGATGAACCCCAACGGAAACAGTGGCTGGCCTTTGCGGACAATCTGTACTCGCTGGCTAACCACCACCGCGCCAACCATGACTACGTGGTGGCGAATGGCCTCTATTACCGCGCACTCGAGGCGGCACAGAAAGTCGCCAGCGAGGATGGCCGATTACTCGTGGCACAGATACTCACCGATCAGGAAGCCGTATCTGAGATTCTGCGTCAGGCGGAAGACGGGGCAAAGAAGTGTGGGTCTGAAGACCAGCAGGTGGTTGGCCGGTAGTCATAGCGCGCGCCCCAGCAGGTTGCCGGTGAAAATCTCGTTGGTTGTTCCTCTCTTAGTCGCGCTTGGCTCTTACGCAGGCACAAGAGACTAAATAACCCCTAAGGCGCCGTTTGCGCCTTACACGATTCCTGCCGAGGTGGTCCATCAGGTTAATCCAGTCAGGCCACTCCTGAGTCGATCGCTCACGGCAAGAAGCATTGCCCGGTACTTACGATTCCCTCCACCACGATCCTTATGGATTTTATGAATTCAGAGGAATGCTCTCATGAGAAAATCAACATTCCGTGTGGGCGAGCGGCTACTGGATCAACCCCGTTTTTATTCGCGAAGAAGAATCAGATGATGCGATGATCAAAGCACCCAGGATTGGGCCTCCACCAGCGTGAAGCAAGACGAAAAGCACAGCTCGAAGACCGGTTTGGATGCCCTGTTTCTCCCGGATTCGGTCGCCTTGATCGGCGCCACCGAACGTCCCGGGACCGTCGGACGAACCGTCCTCGAGAACCTTCAGCACTCCTCGTTTCCGGGGAAGGTGTATGCCGTCAACTCGCGTCATCCCGAGATTTGTGGGAGCAAGGCGTATCCCAGCATCGGCTCGCTTCCAGAGAAAGTTGACCTGGCCGTCGTAGCTACACCCGCTCTCACGGTACCCGGCCTCATCGGAGAATGTGTTGACGCCGGCGTGAAGTCGGCAGTCGTCATCTCCGCGGGCTTTCGCGAAAGAGGAGCAGAAGGCGTCGAACTGGAACGGCAGATTCAGGAGCAGTTGCGTCGCGGCGCCATGCGCCTGATCGGTCCCAATTGTCTGGGAATCATGAATCCCACGATTGGTCTGAACGCCACCTTCGCCAAGGATGCCCCGAGGCCCGGCAACGTGGCCTTTCTAAGTCAGAGCGGAGCGTTGCTCACGGCCATTCTGGATTGGGGACAGCTGGAACAGGTTGGCTTCAGCGCCATCGTTTCGACCGGTTCGATGCTGGATGTCGGCTGGGGCGATCTGATTTACCACTTTGGCGACGATCCCAACACGCAAAGCATTCTCCTTTATATGGAGTCGGTCGGAGACGCCAGGTCGTTCCTCTCCGCCGCGCGCGAAGTTGCACTGCGGAAACCGATCATCGTGATTAAGGCAGGTTGCTCGGAGGCTGCCTCCCGGGCTGCGGCTTCTCATACCGGGGCGCTGACCGGAAGCGATGAAGTTCTTGATGCCGCCTTCCGTCGCTCCGGCGTGTTGCGGGTCGGAGCCATCGCGGACCTGTTTTACATGGCGGAAGTTCTCGGCAAGCAGCCCCGCCCGAAGGGGCCGCGGCTCATGATTCTCACCAACGCAGGTGGACCCGCCGTTCTGGCTACCGATGCACTGATCGCGAATGGCGGACAACTGGCCATGCCTTTGGATAAGACGCTGCAGCTGCTGGATGGATTTCTGCCGCAACACTGGAGCCACAACAATCCGATCGACATTCTCGGCGATGCCGATTCAGAGCGTTACGCGAAAGCAATTGAGATCGCCTCCAAAGATCCCAATAGCGACGGCCTCCTGGTCATCCTCGCTCCGCAGGGCATGACCGATCCCGCGGCCATTGCGGAACGATTAAAGCCGTACGCGAAATCCTCCGGAAAACCTGTGCTGACCAGCTGGATGGGAGGCGCCAGCATCGCCCCAGGAGAAGCAATACTCAATGCCGCCGGCATCCCCACATTTCCTTTCCCTGACACGGCTGCCCGGGCCTTCACCTACATGTGGCGATACACCTATAACCTGCGCGGACTCTACGAAACTCCAACCCTGGCGGAAGGTGGGGAGCTCGACCCACATTCGCGACGTCAGGCGGAAAGCATCATCGAGAAAGCCCGCAACGAGGGCCGCGCACTGCTGAATGAATTCGAGTCGAAACAGATTCTGGCGCACTACGGCATTCCGACGGTTGAAACCCAAATCGCTCGCGACGAGGATGCCGCAGTGTTGCGCGCGCGTTCTCTCGGATACCCCGTCGTCCTCAAGATTTTTTCCCAGACCATTACTCACAAGACCGATGTAGGCGGCGTGAAGCTGAACCTCGAAGATGAAGCCGCTGTCCGGGCCGCGTTTCAGGCGATCAAGTCCTCGGTGGCGAAGATCGCCGGCCCTGATCAGTTCTCTGGCGTCACCGTGCAGCCGATGGTCCGGCTCGAGGGTTACGAGTTGATCGTCGGCAGCAGTGTGGACGCGCAGTTTGGTCCTGTGATCCTGTTCGGTTCCGGCGGACCCCTGGTCGAGGTCTATCGCGACCGCGCGTTGGCACTGCCCCCGCTGAATACCACGCTCGCGCAGCGAATGATGGAACAAACCCGAATCTTTACCGCCCTCAAAGGCGTGCGCGGCCGTAAACCGATTGACTTGCCGGCCTTGGAGAGTCTGCTCGTCCGTTTCAGTCAACTTGTGGTTGACCAGCCCTGGATCTCTGAAATCGATATCAATCCCCTGCTGGCTTCACCGGACCGGCTGTTGGCGCTTGATGCTCGCGTGGTTTTGCACCCGCCGAAAACCGATCCTGATCGCCTTCCCAAACCGGCGATTCGGCCATACCCTTCGCAGTATGTCTCTTCGTGGACCATGAAAAATCGCGCTAGCGTTACGCTGAGGCCGATTCGGCCCGAAGATGAGCCCCTGATGGTGAAATTCCACCAGACGCTCTCCGACCGCAGTGTCTACTCGCGCTACTTTTACTCGCTTAGCCTGAGTTCGCGAGTGGCGCATGATCGCCTGGTGCGCAGTTGTTTCGTGGACTACGACCGCGAGATGGCAATTGTCGCCGAACAGCAGGACGAGACCGGCGAACATCGAATATTGGGAGTCGGCAGGCTGGTCAAATTCCACGCCAAGAACGAAGGGGAAGTTGCCGTTCTGGTATCGGATGCCTGCCAGAATCAAGGGCTGGGAACCGAGTTATTCCGGCGCGTCGTCCAGGTCGCGAAGGATGAGAAACTGACCCGCGTAGTAGCGGAAATCTTGCCGGATAATCTTCCCATGAGGAAAATATCCAAGCGCCTGGGTTTCCGGGCATCGGCTTTCGATGATCCAACCTCGGTGCGAGCGGTTCTCGACCTTTAGACGATCAGCGTGTGGCGGAGAAAAAGAGCCGCGCCGCCGAGGTCAACGATTGACTCTCTGCTGCAGATGCGCCGGGTATCGATCGCCTTGTACCGCGATCTTCGAAACCGCTGCGGTGATATCGCGGAGATCCTTCTCTGACAATTCGATGTTCGCGGCGCCCAGATTCTCCTCAAGCCGATGCAACTTTGTAGTTCCGGGAATCGGGACGATCCATGGTTTCTGAGCCAGCAACCAGGCGATCGCGATCTGCGCCGATGTGGCCTTCTTCTGCCCTGCAATCTCGGTGAGCACATCCACCAAAGCCTGGTTCGCTTTCCGGTTCTCCTCGTTGAAACGTGGAACGATGTTGCGAAAATCAGTGCTATCGAACTTCGTATTCTCGTTGATCGCGCCCGTGAGGAAACCCTTCCCCAACGGACTGAATGGCACAAAGCCAATGCCAAGTTCATCAAGAGTCGGCAGAATCTCGTGCTCCGGCTCTCGCCACCAGAGCGAATATTCGCTTTCAACGGCGGCGACTGGTTGAACGGCGTGCGCACGACGGATTGCCTGAACCCCGGCCTCGGAAAGACCGAAGTGCTTTACTTTGCCTTGCTGGATGAGATCTTTCACGGTACCGGCAACGTCTTCGATTGGCACCTTTGGATCGACGCGGTGCTGGTAAAAGAGATCGATGACATCGGTCCTTAGCCGTTTCAGGGCGGCCTCGGCAACTTCCCGGATGCGCTCCGGGCGGCTATCCAAACCTTTCTTGGAATCTCCATCCTGGAAGCCGAACTTGGTTGCGATCACCACTTGCTTACGAAAGGGCTCGACCGCCTCTCCCACCAATTCCTCATTCGCAAACGGACCGTAAGCCTCAGCCGTGTCGAAAAGAGTCACCCCTCGTTCAAATGCCGTCCGGATGAGTGTGATCCCCTGTTCCTTCTCGGTAGCGGGCCCATAACCGAAACTCAGCCCCATACAGCCCAGGCCGATGGCGGACACTTCCAGACTGCTTTTTCCAAGTTTGCGCTTTTGCATCGTTTGCTCCTTACGAATCACTTCTCTCATAGGGAGATTAGGTGTAAACGCTGTGAAAGCGGTAGCCTGATCCTTCCGATTTATTGCCTATTTCTCTCTCGACGTGAAAAAACATTAGTGTATCCGGGTCCCGACCAAATACCTTAGGCACAGGACAAAGGAACCTGTATGGTGACAAAGCCCAGCAAACCCGACCCGGCAACAACAGACAGAGCGCGCGAACTGCGCCGCGAATTGGCTCGAAAGATTGCGTCGTTTATGGGGCCTGAAGAGAATCGGGCAACGGACATTCCCGGCGTTAAGCTCCACCGCAGGACAGCCCCCACCGCTCCTTGCCCCATGACCTACCCGCCGAGCGTTACCGTGATCGCTCAGGGCCGAAAGCGCGTGGAGCTCGGTCGAAACAGCTTTATCTACGATGACTCGCGATTCCTCCTGACGTCGGTCGATTTACCGCTCATCAGCCGAGTGATCGAAGCAACAAAGGAAGTGCCCTGTTTAGCGCTGGTCCTCAAACTGGAAATGCCTATGGTGCGAGAGCTGCTGGCGCGGGAGGAGATTCATGTCGCCGACTCGCCCTCTGATAGTCCGGCCCTGGCCGTCGGTGAGACCACGGTGGAATTCCTGAGTGCATGCTGCAGGCTCGTGGATCTGCTGAGCAGCCCGCAAGACATACCCTTTCTGGGCGATCTCATTCAACGCGAGATCATCTACCGAATCCTGCGCGGACCTGAAGGTGCGCGCCTCCGAGCAATTGCAACGCTGGGAGACCAGAGCCACAGGACGGCAAAAGCGATAGCGTGGATCAAGGCGAACTACGCGAAGCCGCTGCGGGTGGAAGATCTGGCGGAAATCGCGGGCATGGGTGTGTCAACGCTCCATCACCATTTTCGAGCGCTGACCGCGATGAGTCCTCTTCAGTATCAAAAGCAACTTCGGTTGCAGGCAGCACGAGGCCTCATGCTCCTCAATGGTCTCGACGCCGCCCGTGCCGCATTCGAGGTCGGATACGAAAGCACGAGCCAATTCAATCGCGAATACAGTCGCTTTTTCGGGCAACCACCGATGCGGGACATCCGCACTCTCCGCGCGCCGGGCGCTTTGCCCCTGGAGTCAGTCAGCAATCGGCAAAACATCATGTGAGCGAAAGCGTCAGTTCAGCCGAGAGCACCTGCGCCCTTCGCCAGGTCCCTCACAGTAGCAGCGCAAGACTTGAGGCCGAGCAGGTCCGCAAACATGTCGGCGCAGGCAAAAACAATATCGACAAGCAGCAGCTTCGTAACGTCGGCTATGTCCGAGATTGCTTAGGTGAGGGCAAGACACAGTTGATTGCAAAACCGATAAGACTGGACCCTTGACGCAAACGACACAATCTACTGGTGAGCCGACAGCCTGCAGACGGCCAGCCATGAAGGATCGTCCAATAGCTGGCTGAGAGAATACGGGAAAGATGCCCCCATCGCCATATTCAGTGCTTTAGCGATCCTCGCGTACTTGCTCTTGCACTATGTGTGGCGAGTCGGCCATCTCGACGTGCTGCCGCTCTACCTGGCTTTGCTCGCCGGCGGGATTCCTTTGCTGCTGGGATTGCTGCGCCAGGCTTTCAAGCTCGAATTCGGCGCGGACTGGCTGGCTGGGATTTCTATCGTCACCGCAACTCTGCTGCATGAATATCTGGTGGCGTGCATCGTGGTGCTGATGCTCTCCGGGGGAGCAGCCCTGGAACAATACGCGACACGACGGGCATCCTCCGCGCTGCGCGCCCTAGCCAAGAGAATGCCGACGCGCGCCCATCGCGTCACGGCGGAGGGTTCCGCCCCGATCGACGTGCAGGACATCGTCCCGGGAGACATTCTTGAGGTCTATCCCCACGAGATTTGCCCCGTGGATGGCGAAGTCATCGAGGGCCGCGGCGAGATGGACGAATCGTACCTGACCGGTGAACCATTCGAGATTGGAAAAGTCCCCGGATCGCAGGTCTTGTCCGGCGCCGTCAATCGCAACACGTTGCTCAAAATCCGTGCGACCAAGCTGGCAGTCGACTCGCGCTATACCCGCATCTTGAAAGTTGTCGAAGAGGCCGAACAAAACCGCCCCAACATGCGCCGCATCGCCGACCGACTGGGCGCCTGGTACACACCCTTGGCGTTGCTGATCGGCGTTATCGGTTGGCTGATTGGGGGCACTGCGGAGCGGTTCCTGGCCGTGGTGGTGATTGCCACGCCTTGCCCTCTTCTCATCGGCATTCCTGTGGCTATTATTGGCGGCATCTCGCTGGCCGCCAGGCGCGGCATTGTAATTAAACATCCGAAAATTCTGGAGCAGATCGAAACTTGCCAGACGTTTTTCTTCGACAAGACCGGAACGCTGACCTATGGCCGCCCGGTTCTGACTGATATTTTCTGCCCGGCAGGAACCGACCAGATCGAAGTTCTGGGCTATGCGGCCAGTCTGGAGCAATACTCCAGACACCCGCTGGCGCAAGCCGTCCTCGACGCCGCGAAAGCCCGGAACATTCGACTTGCCGTCCCGAAGGGAGCTAGCGAGAAGCCTGGCCAGGGGCTAGTCGGCGAGGTAGATGGGCATCAGATATTTGTCACCGGAAGAAATCAGGCTGTTGCCGGAAACCTGGTATCTGGCTCCGAACTACCGCCAGCCGCGTCCGGGTTGGAATGCGTGATCTTTGTCGACCAACGATTTGCCGCGCTGCTTCGCTTTCACGACGAGCCGCGGCCCGAAAGCACTATCTTCGTTCGCCACCTTCGGCCGAAGCATCGTGCTGGACAAGTGATTCTCCTCTCCGGGGACCGGCGCTCCGAGGTTGAGCATCTGGCCAAGATCGTAGGCATCGAGCATATTGTTGCGGGGGCCACTCCTGAGCAAAAGCTGAAGCTGGTGACGGAAGAGACAGCTCGGCGCGGAACATTGTTCGTGGGCGACGGCATTAATGATGCACCGGCCATGCTGGCAGCCAGCGCCAGCATAGCTCTGGGTGGCCAAAGCAGCGATGTGACCGCCGAAGCGGCGGATGCGGTGGTGATGGACTCATCGCTGCGCAAGGTGGATGAATTGATGCACATTGCACGGCGGACCCGCTCCATCGCGTTGCAGACCGCAGTGGGCGGGATGATCCTGAGCGGTGTCGGTATGTTGTTCGCAGCTGGCGGTTACCTGCCACCATTGGCCGGCGCTATCGCACAGGAGATCATCGATCTCGCTGCCGTCCTCAATGCCCTTCGGATTACGATACCGCCGAAGCAGCTCAGCGATTTCTAAAGTTACCACTTCCGACAGACACTGCGGAAGGATCCAACAGACTAAGCGCAGTGCGGGTTTGCTTCCCCGATTTGCAGAGCTGATCGGGCCAATGGTGACCATGAAATTACGAACCATCTTCATGTCCCAGGGCCGTGGACGTCGCATGTAGTCGTCGTCCACATTGTCGGAAGGGATCGTAAGTTGCCGTCCCGCACTTCATGCCACGGCCTGCTCCAACACAAGAATATTCCTTGTCGCGCACATCTCCCTAAGGATTTTCGGCCACACAGTTACGCTGACTTCCCCAAGGTGGGCCTTGCGGAGCAACAGCATCAAGGTGCGCGACTGCCCGATGCCGCCGCCGATCGAAAGCGGAATCCGATGCTTGAGAATGGCTTGATGATAGGGCAAGTGCAGGAAGTCAGACTGACCCGCTATCTGCAATTGTAGTGAACCGGAGCTGGCCGTCTGTAGGTCTTTGAATTTATGGTGGCCAGGGACGGAGTTGAACCGCCGACGCCAGCCTTTTCAGGGCTGCGCTCTACCACCTGAGCTACCTGGCCACGTTTGGGCTCACAGCTTGTCTGCCGGCGTCGGGCACGTCGTGGGGCACCCAAGGACTTGGACGGAATTGCCAGTCAGTGCGGACGGTCAAGACGCTGGAAGCGTTTCGAACAAGGCACGATTATAGCAACGGAGTCCGGTTCACTCAAATCGCTGGCGACTCTGCCCTCCGCTAGTGTGCACGCAATGCCACCACGGTGCCGTTCAGAACTGAAAATGCGCAGCGGTTCGCCGCAATCCAATAGGCGATCTCCCGATAGTCGCCGACGTCGAACACCGCCAGGTCTGCGTCCTTGCCCGGTTCGATGGAGCCCTTTCGCTCCTGCAGGCGCAATGCCCAGGCGCCGTTGATTGTGGATGCGGAAATCGCTTCCGCAGGCGACATCTTCAAGTGGGTGCAGGCCAGTGACAACACAAAGGGCATGCTGGCGGTGGGGGACGACCCCGGATTATAGTCCGTGGCCAACGCCACTGCCGCGCCGCCATCGATCAGTTTGCGTGCCGGCGGAAACTTCTGCAGGCCGAGAAAATAATTTGCGCCCGGCACCAGGGTGGCAATGGTCTCGGTCTTCGCCAGCAGCCTTATGTCCCCGTCACTGACATGGTCCAGGTGGTCGAGGGACGCGACGTTGAAACGCAAGAGGGGCCGCAACGCAGTCTCGGTCAACTGGCCGACGTGGGCACGCACGCCGAGGCCGTGCTTCTTCGCGGCATCGAAAATTTTCGCTGTTTGCTCCGGAGTAAACGCGCCGCGATCGGTGAATACGTCCACAAATTTCGCCAGCTTTCGCTTGGCGGCCAGCGGGATCATCTGCCCACAGACGACCTCAACATATTCCTCCGCCCGTCCCTGAAATTCACTGGGGACGACATGCGCGCCCAGCAAGGTTGCGACTACCGTTCCCGGCCATTTGGCGGCCGCACTGCGGATAACTTCAAGCGATTTGATCTCCGAGTCGACGGTCAGGCCGTATCCCGATTTGGCTTCGACCGTGGTCGTGCCCTGCTCCGCCATCTCATGCAGCGCGACCAGCACTTTGTCGACCAGTTGTTTCTTGCCGGCCTTGCGCACGCCCTCAACGCTTGAACGAATTCCGCCGCCGGCTTCCGCGATCTGCTCATAGGTGGCGCCGGAGATACGCTTCTCGAAATCCACCAACCGCGGCGCGACGAACACGGGATGAGTATGCGAATCCACGAATCCCGGCAGGACCACTTGTCCCGAGCAATCGAGCTCGACGATTTTCCTGCGATTCTTTCTGATCCAGGGATCGCGCAACGCGTCTTTGGTCTTGCACGCCGAGACAATCTTCCCGCCCGCGCACAAGACCGCTCCATCCTTTATGACGCCGAGCTCCTGGAGATCGCGGCCGCGGCGCGGGCCGGCACTTCCGGAAGTGGAGCGCAGGGTCAGCAGCTGGCTGATATTCACCAGCAGCAGCAGACGATCAGCTGATGTCTCGTTTTTCGCCGGAGGAGTCACGCAGGAGGTAGTTTAGCAGCGACCGTGGAGGGACGGGTCTCTGACCCGTCCCTACACAGTCCGTGGTGGCATCGGAACTTTCACGTGCTTTCTTTTCGCGAAGTCTTTGGCTTCGTCGTAGCCTGCGTCCACATGCCGAATCACGCCCATACCGGGGTCCGTGGTCAGGACGCGCTCGATTCGCTTCGCCATCATCTCAGTGCCGTCGGCGACCGTGACCTGGCCAGCGTGCAGAGAGTAGCCAATGCCCACGCCGCCACCGTTGTGAATCGATACCCACGACGCGCCGGCTGCGGTATTGAGCAAGGCATTCAGCAGCGGCCAGTCTGCGACGGCGTCGCTACCATCCTTCATACTTTCGGTTTCTCGAAAGGGGGATGCCACCGATCCGCAATCGAGATGGTCACGGCCTATCACGATCGGCGCCTTCAGTTTGCCTTTCTTCACCAGATCATTCATCGCCAGGCCAAACTGGGCGCGCTCGCCATAGCCCAGCCAGCAGATCCGCGCCGGCAGCCCTTGAAACTTGATCCGCTTGCGCGCCAGGTCAATCCAACGGCGCAGAATCCGGTTCTCGGGAAACAACTCAAGCACCAGATCATCGGTCACCGCGATATCCGACGCTTCGCCCGACAGCGCGACCCAGCGAAACGGACCGCGTCCTTCGCAGAAAAGCGGCCGGATATACTCCGGAACAAAGCCGTGAAAGTCGTACGCATTCTTCACTCCGCGCTGGAAAGCGAAGGTTCGGATATTGTTTCCGTAATCAAAAGTCACGGCTCCCATTTTCTGCAGGCGCAGCATGCCTTCCACGTGGCGGGCGATGGAATCCAACGACCGCTCCTGGTAACCCTGCGGATCGCGCTGGCGCAGTTCCAGGGCCTGGGGCAACGTCATTCCGTTGGGGACGTAGCCATTCAGCGGATCATGCGCCGAAGTCTGGTCAGTAAGAATGTCGGGCAGCACGCCGCGCTCGGCCAGCTCGGGGATAATATCGGCACAATTCCCCACCAGCCCGACCGAGACATTTTCCTTTTTTCGGACGGCATTTTTCAGGATGCGCAGCGCTTCATCGAGCGTTGTGACCATGAAATCGCAGTAGCCGGTCTTCAACCTCTTCTTGATCCGCTCCGCGTCGACGTCTATCCCCAGGAACGCGGCACCGGTCATGGTCGCCGCCAGCGGTTGGGCGCCGCCCATGCCGCCCATGCCGCCGCTGACGATCAGCCTGCCCGTAAGGTCGCCGCCGAAGTGTTTTTCTCCGGCCGCCGAGAAAGTTTCGAAGGTACCCTGCACAATCCCCTGCGAGCCGATGTATATCCAGGAGCCCGCGGTCATTTGCCCGTACATCATGAGGCCGGCCCGCTCCAGCTCGTTAAACTTTTCCCAGTTGGACCAGTGCCCCACCAGGTTGGAATTTGCGATCAGCACTCGTGGCGCGTACTCGTGAGTCTTAAAGACGCCCACCGGCTTACCCGACTGGACCAGCAGCGTCTCGTCGTTCTCGAGCTCCTTCAGCGACGCCACAATCGCGTGATACGCCTCCCAACTCCTCGCCGCCCGTCCGGTGCCGCCGTAAACCACCAGATCTTTCGGCCGCTCCGCAACTTCCTCGTCGAGGTTATTCATCAACATGCGCATGGCGGCTTCCTGCTGCCAGCCTTTGCACGAGATCTGGGTTCCGCGCGGCGCGCGAATGGGAGCGTAGGTCGAGGAAGTGATTTCGGTTTCAACCGGCATGGCTAGATGTTAGTGCTTGGGACCCGAACTGTTCAAACGGTGGTGCGGTAGGAATTGAAGATTCGAACGCCAACGCCTTTCACCAGCTGCTATAAGCCGTCCCATCGCTCGACGTACCTCCGGCCCCGCTATGCACATCGCTGATGCCGGGATCCTGTTGGTCGACAGACATCACCGTGTCTTCCTGGTCCACCGTCCAACTGCTATTGCTGCCCGTCATCGGATCGGTCGGAATCTGCTTGATGTATCCCGCCTGCACCAGGTCGTCGAGCGCTTGCGGCGCCTTCTGCTTGTCCAGCGTGTACTGTGAAATAAGAGAGCGCAGTTCGAATAAATCCTGCCGCAGCACCGACTCCTTGGCTCGCAGGATGGACTGGTTATAGGCTGGAATCGAGATCGACACCAGAATCAAAATCATGCTGATGACGATCATCAGCTCGATCAAGGTGAAGCCACTATCGCGCCGGTGTGTGAGTTTCGCCATTACCAGGTCTTGTACTCCGTGCCGTCGAGCCCTGTGCCCTGCGACTTGGTGAACACATCGAACACGTTCTGTCCGCCCCATGAATCCGAATCGGGATCGTCCTGCATCGAGCGCAGGCCCCAATCCGTGCCGCCGGTCATCGGGTCCTGGGGTATGCGGCGCAGGAAGCGCACTTTCTTGGCGCCCACCTCTACGCCCTTCACCAGCGTCTCAAGGTCGGGCGGATAGCCCTCAGTGCCCACCTTGATCTGGAATCCGCCACGATCGGCAGCGTCTTTGTAGCGATCGATGGCATCGCGCAACTCCCAGAGAGCACTGCGCAACTCACGTTCTTTTTCGCGCTTGATGGCCACCCGCGCCATCGGCACCGCCAGCCCGGTCAGGATCACAAGAATGGCGGTGGCCACGATCAATTCGATCAGCGTGAACCCAAGCGGGCCGCGTGCAGGTACGGATTTCAAAACGGCGGACTTCATTGGACTGGTATCTTCGAAACTGCCCTCGACCTTAAGCTTTCGGGATCTTGCCGGCAACCCAATCGCGGCGATGGTTGCGTTTCGCGGAATTCCTTCGCGGCCCTTGCGGTGAAGCCCTTGAACCGCAAACCTCGTCCGGCCGGGAATCGATCCGCTACTGCACCGTAACCGTGGCCACGGCTCCCGCCACGGGCATGGCTTGCATAGCCGGGTCGCGCGCTCCGCCTTTCGAAATGGCCAGCGTGGACTGTCCGCTGGCCTTGGCCATGAAAGTCAGCGTGACCACGGTGCCCTGCCCGGAAATACCGACCGCTCCGGGGGGCCGAGTCGCGGTAATCTGCAGCGCTCCCGTCGAATCATCATCGCGATGCACCAGGGCCACCGGCTGCCCGTCCTGCGACAGCAGGCCACCGTTGGAGACATTCATCACCTGCAAAACCTTGGGATCGTAGCTCACTTGTAAAGGCACCGAGTAAACGTTCTGTGCTCCGCGGAGCAATATATTGACCGCGAAGGTGGACCCGGCGGCCTGAGTCACGCTGGCGGGATCGAAGACGAAACTGGCAGGGCCGGCCGCCATCGGGGACTGTGGCGCTGCCTGCGCCGGCGGCGCCTGCGCCTGCAGCCGGGGCTGCTTCATTCCCCGGCGCCGGCGGCGCCTGGCTGGCGCGCCGCAACTCAATGGTAGAGGCGGTTCCCACTTCGAGCGCCCTCTCATTCAGGTCGGTCACATCGCGGGCCCGGATGATATGGGGGATCAGGGCAAACACAATTTCGTTTTCCTTGTGCTCGACATTGCTCTGCGCGAAAAAGTACTTCAGGATCGGAATCTGCGCCAGCCCAGGAATGCCGCTCAGAGAGCGAATGTCCTGGTCCTCCAGAATTCCTCCCATAATGTTTACTTCGCCTTCCTTCAGGCGAATCTCATGTTCAATCTTCCGCTGTCCGATTACCGGCTGGCTGATGCCACCGATGTTCGACTGTCCGGTCACGGAGGAAATATCCATCACGACTTTCAGGGTGACTTCGCGCCCGGCATGCACTTTGGGCGTGATATCGATGTTTACGCCCACATCGGTGTATTGAAATTGCGTATTGACCAGTGGATTGATGCCAACGCCGCCAATGCCGGGCTGAAACGATCCGGTCGCAATCGGTATCCGGTCGCCGATCTTCAGCGAGGCTTTCTGCCCATCCACGGCGCGGATCTGCGGGTTCTGGATGATCTTGGTGGTGCTGTCACTGAATAGAGCGGTGGCCGTCGCCGGTGGAATCGTGACCGTAAAGTCGGTGGCATTCAGGTTCCCCAGCCGGTTCAGGTTGACCTGGTTCGGGGTGCCGGAGGTTGTGCTACTGGTGCCGGTGCTAGTCGTGGTGCCGGTGGTCGTGGTGGAAGTACTGAGGTTGTTCTGCAAGGCGACAGTGACGCTGGTAGGTGGACTAATTCCCAGGTTCCTGGTCTTGTCGCGGCTGACTTGCATGATCGCGACTTCGACTATCACTTCCGGACGTGCCTTGTCCAGGTCACTCACTAATTTTTCCGCCAGCGCAACCTGGTCGGGAGTACCGCGTACCACCAGGGCTCCCTGTGAAGGCAGGGGCTGGATACGGGAGATTTCCAGGATTTGCCGCAAAGCGTTGACCACATCCTGCAATTCCGTGGGTTGCGACAGGTTCGCCAGGTAGAAGGTCTTGATGACGCTCTGTTCGACCTCTTTACGCTTGGCGGGATTGTCCGAAGCCACGAAAATCGTATTCGGCGTTACCGGCCGCCAGAAGGTCTTCGATTCCAGCGCGATGATCTCCAGCGCCTCCTGCAAGGTAACCCCGTTCAGTTCGACCTTGATCCGCCGCGAAGTGTAATCCGGATCGAACAACACATTGATGCCCGCCAGTTTGCCCACGGTCTCGTAATCGACCTTGGAGTCTTCCGTCATCTTGAGGGTAATCGACAGGTTCGGGATCGGCGCCAGTTCGACCGGCCCCTGCGCTTCCTGCACGCGCTTTTGCAGGCCGGACGGCGGCTTCTCCACCGAACTCGCCGATGGCGCGCCACCCGCATCGTTAATCATTTTCTGGGTACGCCGGATTTCCTGCTGCGCGATAAAACTGGAGGAATCGATCTCGCCGGCCTTCTGGAATTCGGTCAGGGCCTCCTGCAGTTTGCCCGCATCCCGCAGCAATTGTCCGCGGTGCACGTGCGAGGCTGCGGCCAGAAAACGGGTGCGCTCGTACGAGCTACGATAGGCCAAGTCCCTGGGCTTCTGTTCGTAGGCCTGCCGGTAAAAATCGAAGGCAGCTTCATAGTTCTGCCGAGCTTCGGCGTCTTTCCCTTTGTTGTATAACGACTTGGCGCTGTCGGCGGCGCCGATCGGCAAGGTCACCGCCACGACCAGCAGTGCGATTGCCGCCGGGCGAATCAGGCGTGTCTTCACGAGTCCCTCGCAGGCAGTCTTCCCTCGGGGATCGGCCAAAAACCCCGGGCTAGGCCGCTGAATATGCGCTGATTTTAGAATTAAGCTGGCTGATTATAGCATCGCTCCACAGCCACGGAAGTTACTGCTCTGGTAGCAGTTACTCATTAGGCCTAGTCCCAACGGCGTTACCCAATTTGGGCTGAGTGTCGTGCTGCTGGTGCGGCAGCCTATCTTCTTGTGGATGGGATGCAGAATTCCACACCGACGATCATCCGCGGCATCGGCAATGAGATAACCTATCAGTGCATGGCCCGCCAGTCCGCACATCAGACCAAGCCGAGCCCCGAGAAGAATCCCCGCCGCGATCCCACCGCCGCCGGCCAGCGCGATGCCGCGGTCAACCGCATCGCGTCGCATAACTATTTCCTGCTGGAAAAGTTCGAGACCGGGGTGGCCCTGACCGGCACCGAGGTCAAGTCGGTCCGCTCCGGACAAGCCAATCTCAAAGACTCCTACGGGCTGCTGAAAGATGGCGAACTCTGGCTGCTCAACTGCCACATCGGACCCTACGACCACGGCAACATTTTCAACCATGCGCCATTGCGTACCCGCAAGCTGCTGGTTCACAAGGAAGAAATTCGCAAGCTCATTGGAAAGACCCAGCAAAAGGGCCTGACCCTGATCCCCACCCGGATGTACTTCAAGAACGGTAGAGTGAAGGTTGAACTGGCGCTGGCGAAAGGCAAGCAGCTGTGGGACAAGCGCGAAACCGAACGCCGCCGCACTGCGGACAAAGAAGCGAGAGAAGCTGTCAACCGGTCGCGCAAAGGGCGCTAAGAGAGTGGGCGCTCGCTCTTCACAAAGCTACGGAAACTTGTACCCGGGCTTGAGTTCGCAGCGGTACACCTTGGTCTGATCTCTGTTTACCCGCGCATTGCAATCGGCCCAGCTCAGGTAAAGATTGGGGCCGAAGGGGAAAGTGATGGTCTCGCCGTTGATCTCGGCCTGGATGCTGATCCCATCCGCGGCCCCGGGCACGGTAAAGTTCAGCGCCTGGCCGAAGATCACGGGATGCGAGGTCCGCACCATGTCAGCGACCATCGGGCGGAACACTTCAGCCTCCATCAGGAATGTGGCTGTGTCCGACCAGTTCCGCGCTGACACTTTTACTTCGCGGCCGCCCTGCAGGAAGTCCTCAGCCTCGATCTTGGTAAACGGACACGGACCCGCGATGCAGGAAGTTCGCGCGTTGCGAAATTCGTTTCCGTCGCCGGCGTCCAGCGAGGCCGAGCCGATCGCTGCCTTCCATCTTCCGTCGGGCGAACACGGGGGCTGTTTCCTGCACGGCACATTGCCGCGGTTGGCCACTTCGAAAGTCTTGACTGCGCTGCCCACATTCGCCGTGTTGGTGGTTTTGATCGAATACCGGGCCAGGACATTCGATACCACGATATCAGCGTGATTCGTGGACTTTACTTCCTGGCGCAGCGGCGCCATGTGGGCAACGTAGAGTTTATCGCCCGCGAAATCATGGAGGTCCAGCGGTTCGTAATCGGAATGCCGAAGCTTGAGCGTGACCTGCCGGCCAATCCAGAAGCGGTTGCGCAATGTAACCGTGAAAGCGCCGGAGGCGTCCGACTTGCCGGTGCCGATCACCCCGCCGTTGGAGAGCGCCGTGATCTCAACATCAGCCAAGGGCAACTGCTTGGTGGGATCGGCGTCCTGCCGAATCACCGCGCCGCGCAGCGTCAGGGGCCGAGTCTGCGGATGGGTCAGCAGGATGGCCGCGATAATCACCCCGGCGATCACGAACGTTCCTGTCCATGAGACCAGCCTGCGCTTTCCGCCCAGCTTTTCGGCCACCTTCTCGGTCATTTTCTCGTTCTCGGCGCTTTTCGGCGATCGGCCCGTTCGCACTGCTCCTACCCCACATTCTACGACGCCGGCTCCCGCACCAGATTTTTTACTCTGATCTAATCTTTGGTCAAGCTCTTTAGGCTCAGGCAGTGTAACCATTCCTGTTACCATCGATTGCGCTCCGCCATCGTGGCTTGGGGCAGGATCATTTACATTTGTCAGGTGAATGATTTGTCCGGTGAATGAGCGGAAGTTTTCCCCCCGAATGCCTTCCCGCCGTGAGTTTCTCAGACAACTCGCCGGCCTGGGGATTTGTTTGCCCAGCGTTGAAAGGGGATTCGCCTCATTCTCGCCACCATCGCCCGAGCAGCACGTCGGGCCCGCGCCTCCTCCGGTCAGGACTTTTCTTTCGCAAGATGATGACCAGTTCCTCGAGGAGATCGAAAGAACCACACTCTGTTACTTCTGGGAGCAGGCCAATCCACTGACCGGCCTGGTCAAGGACCGCTGCAACGCCCGGAAGGCATCGACCGACAACGCCGTAGTCGCCAGCATTGCGGCCACCGGATTCGGGCTCTCGGCCCTGTGCATTGGAGAGAAGCGCGGTTTTATTTCGCTCAACGAGGCGCGCACCCGCGTCCTCAACTCGTTGCGCTTTCTGTGGAAGACCCTGCCCCACCATCGCGGCTTTTTCTACCACTTCGCCAACGTCAACACCGGCGAACGGCTGTGGGACTCGGAAATCTCCTCGGTCGACACCGCGATTTTGCTGTGCGGGATTCTGTGCTGCCGCCAGCACTTCGAGAACACGGAAATCCACGAACTTTCCCGCGATATCTTCGACCGCGTCGACTGGACCTGGCTCTCGGAAGACACCACGCTGCTGCCCCACGGATGGCTGCCCGAAGCCGGCTTTCTACCTTATCGCTGGGATTACTACAGCGAACTGATGATGATGTATCTGCTGGGGATGGGCTCTTCGTCTCATCCCCTCAAGCCGGAAGCCTGGGACGCGTGGAAGCGCAACATCTTTGAATACGACGGGCTGCGCTATATCGGCTCATTCGCGCCCTTGTTCGTGCACCAGTATTCCCAGGCCTGGTTCGATTTCCGCGGCAAACGCGATCGCTACGCGGACTACTTTCAGAACTCCGCCATTGCTACCGACGTCCATCGTCGCTTCTGCATTGAACTGGGGAAACAGTTTCCCGACTACAGCGACGATCTCTGGGGCATCACCGCTTCCGATTCGGACAAGGGCTACGTAGTTTGGGGAGGACCACCCGCCATGGGGCCAATCGATGGCACCGTAGTCCCCAGCGCCGCCGGCGGCTCGCTCCCGTTTCTGCCCCAACCGGTGATGCGAGTGCTGCGCAATATTCGGAGCCGTTATCCCGATGCCTGGTGCACCTACGGATTCGTCAACGCCTTCAACCCACTGAACAACTGGTACGACAGCGACATAGTCGCAATCGACACTGGAATCACCCTGCTGATGGCGGAAAACGCCCGTACCGGCTTTGTGTGGGACACATTCATGAAAAATCCGGAGGCGATTCGAGGCATGCAGCGCGCCGGATTCAAGACCTACCAGCCGCCGGGAAATCAGAAACCTGGGCTGCCGTCTACCGCCGGCAGTCCAGGTCATTCCGCTGCGGATTCAACAAGGAGCTAGAAGTTCGGGACGGGCGCGCCTTTCTCTGGTTCCGGATTTTTCTCCGGACCGTGCGCCGAAGTATTTTCCGGAGTGGTGGACGAACCCGAGGGCGCAGTAACGGCTGTCGCTGGGGCTGGCGTCTGGGTTGGCGAGTTTTGGTCCAGCGAGGTTTGGTCCGACGAGGTTTGGCTGATCGGGGCTGGGCTGGTCGAAGTTTGAGTGCGGGCTTCCGGTATCTGGGTCTCCGGCATTACCGTGGCCCGCAGCTTGACCGTGGCGAGGATTTTTTCCATCTTCCCAAACACTTCCTTGCGATCGACTGGCGTGACTTCTTCCACGCTGCGGCCGTCGTCGGTGCCGACGCTTAAGGCGAATTCATAACAGGCGCCGTTACCAAAGGCGTGATAGTACTTCGCATCGGACTGCTTCATCATGGCGCGGGCGGAGTTCTCAACGTCATGGAACTCGATGGCGCCAAGCTTCACCAGGTCTGTCGTTATCGGGTACGTCTCCGTTCCGGTACTCGGGTCAGGAAAGGCAAACTGGGCGCATGCTTCGGAAGTCATGCCGGGATTCACGCTGACATTCACGCTTCCAGACCTGAAGTCGGTTCCAGGATACGAATTGCTGGGCAACTGGATGGCTGCGAGGGTCATTCCGCCGGGTTGGACGAAATTCATCTGCGCTGGATTGCCAGTATCAGTTTTCGGTTGCGTCTTCAGCCGATAATTTCGGGGAAAGTTGAAGGAGAGACCATACTCGCGGTTGACGTAAGAAAGAGTCGCCGCCCGCCGCGTCTTCGTCTTAGCCGCCGCCGGCGCAGGACTCGTAACGGGGGCCGGAGTTGTAACCGCGGGCGCCGAAGCTGGAGCCTCAGGTTTAAGGGGCTGCTGCACCGCGACCGGTTTGCTGCTAGAGCAGCTGCCGATCATAATTACCACTGCAAACATGGCGAGCGCTCCGAGCGCCCCCACAGTCTGGTTCTTGATCGATTCGTCTTCCTGCTTTGCCGCCGGTTTCCGTTGCGAATTGTCTGACTGCCCTCCGGACAAGTTAAGCTGCGTCATAATTTCCTCCTGGGTCACTGCCCGCAAGAGGGATCGCACGAGAGCAGCCATTCCGAAGACGCTGATTTTGCGTGAGTTAGAAAAAGCTGAGCTTCGAAAGGTGTGTTTCGCCAAAGACACTGTGGCGGGAGAAACACAATTCTCGGCGGAGATGGCGACGGCAACAGCAGATCTTTCGACTTCGGGAAGGAACTCGCACGCGAGTTCCTTTCCTCCGCTCAAGATGACAAATAGAGGAGTGAGGTGAAAGCAGGTCCCAAACTGCGCTCGGGATGACTGAGTAGGTATCAGCGCCAGATTGGCTTAAGATTTCAATAACTCAACGCAAACGGGGCCCCACATCAAAACCATCAACCTCAAAGCCGGCATGCCATCGGTCTCAGAAGCCTTGCAACACCTGGAGCGCGAACTGGCGCGGGGCCGTCAGTCAGGATGTGGGGTGGTGAAGCTGATCCACGGCTACGGCTCCACTGGAGCCGGCGGCGACATCCGCATCGCGGTCCAAAGGCGTTTGACCGAGATGGCAAGCCGAGGCGGGATTCGGGCCTGCATCTTCGGCGATAACTGGGCCAAATCCGACGAGCACGCTTGGATCCTCCTCAACGCCCGTCCTGAACTGAAACAAGACCACGATCTGGGTCGACGGAATCTCGGAATCACGATTGTTGTGCTCTGACCCCCGGCCCCCTTGCCTAATTCCCTTCCCGCCGACGATACTGGATTACACACACAATCATGAAAACAAATCTCTCGCTCTCCAATCCCACCGAAATTGAAACCGAATGCCTGGTCGCGATCGTGCTCGACAAAACAGAAAAGAGCCAGGGTGAAAAAGAAAAAAGCCAGGTCTCCATCGAGACCTCCGACGCAGCCGTGAAAGACGCCGCCGCCGATGTAATCGCCGGCGGAGAAGTCACCGGCAAACCTTTCGAAACTACGCTGCTGCATAGGCCGGCAAAACTGAAAGCCAAGCGCCTGCTGCTTCTCGGTGGCGGCAAAGCCAAGACTTTTTCCGCCTTCGACCTGCGCCGGCTGGCCGGCGCCGCTGTCCGCACGCTCAAGTCTAAAGGCTTGCGCAGCTTCGCCTTTATCGCGCCGGAAGCTGGGCTGAAAATGAAAATGGAAGATGCGGTCAGGGCCATTGTCGAGGGCGCGTTCGTCGGCAACTTCGATCCCGACTATTACAAGAGCGACCGCAAGGACCAGAAGATCGATACGCTCACCGTGATTGCTCGCGGCGATCAAGCTGGCCTGCAAGCGGCCGTCGACGAGTCCCGCATCATCGGCGAATCGCAGAATTTCACTCGGGACCTGGTCAACGAGCCCTCCAATCGCATGACACCGACCATCCTCGCCGACCGCGCGAAAAAGATGGCGGCGGAAGTCGGCTTGAAGTGCGAAGTTTACGGCGCGGACAAAATCAAGGAACTCAAGATGGGAGCCTTCTGGAGCGTGGCGCAAGGTTCGGACGAACCGCCTGCGCTGATTATCTTGCGTTACGAACCCGCTGGAGCTCCGGAGAAGCCGGTGTTGGGACTGGTGGGCAAAGGCATCACCTTTGACACCGGAGGCATTTCCATCAAGCCCGCCGATGGCATGGAAAAGATGAAGTACGACATGGCCGGCGGCGCCACCATGATCGGCGCCATGCGTGCCATTGCGCTGCTCAAACCCAAGATGAAAATCATTGCCATCATCCTGGCAACGGAGAATATGCCATCCGGCAAAGCGCAAAAGCCCGGCGATGTACAGATTGCGATGTCTGGAAAATCGATCGAGATCATCAACACGGACGCCGAAGGCCGCCTGGTCCTGGCCGACGGCCTTTACTACGCGCGCCAGTTGGGTTGCACTCACCTGATTGATGCGGCCACGCTTACCGGCGCGGTGGTAGTCGCGCTGGGCTCCATCAACGCCGGTATCTTCGCCAACGACGACGCCATGTACGACCGCTTCAACAAAGCTCTCGACGCGGCGGGCGAAAAAATGTGGCGCATGCCGCTGGATGACGAATACAAGGAAATCATCCGCTCCAACATTGCCGACATCGTGAACTCTGGTGGACGCTGGGGCGGGGCCATCACCGCCGCCATGTTCCTCAAGGAGTTTGCCGAGGACACCCCGTGGCTGCACCTCGATATCGCCGGCACCGCCTGGACCGAAGAGCAGAAGCCCTGGATTGCCAAAGGCCCGTCTGGCATTGCGCTCCGCAGCCTGGTGGAGTTTGCCCGGGACTTTGCCGATAGCAAGGGGTGAGAAGCATCCCGCCCGTCCCCGGCCGCATCTTAAGCGGCCGATGGACGCTCGGGTCCATGCTCTCAACTCTCAATCTGGAGGCTTCCAATGAAGGCTCTTTTTATAGTGGGGCTGGCGGTTGTAATCCTGGGAATCCTTTCATTTTTCGTGGCGATTCCTCACTCCGAAAATCATGGCATCAAAGCGGGTGACGTCAATATTGGCGTTCAAACTCACAGCAGCGAAAAGGTCGCACCCGCGATCAGCGCGGTCATGCTGGTGGTTGGAGCCGGCCTCATGATTGCTGGACGCAAGAGCTAGCCGCAACGGGAGACGTTCTGCCGTCTAGCTCGTCTGTGATTTTGTCATGCTGTGATGGCGTGCGATTCCGCGAAGTTGTGGCGGTCCTGCTTGGTTTCCCTACTTCCGTCAGATCTGACCACCCTTACTCCAATGCCGGGTGGACGCGCGTACACCAGGTGAATCTGAGGCATCTCTCGCCTCGCTCGAAAGGCCCCGGGACTGACCGGAGCCGATCAAGCACCTCATGAATCACCACAGCCTCTAGTGGTGGTCGTCACGATCGTGGTCGCGGTCCCAGTCACGATCCGTGTGCCACTGGCGGTCATGACCGTTCCACCATCCGTGATAGGCGTTCCAGCAGCGTTCGCGTTCGGCATTCAAATCCCGGCGCCGCTCATCCGCCTGGTGGCTGCGCTCGCCGTGCTTGCGAATCGCTTCGTCGAGTTTTGCTTCCTTCTGTTCGATGTGGCGCTGGCACTGCGCATGGTCCTCAGCCTGTAACTGGGGAACGGCAACCAGCATCCCCGTGCTCAGAGCCGTTGCCATCGCAGCCGTAAGTGCAATACCTCTAAGCTGTTTTAGTTTCATCAAATCCTCCTGTCTCAAACTATCGCCCCATTTCGATTGAAGATGTGTCTTCGAAGTTGCCCGGCGGAAAACTATTGTGCCCGTCGTGCCGTTTTGGGCAGACAACGCGATATGGGCGAACGGGAGTTTGACGAACGGGGATCTCCAGAAAGGCGGCGCGCGAAGGGACGTCCTCCTGCTGTTGGAACTTTTTAACGCACGCCGGGTAGAGCCTTGGCAGCAGCAGGAATATCGCGAGGATAGTCCTGACCCAGGAGCGCCGCTACCGTTGCTGCGATCTGCGACTGCGTGACCTGGGCGACATTTTCGCGTTCTCCGTTTGCCGGAGTGTCGGGGCCAATCATCGCGATCCAGATATTTTCCGAGCCCTTTTCGTCCACCCCGTGATCTTTCCACTCCACCAGTCCGCTGCCGCGTCCGTGATCTGTGGTCAGGATGAACGTCGTCTGGTCGCGATACTCCGGCATGGCTTGCATGGTTTCCCAAAGCTGCTGCACGAAGTAATCGAAGCCATGAGCGCTCTCGAGCACCAGATCGTAGCGGCCCTGATGGGCCCAGTTATCTGTCTCGCCGTATCCCACGAACAGCACGCGCGGATGCCCTGTTTTCACGTAGTCGAGCAGCGGCACCTGGATCAATGAATTGTAGGTGTCTTCGTTGTCCAGCGGAGTGGTGGTGCGGTAGAGTTCGTTGATCAGTTCCTGGCGCGGGGTCAGCTTCCCTTTTTCGGGCAAATTCCATCCGGTTTGCATGACCAGGCCGCTGCGTTTTTCGTTGAAAATGTCTTGAAATACATTCCATGTCCCGTACACCGCAACTTTGCCGTGGAACTCCGGCATGCGGTTCAGCCATTCGAAAACAGTGACGTTGGGATTGGGGCCGAACTGGTTGCGATCGATTTTGGGGTCGGGAAATCCGGTTGTCATTTCGTTGTAACCAGGATAGGAGAATGCCCTGCCGTTGGTGACGCGGGCCACGCTGCCCTTGGCTTGATTGCCGAAGATTTGCCCCTGCTTCGCGATCACGTTCCACAAGAATGGAAACAGCGCCTGGCGCCGCGCTTCAACGTCGTCGCGCCAGAACTTACGTTTGAGTTCGACGGGGCCGCCCCAAATGCCGCCGTGTTCGCTGTCCATTAACGTTGGATCGGCGCCGGTGAAGATTTCCTGCCAGCGCAATCCGTCGCTGACGATCAGGACTACGTTGCGGGTCTTCAGGGGGTGCGCAGGAAGTTGCGCGGAGGCAGGTGTGATCGCCAGTATGAAAAGAAAATAAGCGGCAGCAACTGCGAGAAGGGGTCGCTTGAGTTTGTTCACAATCTTCCCTGGGTGCGGATCCATTGTGCAATGATGCCTCCCTCTTGGCAATCCGATGTAAAGAAAACGGGCGAGGACGCCCGTTCTCATTTGATCGTTGAGGGAACTAGCTGGAAGCTAAGAGCCAGGAGCTAGAAGCTGCTTTTCAATTGATATCGAACTGCTCCTGATGCAGCGCCGGATCGCTCTTTACGATCACGGTTTTTTTGGTCATCTCTTCCATCTCGATCAGAGCCTTGCCGTTATTGACTTTGAGAGCCTTGGCGACGTCGGGATTGACCCGCAGCATCACGTCGGCATGCTCCAGATGTTTCGCGATCTTGCGCATCTCGAGATAGATTTCGTTGCATACCGTGGTCACCGATTTTACGAAGCCGGTGGATTGGCAATATGGGCACGGCGTCCCGATCGTGCGCTCGAGCGACTGCTTTACCCGTTTTCGAGTGATGGCTACCAGTCCGAAATCGTTAAATTGCAGGACTTTTGACGGCGCCCGGTCGGCTCGTAGGGCCTCCTCCAGTGCCTGCATGACTTTCTGGCGATTGCGGCGTTCATCCATGTCAATGAAGTCGATGACAATGATGCCGCCCAGGTCGCGCAGCCGGATCTGACGTACGATTTCCTTGATCGCGTCTACGTTGGTCTTGACGATGGTGTCTTCGAGCCGCGTTGTCTTGCCCACGTATTTGCCGGTGTTCACATCGATCGCGACCAGGGCCTCGGTCTGGTTGATGACGATGTATCCGCCACTCTTCAGCCAGACCTTTGACTTGAGCGCCTTGTTGATTTCTTCGCTTAACCCGAACTGTTCGTAAAGTGGAACTTCTTTGGTATAGAGCTTGACCCGCTTCACCAGCGCCGGCTGAAAGCGGTTGGCAAAGCGCAGGATGCGCTCGTATTCCTCGTCGCTATCCACCCAGATGGCGGAGAAGTCTGAGGTGACCTGGTCGCGCAGCACTCGCTCGACCACATTGAGATCGTGATAGATAAGCGTGGGCCCTTTGCCGGCATCGGCGCGGGACTTGATCTCAGCCCACAAACCTTTCAGAAAACGGATGTCGGCGCGCAAATCTTCTTCCGCGGCATTCATCGCCGCAGTGCGCACGATAAATCCACCGTGCCCATTTTCACGCTCACTTTGAATGATGCGCTTCAAGCGCTGGCGCTCTTCTTCGGAGGCGATCTTGCGTGACACGCCGGTGTGATTCACCGTCGGCATGTACACCAGGAAGCGTCCGGGCAGTGCTATGTGACTGGTGATGCGCGCGCCCTTTTTGCCGATCGGTTCCTTGGCAATCTGGACCAGGATTTCCTGCCCTTCCTTGAGAAGATCGGTGATCAGCGGCATATTCTGCTGCTGGTTGCTGCGCGAGCGGCGTCCTCCGCCGCCACCACCACCGCGGCGTCCGCCACGTTGCGGCCGGCGATCGTATCCCGGACGCGGCGCGCGCTGGGTGTAGCCCGCAGTCCCGGCCGGTGCCCGCACTTCGGCGCGGGCTTCGCTCATTCCTGCGCCACTGGATTCAGCGGCCAGAGCGGCTTCCGCTTCCGCCTGGGCTTCATCAAGCTCGGCTTCGTCTTCCGCTTCTTCGTCGACTTCGTCGGCCTGCGCGACGTCAACTTCCTCCGGAGAAACCGGTTCTGCGGAGAACGGCACCGCCGCCTCCGCTGAAGGCTCCGCGGAGGCCGCGATTTCCCGGGCCGGTTGCTCGGTTTCTCCGGCGGCGTGGGTCTCCTCTTCGAGTTCTTCGAAGATGTTGTCCTCTTCGAGCGCGTCAACGTAGTGCGCCAGGTCGGCTTCTTCCTCTTCGATCTCTTCTTCTTCCATCGTTCCCGAGCCCTTAGCCGGAGCGGCCTGCTCGGAATGACCGGCCACGACTACCAGATTGCTGTCGGTCTTGTCGGCGTCTTCGTCGCTTTCCTCGTCGGCTGCTTCCCCCCCGAACACAGCGGCCACATTCATCTGGTGAAGACGCTGCTGTTGCCGGTCCCATTCTTCCGTGGCCGGTTCGGCAGCGGCTACCTGACCCGGCGTCGAGACTTCTTCGTGGGGCTGAGGAAGGGATTCAGCCGGAGCATCGGCGGCGCTGGCGCTGGCACTCGCACTGGCAAAGATAGGTTCGTCGTCGGCAAAAACCTCGGCGATGGGCGGAGCCGGCACTTCGCGAACCGGGGCCAAGCTCTCGCTGGCCGGCGCAGGCCTGGCCGACGCCAGGCGCTGATATTTGGAAATGGACTCTCCCGGCAAAATAATGGGCTGGTATCCCGGAGGCGGCCCGTATTCGGAACGCTCGGGACGTTCGGTCCTGCCCGGCCGGTCTGATCTTCCTTCCGAACGTCCTTCTGAACGCCCTTCGGACCTTCCTTCCGGCCTTCCGCCTTCTGACCTTCCGCCCCGGTCTGGAAACTGCTGCCGGTCATTGCGCTCAAAGCGCTCGGTGCGCGGAACCTCGCGCGGCTCTTCCGCTGCGGGACTGGCAAACTTGGATTCCGGCATACGCTCCCCGCGGCGTCCGCGGCGCCGGCGCCGTCCGCGAAAGCCTCCCCGACTGTCGCGAGATTCGCTGGGCGCCGGCGCCTCGCGATCCTCGGTTCCTGCTTCGGTTCCTGCTTCGAAGTTTTCCTGCGGCTGTGATTCGGTTACGGGGGTGGCGAATGTCTCCCCGGGATGGGCTTCAGCCTGAGGCTGCTGCGGATGGCGTTCCTGCACCGGCCGGTTGGTTGGAACTTCGTCGAGGTCCTCGGAATCTTCCAACTCCATAAAGTCGGAGACATAAAGGAACGCGTCGCGTTCCAGACCGATGTCGACAAAAGCCGATTGCATTCCAGGGAGGACGCGAGTCACGCGCCCCTTGTAGATGGAACCTGCCAGGGTGTATTCGTTCTCGCGTTCGAGATATATCTCGGCGAGTAAGTCGTCTTCAACCAGGCCCACCTTGGTTTCGTGGGGTGTGGAAGACACAAATAATTCTCTAGTCATGCGAACTCCGGTCCCGGGCCGTCAGACGGCCGCGGGATCACCGGATCGAAGGCAGGAAAAGACTGGGAAGATCAAGTTCCGCGATAGCCGCCCTGGACAAGGGACAGCCCCGTCCCCGGAGTTCTCTCCGTGGTCGTATCCGTTGCGTAAGATTAGGAATCTTTTGCACTTATCGCTTTGCGCTTCGCCAGGTTTGTGACCGCTCTCTCAACTCTGAGGGGGCCGTTACCGGCCTGGCAGCGCCTTTGCTTGATCCTGCCCGGCTCTTACTGCTTTTCTAGCCGGCGTGTGCCCTCTTAACGCGAGGGCGATCGTAATTAATCTTTTTCCGCGCGGATGGCAAGCGCGGGCTAACCCCCTGCCATTCCTCTTCCTGTTTCAGTTCACGAAACGGCGCATGCGGACATTCATAACGATGCCCAACGCCAGAAACATAAACAGGACAGAAGACCCGCCATAACTCATCAGCGGCAGGGGTATTCCGGTGACCGGCATAAAGCCGACCACCATGCCGACATTGACCAGGATATGGAAGCTAAGCACCGCCACCACACCCATTACTACGAACGTGCCAGCGCGGTCGGGCGCCGTTTGCGCGTTCTGAGTCAATCGCATCAGCACTATAAAGTATAGCAGCATTACAGCCAGGGCACCTACAAAACCATGTTCCTCGGCAAAAGCTGCAAAGATAAAGTCCGTTTGCGGGACTGGTAGAAACTCCAAATGAGTCTGGGAACTGTCCGAATTCCCCCAGATACCGCCCGACCCGACGGCGATCAGAGACTGGTTCACCTGATATCCGGAGCCCTGGCTGTCAGCTTCCGGATGCATAAAGCTGGTAAGACGGTCGCGCTGGTAAGGCTTCAAGGCATGCCACGCCAGCGGCAAGAGCAGGGCAACTGCTATGGTGACGATGGCCGCCTGCTTGAAGCGGACCCCGCCCAGGAACAGCCCAACAATCGCAATGGGCAAGTAAGTCAGGCTGGTTCCCAGGTCGGGCTGTCGTAACACCATGAGCATGGGCACCAGCACGATGGCGCCCGCCTTCATGAAATCCGGCCAAGTGAGTTCCCTCTGGTGGAGGTCGGCGAAATACTTGGCCACGGCCAGAATCAGGATCAGCTTCACCCACTCCGACGGCTGAAAGTGGGCCCCTCCGGGCAGTTTGACCCAGCGCCGGGCGCCCAGGTATTTCTGTCCGAAAAGCATCACGCTCATCAGGGAAACGATGGCGGCGATGTAGAGCCAGTGCACCCGGTCCAGCAGCTTCTGATAGTTCACCAGGCTGACCAGAAACATGCCGGCGACGCCGCCCAAGATCCAATAAATCTGCCGGATATGAGCCCCGGCAAACTTCGTGTGCGTGGTCGCGCTGCGAATCTCCATCACCCCAAGCCCGCAGATCACCAGGATGAAGATCAGGAGCAGCCAGTCGAAATCGCGGAATGAGATATAGCGGGACATGGTTTCAGTCGTCAGTCTTCGGTCGTCAGTGGTCAGGAAATCGTCGTTGGCCGTTGGCCCTTGGTCGTTGGCCAATGTCTTTCGTCCGCGGCATTGTTTACTACTTTGATTCCTCCTCGGCTGTCGCAAAGTAGCGCCGGCATCCTGCCGGCTGTCCCGAGGGCGTCTCGCCCTCGGCGTGGCGGGCGAGACGCCCGCCACCACAGCCGCCGGGACGGCGGCGCTACTGTAAACCGCTACTGCAAACCCGGAGCCGCCACCGCCAGCGGCACGCGTGCCCTGGGCACATCCAGCACGAATCGTCCGCCCTGCAGCTTTTCGTCTGGCATGCTCCACACCGCTCCAATTTCCACTTTGGGCGATCCACCTGCCACCTTCACCGGCGGGCGGTTCTTCTTCTCTACGTACGCCTTGATCACCTGGGCTGCGGTCCGAGCCGCCAGGTATCCGTGCTCTCCTTCTTCCAACAGCGCGCACACCACAATTTCCGGATTGCGCCGCGGCTCGACTCCGGCAAACCATCCGTTGTCCTTGAAGTTGGCCTTGCCAGCCGCACCCATCTTGGCCTTCAGGGTGTTACTGATGGTTTGTGCGCTGCCGGTTTTGCCCGCAAAATCAATGCCCTGCAAGTGCGACAGCGCTGCCGTCCCGCCCGGATTCACCACCCCGGCCATGGCGTCGGTAATCGTCTCCCAGTTGCCGGGATCAATCGGAATCCTTGTCTCATCGGGCACATTCGACGCCGGCACAATACCCGGCGGCAAATCCCGCGGATCGGTGACATGCGGCCGCACCATCAAGCCTCCGCTGGCAATCGCTCCAATCGCCCGGGCCAGCTGGATCGGCGTTGCCGCCACGGCACCCTGCCCGATACCCACGGAAATGGTCTCGCCCGCGTACCATTTCTGTTTGAAATTGCGGATTTTCCATTCCTCCGATGGCATTACCCCGCTGACTTCCTGCGGCAGATCCACTCCGGTCTTCTGTCCCAGGCCAAACGCCATGGCGTATTTCGCGATACGCTCGATACCCAGCTTCTCCGCCAGCGTGTAGAAGAAAACATCACAGGACTGATAAATGGCCTTGCTCAGGTCAGTGATGCCGTGGGTGCGATGTTCGGCCACCACCCAGCATTTGAAATATCGCCCGTAAAACGACGCGCCGCCACTGCAGTTCACTTTCATGTTCTGCGCGATGCCTTCCTGCAGGCCGGCAGTCGCCATGATGATCTTGAACACTGAACCGGGCGCCAGTTGCGCCTGAATAGCCTTGTTCAGCAGAGGATGGTCGGCGTCATTGACCAGCTTCATCCACTCGTCGTTCGAGATTCGCACCGCGAAATGATTGGGATCGTAGGTTGGACGGCTGACCATGGCCAGGATTTCGCCGGTCCGAGGATCCATCGCCACAATCGCCCCATTCCGTCCATTCAGGGCCTGTTCCGCAGCAATCTGCAAATCAATATCGATGGTGAGCTTGAGCTGCTTTCCCGGCACGGCCGGCTTTTCGTCCAGTTCGCCGACTTCTTTTCCCTTGCTGTTCACCAGCACCTGGCGGGAGCCGTTCTTGCCCATCAGTATCGGGTTGTATTCCAGCTCGACGCCCGATCGGCCCACAACGTCGCCCGGGTTGTAGAGCTCCCAGCGCGCCTGGTTCAGCATCTGCTCGCTGACTTCGCCCACGTAGCCAACGAGATGCGCCATAAAGCCATTGCGCGGATACAGCCGGCGATGGGCCATGATGGTATCCAGCTCGGGCAGTTCGTTGCGATGGGATTCGATAAAAGCCAACTCGTCCGGTGTGATGTCTTCCTTGAGATAAATCGGCTGATACTGCGGCGTGCCGGCAAACTTTCTCAGGCGATCCCGCACTTCCTTGGGATCAAGATGCAGACCTTGCGCGATCAGGTCTGCATCGCCCGAAAGATCGCGGGTAGAGTCGCGCAGCAGCAATGCCGTAAACGAAGGATAGTTGTCGACGATAGTGCGCCCTTCGCGGTCCAGGATCTTGCCCCGGGGCGCGAGAATGGGAACTTCTCTGGTCTTGTTTTTTTCCGCCAGCGCCGCGTAAAACTCGCTCTGGACAACCTGCAGCCGCCACAATCCGTAAGCCAATACCAGAAAAATGCCGAGGATGATGTATTGCACGGCAGTCAGGCGGGAACCCGATACTTTTTCGTCGCGGCCAAACATGGGTTAGTCGTCGGTCTTCAGTCGTCGGTCGTCAGCCATTCCATCGCGCCGAGGTTCAGCGGTAGAAGACTCGCGTCTGTCAGACTAAGTCGAGGTTAACTTTATTGTAATCCGTGCTTACCGCGAAAGGATTGGTGACGTGGGTAACCCAAGTCCATAGACGATTGGGATTTTCGTCTCGAACCCTGTCGGAGTTGTGATTGGCTGAAGGCTGACGACCGACGACTGACGACTGCCCTACGCTCTTTGCTTGAATCTATCCAGCAGAGTAAAGATCACTGCCGCCGTGGCGGCGTTGAGCAAGGCGCCTCCAATCTCGTGCCCCCAGCTCCATTGCAGGGTCAGCTTCACCAGACCGCGCGCCACCGTGAAATACACCACCTCGTGGACGGCATAGAAAAAGAGGGTCACCAGGAAACGGGCCCCCACATTTTCGACGTCCAGCTTTGCGCCCAGCGATGAGGCCCCAAACCCGACTACCGTCTTCGCGATCCCGTAAATTCCGATCGGCTGATGGGTCAGGGAATCTTGCAGCAGGCCGATCAGCGACCCGGTCACCAGCCCAGCCACCTGGCTCCTGCGCGCCACCGCAAAAAAAATGACCACCAGCAACGGCAGGTCGAAGAGAGAAAAGAAATGCAGCCGCAGAGGCAGAAAGGCCTGCAAAAACAGCGCCACCAGCGGAATGATGATGGTCGCGGGAACACTGAAGCGGTAAACCTCTACCTGCTCCTGAGATGTGTAGGTGATGGGCACGCTAGTGCGGTTTATCCTCCGACGTTCCCGATGCCGATGCCCCAGAGTCAGATCCGCCCGGTCCCGATGGCGTCGGCGCGCTGGTCGACGGCCGCGACGTTTTTCTAGAGACAGGAACGGTTTTTGCCGCAGTCTTTTCGGATGCCTGTCCGACGGCGCTCGCTGCCGAATGGTTCATGTCCGCATTCGTCTGCGCCCTGGGCGCCTCGATTGGGGGCTTGGCGGCGGCAGCTGCCGGCTCGGATCCCGCCGGCCGACTCGCGTCCGCGGCTGGCTTGTCCGGCACGGAAGGCAGCCGCTGGGTCAGAATGTCGACCGCGCGCACCGAGTTGGTCTCGGCCACCGAAGGCGCACGATCCTCTTTTCTCGTGATCACCAGAACTTCTTCCAACCGGCTGAGGTTGGCCGCCGGTTTTACCCGAATGTTGAGAAAGAGGTCCGCGCCCGGGGAAACCTTCATCACCGTTCCCACTGTAATGCCCTTGGGAAAGATCTGGTCGCCGCCGCTGGTGACGATCAAATCACCCGGCGCCACCTGCTCGTCGGTCATCACTTTTTCCAGGATCACTTCGCCGCCCGCCGTGCCTTTGATGACTCCCTGCAGCCGCGACTTGTCCAGGATGACGCCCACTCCGCTGCTTTGATCATTGACCAGGAGCACCTGCGCGGAGGATCCGTACGCCCGCAGAACTCTACCCACCAGGCCGTCAGCCGTAATCACCGCCATGTCCTTCTCGACCCCGGCCGAGGTTCCCTGGTCGATATAGACCGATCGCGACTGTTCGCTGCCGCTGGAGCCGATGACCTGCGCCGCCACAGTCTTCGCGATGTACTGTTCCTTGAAGCCCAGTAACGCCTGCAAGCGGCGCGCCTGCTTGGCGTCGTCAGAGAGCCGCACCTGCTCCAGCCGCAGTTGCTCGATCTCGAACTTCAGATCGCGATTCTCCTGCCGCACTCCGCGCAAATAGATGTAGTTTTGCCAGACACCGCCCAGGCCGTTCTGGCACCAGACGATGGCCTTCTCGAGAGGAGTGACGGTGCTGACCGTCCACAGCCGGATCATTCGGGTGGATTCGTCGGCCCCGGCGGAGCGCCGCTTCACCTGCACCGCCAGGCCCAGCACCTGCACAAACAGGATCGCCACCAGTATGGTGACGTTGCGGTAGCGGCTGATCAGATTTTCCATTGGACTGCAGTTGGAATTACTGTTTCTGGTTTCCGGTTTCAAAAACGCAAAAGCACCTGGCTCGGGGTTGTGGCCGCGAGACGGGCGAGGACGCCCGTCCTCCATTGAACACAACTGCTAACTGGGAACCGGAAACTAGAAACTGGTTCAACGAAATTTAGTTCACAACTATTCGATCGAAATTTTCCGCAGCAGCTTGAAGTCGCTCAGCATCTTGCCCGTGCCCAGTACCACGCTGCATAGCGGATCGTCGGCGATGGAGACCGGCAACCCGGTTTCCTCGCGAATACGCTTGTCCAGATTCTTCAGCAGCGCGCCGCCGCCGGTCAGCACGATGCCGCGGTCGCTGATATCGGCGGAGAGTTCGGGCGGGGTGCGCTCAAGAGCAACCCGAATTGCGTTCATGATGGTCGAAACGCATTCGCTCAGAGCCTCGCGGATTTCGCTGTCGTCCACGGTGATCGTCTTGGGGACGCCTTCAATCAGGTTGCGGCCCTTGATCTCCATGGTGAGCGGCTTTTCCAGGGGATACGCAGAGCCGATCTCCATCTTGATCTGCTCGGCGGTGCGTTCGCCGACCAGCAGGTTGTACTTGCGCTTCAGGTAGTTCATCACCGCTTCGTCCATCTGGTTGCCGGCCATGCGCACGGAACGGGAATAAACGATGCCGCTGAGAGAGATGACTGCAATGTCAGTGGTGCCGCCGCCGATATCCACAACCATGTTGCCGCTGGGTTCGGTAATGGGAAGCCCGGCGCCGATGGCGGCCACCATGGCCTGTTCGACGAGATACACTTCGCTGGCCTTGGCGCGGTAAGCGGAATCCATGACGGCGCGCTTTTCCACCTGGGTAATTTCCGAAGGCACGCCGATCACGATCCGCGGATGCACCAGCATCTTGCGGTTGTGCGCCTTCTGGATGAAATAGTTGAGCATCTTCTCGGTGACTTTAAAGTCGGCGATCACGCCGTCTTTCATGGGCTTGATGGCCACGATGTTGCCGGGCGTGCGGCCCAGCATTTCTTTGGCTTCCTTGCCCACGGCCTCGACTTCGCCGGTGTTCTTGTTGATGGCCACGATGGAGGGCTCGTTGACCACGATGCCCTTGCCGCGCGCGTACACCAGAGTGTTGGCTGTCCCCAGGTCGATGGCAAGATCGCTGGAGAAAATACTGAACAGCGATCTCAGATTGTGCAGGCGCGTCGAAGAATGAAATCCGTTAGATGACATACGCGATTTAGCTCTCTCGAACCGCTGTCATTACCGGGCGTACCCGGATGCTTCTGTGCGGATGGGGGGCCGTGTCCATAATTCTATGGGAAGAACCCCGTTTCACCGTCAAACCAAAGTCCCGGCACCTCGGGTAATCTGCCCGGAATCCGGCTTTTTGCTGGCTGAACCCCAAATCCATCCGGGGTCCTTTGCGTTCTTTGCGGCCTTTCTTTGCGAACTCTGCGGTTGAGAATTTGATCCTAAGCCGTAAGGCAAACCTTTGACCGCAAGTACGCTAAGAAAAGCCGCAAAGAACGCAAAGAAAACATTGTGCTACTGAATCACGATCTTTTTCTGGACCGTATTGACCCCGCCTTTGGCATTCTGCGCCGTAATCGTGACCACGCTCTCCCCCGGCGGAAGGGGAGGCATGAAGTAGTGAAAGCTGCCATCAACGCCAACTACGGGCACTTCCCGCCCATTGACCATGACGCGCGCCCCGGTTTCGGTCTTTCCGGTCAACTCGATCACGTTACCGTGCTGCATGAACGGATCCAGTTCAAGATCTATCGCAGTCGTGTTCTGGCCCTTGGGAATGATGGTAAACCGGTTTTTCTGGCTCTCCACCGACTCCTTGTCCTCGGCGTCGTAGGACTGTACCAGCCAGTAATACGCACCTTCTCCCAAGCCGGAGACGATCACGTCCGCCGTGTTCACTCGGCGATCGACGATAGTCGAAGAAAAATAAGGGTTATGCGAAATGCGCAGCCGGTATCCCACCGCATTGTTCATGGGGGTCCAGGAAAACTCGACCGGCTTGGACACGCCCGAAGTAAAGATCGGCATCATGTTCGCCGGCGAAATCGGCGTCGGCGGTCCAATCTCCTTTACCTTGGCCATCCGCGGCGACTGCGACTGGAAAGCCACTTTTTCCCAGTCCGCCAGGTGCACGACTTCCCCGTTGCGGCTGATCTCACCCGAACCTTTTTTCATCAAAATCTCGTGCTGGTCCCCCTTGGGGTCGTTGTGCACCATGGCCGCGCTGTCCGGCGCCAGGGATGCCGTGGCTCCGGCCACGATGACCGACGACTTAGACCCCTGAACATAGGTCGCGGTCGAGAGATCGACCGTGCCCGTGCTCACCGCCACCGAAACATTGGTCTGTTGTTGATCATTCGCGGAATTTTCCTCAATCACGATCAGCGAATCCTGTTTCACCGTGTAATTGGTGCCGTCGCTGAATACGATCTTGGCCATGCCTTCCGATCCGGTCTGCACCACATCGCCCTTCTCCAGGGGCACATTGTAATCGGCTGTCACCCAGCTATTGCTGCTGGATTTCTTTACCCGGACGGTTCCATCGAGGGCCGTGATGTGGGCCTGCTGCGAGCTTACCGAGCCCGACTTTACCTTCCCACCCACGCCCGCGATCGCCTCCAGCAGGCTGCCGCCCAGGCTGGTGACCGACTTCATCTCCTTTTGTGAGAACTGGGGAAAGGCAAAATTCACCCCGATGGCAAGCACTACGACCACGAATAGCACCCCCAAAGCCACGCTGCGGTAGGTGACCGTCTTCCACGCGACATGGATTCCAGGTTTGCTACTCGAAGAAGAAGACACAAGGGCCACCGGACGCCAGTCAAACCCTAAGAATATGGGGTATTTGCGAGAGTATCACAAGCCTAACTAGCAGGGCACAGTTGATTACCTTGGGTCGCACCCCCGGCGGTCATGTCCTCCGGTGTGCGGAAAAAGGGTGCGGGCTTAGGCCTCCGAAAAGACTCCAACCTCCCTTTCGGACGAAGTGTAGATCTCCATCTGAGCGTCCAGTTTCTTGTATTCCGCCCCGAATCGCTTCTGGAAAATCTCGAAGCAGCCAACGCTTTCCCATCGATCGATGGTGAGGAAGATGTCGGGTTCGCGAGAAGAGCGCAATAACTGGGTGTCTAGAAAACCCTCCGCACGCCGGAAGAGGTTTGCCCAGTCTCCGTTAGAGCCATAGGCGGAGATGAATTGCTGAATGTGCTGTTCTCGGACGGTGAACTCCCAGACGATGATGTGCATACAATTGGCCCCCGCTGATGCGCGTAAGTGATGATGATCTTGAGCCTAACAGCTGTTTACAATAAACAACCCGATCAATCGGGAAGGCGGCGCGACAGCCTCGATGCCGACGCTTGCCGCACCCTCAATCCCACCTGTAGCATAGAGCTTCAGGCATTCTTCCCCGCAACTCAGGAGACTTATGGCAACTGATACTTTGACCAGCCCAGCCATGCTCGGCACCAGCACCGCGCCCAAGGTTTACAAGAATTTTATCGACGGCGAGTGGGTGGAATCCTCGACCGGAGAAACATTCGAGAATCGCAATCCCGCCGACACGCGCGACGTGGTCGGCATTTTCCAGAAATCGGCGAAAGCCGACGTGGACGCCGCGGTAGAAGCCGCCCGCACTGCCTTTGCCAAGTGGCGCCTCGTACCGGCCCCGCGCCGCGCTGAAATCGTCTTCCGCGCCGCCGAGATGCTGCTCGAGCGCAAGGAAGAATACTCCCGCGACATGACCCGAGAGATGGGAAAGATCCTCAAGGAGACTCGCGGCGACACCCAGGAAGCCATCGACACGGCCTACTACTTTGCCGGCGAAGGGCGCCGCATGTTCGGGCCCACCACGCCATCGGAGTTGCCGAACAAGTTCGCCATGGCAGTGCGGACTCCCATCGGCGTCTGCGGCATGATCACGCCCTGGAATTTCCCCATGGCAATTCCGTCGTGGAAGCTGTTGCCCGCGATCGTGTGCGGCAACACTTGCGTGATCAAGCCGGCGCAGGACACTCCGCTTTCGACTTACAACCTGGTGCGCACTCTGTCGGACGCGGGCGTCCCCAAAGGGGTGATCAATATTGTCAGCGGATTCGGTCCGGCAGTGGGTGGACCGCTGATGGAGCATCCCGAAGTCCGCGCTATCTCGCTGACCGGTTCGACGGCAGTGGGCCGAATCGTCGGCACCACGGCTGCGAAAAGCTTCAAACATTGCTCGCTGGAGCTTGGCGGCAAGAATCCCATGATCGTACTGGACGACGCCAACCTCGACCTGGCCATCGAAGGCGGCCTCTGGGGCGGGTTCGGCACGACCGGCCAGCGCTGTACTGCGACCAGCCGCATCATCGTGCAGAAGGGCGTCTACGCCGAATTCGTCGAGCGCTACGTGGATCGCGCCAAGGGATTGAAAGTTGGCAACGGCCTGGATGAAAGCACCGAGATGGGACCGGCCATCAACGAATCCCAACTCAAGACCGACCTCAGCTATGTGGAAATCGGCAAGTCAGAAGGCGCGAAGTTGAAGTGCGGCGGCAACCGTCTCGACCAGGGCGAATACCAATACGGCTACTTCATGGAGCCGACGGTGTTCGTAGACGTTGATCCAAAGATGCGCATCGCGCAGGAAGAGATTTTCGGACCGGTCGTCTCCATTATCCCTTGTGAGGATCTCGAAGATGCGATCGCCATTGCCAACGGGATCGAGTATGGGCTGTCATCCGCGCTCTACACCAAGGACGTGAACAAGGCGTTTACCGCCATGCGCGATCTGCACGCTGGCATCACCTACATCAACGCCCCCACTATCGGCGCCGAGGTACATTTGCCCTTCGGCGGTGTGAAGGCCACCGGCAACGGCCATCGCGAAGGCGGTATGGGCGCGATTGATTTTTACACCGAGTGGAAGGCGGTGTACGTGGACTACTCAGACCGCCTGCAGAAAGCGCAGATCGATAGAGTGGATTAAAGCGTCATCGTAGCGCCGCCGTCCCGGCGGCTGTCGTGAGGGCGTCCCGCCCTCACCGCCGAGGGCGAGACGCCCTCGGGACAGCCGGCAGGATGCCGGCGCTACTAAGAACAAATGCCCATTACACCTACTCGCGAAATAGCAGCCGCCCAGCGTCTCGACAACGTCCGCTACGCCATTCGCGACCTCGCATCGGTGGCTGACGAAGTCACGAAGCAAGGTCACAAGGTCCTCGCCCTCAACGTCGGCGATCCCAATATTTTTGACTTCAAAACTCCACCGCACCTGATCGAAGCCGTCCACAAGGCGATGCGGGAGAACAAGAATGGCTACGCTCCATCCGCGGGAATCCCCGAGGCCCTGGAAGCGATTCGCGGCGAAGCCGCGCGTAAGGGAATTAACACAATTCAGGATGTATTTGTGACTTCGGGCGCCAGCGAAGCGGTGGATGTAGCTCTCACCGCCCTGGTCAATCCTGGCGAGCACATTCTCACGCCCAGCCCGGATTATCCGCTCTATTCGGCGGTGCTGTGCAAACTCGGCATCGCGGTCACGCCCTACGACCTGAATGAAGACGACAGCTGGCAGCCTGACCTGGTCGATATCCAGCGCAAGATCAACGGGCGCACTCGCGCCATTGTGCTGATCAATCCCAATAACCCTACGGGCGCAGTCTGCTCCCGCCGCATGCTCGAACAATTGGCGGAGCTGGCGCGGCGCAACAATCTGGTCATCTTCGCCGATGAGATTTACGACAAGTTGATTCTCGACGAATCGGAACAGAACCAGCACCTGTCGATCGCGGCCGTCGCCCCGGATGTGCCCGTCGTGACCTTCGGTGGATTGTCCAAGAATTATCTGGCACCCGGCTGGCGCATCGGATGGGGTGTAGTCAGTGGAGATGCCGGCGCGGTGAAGCCTTACGTCGAAGGCATTCATCGCCTGCTGCGAGCGCGCCTGTGCGCCAACCATCCCGAACAGTACGCCATCAAACCGGCGCTGGACGGACCGCAGGACCACCTGGTGGAAGTCCGGAACAAGCTGCGTGCCCGCCGCGACCTCACTGTCCAATGGTGCAATTCAACGCCGCGTCTGAGCTGCGTGCCTCCTCGCGGCGCTTTCTACGCCTTCCCACGTATCGACATAACGGAAGGCGACGATATCTTCGTCAAGGAACTGTGCCGGGCAAAGCATGTACTGGTGGTCCATGGGTCCGGGTTTGGCCAGAAGGCCGGCACCCGCCACTTTCGCATCGTGTTCTTGCCGGATGAAGCGACGTTGACCAAAGCTTATCAATCGATCGGCGAGTTTATCGCGCAGAGATATAAATAAGCGCGGGAGTGCTCGCCCACCTTCCCGCCCTGGCGCTCCAAAAGCCGTAGAGACGAGGCGCCCGATTCTTCGCATGACAACATTTCTGCATCTTCGCTTTGGTCGCCCCCATCTATAAGCCGGTGCTCGGAAAATCTGCCGCCGCGACACATCTCACCCCCAGCAATCCTCGAGGAATCATGAAAGCCGCACAAGTCAGCAAACCTGGTGGAAACTTTGAAATCGTAGAACGCCCGACTCCGGAGCCCGGACGCGCCCAGGTCCGGATCAAGGTTGAGGCCTGCGGAGTCTGCCACAGCGACGCCATCGTAAAAGAGTCAGGCTTTCCCGGATTGCAATACCCGCGGGTTCCCGGCCATGAGATCGCGGGGCGCATCGACGCCGTTGGGGCTGACGTCACGCAGTGGAAGCCCGGGCAGCGAGTAGGCGTCGGCTGGCATGGGGGACACTGCTTCAAGTGCGACCCCTGCCGACGAGGTCATTTCATCCTTTGCCAGTTCGAGAAGATTACCGGGATCAGCTTCGACGGCGGCTATGCGGAGTACGTGGTGGTCCCCGCCGAGGCGGTAGCTGCGATGCCCGAAGAGTTGCCGGCGGACCAGGCCGCACCGTTGCTGTGCGCCGGGATTACCGTGTTTAACTCGATGCGCCACGCCGGAGCCACTGCGGGCCAGCTGGTCGCAGTGCAGGGCATCGGAGGCCTGGGCCACCTGGGCATTCAATACGCCCGGCAGATGGGCTTTCGCACGGTCGCGATCGGCCGGGGCGCAGACAAAGAGCCACTGGCCAAGAAGTTGGGCGCTCATCACTACGTCGACGTCGATGCCGGGCCACCCGCTGCCGCGTTGCAAAAGTTGGGCGGAGCCAGCGTGATTCTCGCCACCGCTCCAGATTCGAAAGCGATCTCGGTGCTGGTGGATGGGTTGGGGCCGGATGGAAAGCTGGTAATCGTCGGGGCCAGCCCCGAACCTCTTGCCATCACCCCCCTGCAACTTATATTTGGTCGCAAGACTGTCCGGGGATGGCCCTCGGGCACGGCCAAGGACTCCGAGGACACGCTGCAATTCAGTTCCCTGAGCGGGGTTCGCCCCATGATCGAGCGCTATCCCCTGGCGAAAGTCACGGAGGCTTACGATCAAATGATCAGCGGACGGGCCCGTTTCCGCGTGGTGCTTACCATGGGCGGGTAGCGGGAGCGCAGCCGATGCACCCGATCGATGGGCACTCCCGAACCGGCTTTCGGAAACGAGATTGGCCCAAGGATGTCAGGTTACCCTGATGACTAAAGTTTTGCTGGAATCACGGGGCGCGTGCCATTCTCTTGGCCTTTCCCGTGAAATCTGCTTAAATCACCTCACAGCTCTCCCTCGCGGAAGTCCACGTGATCGACATCCATTGTCACTTACTGCCACAGGTGGACGACGGCCCGACGTCATGGGACACGTCGCTGGAAATGTGTCGCATGGCGGCGCAAGACGGGATCGAGCACATCGTTGCCACTCCCCACGCCAACGAGCGCTTCCACTACAACCGGCCGCACCTGGCCAGCAATCTGGAATATCTCAAAGCGCTAGTGGGCAATACCCCGCGGCTGAGCCTGGGTTGCGACTTCCATCTTTCGTATGACAACCTGCAGGAAGTTCTGATTTCGCCGGAGCGCTACACCATTGAAGACAGCCACTACCTGCTGGTGGAGTTGAGCAACTACAGCATTCCATCGCAAGTCAACGAGTGCTTCACCAGGATGGCCGATGTCGGTATCACGCCCGTGATCACTCATCCCGAGCGCAACCCGATTCTGCAGCAAACCCAGGAGCGGGTTCTGGAGTGGGTAGATCAGGGCTGCGCGGTACAAGTCACGGCCTCGGCGGTGACCGGAATGTGGGGACAAAAAGTTGTGCGCGCGGCGGAGTGGCTGCTCGAACGGGACGCAGTGCATGTGCTGGCCACCGACGCCCATGACACCAAGCATAGAACTCCGTCGCTCTCCGCGGCGCGAGAAAAGGTGGCCAAACTCTGCGGCGAAGAAGTCGCCCGGGCACTGGTGGATGACAATCCCCGCGCCATCATCAGCGATAAACCCTTGCCGTATTTTCCCAATCCCGTGATGAAGAAGGGCCGCTAGTACCGTACGTCAGGCGTCAGACCTCGGACGTCGTAGCCTCCACAATCCCCATCTCTGTGACGCTGCTCAGTCGGACCGAATTAGCACGGGCACATTTGCACTTGGAGAATAGTTACAATCAAAGTGCAAGATTGCTTCACGGAATCGAGGAGCATGATGGAACACGACCTGGACCAGACCATGATGTTGCTCACCCGCACTCCTGGCATTCTTAACGCGCTTTTGCGTGACCTGCCGGAATCGTGGGCGCTGCGAAACGAAGGTGAAGACACGTGGAGCCCGTTCGATGTGGTCGGCCATCTCATTCACGCGGAACGTACCGATTGGATGCCCCGGGCACAGATGATATTGCAATTCGGCGAGAGTCGAACGTTTGAGCCATTCGATCGTTTGGGACAGGCAAAAGAGATTCGAGACAAGTCGCTCAAGCAGTTATTAGATGAATTCGCTGGTTTACGGTCGGAGAACCTGCGAGAACTGCGGGCGCTGAATCTGGAGAAAAAGGATCTCGCGGGTCGAGGACGACACCCTGCCCTGGGAACGGTTACTCTGTCGGAACTGCTGGCGACCTGGGTAGTTCACGATTTAACTCATCTGCACCAGATCTCTAGGACCATGGCCCACCAGTATCGCGACGCCGTGGGCCCGTGGAGCCGATACCTTGGAGTGCTGCAATGCACCGGCCACAGCTCTGCATCATAAAGACGGTCTTCGTCTGAGGTCCGCGGTCCGCGGTCTTACTTCCTGGTGGGGAGTGCCATCGCCGGGGACTGGCTCAGCATGGGTGAAGAGCGGGGCGTTTCGGGCTGCGACGTCATCGCGCTTTCCGGATTCAACAAGTGCTCGTGGTCGGGGCCCAGTCCCATCTTGATCAAGGCCCGGGAATCTGGGACCACCTTGCTCTGCCAGCCGTTGTCCGACTGGTAGCGCTGCATGGCGCTTTGGCATTTTGCGTCCCAGGTTCCGGAGGGTACGCCGTCAAGATAGTGCTCACGAATCAGAGCTTCCTGGATCTCGCGGCAGCGCGTGGGATCGATCTTCTGCTGCCCGCGGTGCGAACTTGCGCTCTTGCGTGATTTCTTGTTCTTGCGGGAAGTTGAGTGAGGCGACATCTTCTGCAATTTCGCCGAGGAGCTGGTTGTGGCCGGAGTTGGCGGAGTCGGCGACTGGCTCTTGGTTTGCGCCGAAACCGCGCTGCATGCCAGGAGCACAACGCACCCCGCGCTCAAACAGGCCGTCGAAATGGAGCTGCTCAGTCTCAAGGTCGCGATTCGAAGTAACACTCTTCCCGGTTACCTGGCCATTCCTGATCGAGGAAGCAGGGTAAACCATCCCCGCCTCCGATGCTAGCCCACATTCTGCCAGCTTCGGGTTACGGAAGTGTACCGGCCAAAAAGATGGTCCCACCCTCGCGGCCGGCGCCCCGCTGGCGTACCAGGAAAACGACGTCCTGCCCGCTCTTCAAACCGCCGGAGACGCGGGTGAACTGGTCTTCATTGTTTACGGGCTGCTTGTTGATTTCGAGAATAATGTCGCCCCGGCTCAAACCGATGTCCTCGGCAAACGATCCCACCTTCACGTCCTTCACGATCACGCCTTTGCCGGCGGGAACATCGAGACGGTCAGCCTGCTCCTGGGTCAGGGCCTGGACACTTATTCCTAGTTTGCTTTCCTTGGGTCCGGTCTCCGGGCCGCCTTCATCATCGTCCCCCAGGCGCGCGGCGAACAGTTTGGCACGGTCGGCCACCGTGGCCGTGGCTTCCTGCTTCTTGCCGTCGCGTATGAATCCGACCGTGATCTTCGAGCCGGGCTTGCGCGCCGCGATATCGGAAACCAGTTCATCGCCGTTTTTCACCGGCTTGCTGTCCACGGCGACAATGGTGTCGCCCACTTTCAGGCCCGCCTGTTCCGCTGGACTCCCCGGAGTCACATCCGAGATGGTCACGCCCGAACCGGTTCCGTACACTCTCGTGATTGCAGGATTGTCCAGGGCATTGAACAGGATTCCGATAGAGCCGCGAGAGACCCTGTGGTCAGGACTGATCAGCTGGTTGTAAACCTGCGCCACGGTGTTCGAGGGCAAGGCAAATCCCACGCCGGCGTAGGCGTTGGTATCGGTAAGAATCGCGGTATTGATGCCGATCACTTCGCCCGCCATGTTCACCAGCGGCCCTCCAGAGTTACCCGGGTTGATGGCAGCATCAGTCTGGATAAACGACTGGAACTGGCGTTGGGGCACGATGTTGCGGCCTTTGGCTGACACGATGCCGGCGGTCACGGTTTCCTGCAGTCCAAACGGACTACCCACCGCCAACACCCAGTCCCCCACTTGCATGCTGTCAGAATTACCCAGCTTGGCGATGGGGAGCGGCTTGTCGCTTTCAATCTTGATTACGGCCAGGTCGGTTTCCTGGTCGGAGCCGATCACCTTGGCGTCGTGCAGTATTCCCGGCGGGTCGTCCTGCAGCTTCACTCGAATCCGGTCTGCCTTCTCTACTACGTGGCGGTTGGTGACGATGTAGCCTTTGGCGTCCACAATTACACCCGAACCCAGAGAGCGCTCGCGGATCGCACCGCCGCCGGGACCACCCTGGCCGCCTTGACCGCCTTGACCGCCAAAAAAGCGGTCAAAAAAGTCGTCAAATGGATTGGCGTCATCGTCGCCGCCTGGAGCGCCGCGGCGGCGGCGCGGGGTCTTGATGGTGGATTCGGTATTGATATTGACTACGCTAGGCTCGAGTTGTTTGGAAATCTGCGAGAACTGGTTGGAGAGCACCTGCGGCGAAGGTACGGTTAACGGGGCCACATCGGAGGATGACTTCTTGTCCTGACCCTTCACTCCGGAGGAGATCACGGTCCCGATGAGGATACCGACGGTCAACGTGATCAGGATAGAAATGCTGTACGCGAGGCGATTCGCCTTCAAACGTACCCAAAAAGCGCTTGCGCGCTGATTCATAATGACTGCCTCCGAAGATGAACTGCCCTGGTGATTATACCTTCCCGCCAACAGCAGTCAGCAACCTACTTCCAGTGAGTTAGACGCGAATTCCCTGAAAAGTGTTGTGGACAGGCCACGGAGGCCCAGACGTCCTCGGAGCGTCGCTCCGCTGGGCAGGCGGGGGCGTCCGCCCCTGTGTATGCAGGCGCGTTAGCCGTGCTGACTTGGGACTGCCGCGTGATCCGGAGAGACGGCCATCGACTCGGGGCTCGCCTTTTCTTCTGAAATCAGCAGGCCTGCCAGAATGCACACGGCGCCCATCCCGCCGCGTGTGCCCAGCCGTTCGCCCAGAAAAATGAACGAGGTGAGCCAGGCAAATACTGGCTCCAGAGTAAAGATGAGAGCGGTATGTGTGGCCGGGGTGAATTGCTGCGCCCAGGCCTGAATGGCGAAGGCCAGTGCCAGGCTTAGAAAACCTGTGATCCCGATTCCCCAAAGCACGCGCGGAGACCAAACCACGTAGACCTTTTCAGCCACAGGAACGGTAAGGATCATCAGCAGTGCCGTCACCGCAACCTGCACCACCGTGATCTGCTGCCATCCCTGGGCCCGGGTGGCGTGTTCAATGAAAATGATGTGGAAGGCGAAAACCAGGGCCGCACCCAGGGTGAACAGATCGCCCTGATTCATGCTGCGCAGGTTGAGTCCGCCTCCCGACGACGCCGGTATGGTCAACAGATACAAGCCCACAAACGCCAGGACGACCCCGGTGCCGGTCCAACGGGTGAGCCCGCGCTTCCAGAACAAGGCGAGCAGAACCGGAACCAGTACAACCGAAACTCCCGTCAGGAAGGCGGACTTTGACGGCGTCGTGTATTTCAGACCCAGAGTCTGCAGCTCATTCCCGGCAAAGAGGAAGAAGCCCACCAGCAATCCGGAGCGCAGCGAACTGGCAGTGAGACGGCCGAGTTCGCGATAGAAGACCGCCGCCAGAACCACAGCAGCCAGGCTCATGCGGACTGCATTAAAGAAGAGAGGAGAAATATCCGCCAGCGCATTCTTGATGACGACAAAATTCGACCCCCAGATCAGGGTGATGAGGACGAGCAGAATGTGGGCTTTGAGCGAGCGCGACACAGGGTAGAGTGAAACCGTCCTTGGCCATTGGCCCTTGGTCGTTGGCCAAAACCAGACAGTCCAGGAATCATCGGTAAGCGTAAATGGCGAATGGCCAAGGGCCAAAGGCCAACGACCGACGACGGTTTCCTGCTATAACGCCACTCCCGCCAGACCGAGCAGCGTCAGCAGAATGCGTTTGAGTCCGAGCTCGCGGCCGCCGCAGTCGAACCACTCCTGCAAGGTGTGGGCCCCGCCTCCGGTCCCGCCGCCTCCGATGGCGATGGCTTCGAGTCCCAGCGACAGCGGGATATTAGCGTCCGTCGATGCCCGTTGCACCTGCGCCGAGTTGCCCAGCTGCGCGTCCACCGCTCGGATCACTTGCAGGATGCGGGCGTTCGGATACAGCTCTCCCGCCGGGCGATTCCCAATCACAACCACCTCAGAGCTCAAGCCGAAGGGCCGTCGTCGCGGAGTTGTACGCGCCTCCATGCCCTGGCTTTCCTGTTCCACTGCCTGATCGAGCGCTTGCCGCAGAGCGCGCTCCAGGCGTTCCATTTCCGCCATCGACGTAGAACGAATGTCCACTCGCATGCTGGCCGACTCCGGAATCGAATTTACCGAAGTCCCGCCGCGAATCACGCCGACATTGAAGGTGGTCTTGGGCGAGGCCGGCACCGGAGTCTGGGCGAACGCCTGCACCGCGCGCGCCAGCACCACGATGGGATTGGGCGCTCCGAAATCGCTCCAGGAGTGTCCGCCGGGGCCGCGCACAATGACTTCGAAACGGCGGCTGCCCAGGGCCTCGGCCACGATAGTGTCCGATCCCGCGCCGTCGAGCACCAGGCTGTAATGGATCTGGTCCTTCCATCGCGGCTGAGAAAAAATGTGGCGCATGCCCCGCAGATCGCCTTCGCCCTCTTCCCCCACGTTGCCGATAAACAAAAACGGCAAGGCATGCCGGATGCCGAGAGCGCGCACCGCCGCCACGATGGCCAGCATGGCGGTGACTCCCGCGCAGTTATCCGAAACGCCGGGCCCATAAAGGCGGCTTCCCTGTTGCCGGATGTTCAGCGGCGTGCCTGCGGGAAAAACCGTGTCCAAATGGGCGCTGAGCGAGACGTGTCCGTGCCCGTATCCCGCATGGGTGCCGAAGACGTTGCCCACCTCGTCGGTGTAAACCGATTCCAGACCGAGTTCGCAAAACTTGTCCGCCAGCCAGTGGCCGCGGGCGGTTTCGCCAAAGGGCGGCGCGGCAATCCGCGCCAGCTCAAGCTGCCACTGCGCAAACTGCGGTTCCTGGGCGCGAAGCCAGGTGAAGGCGGAGCGAATTTCCGGCACCGTACAGAGATGGGCCACTTCCTGTTGCACCCCAGGAAACAACTCCGACACGTCGGCTTGCGATCGAGGCATGGGGAGCAGTCGTCAGTCGTCGGTCGTCAGTCTTCGGTCGTCAGCTTTCCTGCGCGGGCGCCGGTTGGTTTGGCAGACGACTGAAGACTGACGACCGACGACTGATTTGCCATCTTACAACGCCTCGGCGGTGGCTAGGCCTTCTTCCGTCCTTTATCGATGTGGACCTTCGGAGCGGCGGAGGCGCCGGAAAATTCGAGAGTAACGACCCAGCCCTTTCTGACATTGACTACCAGCGCGGGACGGAAGCAGGCCAGGCATGTGCCTCCGCGATGGCGAACACTGGGATAGATCACTCCGGCCGATCCTCCATTCAGAAGCTCGCGCGCAAGTCTTTGGGATGCGGCATGGCTCACTGGATCGAGGCAGTCGGCGTATTCGGAACTCTTGCGGATATCGTGAAATCCTCCACGAAAGTCGGCCAGGTACTCGCGGTAAGTCGCGGTTTCGCTTTCCTCCCAGTTGACCTCGAGCAGACTCTGGGAAAAGTGGAACGCGACTTCGGCCTGCGCTGTGTCGAGGGTAAATGCGGAATACCAGGCCCCGCGATCCGCGCCATTGAACCGGCTGCCTTCGGGACGCGCATGAGTGAAGGCGGCATTGACGATATGCCAGTTGGGAATTCCGAAAACCAATTCGTGGACGGTAATCCCCGGCAGCAGATTCGCCTCGCCCAGCAACCGTTCGTTGGTCGCTCCCTCGAGCTGGAAGAGATCATGCAGGTGTTGCGTATCAGATGTGAGCCTCGCCAGCACGCTCTCGCCGCCTTCGCTATAGCGCGCGGGAACGAGTCGATGGGTATCGTCCTGGTGAAGCTGTGTAACGCGAGGGGGCACTAGAGCCCGCCGCGGCGCGCGTCCACCAGTTGCCGCACCCGGATCATCGCCGGCACGCCGCCCGTGATCATCGAGGCCAGCGGCGCCTGACCGCCGAACATCGGATTGCTGTTGGGCAGCTGCACCCAGGCGTCAGCCAGCTTCTTGCTGTAGAGGATGTTCAAAGCCTTGAAAATTCCGAGCAGCAGTGAAATGCGGGTGAGCTTGTCCTGGTCGAGAGTCTTGGACGGACGCCGCTTGAGGCTGTAGTACGCACCGTTGGAAATGCCGCCCAGAAGTGCCCGAGCATCTTCGTCGCGCAGTTGCCACAGGTCGGCGAGGCGGAAAAATCCGACGATGGCAGAAGGGCTTAGCCTCTCCTGGATTTTCTTGCTGGAGAGATCGGCCGGCTTTTCAAGGGCGATTCCGGCGATGGGCGTGTTGAGCGTGGCCGACATACTGTTTCCAATAATGTATATATAATACTCCTAATTTGGAGATTGTCAAAGCGTGGCGTAATCGATCAATTTGCGAGTGGATTCGTAAGACATTCCCGAATTTCCGAATCACTTAAGGTGTGGTTCGAGGCCTTGGCGCGCTGGTAGATTCGCTCCACGACTTCGTCCGTTGCCGGCACGCCGTGGCGCTCCAGCCAGAACATCACATTCGATTTGCCGCTCATGGGCCCAATGTCGATGATCTGCTCCAGCCCGAACAACTGGGAAGGCACGCCGGAGTACACCGCGTTTGCCAGTTCGATATCTTTCTTCTTGTAGGCTTTGATCACCGCCGCCGCGTGCACTCCGGTCGCGGTGCGAAACGCGTCTTCTCCCACCACCGGATAGTTCGGCGGGATGGGCACGCCAGTCGCTTTCGATACGGCCTGGCAATATTCCTTCAGCTTGGTCAGGTCTTGTTCAGCCCAGGGAGGAATGCCCATCAGTTTCAGATTTACCAGCATCTGGTCCATCTGCGTATTGCCGACGCGTTCGCCAATTCCGAGCGCGCAGGCGTGGACACATTCCGCGCCCGCCATCAGCGCGGCCATCGAATTCGCGATGGCCAGGCCGCGGTCGCAGTGTCCGTGCCAGTCCACACGAATCTTTTCTCCCGAGGGCTTCACCACTTCTTCAAGCACAAAGCGGACGAGGGCGAACGCCCCCATTGGAGTTGCGTGCCCGGCGGTATCGCAGATCACGATGGCCCGCGCACCGCAGTTGATTGCGGCCGAGTAAAGACGCTTGACCATGGCCGGATCGCAGCGGCTCGTATCCTCGGTAACGTACATCGAATCCAGGCCCAGCGACACGGCGTACTTCACCGCTTTTTCCGTGGTGTCGAGCAGAAAGTCGTCGGTCCAGCCTTCGGTGTGGCGCCGAATCGGGCTGGAACCGATGAAAGTCGCGGCCTGGATGTTGAGCCCGGTGCGCTGCACGATCTCGGCAATCGGCCGGATGTCATTTTCGTGAGTGCGCGCCGCGCAATTGGCGCGAATCTTCATCCTGTTCCGGACAATCTCGTGCGCCAGCGCTTCACAATCCGCGACCGCGCGCGCTCCCGCCCCCGGCAATCCCAGGTCGAGCGAGTTGATGCCCAGGGCTTCCATCAAATGCAGAATCTGAATTTTCTCGGCAATCGAGGGATCGCGCACCGAGGGCGACTGCAGACCATCTCGCAGGGTCTCATCGTTGAGTAATACCGGACCTTTGGGCCGCAAGTTGGCGGTATCCAGCTGGTTCCAGTCGTAGATGAGTTCAGAAGGGTTCACGGAAAAAGTTCACGAACAGACTCGTCCAGGTTGGCCGCGCGCGCAGGAACTGCCCGGCTCGCCTTTCGTCCGCAACCTGGCACGCTAGCTGGAATGGCCGGTCCACTGCGGGTCCTTCTCCGGAGCCACGATCTCGCCATCACGCATGTGGATGATGCGATCGCCATAGCTGGCCGCTTCCGGGTTGTGGGTAATCATGAGCACGGTCTGGCCCAGTACCTGGTTGGAATGGCGAAGCATCGCCAAGACGATCTCCGAATTCTTTGAGTCCAGATTGCCGGTCGGCTCGTCGGCCAGAACAATCGCCGGCTTGTTGATCAATGCCCGGGCCAGCGCGACGCGCTGCTGTTCTCCGCCGGAGAGTTCGGAAGGCCGGTGCTTCAGGCGCTTGTCCAGTCCTAACAGCCCAACAATTTTTTTTAAGTAATCCACATCGCGGGCCCCATTCACACCTGCGATATCGAGCGCAATATCAATGTTGGATTGTGCATCGAGCGTGGGCAGCAAGTTGAATTTCTGGAAGACGAATCCGATCTTGCGCTTGCGCAACCGGGTGCGCTCGGCGTCGGAGAGTTGCGCAAAATCGTCGCCGTCAATCAGGACGTGGCCCGAGTCGGCGCGACTGAGACCGCCCAGCAGATAGAAGAGCGTCGATTTGCCGCTGCCCGACGGGCCTACGACACTGACAAACTCTCCTTTTTGGACGCTAAAAGAAATCCCCCGCAGGGCGGGAACGTCAATTTTGCCCACACGGTAAGTCTTGCGAAGTTCGACGGCTTCGATGAAGGCAGGCATCCAACTGATCGATATTACACGAAGCCCGGGTCATTGCACGAAGGGTGGAGCCTGGGGATGGTGTCCTGGTTTAAGTCTGGGTTGATTTCTTCGCGGAGTCCTTTGCGAGCTTTGCGGTCAGAAGACTTTAACTCTCATCCGAAAAAGGGAAGAGTCTTAAATCGCAAAGGTCGCAAAGACGGCTGTCGAAAACGATGAACCCGGATCTCAGGCGGCGCCGGAACGGCCGGCGGCCTCAGCCTTCGCCAGGACGCGATGCGGACCGCGCTTGCGAACCAGCAACAAGCGAATGCGCTCCAACAGTTCCGCTGGCACACACATGCCTTTCGGCAAGAAGGCGTCGGCACGGGTATCGCGATCGAAGATTCTCACTTTTCCGGAGAACAGGATGGCGGGAGTTTGAGGCGACAGGGCCTTGATGGCGTCGATGAGCTTGCTTCCATCCACGCCGGGCATGATCAGGTCGGTCAGCACCAAATCCACACCGCCCTTCTTGAAACGCTCCAGAGCCTCCTCGCCATTGCTGCAGGCGATCACGCGATAGCCCCGGGTTTCAAGCATGATCTTGCGGATGGAAAGCGATTGCTCGTTGTCGTCTACGCAGAGAATGGTTCGTTTCGGCTTCATTCCGGCTTTTAGTCCTGCTTCCGAGATGGCTGCCTGAGCGTATAAAGGCGCCAGATATCGAAACAATTTTGGTTGATTTGGAGAACTGAGAGCGAGACAAAATCCTAGCGGCAGAATTGCCGACTGTAAAGTGTCGTCGATGCTAATGGTAAATTCGCCCCATTGAAAAACAATTGCAGTTGTGCAGGTCGTATTTTCTCTGGGGCAATCGGGCCCGGCAGCTCAGAAAAAAACCTCGCCGCGGAGGACTTCCACAGCATTTCCTCCCACGCGAACGTTAACCACTCTGTTATCCCGGCGCGAGGCCCGAACGAAGATCCGGCTGGGCCGAGGTATCTCGACGCCCTGTTCGATCAGCACGTGTTCGTCGGGTTGAGCCACGCCATGCGCAACCATCCATGCCGCCGCGCAACCCGCCGCCGAGCCGGTGGCGGGGTCCTCGCCGCCATACATCAGCATGCGAGCGTGCAGGCGCGCTGCCGGATCGACAGTCTCTCGGGTAACGAAATAAAAGAATTTGCCTCCGCTCGACTGCTGCAAGTACTCGCTCGCACTGGCCAGATTCACCTGCAGACGGCGGATCACATCCAACCCCCGCAACGGAACCACCGTAAACGGCAATCCAGTCGAAACCGTCTGGATGGGTAGCGAGGGATCGATGTCGCCGTCACGCAGGCTGGTCGCGCGTACCACGGTCTCGCGGTCGTGGATGAGGGAGAATTCGGGCTCGACCTGAGTCATCTCCCCGAACACTGGCTCTCCAGGCTTGTCCTCGAAACGAACAGGGACTCTGCCAACGTTCAGTTCGAGAGCGACTTCGCCGCTGCCCGACGAACCCCGCAGCGCGAACGCGGTGCCGAGCGTGGGATGACCGGCGAAGGGCAACTCTTCCTGAACCGTGAAGATGCGCACCCTCACGCCGCGCTGCCGTTCGGTGGCCGCATCACGCGGCAGGACGAAGGTGGTCTCGGCGAGATTCATCTCGCGTGCCAGGGCCTGCATCTGCTGGTCGCTAAGACCGCGTCCATCGGGAAAAACCGCCAGAGGATTTCCCTCGAATGGACACGAAGAAAAGACGTCGAATTGCACGAAGGAAAAGCGGCGAAGTTCGGGGGGCATGACGATTTATTGTAGCGTCGAACCAGCCTCCCCGGTGCGGTTTCAGTTTCAGAAATTCGTGCCTCGGGAGATTCATAACAGAGCCAACAATTGTCAGGGCGACCCGCCACGATCCACGCAAGGGCAGCTGTCGCCGAGCGCAGCTCGACGGCCTTTTTGCCGAACGATAAATCAGTACGGACGGGCTCACGGCGCAGGTTTGACTGAATTTCCGGGGCCGCGTATCCTAGGTGCTGAATGCGAATGGACCCCACTCCATGCGTCCTTTGTTGTTGTATGCGGGCGCCGGGGTGTGGGTAGCGCAGCAAGTTTCCAGACACCCACCCGGCAGAAATCGGGTGGGTTTCTTTTTTGCCTAGATTCTCACCCGTTTATGAACGCCTGGGCGGGAGCAACTAAATCCCGGCATCCGGGATTATCCAAATCAGTAATGGAGGAGAGCAACCATGAGTACCGTCACCGCAACCGAAACCCCCAGCATCCCTCGCATCAATGATGTAGCTCCCGACTTCACGGCCGAGACCACGCAAGGCACGATACGCTTTCACGAGTGGATCGGCGACGGCTGGGCGATCCTGTTTTCACATCCCAAGGATTTCACTCCAGTCTGCACCACCGAACTCGGCTATATGGCCGGGCTGCAGCCGGAATTCGCCAAGCGCAACACGAAAATCATCGGACTGAGCATTGATCCGGTGAGCAGCCATGGCAAGTGGGCCGCGGACATCGAGGAGACGCAGGGCCACAAGGTGAATTACCCGATGATTGGCGACCCGCAGCTCAAGATCGCAAAACTTTACGGCATGTTGCCCGCCGAAGCCGGCGAGTCCTGCGAAGGCCGCACCGCCGCCGACAACGCCACCGTGCGCACGGTCTTCGTGGTAGGTCCGGACAAGAAAATCAAGCTGCAGCTCAGCTATCCCATGAGCACCGGCCGCAACTTCGACGAAGTGCTGCGCGTTCTCGATTCGATGCAGCTTACAGCCAAGCACAAAGTCGCCACGCCGGTGAACTGGAAGCCGGGCGATGACGTCATCATCCTGCCGTCGGTTTCGAACGATGAGGCGCAGCAGAAATATCCCGGCGGGTGGAAGTCCCCCAAGCCGTATCTGCGCATCGTCCCTCAGCCGAAATAACTGAGGAGGACTGCAAACGGCCACGGATTTTCGCCGATCTACACGGCTATATTTTCAGGGCTTTCTTTTAGGACTCCCGAGCCGTGGAAATCCGCGAGAATCTGTGGCTTTCGTTTGTTCCCCGGAAGCGCATGTTGTCCGGTGACTGCCCCGGTCTTCAAAACCGGCGGGCGGCGGGTCACCCCGTCGCCGGTGGGTTCGACTCCCACTCGCTTCCGCCAAGTTCCGGCGCTGATTGGCTTCGCGCTGAATCCCGAGCCCTTTATCAGGGCACACCTCTTGCGGTCGCAGTCTCAATCTTAGTCAGTCTTCTTTATTTGGTCGTTCACAATTTGAAAAGCGGTATTTGCCGCAGGCACTCCCGCATAAATCGCAGTCTGTAAAAGAACTTCCTTCACATCGCATAGTTCGAGATCACCGGCCAGACCGGCTCGTATATGGAGAGCGAACTCTTCCCATCTGCCCAGGGACGCCGTAATCGCCAGCACCAGCAAGCACCGGGTTCGCCGGTCGAGTTCAGGGCGAGACCAGATCGTTCCCCAGGCGTAACGCGTGATCAACTCCTGAAACTCGCGGTTAAATTCCGTGGTGGCGGCAATCGCCTTGTCGACGTGCGCATCTCCCAGCACCTCGCGACGTATTTCCATTCCGGCGCGCAAGCGATCCGCGTTTTCACTCGGTTGCGGCAACAAAAACTCGAGCAGGGCGGTAGTGAATGATCTAGGCCGCTCGATATTGGAAAGATGCGCTGCCGCCAGGTGAAGGGACTTGGCTCCCGGAATCTCACGTGCAAGGATTTCGCCATGCCCCTCCCAGGGAGTCGGAATGTCGCGGTCACCGACGATTACCAGGGTTGGAGACTTGATCTGCCGAAGCAGATTCCGATGATCCATGTCGCGGAGGGCAGCGCAACAACCCAGGTACCCAACCGGATTGGTTCCCAACAAAACAGAGCGGATGGACGCGGCATGAGGATTTTTTCTCGCCAGCGTTTCTGGCAAAAACAATCGCGGCATCGCAATCTCGGCGATTGACGCCATCCCGCCCTGCTGCACGCTTGCAATTCGGCTCTCCCAGTTGGCGCGGGGCACGAACTGGGGCGAGGTGTTCGCCAGCACAAGGTGGGTGACGCGTTCAGGCGCGTGCATGGCTACCCACTGTCCGATGGCCCCACCCAAGGACAAGCCGCAAAAAGCAAATTTTGGGATTCCTAAGGCATCCGTGAGAGCGAGTATGTCCCGGCCCAACATTTCAACGGAATATTCGCCTTGAGCTGAATCCGAAGCCCCGTGACCTCGTGTGTCGTATCGCAGGACCCAAAACTGCGGGAGCAACTCAGCTACCTGAAGGTCCCACATGGCGTTGTCGGTGCCGATGGAGTGCGACAAGACAACGACAGGCCGTCCCGCGTTACCCTGCAGCCGGTAAAACATCCGCGTATCGTTAACGGTTGCGAACGGCAAATCATCGCTCCTTATTGTTATCGGTATCGTTTTCCTGGCCGGACTCCGCCAGGAGAGCGGCTCGAAAGGCCTCGGCGGACCCAAGATACTGTTCAGGCACTTCCAACTGCTCAAGTTCAGAGCGGCTCAGATGGGCTGTCACCTCAGGAATTTCAGCCAGAACAGCGGCAAGCTTCCGGTTCTCGTTAACGCTTTTTCTGGCTGCTCCTTCGAGAATTTTATGAGCCACGTCCCGGCCGAGCTTCGAACCCAGCAGCAGCATCGCACGCTCAGCAAAAATCAATCCATTCGTGTGCTCGATGTTCTCCCGCATCTTCTCCGGGTCCACTGACAGTCCCTCCGCGGCTTCGGCCATCGAAGCGATGGCGACGCCGGTCGACTGCACGACCGCGGCCACCAGCGGCCACTCAGCCTGCCATCCACCGACGGCGCGCTCCTGCTCCTGCACCATCGCTGAGAGAAAAGATCCAACCAATCCCGGCACCCGAGTGGCCGCCGCCAGCGTAAGCGAACAGGCAACCGGGTTACGCTTGTGCGGCATGGTCGAAGATCCGCCGCGACCCTCACTGCCAGATTCGGCGGCCTCGGCCACCTCGTTCTGCATCAGCAGAGCGATGTCGCGCGCCATTTTCCCCAACGATCCGGTCAACACGCCGCAGGCACAGATCAGCGTTGCCAATTGGTCACGCTGGTTGGGCCCGGGCGCCGCCGGAGTTTTCAATCCAAGTTCCGCGCCCAGAGCCTTGGATACCGCTACCCCACGGTCTCCAAGCGATGCCAATGTTCCGCTCGCTCCGCCAAACTGCAAAACAACTGCATTGCGAAACTCATTTTCCAGGCGATGCCTTCCACGACGGACTGCCCCGAGCCAACCCGCGGCCTTGAGCCCGAATGTGACCGGCGGCGCGGGCTGGAGCAGCGTCCGTCCGACCATGACAGTGTCCTTGTGCCGCTCGGCCAGCTTTGTAAGCGCTTTCTCCAATCGCAACAAATCGGCGTTCAGCACCGGTTGCGCGCGCTTGAGCAAAAGCGACATCGCATTGTCAACAACATCCTGACTGGTGGCTCCCCAGTGAACGAAACGCGCTGCGTCTTCGTCCGACCTTCGCACCTGTTCGGTGAGCGCTTGCACCAGAGGAATGGCTGGAGTTCCGGCGCGGAACGCAGCGTCGGCAAGAGCGGCAACGTCGAAGCTTGCAGGACGCGCCAATCCCGCGATCTCTTCGGCCGCCTTGCGCGGAATAACTCCGGTTCGAGCTTCCGCCCGAGCCAACGCGGCTTCAAAATCCAGCATGGCACCAAGAACGGATTCGTCGGAAAATATCTCGGCCAGGGCCGGAGTCGTCGCCAGGCTGTCGATCAAACGCGCGCTCACGATCGGCTCCACGACGGAATGCGATTCACGCCAGCATTGGTGTGACGCCTTCCCTCGATCATCCTCGAAACATTACACATCGAAGAACACCGTCTCGCCCTTTCCACGGAGGCGGATTTCGAAGACCCAACCACCGGCGCGAGTCGGATCAACCCGGGCGAACAAGGTGGCGCGGCGATTTTCCGGCACCAACGCCAACACAGGGTCCTGAACGTTAGCGGAATCGCCCGCGAAGTAGACACGGGTCGACAATCTCTTCAAGAGGCCTCGCCCAAGAACCGAAACATTAATGTGCGGCGCCTGAAACCTGCCATGAGGACCCGGAACGCGCCCGGGCTTGATGGTTTCAAAGGTGCACGATCCATCGCCCGTGGTCGCCAGCCTTCCGAAGCCACAGAAGTTCGCCTCGACCGGAGCGTTTCCATGATGCTTATAGGCCCCTTCGGAGTCCGCCTGCCACAGTTCAATCATCGCGTCTGGAACCGGCACGCCGTCTTCGTCGAACACACGAAATGTTAGCCACACTCGCTCGCCCTTTACGCCTTCGCCTGCGACACACGAAATACTTCTTCGATCCGTGAGCCCCAGATGCAGATAAGGGCCAGCGGTCTGTGAAGGCGTCGGAGTCAAATCCATTTCTCTCCTCTTCTATTCTTCGAGGGGTGTCGCATCGCGCCCGCGCAACACGATGTCGAAGGTGTAACCCAGGGCCCACTCCGGCTGCGTGACTTCCAGGTCAAATTTCGAGATCAGCCGCTGCCGCGCCCTCTCGTCAGGGATCGACTGCAGAATTGGATCGTAAGCAAACAGCGGATCCCCGGGAAAATACATTTGAGTGACAAGTCGCGTGACGAAAGCAGGCCCGAATAAAGAAAAATGAATATGAGCCGGGCGCCAAGCGTTGTCGTGATTGCGCCACGGATACGCGCCCGGCTTGATGGTTACGAAGCTGTAAAATCCGTTCTCGTCTGTCAGGGTTCTTCCTGTTCCGGTGAAGTTCGGGTCAAGCGGCGCAGGGTGGTTGTCCTTTTCGTGCGCGTACCGTCCCGCGGCATTGGCCTGCCAGATTTCAATGAGACTATCCGATACAGCGCGACCATCGCCATCCAGTACTCGTCCTCGAACTGTGATGCGCTCACCCAGCGGTTCCCCCACATGCTGAATCGTGAGGTCGTGATCTCTCGGACCGACATCAGAATGGCCGAACACGGGTCCCGTAACCTCGGAAAGAGTATGGGGCAAGACGATCAACGGGTGCGACGGCGCGCGCGTCGTGGTCGCACGATAGTCGGGGAAAAAGGAAGCCGGCTGCGTCCCGGGATCAGGCCGCCGGAAGCCGGTGATCTTCGCCCCGGTAGCCGCCCCGGTAATCTTCGTCCCGGTGAGCTTCGTCGCGGCGACCGGGTTTAATTCGTGCTGACTGATTTTCTTCGCCATCGCAAGGCTCGACTATCTCCGCCGAATTCTACACTTCTATGTGATTTCAGCTCATCGGAAGACCAACATAGTTCTCTGCGAATGTCTGGGCAGCCGCGCGCGACGTTGTCAGGTAATCCAGTTCGGCGAGCTGCCGGTGCTCTTCGAACCGGTCGTTGGCGGGAAACTTGTGCAGCACACTGGTCATCCACAACGAAAAGCGCTGTACCAGCCAGACTCGCCTCAGACATCTTTCTGAATAACGATCGAGGAGCTGAGTAGCTCCGGAGCGGTAGAATTCGGCAATCGCCGCAGCCAGAATGCGAACGTCCGCCACGGCAAGATTCAGTCCCTTGGCTCCGGTCGGAGGCACAATATGCGCGGCATCCCCGGCCAGGTAAAGCCTGCCGTAATGCATCGGTTCGACGACGAAACTGCGCATTCCGGTAACCCCTCTCTGCAAGATCTCACCTTCGGTGAGTCTACTTCCGTCGAGAGTCGACAGACGCGTCTGCAATTCCCCCCAGATTCTTTCGTCCGGCCAGCGCGCCAAATCTTCTTCGGGAGAACATTGAAGATACAGGCGGGTGATCTCAGGAGTGCGCATGCTGTGAAGAGCGAAGCCCCGTTCGTGGTAGCAGTAGATAAGCTCGTCGGAGGAAGGCGGCGCCGCCGCCAGGATACCGAGCCAGGCAAAGGGGAAAATCCGTTCGTAGAACGTTAAAGCATGCGCTATCGCGGGACGGCACACGCCGTGAAATCCGTCGCAGCCGGCAATGAAATCGCAAACAATCTCCGCGGGCTCGCCACGGTGATGAAATCGGATTTTCGAGGTCGGAGAATCGATGTCATGAACACTAACGTCTTCGGCCTCGAAGAAAATCTCGCCTCCGGCTTCGAGCCGCGCCGCAATAAGGTCTTTTACGACTTCCTGCTGTGCATAGATCATTATGGAGCGGCCGGTCAGCTCCTTAAAATCGATGCGATGACCGCATCCGTTGAAGCGAACTTCCACACCCTCGTGGACCAACCCTTCCCGCTTCATCCTGCTGCCCACGTTGATTTCTGTCAGTAGTTCAACCGTGCCCTGCTCCAGGACCCCGGCTCGCACGCGCTGTTCACAGTGTTCCCGGCTTCGAGCCTCGATCACCACCGAGGCAATCCCTCGCAGGTGCAGCAACTGGGACAGCACCAGGCCCGCCGGGCCCGCGCCCACGATCCCGACCTGTGTGCGCAGCTTCATTACTTCTTTCGGCGCGAGCCTTTAACCTGCGAAAATCGCGCGACCACATCCCGAGGCACAGGTCTGCTCTCAAGTTTTCCCGCGTCGGTTGCAGAGTGGCCGGTCCACACCCTGGTCTCAAAGCACTCCACGGCCAGAACTTTCCGATTAAACAGCCGGTGGCGAACGCAAAAACTGCTGCGGCGCCATTCGGTTACTTCGGACTCAATCACGACTGTGTCCGAAAATCGCGACGGCGCCATGAAAGACGCTCGAACGTCCACCAGCGGAATCCCGACAATCTGATAGGTCGTGAGCATCTTCCGCTTGTGCAGGCCGGCCTTCTTGAACAGCGCAGTCGTGCAAGCGTCGAATAAAACAAAGTAACGCGGGAAGTGGACGATTTGCGCGGGATCGCAATCGCCCCACTCAATGTCTATTTTCTTCCGGCTGATAATTTGCTTCTTCTTGCTCACCAGTGCCTCGTCCGTCATCTATCTTAATCAGGCTCAACCGTCTGCGGGATGCGGAAAGTACAGATAGTAATGCCTTCGATACGCTGGTTTGAATGGACGCGGTCTTAGATTATCGCATTTTAGTTGGCCGAGACCGTACCCGATCCTTTGGAGTGTTATAAAATTCCCTTTCATCGTAACCACAGGATCAGCGAGTCGTTCCGTTTCGAATTAGGGTTCATCCTGGGATCAGGGATCGAAGGCGAAGACCTGTGAAGAAACAAGTGTCACAACGGGCTCGAACCCAACTCGCATTTGGCGCAGCTGTAGTTCTGCTCCTTCTGAGTGGCATAGCCGCGTACGTCACCGCAGTCCGTCTCCGTACCGCGCAGCGCTGGGTCAGTCACACCCGCGACGTTCAATCGGCTTTGGCCGACCTCAACAACATAAGTACGCGCGCCGGTCGGGCACGCACCCGGTATATCGACAGCGGTGACAGCTCTTTTCTCGAGGACTACCAATCAGCGGTCGGTGAAATTCCTGCAAAATTGAATTTGGCGGGGCGACTCACCGCGGACAATCCCGAGCAGCAGGATTCATGGAAGAATCTGGAAAGCCTTACCACCCGTCGAATAGCCCTACTGGACCGCTCGGTCCAGCTGAAGCACAGCGGGTCTCCTGACGCGGCGGCGCAGGTGCAGCTGCGGCAGCAGATTATCGATGTGTCCGCGGAAGCTGATGAGCTGGTGCAGAAAATGCAGGCCGAGGAACAACTGCTGCTGGACGTCCGCCGGGGGCAATCGGAGCGGCTGTTCCGCATCACGGCGTACATCCTGGGCACGGCGTTTGTCGTTGCTCTCGCCCTCTTCTTCCTGCACTATCGGATGCTCAATGCCGAATTGAGAGCAAGAGAGCAAGCCGAGGCATCCTTGCGCACACTGAGCGCGCGTTTGCTGGAACTGCAAGACCAGGAACGCCGAAGATTTTCCCGCGAACTCCACGACAGTCTGGGACAGTATCTGGTCGGCGCGAAGATGAACCTGGCGGTGCTGGAGAAGTCGGTGCCGAACAACCCGCTGATCGCGGAGTGCATGAAACTTCTCGATCAGGCCATGACGGAGACGCGCACCATCTCCCATCTTTTGCATCCGCCCTTGTTGGACGAAACCGGGTTCGGCTCGGCCGCGAGATGGTACGTGGAGGGTTTTGCGAAACGCAGCGGCATCCAGACCTCTCTCGACATGCCCGAAAACCTTGGCCGCCTGTCCAGTTCCCTCGAGCTCGCTCTTTTCCGGGTTCTGCAGGAAAGCCTGACCAATGTTCATCGCCATTCCAAGGGCCGGAAGGCGAATGTCTCACTGGCCTTATCGGAGGACAAGGTAGTCCTGCGGATAAGAGACCACGGAAAGGGCATTCCGCCGGGCGTCCTGAGCCGCCTGCACCGAAATGGCGCCGATAGCGGAGTCGGCCTGGCCGGGATGCGCGAACGAATACACGAACTCGGAGGCGAGCTGGAGATTGATTCTGACAGCCGCGGGACCCAGGTGATCGCGACTTTCCCGCGCCTGGAACGAAGAAACTCTCCGGCGGTAGTCGCCGCGGATTGATCACAATTTCTTGCTGAGATCGCTGGACATGCCTCCGGCCGCGGGCACATAGCATTTCGTGACATAGTCCATCACCATACGGTTCGCATTGAAACGCCAGCCCAGGGTCCGGATGGTGCGTTTCATGCGCTTGATCCAGCCGCGGGGCAGGCCATCGCGGTCGCGCTCATAATAAAGAGGAATCACTTCCTCGCGCAGAACGCGGTACAAGTCCTCTCCATCGCGGTTATCGTGAATGCTCATGTCGGAGTGAGTCCGACCGGTTCCGATGGCGAATCCGTTCAAGCCGTCGTAAGCCTCGGCCCACCACCCGTCTAGAACAGACAGGTTAAGTCCGCCGTTCAACACCACTTTCTGGCCACTGGTGCCCGAGGCCTCCAGCGGGCGCCGGGGATTGTTCAGCCAGACGTCGACTCCCTGGACGAAGTGGCGTCCCACGTTGATGTCGTAGTCTTCGACGAAGACGAACTTGTCGGCAAACTCCGAGTTGCGCATGAGTTTCGCGATCTGTTGCAGCATTTTCTTGCCGGGTTCGTCGCGGGGATGCGCCTTGCCGGCAAAAATGAACTGCACCGGCCGCTTGGGATCGTTCACCATCGAAGTCAGCTTTTCAATGTCGGCCAAAATGAGATCGGCGCGCTTGTAGGTCGCGAAGCGGCGCGCAAATCCGATGGTCAACGCATCCGGACTCAGGACCCGCCCCAGTTGTAACAGCGTTTCGGAAGATTCGTCGCGGCGCTCGGCCTGCTCGACCACGCGGTGACGCACAAAATCCAGCAGGCGGGATTTCAAATGGAGATGGGTTTCCCAGAGTTCCGCATCGTCGACATCCTCGATTCCCTCCCAGATCGCTGGATCGGCATTATTCTCCTGCCAACCGGTTCCCAGATGACGGTCGTATAAGCGGAACATTTGCGGCGCCAGCCAGGATGGGACATGCACGCCATTAGTGATATGCCCGATGGGAACTTCGTCTTCAGGCTTCCCCGGATAGAGGCCCGTCCACATGTGCCGCGACACCTCTCCATGCAGAGCGGAGACGGCGTTGGCGCGGCGCGCGAGTCTCAAGCCGAGGACGGTCATGCAGAAATCCTCCTTCTGATCGCCCGGATGTTCCCGTCCCAGCTCCATCAGTTTCTGCTCGGAGATCCCCAGCGCGTCGCGCATGGGGCCAAGATGCTCTTCCATGAGCTCGCCGTAAAACCGGTCGTGGCCGGCAGGCACCGGAGTGTGGGTGGTGAAAACCGTTTCGCGGGAAACGCGGCGGACAGCGTGGTCAAAGCCAATTCCCTCGCTCTGCATGCGGTCGCGAATCGCTTCCAGAACGGCAAATCCGCTGTGGCCCTCATTCAGGTGCAGAACCCCGGGCGTGATGCCCATCGCTTTGAGGGCGCGGAAACCACCGACCCCCAGAAGCAGCTCCTGGCGAACGCGAATGCGCGAGTCGCCTCCATACAACCGGGAAGTGAGCTCCCGGTCTTCGGGGTGGTTGCCCTCAATGTTGGAGTCGAGCAGAAGAAGATCGCAGCGCCCCACCTTCATGCGCCAGACTTTCGCCCGGATGGGCCCGCCGCGAGTTTCCACCTGGATGGTGACGGGCTCGCCATTCGGACCGATCGCGGCTTCCATGGGCAGCTGATTGGTGTCCGTCTGAATGTATTCTTCCTGCTGCCAGCCGGAGCGGTCGAGCCTTTGGCGAAAGTATCCCTGTCCGTAAAACAATCCGATGCCCACCAGCGGGATGCCTAAGTCGGACGCGCTCTTGATGTGATCTCCGGCCAGAACTCCCAGTCCGCCGGAATACTCCGGAATCGAAACGTGCAAGCCGAACTCCGCCGAGAAATATGCCACGGGACGAGGCCGCAGAATGCCGGCGTGCCGTGCTCCCCAGGTGCGGTCGGCATCGAGATACTCGCGCTGGCGGCGATAGGCGTAGTTAATGCGGCTGTGCAGCACCAGCTCGCGGGCGCGGCGTTCCATCACCGCCAGAGGAATTTCCGAGAGCAGGGCAACCGGATTGTGATTGAGTTGGCGCCAGCGAACGGGATCGAGATCGCGGAATAAACTACTGGTGTCGTGGTCCCAACACCACCACAGGTTGCGCGCCAGCGCCCACAGCCGCTCCTGGGCAGGGGCGATGAAACGGTCCAGGGTGCGCGCCTCGCTCACCACCGACCCAACCTGGGCCGCTGCCTCGGCGAGCATCCGCACTTCATCCTCGCGAAATACCCGGGGCGCGACGGTTTGGACCACTAAAACGCCCTGCAGAACACCGCGATCGATCAGGGGAACGCCCAGAAATGACTGGTAATCGTCTTCGCCGGCCTCTCTGAAGTATTTAAAGCGGGGATGGTTCCTTACCTGCTCCACCGCAACCGGACCCACCCGCTCGGCCACCAGCCCCGCGAGACCTTCATGGATTCCCATGCGGAGGGTGCCAATACACTGGGGCCGGAGCCCCAGAGTCGCGGCCAGCACCAGATTGGCCCGGTCTGGCTCGAGCAGATAAGCGGAACAGACATCGGTCTGAAACCTCTTGGCAATCAGGGCGACGACGTTCATCAAGGTCTCCGCCGACTTGCCACCCTCAGCCGCCAGATTGGCGATTTCCTCGAGGGTCAGGACATAATTTTCATCTTTCGCGGGAGCGGTTTGGCTCATGTTCTGAATGGTCTCTTTGTTCGAATTCAATTTAGGATGTATGGCGCGTTTCTATGCCTCCACTAGTGTAACTGCTGGAAGATGAAGCGACTAGTTTACGACTGGGCTCCCTCCGCTGCTGGACCGAGGCCGTCCTCGGAAGCGGTTGGGTTCCAAATCGGTCCAAAATTACATCCCGACGCGACTTCTCGGGAAACCTTAGACGGCTGCCCAAAGCGAGTCCAATCGAATTTCTTTATCGGATGGATACAAGCCACGGCTTGAGGGGAACCTGCAATCGGCCGCGGAAAATTTCGCGACTCCATCTGCCGGACGCCTCCGTCATGCGCCCTCGCCTACAGTAAACCGGGTAGGTATGAATTGCGCGGTTCGAAGAATACTGGATCGTCTCGCGCTCCATAACGCACAGAAAATACAGGCCCTGGCTTTTGGCAAGTCACCTGCAACATGCATGATTGCTCAAATCTTCCAGGAGGACACACATGACTGAACCAGACTGTCATGATTGGAAACAACTGGCCGAGGCGGCGGGCAAGGAAAAAGATTCGGAGCAACTGATGGAATTGATTCGGCAACTGACTCGCGCGCTCGAAGAGCATATGAAGAACCCTGGTCGGCAGTCGAGCGAGGCGAGAGGCTGATCGCCGCCTGCGTTTCCTGTCATCGTTCAAATCGAATTGCAAGTTTTTGCGCTCCAGTCCCGGGGAGCCGTTCCCTGACGTTCATCTTTAATTGATTCACGCGGTCGAATCATCCCTTCCGCCTTGAACTTGCATGTAGAATCTTTCCCGTATCCCCGGGACGGTTCAAAGACAGTGCTCAGCGCAGCGGCGGCTGGCGGTTCGACCCTGTCAACCGATCGAAATCCTCGTCAAACCAAGAACGTTTGGATGGAGAAGAAGATGGCGGAGTGCGAAGGCAAAGTAGCGCTGGTAACGGGCGGAACCTCAGGCATCGGACGCGACACTGCGGTTCTGTTCGCGAAGAGGGGTGCCCGGGTCGTGGTCGCCGGCCGCCGTCAAAACGAAGGCAACGAAACGGTCGACCTCATCCGCCGCGCCGGCGGCCAAGGCATCTTCGTTCAGACTGACGTCTCGCTGGCCGCCGACGTCAAGGCCGTGGTCGAAAAAACCGTCGGGGCTTTTGGCGGACTCGATTACGCCTTCAATAACGCCGGGATTGAGGGCAGTTGGACTCCCATCGTCGAGCAGAGCGAGGAAGACTGGGACCGCACGGTTGACATCAACCTCAAAGGCACCTGGCTCTGCCTGAAGTTCGAACTGCAACAAATGCTGAAGCAAGGTCGCGGCGGGGCGATCGTCAACATGTCATCGGTTGCCGGTTTCATTGGAGGAGCTGGGGTGGCAACGTACAGCGCTACCAAGCACGGCGTCCTGGGCCTGACCAAGTCGGCGGCGCTCGAGGTGGCAAAAAATGGAATCAGAGTCAATGCGATTTGCCCGGCAGTGATCGAGACACCCATGGCCGACCGCCTGTTCGGATTGCCTGACGCGCATAAGAGGTCACTCGGGCTCCACCCCATCGGCCGGTTTGGCACTCCGCTCGAAGTGGCCGAAGCGGTGGTGTGGATGTGCTCCAGCGCCGCCAGTTTCATGACCGGCCAAAGCCTGACCCTGGATGGTGGATTCCTCGCCGGGGTGCCGCCGGCAAGTTAGACGAGATGAAACTAGAGGGAAACTGGACGATAAAAGAACAACCAATGATAACGATGACGATCAGGTGCTTCCGTAATCTGCTTGGTTTGGCTTTGTTGGCGACACTTGCCTCCGCTCCGGCGGCGGTGGCTCAGTCCGCAACCGGTAAGCCTGAGGTAGTCGTGATCGACGCAGCCGCGCCCGCCCATCCCTTCCCCCATTTCTGGGAACACATGTTCGGATCGGGCCGGGCCAGCTTGAGTATGCGCGAAAGTTATCGCCAGGACTTGCGCCGAGTAAAACAGATTACGGACGTAGGATACGTCCGCTTCCACGCCATCTTTCTCGACGAGATGGGCGTCTATGACGAGGACAGCGCGGGCCGGCCAGTTTACAACTTCTCCTATGTCGACCAGGTCTACGACGGTCTCTTGCAGAACGGCGTGCGTCCGTTCGTCGAGCTGAGTTTCATGCCGAAGAAACTGGCGTCCCGGGATGCGCCCCATGCTTTCTGGTACAAGCAGAACGTTGCGCCTCCGAAAGATTGGGCCAAATGGGATGACCTGATCTACCAGTTTACGAAGCATCTGGTCGATCGCTACGGCGTCGATGAAGTCGCGCGGTGGTACTTCGAAGTCTGGAACGAACCGAACATCGATTTCTGGGTTGGCGAACCGAAGCAGGCCACCTACTTCGAGCTTTACGATCACAGCGCGACCGCGGTCAAGCGCGTCAGCGGGCGTTTACGGGTTGGCGGTCCGGCAACAGCGCAGGCCGCCTGGGCCGACGCATTTATCCAGCACTGCGTGGAGAAACACGTCCCGGTTGATTTTGTTTCCACCCACGTCTATGGAAATGACAGTGCGCCGGATGTGTTTGGCACCAACGAAAACATCCCGCGCGATCGCATGGTGTGCCGGGCCGTAAAGAAAGTGCATGATCAGATCAAGGCCTCGGCCCTTCCCAGCTTGCCGTTGATCTGGAGCGAATTCAACGCCAGCTACAAAAACGAGCCCGAGATTACCGACTCCATATATATGGGTCCGTGGATGGCCGACACCATCCGCCAATGCGACGGCCTGGTCGACGAGATGTCTTACTGGAGTTTCTCCGACGTTTTTGAAGAGCAGGGCGTGGTGAAGCAGCCTTTCTATGGAGGCTATGGCCTGATTGCTGCAGGCGGGATTCCGAAGCCGGCGTTCGCGGCCTTCAAGATTCTGCATCAGCTGGGTCAGGAACGCATTGCACTGGATTCCGACTCCTCGCTGGTGACCCGGGCCTCGAATGGTTCTTTAGTTGTCGCGCTGTGGAATATTATTCCTCCCGACCAAACGGGTAGTGCCAAATCGGTCGTCCTGCGATTCAAGAACGTCGGCAGCGCTCGCCGCGCTTCGATTTCGCGAGTTGACCGGGACCACGGCGATCCGCATCCTGCGTATGAAAAAATGGGATCGCCGGTATACCCCACCCAGGCGCAACTGCAGAAGCTGCGCGATGCGGTGGAGCCTGGGGCGCCGGAAATTCAGGAGTTAAAGGACGGCGAGCTGAGTCTGACGCTTCCCGCCAATGGCCTCGCAGTGATCGAGATCAAATAGCCTTCAACGAGGCGCGCTGTTCGTGAGCACGACCCCTTTCTTCTGAGCAAGAGTGCTCGCTCTTACCGGGGTGGTCGGATGTATCCTGAGAAGAGTTATTGCGGTCGCGGCGGGGCGCCGCCCCAGTAAGCCTGAACCCTATAACTCTTTGGCCCATCGAACCTTACAGGCTTCTCGAGCATCTATTGCCAGTGCCATCCGGGGCCGGTCGACTATGCTCCCGGCTTCCCCGGCGGGCGATTCATGTTCTAATTTTTCGGTATAGCTTCAAGAAACCAAGGAACTTGGTTAGGATTCATGCATGGCAGAGCAGAAGACCTTCTTGAGCAGCTGGCAGGAGCGGCTGACGGCCCTCCGCAATACGCCGCCGGTGCTCAAGATCGTGTGGCAATCCGGCCCCGGGGTGGTAGTTTTCGGCCTGGTGTCCCGTCTGTTCGCCTCGTTGCTGCCGCTCGCACTTCTCTGGGTTCCCAAGTTGATCATTGGAGAGATCCTGCATCCCACGGGTACATCGCATACGATGTCGCCCCGACTGTGGTGGCTGGTGGGTGTTGAATTCGGCCTCGCGGTGCTGGGCGGAATCCTGGCGCGGGCCATCGACTACTCGGACTCGTTGTTGGCCGACAAATACACTCGCCACGTAAGCATCCAGGTGATGAAGCACGCGGCGGAACTCGACCTGATCGCATACGAAGACCCGGTTTTCTACGATCGGCTGGAACGGGCGCGAGTGCAGGCGACCGATCGACTGGGCATGATTCAGCAGATCGGGCGGCTGATCCAGTTGGTGATTACGACAACCACTTTGTCGGTGACGATCATTGTGTATTCGCCCTGGCTGATGTTGCTTCTGATTGCCGGAGTGCTGCCAGCTTTTCTCGGCGAGAGCCACTTTGCCTTTCTGGGATACGCCAAGAATTTCCGCCAGACTCCGGTCCGGCGCCAACTGGATTATCTGCGTCAGGTTGGTGGCAGCAAGGAAGCGGCAAAAGAACTCAAACTATTTGGACTCAGCAGGTTCCTCACCGAGCGTTTTACCAAACTCTCGGACGGGATTTACGAAGAAAATGTCGCCCTGTCGCGGCGAAAATTAATTGCCGGAGCATTCCTGTCGCTAATCGCTTTCGTGGGCTATTATTCGGCTTATGTATTCGTGATCTGGCGGACAGTCACCGGTGTTTACGATGTTTCGTCTGTGGTACCTGCTTGTCCGGCGCGATTCAGCAGGCCAGCGCCAACATCCAGCAGATTTTCTCGACCGTTTCGGGTATCGCGGACCAGGCGCTTTTCCTGACTGACCTGCTGGCGTTCTTCGATATGCAGCCTACGATCCAGTCCAAGCCGAACGCGCTTCCCGCGCCCCGGCCGATTGTTCGCGGGTTTGAATTCCGCAATGTTTCCTTTCGTTATCCCGGGAGCTCGCGGCTCGTGCTGGACGGCCTGAACTTTCATCTTCATCCGGGAGAACGGGTAGCGCTGATCGGAGAAAACGGCGAAGGCAAGACCACCATCGTCAAGCTGATCACGCGGCTTTACGATCCTACTGAGGGCCAGGTGCTGCTCGACGGCGTGGACCTGAAAGAGTATCGTCTGGAAGACCTGTATCGCGAGATCGGCGTTATCTTTCAAGACTTTATGCGCTATGAGATGACGGCGCGTGAAAATATCGCCGTGGGCAGGATTGAGGAAATCGACGATTTAGCGATGCTCGAGACCGCCGCCCGGAAGAGCCTGGCGGATGCGGTCATCAATAAGATCGGCGGTTATGACCAGATGCTGGGCCGCCGCTTCGAAACCGGCGTCGATCTTTCCGGCGGCGAGTGGCAGAAAGTTGCCCTGGCTCGCGCTTACCTGCGCGATGCACAACTTCTGGTTCTGGACGAGCCCACCGCGGCGCTCGATGCGCGCAGCGAGTTCGAAGTTTTCCAGCGTTTCGCCGAACTGACTGCCGGGAAAATGGCGCTCTTTATTTCGCACCGCTTTTCAACCGTGCGCATGGCTGACCGCATCGTAGTGCTCGCCAATGGAAAGATCGCGGAAGAAGGCAGCCACGACCAACTGGCCAGCCTGGGCGGGCGCTACAAGGAAATGTTCGAGTTGCAAGCTGCCAGTTACCGGTAGACCTAGCCGAATTCAGAAGCGATGCCGCCAGACACCCATATCGAGATGTTGAACGCCGACGCCGAGCGTCAGCCTGAGGCGCCGAAGGAGACCGGGCCCACCCCGGAGGCTTTGGGTTTAGCCGCGGCCGACCTGGGGCGGCGACTGGTATGGCTTCCCGGTTCCCATTCTTCCCGCTTTTTCTCCGAGCGCAATCGAGCTCTCAGCCGCGCCCTCAAACCGGTGCTGCGACAATTTCATGGCCCGCCTCCCACGAGCTCAGTCGGAGACGACTTCCGCTGGCTGAATGACAACCTGCGGCTGCTGCACGGTGACCTCCGGAGCCTGAAGGAAGGCTTCAAGCTGGTGCGCAAGCTTCCTCACGTCCGCACGCCCGATGGCGCCGTGGCTCCGAGGGTTGTGGCTCTGGCCGCGGGATTTCTGGCCGCCCGGGGATACGACTTCAGCGAGAGCTCGCTGGTCACTTATGTGCAGGCGTTCCAGCAAAGCACGGTCTTGCGGATGGTCGAGCTCTGGGCGCTGGTTCCAGCCCTGAAGCTGGTCCTGCTGGAAGAGATCGCGGCCCGCGGATCGAAAGTGGCAGCGGACGTTGGCGGCTCCTATGGTGCCGGCGTCTGCGTGCGAAGCCTGCGCGATATCGGCCACATCTCCTGGAAGAACATCCTCGAACCGATGGTGTTATTCGATCGGGTTCTGCGCCAGGACCCCGCCGGCGCTTACGCGCGCATGGATTTTGACAGCCGCGATCTGTACCGCACCGAGGTCGCAAATATCGCCGAGTACTCCGATTTGTCCGAAGGAGAAGTTGCCGCCGCCGCCCTGGCGCTGGCCCGGTCAGCCCACCAGGAAACGCACCCCAGCCCGCGCCTGGCGGCCCGTCGCGGGCACGTCGGCTATTATATTTTGGCGGAAGGGTCCGCGGCGCTTTACGAAAGAGTGGGATTTCGGCCTCCGCTGGGGCAGCGGATTGCTTCTTTCCTGCGGCGGCATCCGAGCGAGTTTTATCTGCCGGGACAGAAGTGCTCACACTCGCCATCATGTCGGCGATCGTGCTCCTCCTGACCAATACCTATACCTCTCCTGTACTGATCTTCTTTTCCATGGCGATGCTGCTCCTGCCGGCCTCGCAGAGCGCCATTCAGCTGGTGAACTATCTGATCACTTCCCTGCTGGAGCCGCAGATTCTGCCCAAGCTGGATTTTTCGGAGGGAGTTCCCGACAACTGCGCGACCCTGGTGGCAATTCCCAGCCTACTGTTCAGCGAGCAACAGGTTCGTCACCTGGTGGATGACCTGGAAGTTCGATTCCTGGGCAACCACGATCCCAACATTCATTTCGCATTGCTGACTGACCTGCCGGATTCTCCAGTGCCTGCTTCCGAGGATGACCCGCTGATCGATTACTGCGCGCGGCTGGTACGGGAACTCAACGAGAAACACGCCAGCCAGGCATCGGGATCGTTTTTTCTCTTTCACCGCCACCGGGTCTACAACCCGCGGGAAAGAGTGTGGATGGGCTGGGAGAGAAAACGCGGCAAGCTGATGGACCTGAACAAACTGCTGCGCAGCGAGCATGACAGTTTCCCAGTCAAAGTGGGGGACCTCGCCATTTTGCCGCAGATCCGATTCGTGATCACGCTGGACGCGGACACGGAGTTGCCGCGCGGGTCGGCCGACCGCATGATCGGGGCCATGGCCCATCCCTTGAACCAGGCCATCATCGATCCCGAAAAGAACATCGTGGTCTCCGGCTACGGGATTCTGCAACCCCGGGTCGGCGTCAGTGTACAAAGCGCGTCCCGCTCCCGGCTGGCCAGCCTCTACTCGGGAGAAACCGGTTTCGATATTTACACCCGCGCCATTTCCGATGTGTACCAGGATCTATATGGAGAGGGCATCTTCGCCGGCAAGGGAATCTACGAAATCGATACCGTACACCGCGTGCTCGACCGGCGCTTTCCCCGCAATGCCCTGCTCAGTCACGACCTGATCGAAGGCGCCTACGCGCGCGCGGGATTGGCCAGCGACATTGAAATCATCGAAGACTATCCCTCACACTACAACGCTTACAATCGTCGCAAACATCGCTGGCTGCGCGGAGACTGGCAGATCACAGGCTGGCTGCTCTCGAGCGTGCTGGATGAGTCGGGACGCAAGGTCCCCAATCCCATCTCGCTGGTTTCGCAGTGGAAGATTCTCGACAATCTGCGCCGCAGCCTGGTGGAACCGGCAACCTTTCTGCTGTTGGTTTTTGGTTGGCTGATACTTCCCGGCAATCCGCTGTACTGGACGCTTGCGACCCTGGCTATTCTGTTTGTTCCGGCCTGGTTCCAGTTCTTGTTCAATCTGGTGCGGGCCGCGGTTGAACATAAGCCCGAGGTCGTCAGAGAAGCGCGGACCGCACTGCTCTCCGCCAATGCCAGCGTATTTTTCACGCTCTCGTTCCTTCCTCACCAGATGCTGCTCTCAATGGATGCGGTGGTGCGCACCCTGGTCCGGCGGCTGGTGACGCGCCGGCGCCTTCTGGAATGGGAGACCGCGGCGGAAACCGAATTGAGCGCCCGCAAGCGCACGCCGGTGGACATCTATCTCGATTGGATTCCCGCGCTGGCGCTGGCTTTGGGCGCCCTCGTGTTCTTCGCTCGCCGCCACGCGTTTTTCGCCGCGTTGCCCATCCTGTTGCTCTGGGCTTGCAGCAAGTGGATTTCCATGTGGCTCAATCTGCCTTCGCGGGCCATGCGGAGCGAAACCTCTGACAAGGACGAGTTGTTTCTCAGTCGAACCGCTCTGCACACCTGGCGCTATTTCGCCGAGTTCAGCACCGAAGAGCACAATTGGCTGATCCCAGACAACGTACAGGAAGAGCCTGCGGTCGTCGCAGCCCGCATGTCGCCCACCAACCTGGGTTTTCTTCTCAACGCCCGCCAGGCGGCCTGCGAATTCGGATTTCTGACGGTTCCTGAATTCGCCGAACAAACCCTTCGGACTCTCAACACGATGGCGAAGCTCGAACGCTCTCGCGGGCACTTGCTCAACTGGTACGACACTCGCACGCTCGAGCCGCTTCGTCCCCGCTTCGTTTCCTCCGTGGATAGCGGCAACCTGTTGGCTTCGCTCTGGACGTTACAGCAAGGCAGCCTGGACCTGCTGCAGCGTCCGCTGCTGCAAAAACAATTGGCGGACGGGTTGGCCGATCATCTGAGAATCCTGGTCGACCAGCATGCGTTCCCGCAAAAACGTTTCCGGACGTTTCTCGAACAGATCAATAAAAAAAGCTGGCTGCAGCGGTTGCTGGCGCCTTCTGAAGAGGGATTGCTCGAAAGCGATCTGGAGAAGAAGAACCCCAAACACGAGTTGGACATTCACTGGTTCGCCGGCGAGTCGCTTTCCCGGGTGAGAAACCTCAGAAAAGCAGTTCAGGTCTACGTTCCGTGGATGCTGCCGGAGTTCATCCCGCTGTGGAAAGATGACACGCTCGACTTCAAGTTCGACTCGCAAAGCATGACCATTCAGCGCCTGCCGGAAGTCGTGGACCGGCTGACCGCGCGCCTGCATTTTGCTCTCGATCATGCCAATGGCGCCGGGGACCGCAAGGCTTTGTATCAAAGCTTGTTGGCGGTTTTGCCGGAGGCGCGTTCGCGGGCCCTGGCTTTGATCGAAGATCTCACGCAAATCGCCGGCACAGCCGGGAAACTCGCCGATGAGATGGACTTCAAATTTCTACTGGATCCGCGACGCAAGTTGCTCTCGCTCGGCTTCGAGGTCGAGACCGGAAAACATCCGTCCGCCTGCTACGACCTGCTGGCTTCGGAGGCGCGCATCGCGGTATTCGTTGCCATCGCCAAGGAAGATATCCCGCAGGACGTTTGGTTCCTGCTGGGGCGGTCGCACACCCGTGAACACGGACTTCCAATCCTGCTCTCGTGGACTGGAACCATGTTCGAGTATCTGATGCCGGTTCTATGGATGCGCACCTATCCCAATACGCTCCTGGACAATTCACGAATCGCCGCGGTGCGGCTGCAGCAGATTTATGGCAATGAAAAGAGTGTGCCGTGGGGAATTTCGGAATCGGCCTACGCCAAACGTGATGACGCGGGAAACTATCAGTATCAGGCCTTTGGGCTTCCGGACATTTCCCTGCATCAGGGCGACCCTAACGCACTGGTCATCTCTCCCTATTCCACCTTCCTGGCGCTGCACGTAGATCCGCCGGCGGCGCTGCGCAATCTGCGTCGGATGGAGGGTGAAGGATGGTTTGGAGCGTACGGTTTCTACGATGCGGCCGATTACAGCACACCCACGGGCCGCCGTTCCTGGCGCCATCGCCACGAAGTGGTGCGCTGCTGGATGGCCCACCACCAGGGCATGAGCCTGATCGCCATGGCCAACTTCCTGCATGATGGCGTGGTGCAACGCTGGTTTCACTGGGAACGCCGGGTGCAGGCTACAGAACTACTGCTGCATGAGAAGCCCGCAACCAACGTAAAGTCGTTGCGCCAACTCTACGGCACCGCGGCGTGAGAGAAGCTTTTGACTGCGAAGGGCACGAAGAAATTCTGGTGAACGGCATTCGAGCATCTGCGGCTAAGTTATTTGGATCGCCCGAACTAGGAACTTGTTGAGGTCTGGTATTCATCCGCCAGGTTTGAATCTGGAAGCTCAAGCCCCCAATTTTCACCCATAGTGCCGACGCCTTCGAGGCCAACCTGATACTCGCTGGTTCCTTCCATCGGCTTGACCCAGACGACGCGGAACTGGATCCTTCGCTGGCGATACTGCAGCAAGAGTTTGTCGCCTTTTTTCAGCAGGTGACGAATCGCGCCCAGCCGGGCGCCGTTCGGCGTAATGTCCAGGGTATGCGCGAGTTCGTTCACGGGATTATTGGCGGAGTCTCGCCCCGATATCCGCACCGGCAGGACCATTTTGATCCGCTTTTGTCGCCGATTTCCTTTTCCCAAGAACGCCCCCGGTGTGGACCAACAGTCGGCTATTCGCCCGGCTTGCATCCGCACTTAATGGGCCATCGCGAAGTGAAACAGAATGGGTTGGGCAGCTTGCAGAATCAGGGGTTTAGCAATGACGCCGGGTCACATTGAAGCGGTTCGTGCCCGGCAAAATGACGCTCTGAATCAACCGGCTGACAGTTTTTGTCAGGCGGGCGCTGGTCCTTCTTAAGCCGGGTCGACGCGGGGCCGCAGGAAATCCCCCATTGCGTTTGGACGAAAGGCAAGATCAAGCGACGGTCGCAGGAGGTCCGATGAAAGGCAAGATCGCACTCGTTATGGACACGCCGGTTAACCGGCCTCGCGACTCTCAGCCGGTGGGCGAATTCCTTTTACGTCTTCGACGTAAGCCCGCAAGACTTCGCCCACGCTCCAGGCCTGGGCAATGCATCCCGCCGGGTGATGAGGCGCGTCGCCGTCGAAGACCTCCGAGATCTGGCCCAGTCCGGCGTCGGAGAGATGTTCTTGCAGCGGCGCCAGCCATTCGCTCGCCTGTTTACGAGCAGCGTCGCTGCCTCCGTTTACTTTCAAATACGCAGTAATGAACGGACCGATCAGCCAGGGCCAGACCGTTCCCTGGTGGTAGGCGCCATCGCGCTCCAGCGGGCCGCCCGCGTATCGCCCGCGATATTGCGGATCGCCGGGTGCGAGTGTGCGCAAGCCATACGGAGTAAGCAGATGTTCGCGAACCTTCACCACCACGCTCCGGGACCGGTCCGGCGACAACATGCTGTGCCGCAGGCTGACGGCAAAGATCTGATTCGGGCGGATCGAAGCATCCGCGAGTTCACCGTCAACAACGTCGTATAAGCAGTTTTCTTTTTCGTTCCAGAACAGGCGGTTAAACGCCCAGTTCGCCATCGCCGCCATGTTGCGGTAGCGCTTTTGGCCGGCATCGTCGTCGAACCGGCCGGCCAATTCCTCCATGAAACAAAGTGCGTTGTACCAGAGCGCCTGGATCTCTACTGGCCTGCCCCGGCGTGGAGTCACCACCCAGTCGCCGACTTTGGCGTCCATCCAGGTGAGCTGAACTCCCAATTCGCCAGACGCCAGCAAGCCGCTTGAATCGACCTTGATTCCGTATCGGGTACCTCGGAGGTGCCAGGAAATAATTTCGGCGAATACGGGATAGAGTTCGCTGCGGACAAACTCGTCGTCTCCGGTATACGCGAGATAGGCGCGCGCGGCTTCGAAGAACCAGAGAGTCGCATCGACCGTGTTGTATTCCGGAGTTTCGCCGGCGTCAGGGAAACGGTTGGGAAGCATGCCCTGGTCCACGTGCTGGGCAAAGGTGCTCAGGATACTGCGGGCCACCTCGTATTTTCTGGTAGGCAGCGTCAAGCCGGCCAGGGAAATCATGGTGTCGCGCCCCCAATCACTAAACCAGTGATAGCCGGCGATGATGGTTTTCTTGTCTTTCCGGGCGACGATGAACTGATCACTAGCGACGGTGACGGTCCGGGTAAATTCGTCCTTCAGAGGAGCAGACTGCACTGCAGCTTGGCGGCGCTTGATCTCGGCTTGACGATATTGGTCCGCCATTGCCACTTCGCGCGGCTCGATGGAGGCGATGATCGAAGCCTGGCGGTTGGCAAGCAGATCGAAACGAATGACGAAATGGTTGAAAAGGTCCTCTGCGAAATCCAGTCCGCGTTCGCGCTCGACGTCGTATTCAAAATTCCTGTACCAGTCGCCCGTCTTCTGCAACTCAATGGCGTTGTGCGCCAGATACAGCGTCGGCAGGCCCTGGTAAGGACTTACGGCCGCCACCTGCGGCGCCATTTCAACATTCGCATTCAGCGCGCCGTTGGCGTGAGTGGTGCCGTGATAGTCGCGAAACGCGACCAGAGGACGGATATCCAGCCGAACGCTTTTCGGTGGCTGCGATCGATTCCTGATCTTGAACTCATACTGCACGACGGTCGTGTTTTCACCGTAAACCATGAAGACCGTCTTCTCGATCGCGATGCCTTCGACTTCGTAAGCAAAAATCGGAAACGGATCGAGGCGGAAGTTGGCGAGAAAGCGAAAACCCTGGGGATGAACCACGCCGGGATAGCGGTTGGCAGAGAGATCGAACGACTGGCCATCGATCCACAGCGTCTCTTCCAGCTTGGAAAGAAGAACTTCTCGTCCGACGGGCGGCTTCGTGGCCGCGACCAAAAGCCCGTGATAGCGGCGCGTATTCAGGCCGATAATCGTGGACGAAGCGAAGCCACCCAGACCGTTGGTTTCCAGCCATTCGCGGCGCAGCGCTGAATCCAGATTGCCGCAGGTTTCCTGGTTGAACTGAATCATAGGTCTGCCGCCCGGCAGAACACTTTGATCGCTCCGTCGGGCGAAGTCAACCTCTTCGACATTCAACCCCTGGCCACGAAGTGTGCCGGCGGGGACTTGGGCTTTGTGCGAGAGTGCGATTCCCCGCTCTGCAGTATTAACTTGGTCACGACACCGGTCCAGCCGGTCTGATGGCTGGCTCCGATCCCTGCACCCGAGTCGCCGTGGAAGTATTCGTGAAAGAGCACGAGGTCGCGCCAGTGCGGATCGGTCTGGAACTTCTCGATATTGCCGAACACCGGGCGGCGTCCTTTCTCGTCGCGCAGGAATACGTTGCTCATGCGGCGCGACAATTCTCCAGCCACTTCCCATAACGTCATCATTTTCCCTGAACCGGTGGGGAACTCAACCTTGAAATCGTCGCCGAGGTAGTAGTGGAACTTCTGCAGCGACTCCACCAGCAAAAAGTTCGTGGGAAACCAGATGGGGCCGCGCCAGTTAGAGTTTCCTCCGAAGATTCCGGTTGTCGATTCTCCCGGCTCATAGTCCACGCGATGTTCCATGCCGTTGACGTTGAGCGTATAGGGGTGGTCGCGGTGAAACTGCGAGAGCGACCGGATACCGTATGGCGAAAGAAACTCGCGCTCGTCCAGCATGTATTTGAGAATTTCGCGGAGCTGTGCCGGATCGGCGATGGACAGCAGGCGACGATCGCCCTTACCCTCGTCCGTCATGCTGGCGAGGTTGTCCGTCAGGTCGGGGCGATTCTCGACGAACCACTCCAGTCTTCGCTTGAAGCCGGGATGCCGTTCCAGCATATCCGGCTCCAAGGTCACCACCGCAAACAACGGAATCAGTCCCACCATCGACCGGATCTTCATGGGGAACTTGGAACCATCGGGCAGTTGTAGAACGTCGTAGAAGAATCCGTCTTCTTCGTTCCACAAACCCATATCATCATGGCCGCGATGGCTCATGGCGCGTGCAATATAAATGAAGTGTTCCCAAAATTTGCTGGCCACGTCTTCGTAAGCCGGATCGTCTTGCGCCAACTCGAGGGCGATGGCTGTCATGTTTAACGTGTACATCGCCATCCAACTGGTGCCGTCGGACTGCTCAATGTAGCCCCCGGTGGGAAGGGGCGCGCTGCGATCGAACACCCCGATGTTGTCCAGCCCCAGAAATCCACCCTGGAAGATGTTCATTCCGGCGGCATCTTTGCGGTTCACCCACCAGGTGAAATTCAGCAACAGCTTGTGGAAGACACGCTGCAGAAATTCGCGGTCTCCCTTGCCTCTGCGCTTCTTGTCAATTTTGTACACCCGCCACGTTGCCCAGGCGTGTACGGGTGGATTCACGTCGCCCAGCGCCCACTCATAAGCGGGAATCTGTCCGTTGGGATGCATGTACCACTCGCGCAACATCAGGATGAGCTGCTCCTTGGCAAATTCTGAATCCACGAGCGCCAGGGGAATGCAGTGAAATGCCAGGTCCCAGGCCGCGTACCACGGATACTCCCACTTGTCCGGCATGGAAATCACGTCTGCGTTGTAGAGATGAGTCCATTCGTGATTGCGGCCGTTGCGGCGCTCCAGGGGCGGCGGAGGATTGCCGGGATCGCCGTCGAGCCATTGCTTCACTACGTAGTGATAAAACTGCTTGGACCACAACATGCCGCCGAAGCCCTGGCGCATTACGTTCTGCGCGTCCGGGGTGATGTCCTGGGGGATGATGGTCGCGTAAAATTCGTCGGCCTCGCCATGGCGCAACGCGAGCGTGTGATCGAAGAGGTCGAACACATTCTCGGTTTTCAGCTCGTTGCTGGTGAGGCGCAAGCGCACGACCACAGTTTCGCCCGCGCCCACAGTAAGTTTGTAATGCGCCGACGCTTTGGTGCCCGAATGCTCTGGATTCACCGCTCCTTTGATTCCGTGCACAATGTAATCGTTGATGCCATCCTTGACATAAGGAGTGCGGCTCTCTACCGCAAACAGCCGACTGGCGTTGGTTTCGTTCTCGGTAAAGAGCAGCTCCGGCGAGCCTTCGCAATGCAGCCAGCGCTTGCCCGTGTCAGGATGGTCCAGCACAATTGCAGGATGGGAAAAATCAGTTGCCTGTTTGAGCCGTGGCTCGGCATTCCCCTCGCCCCATGACCAGGTATTACGAAACCAGATCGTGGGCAACAAGCGCAGGTTGGCTGCCTCGGGGCCGCGGTTGGAAACCGTGATCTTGATCAGGATATCTTCCACGTCAGCCTTGGCGTATTCCACAAATACGTCGAAGTAACGGTCGTCGTCGAATACGCCGGTATCCATCAGTTCGTATTCCGGCTGGTTCTTGCCACGCCGCTGGTTCTCAGCCACTAACTTTGTGTAGGGGAATTCCGCCTGCGGATATTTGTACAGATACTTCATGTAGGAGTGTGTGGGAGTGCTGTCGAGGTAGAAGTAATATTCCTTCACGTCCTCGCCGTGATTTCCCTCGTTTCCGGTCAGACCGAAGAGGCGCTCCTTGAGGATGGGATCTCTCTCGTTCCATAGGGCCAGGGCAAAACAGACCATCTGCCTGCGGTCGCTGATTCCCGCCAGACCGTCTTCATTCCAGCGGTAGGCACGGGAGCGGGCGTGATCGTGAGGCAGGCTTTCCCACGCGCTGCCATCGCGGCTGTAGTCTTCGCGTACCGTGCCCCAGGCGCGCTCGCTGAGGTAAGGTCCCCAACGCTTCCAGTGTTTTTCGCGCTCCTCGGATTCCGCCAGCCGTATCTCTTCCTGGGTCATGGAGACTTCCGCTCCTGTCTGATCAGGCCCAACTGCAGATCAACTCGTCAGAGCCGTCCTTATTGTTTCTCAATCTCGATCGCTTGGCCAATGACTGGCCGTTGGCCCTTGGTCGTTGGCCTTTGGCCAAGAACCTCAGGGCATAGGGTTTTGCCAACGACCAAAGGCCAATGGCCAACGACGAACTTCTAGTTACGTTCGGCTCTTCCCCAGGTCGGGGAAGACAAAGACGCTTCGCGCCAAATCGGAGGCGAGCGTCTCAGGGAGATAGTATCGAGACAGGATGCCATCCTTCCATGCCAGAAGATCCGGGTTGTCCCGAGCGAAGTCATCCCAACCCTGTCTCTTTCCCGATCGCGCCATACGTTCCTTGATCAGAAAAATGTACGCCCACGTGATGGTCTCATGGTAGAGCTGTGGCTTGCCGTGAGTCTGAGCAAACTTGCGCAACGCAGCAGAGAACGCCAGCAGCGCCTCGAGAACGGGATACCGGTTCAGATATAGAAACGCCACCCGAACGTGCTCTCGATGGTGAAAACACTCGTTGGGCAGCGTGCCGTTTTCAAATTGCTCAATCAGTTCCTGGTCTGTCATCGGGATGGCCGCCGTTTAGCTTTTTTCTTTTCTTTCAGGCGGTGACTGGACTTCGAGTCGAGTTCCAAACCGTAGAATTTCTTCAGCTCGCCGATCTGGTCAAGCGACGCTTGACCAAACGGGCTCTTGCCCTCGAAGGCGTGTAAAACGATTCCCTCCAGCAAGTCACCCAGGGTTAAATCGTGGTACTCGGCGAACGCCTTGAGAACTTTGAGCAATCGCTTTTCAAGCCGCACACCGGTCTGCACCCGCTCCACCAGGCTTCGATCGCCGGAAATCATGGTACCAGTGTACCAGGGTACAAACGCCGGCAACTCATTTTTGTTCCAGGAGGCAGATGTAAGGTGCTCCCTTCCAAGGGTTCGAACCCTGCAATCGCGCCACCTATATAAGTTTCTCTTATCTTCTCCATAAATTAATGTTTTTAAAAGTATTTGTGATAGGCGCGAAAAGAATTATGCATTGGACTCTGAGACGCTCAGGGCTGTACTGTGCCGCAACGCTGGGACTGTGGTGTGCACTTCAGTGCGCATAGCGTGACTAGGGAGAAAGAGGTCGTTTCGATGAATGATGCCTTCCGTTGGAGGGTGGCAGTTTTGGCTGTAAGTCTTGGAATTATTTGCGGCCCTGGGAGCCGCGCCTGGGCTCAAACTGAGCCTCCGGCCGATCTCTCCAGCCGTATCGACTCCTTGGAGAAACAACTGGCGGATCTCAAAAGCCAAATGGAGGCGCAGAAGGCCGCGGCCGCCGCCGCAGCAGCACCGGCCCCTGCACCCGCAGCCGCAGCCGCGGCGCTGCCTGCCGCCGCGCCGGCGGCCACGCCTGCTCCTACCGGGCTCGCGGGCCTGCTGGGGCCGACCACGCTCAGCGGATTCGTCGATGTCTACTACGGCTATAACTCGAATCAGCCGGCGCAACGCACCACCGCACTGCGGAATTTTGATATCAATTCCAGTCAGTTTGCCTTGAACATGCTCGAACTGGTTGCGGACAAAGCTCCCGATGCGACGGCGAGCCGCGTTGGCTACCACATCGCTCTCGGCTTTGGGCAGGCGATGAACCTGGTGAATGCCGGCGAGGTAGCCTCGCCCAACCTGCCAGGAACGCCTCTCGGTGGGCCGCCATCGACCATTACCAATTTCGATCAATACCTCAAGGAAGGATACTTGGAGTATCTCGCTCCCGTCGGCAAGGGTCTGCAGATCAACGTGGGCAAGTTCGTGACCCCGGCCGGCGCTGAAGTCATCGAAAGCAAAGACAACTGGAATTACTCGCGAGGCCTCCTATTTTCCTGGGCCATTCCATATTTTCATTTTGGAGTGAGCGGCAAGTACGCCTTCAACAGCAAGTTCGCTCTGACCGGTTACTTGCTCAACGGTTGGAACAACAGCGTCGACAACAACAGTGGCAAGACGACCGGGTTTACCGCCGCCTGGACCCCGAACGCCAAGTTCTCCCTGACCGAAAACTACCTGGTGGGGCCGGAACAGTCCAATGACAACTCGGACTTTCGTCATCTCACGGACACGGTCGCGACCTACAGCCCCAACGCAAAACTTTCGCTCATGGCGAACTATGACTACGGGCACGATCGCGTGCCGGTCGCCGGTCTGGGACTGCCAACCACATCCGCGGTGTGGTGGAGCGGCATTGCCGGATACATCAAGTACGCCCCCAACGCCACCTGGACGATCGCCACTCGCGGCGAATGGTTCAAGGACCACAATGGGTTCTCGACCGGCACAGCCCAGAACGTCGGGGAATTTACGTTGACTCTCCAGCGCATGCTGGCGAGCAAGATTATTACCCGGCTGGAATTCCGTCGCGACATGTCGGACCAGAACGTTTTCCCGTACCGCACCGGATTGTTGAAGGATGCGCAGAACACGGTAACTCTGGGCATGATCTACGCGTTTAGCAGCGCGGATGCCAAGTAGGCAATCTTTTAGCCAGTGGCGGCAGGGGGCCACTGATATGTGGGCTGACGGCTTGGGCGCAATACAAACCATCCCTGGTCACCAGTGCTCAAGCCGTGCCCGCACCAGTTAGGGTTGGAGTCTGAACCAGTAAGCGGACGACGATGTCCAAGAGGTCACTTCGAAGGAGAAGACCATGGCTGATGAATCCGTTGAGATGAAAAAAACGTTGGGCTTGACCGGTTTGACCATGAACGCCATGGCGCTGATTGCACCCGGCGCCTTTCTTTGGCTCACATTTGCCGGCCAGGCAGCCGCCGGCGCGACCGCTCCGGCAATGTGGATCGGCATCGTATTTGCGACCTTGTTGTGTCTTGCCACCGCCGTTTGCTACGCGGAGATGGCGAAGCTGTACCCCGGCACCGGCAGTTCGTATTACTTCGCCGAACAATCGTTTCTCAATCACGAAAAGGCGTGGCCTTACGCGCGCCTGGCGAAATTCATCGTCGGCTGGGGCTCGCATCTCTACTACTGGATCTATCCCGGCGTGATGGTAGGAGTGATCGGAGTCATCTCCGGCTACCTGGTGGGGACGTTGTGGCCGAATTTCATGAGCGCCTCCAACCCCGGTCCCATGTTCATGATGGCAGTCGCCATTGTGTTCTCGTTTGCGGTCGCTTATATCGCCCATCGCGGCGTCACCGGTTCGACCGCGGTAAACATCGCGATCAACGTCATTCAGATCAGCGCTCTGCTTGTCTTCGCCGTCGTCGCCTTAGGCTATCGCATGAACCATCCGCCCGGCAGCACGGCCCTTCAGTTCGATTCGCAAAGCAGCGCGGCTTACAGTTATGAGTTCGCCACCACCACGACGACCGTTAACGGGCAAGCGACCGACACGATCGTCCGTGATGCCAACGGTGTACCTCAGCCGAAACTCGATGCCGCGGGCAAGCCAGTTCCTTTCCACATCGATTATCCGGAGAAGGACTCCAGCGGCGCTTTTGTCTCGCATCCTACGGCTGCCTCTGTTATCCGGATGCATAACTTTGGCTGGATGTTTGTGCAGGCCACCATCGCCATCCTGATTCTGGTGGGATTTGAATCCGTCACCTCCATGGGAGGCGAGGCCAAGAACGCCAAACGCGACGTGCCCATCGCGGTGATCACGTCGCTGCTGGTTCAAGGCTGTTTCTGTTATCTGTTTGAGTATTTTGCCGCCAACTATTTTCTCAACAGCGGCTATAGCATGGCGACCGCGGCGGGTTCGGCGGCGCCTATCGGCGACATGATGACCATGGTCGGAGATGCCCTGTTCGGCGCCGGGCACGGTCGAACCTTCATGCTGGTAGAGGCCGCGACAGTGTTTCTGGCGCTGATCGGAACCACACTCTCCTGTATCAATACCGGGGCGCGCGTGACTTACGCCATGGGCAAAGACCAGGAACTGCCGGACTCCATGGGAGCCTTGCACTCGCGTAACCTCACTCCCCACCGCGCCATCTGGACGCTGGCCATCATTTCCGCAGTGGTCGGTTGTCTCACCGTGGTGGTGTTTTTCGGCGACGGGGCGGCACCATCCGATGCTTCCATCGCCGCCTTGCCTCACGGATTCTGGTCCAGTTTCGGGTACACGACGCATGACAAGATGGCGGCCTTGCCCAATACCTTCCTGACCACCACCCTGGCTTCGAATTTTGGTACCTTCCTGCTCTACATGCTGAGTTGCATAACTTGCCTGGTTTGCTACCACAATCACCCGAAGTTCAAGGTGGTGCGTCACCTTTTGATCCCGGTGTTCGGTCTGCTGGCTAACTTGGCCTGCATGGCCTTTTACCTGGTCGGTCCATTCATGGGATACGGAACCAAGTTGGAGCCGCTGCTGGCGTTGGGAGTGGCTCTGGTCTGGGGCGTTTACGGTGGAATCTATTTCACCCGCGCCAGCAGAAGGATGGGGAAGACAACGCTGGTCGAGGGCCGCGCGCCCGCGGCTTGAGCTTTTGGGAACGTCGAATTATGGATCATGGGCGGGCGATAAGCCCGCCCATTGTCTTGGCTAAGGGAGAGCCGGTGAGCCACCGGCCAATGCTCTGCCATTTACCATTCGCTACAATGTCCTATGCTGGATCTTGAGTTTGCACAACTCTCCGACACAGGAAGGGTCCGCCAGCACAATGAGGACTATTTAGGTCACGTTGTCCCTGCCACGCCGATTCATGTCGGCACTCATGGATGGTTGTTCGCGCTGGCCGACGGAGTAGGCGGTCAGGAGCTTGGCGAAGTGGCCTCGCGCACCGCGGTGGAGAGCGTGCTGGGCGACTTTCGTGCGGCCGCCCCAGGAGAGTTGCACACCGCATTATTGCCGCGCCTGGTGAAGGCCGCGAACACGCGGGTGTTTGAGGCCGGTCTCGCTTCCCGACCCGGCGGCGCTCATATCGCAACCACGTTGGTGATCTGTGGGCTGCGCTTCGATCGCGCGGTTGTGGCCCACGTGGGTGATTCGCGCTGTTACCTGGTGCGGCGCGGCCACGCTACCGTGCTGACACGCGACCATACCTTCGCCAATGATCAGGCCCGCCTCGGCCTGCTCTCCAAGAAGGAGGCAGCGAAGACCCCGACCCGCCACGTGCTCAGCCGTTCCCTGGGTCAGGAGTTGTTTGTCGCCGTCGAGACCGAGGAGGTCCAGGTAATTCCCGACGATGTGCTGATGCTCTGTTCCGACGGGTTACACGGCGCGGTGGCCGCGACAGAAATCGCAAACGTCATCGCCCACAGCTCCGATCTGGAAGCAGCGGCACGGAGACTCGTGACCATTGCCAATTATGAAGACGGCACGGACAACGTCAGCGTACAGCTCATCCGCGTTCGCAGCGTTGAGCGCGTAGGCATGTATCGTGGGCGGCCTTACAGGCTCCGCTGACCTTACTTGTGCACCCTCACACCGCTCGGTAACCTCGCCGCCAAGGTGTTGTCATGTGGGTAAAAATTACGAACTTTTTATGCCCGATTTTTGTCTTTGCCCGTATTCTGGCATCATTGATATGCGCGGTGCCTCGCGCTCACCATGAGTTCACTTCACACTGGCGGCCAGCTCGATCACTACCGAATCGAAGGGGTGGCCGCACGCAGTGGCATGGCTTCGATTTTCCGGGCGACTGACTTGCGTGACGGACGCCAGGTCGCAATCAAAGTTCCTCACACCGAGATGGAGGGTGATCCGGTCTTCTTCGATCGCTTCCAGCGCGAGCAGGAAATTGGCCAGAAACTCGACCACCCCGGCGTGGTGAAGGTGCTATCCGAGGATGGCCATAGCCAGCTCTACATGGTCATGGAGTGGGTGGATGGCCGGCTGCTGCGGCAGATCCTCAACGAGCAAAAGAAATTTCCCCCGGCGCGCGCGGTAAAGATCATTCTAGGTATCCTCAACGCTCTTGACTACATTCACGCTCACGGCGTGGTGCATCGCGACCTCAAGCCGGAAAACATCATGGTCGACGACGAAGACCGCATCAAGCTCATTGACTTCGGCATCGCGGCGAACGTCGGTTCGCGCCGCCTCACCTTCACCAAGTTTTCCCAAACCATTGGAACGCCCGACTATATCTCTCCCGAGCAGGTGAAGGGCAAGCGCGGCGATGCCCGCAGCGATTTGTACGCGGTGGGAGTCATGCTTTATGAAATGCTGACCGGGAAGGTCCCGTTTTCGGGGCCCAATGCTTTTGTCATCATGAATGACCGGCTGTTGAACAATCCAATTCCTCCGCGGGAAATCGATCCTGAAATCTTGCCTCAACTACAGGAGATTATTTATCGCGCGATGGAACGTAACCCCAGCAAGCGCTACCCCAACGCTCACCAGTTCATCTGGGACCTCGAGCACCTTGACCAGGTTGGAGTGGCCGAACGCCCCGAACTGCGAGACTGGAAAGTGCGGCGCGAACCCATGCTCAGGAGGGTCCTGTTTTATGTGATGCTGGCGCTCATTCCGGTTGTCATTTTCGGAGTGCTGCTTTATGTAGCCCGTCATTAGAGTGGCTGCATGTGCCGGATAACAAATCAGCGAACCAGGCTCCCCGCTTACCGTTGAATAAAATCCTCGCTGTGGGTCACAAACTCCGGATAGGCATCGCCTCCCAATTCATGCAAATCCATTCCCTGGCGCTCGCCATCGACCGACACCCGTAGCGGGTAGAAACGATTCAGAAGCCAATTCAATCCGTAAGTCAGAGGCAGAACGAAGCCGATTAGTGTGGCGACGCCGACCAACTGCGCCAGAAACTGGCCGGAGTTTTGGCTGGAAAATTGGGCGAGAGCCCCGAGCCCTAACACGCCCCAGATACCGCCCAGCGCGTGCACCGAAATCGCTCCGCCCGGGTCATCCACCTTGAGTCCAAATTCGATCCAGTCGGCGGCCAATGTGATCACACCGCCTGCCACCATTCCGACGATGACCGCCTCGGCCGGGACCAGGACAGCGCAGCCGGCACTGCTGGCGACCAGTCCGCCGATCCAACCGTTAGCAATGAGCGAGGCGTCCGGTTTGCCGAATCGGGTGCTCGTGACCGCGGTTGCAGCCAGAGCGCCCGCAGCTGCCGACAGCGTGGTGTTCACGGCGACCAGAACGACCCGTCCAGTCTCTGCGCCGGCGAATAAGATCGCGCCCGCCGAATTCAAGCCCAGCCATCCCAGCCAGGCCAGGAAGCAGCCGGTCAGCACCAAAACGGCGCTATGCCCGGGGATGCCGTTAGGCAAGCCACTCGACCCGTACTTTCCACGCCGAGGACCGAGAATCCAGGTGATAGCCAATGCGGTAAGTCCACCGACAACGTGAATCGTGCTGGACCCTCCGGCGTCGATAAAGCCTCTGCCGAGTCCGTAGTTGACTCCGAGTTGTGCCAGCCAACCGCCGCCCCAGACCCAATGCGCAAATAGTGGATAGGTCCATCCTGCCAGCAAAGCGGTAGAGGCACAGATCGGGCCCAATCGCCAGCGATCGGCTCCGGCACCCAGCGGGATCAGCGCTGCCAGGCCGACGCTCATCATCTGCAACCACGCCGCCAGCGAGACGGGCGAGCCGTCCAGCCGGAGGCCGCGAAAGAACAGTGGTTCGGCCGCGATCCAACTCCATCCTTTTCCGCCCACAGTCAATACGTGCGCGGGCTGGCCGATGAACCCCTGCCAGGAGAAACCGCAGATCAAGTACACGGTTGCTCCCACCGCGATCGCACACAGCGAGGCCAGCATGGAATGCGCGGCGCTGTGGGAACGCCCCAAGCCGGCGTTGATGAGTGCGACTCCCGCGGCGGCGAGAGGAACGAGGCAAATAAGGAGGATGCAGAGCACAACCGCGAGTTGGGAGAGCATGGGAGCTGGCAGCGGCGTCACTGTTGTCCTTCGTCTTTCAGCACCAGATGGGAGCGGGCGACAAGAAAGAGGCCCAGCGCCTCCACCCCGACGCCAGCCAGCACAAACGTGGCTCGCGCCGCGGTTGTCGGGATCAGCATGATGGCGACGAGGGCGATCACCCACCCCGACAACAGCAGCAGAAACCCCGCAAGCTTCATGGAATAAGCCTCTGACAGGTGCATGCCCGGCCCGCAAACCGGCGGCTGGGAAGCATAACAATACAAGATTCTTATTCCCGCAATAGAAAATTTCTGCTTGGTCCGATCTGAATCTTGTCTTAGGATGCGAAAGCCCGGGATGCAAAAGCCGGGGATGCCAGGGCCAGGGTGCGAAGGCAGGCGTCTGCGGGACGAATCGCAGGGCGAATCTTCGCAGGACGAATCACGATGACTAAACTCGAAGCTATTATTCAGCCGTCCAGGTTTGAGGCCGTCAAAGAAGCCCTGATCGAAGCGGGGGTTGAAGGCATGACGATCTCCGACGTCCGCGGACACGGAAGACAGAAGGGTCACACTGAAATTTATCGGGGCCGGGAATACAGCGTAGACCTTCTGCCCAAAATCAAGCTTGAACTCGTTCTGGCAGATAACCTCGTGGACTCTGTGGTCGACGCCATCGTGAAAGCAGCTTCCTCAGGGAAGATCGGCGACGGAAAAATCTTCCTTTCGAAAGTCGATGAAGCGATCCGGATTCGTAACCAGGAGCGCGGGGTAGCGGCTCTCTAACCCAGATCAAGGCTCGCCAGACATTCCGAAATTTCCAGGCATTAGGGTCTGCGACTCCGCGCCCGACCGACACACTATCCCGCATCTTGAAAGTTTGACAGGCTATTGAAGCGATGGATAGTTTCACAGGCAGGATATTGTGGAGGCCAGCGGAACGGCTGATTTTGAAGTTGCCGCGTGTTGGTTCACGGAGCATCGAATCGCGAAAGCGAGTAAATGGAGCATGTGGAGACCGGCGGACTGAGTGGAAGGCAAATTCGATCGTTGCTGCGGCGCTATGCCATAGCCTTGCTTTCCGTCACCGTGGCATTCGTTTCTACCCGCCTGCTGCAACCACTTTTCCCGTATCCATTTCTATTCCTGTTCTTCGGAGCGGTAATGGCAAGCGCATGGTTCGGGGGGACCATCGCCGGGTTCTTCGCCGTGCTGGTTTCGACCGCGCTGGTGGATTATTTTTTCGTCCCTCCATTTCATTCCTTCTCGATCAGCACTTCCGCCGAGGCATATTTCGTTGCATTTGTAGTCTGCGCCCTGGTGGCCAGTTGGGTGAGTTCCGGGAAAAAGAAGAGCGAGGAAGCCCTCAGAGAGACGCTCGACCTTCTGGAGGTCCGGGTGTCGGAGCGAACCGCCGAGCTCTTGAAAACCCAAGCGGAACTCACTCGCCTGTCGCAAGTGCTGAGCATGGGCGAACTGACCGCGTCGATAGCGCACGAGATCAATCAGCCGCTTACGGCAGTAGTAACCCATGGCCATGCCTGTATCGAGTGGCTTTCTGCGAGTCCTCCCAACCTGGAGAAGACGCGCCAGACGGTCGCGAGGATTATCGCGGACGGCACGCGCGCCGGTGCTGTGCTCAGCCGCATTCGCGCCCTGTTCAAGAAGGAATCGCCCGCGAAGGACTGGCTCGATATCAACGAACTGATTCACGAGATGACAGCATTTCTGCGGGATGAAGCCATCCGGCGGCGGATTCTGATCCGGACCGACCTGGTCCCCGGCCTTCCCAAAGTCAAGGCGGACCGGGTCCAGTTGCAGCAGGTTGTACTCAACCTCATGATGAACGGCATGGACGCAACCGCCGAGACGACTGGCCGCCCCCGGGAACTGCTCATCAGCGCGCGCGCGAAAGAGTCGGAATTGGTAGTCCGGGTCGAGGACTCCGGCGTCGGACTGGACGCCGAAGCGGGAGAGAAGATCTTCGATGCCTTCTTCACCACCAAGCCCCACGGCATAGGCATGGGGCTGTCAATCAGCCGGTCGATTATCGAGGCGCATGAAGGCCGTTTGTGGGCGTCACCGCGGCCTTCCGGCGGGGCGATCTTCCAATTTGTCCTTCCCATTCAATCGCGAGATTCCGATGGCTGAGAAGCGTCCCATAATATTCGTAGTGGATGACGACGCGTCGGTTCGCGATGCCATCAGTAACCTCCTCGAATCGGTTGGACTGCGCGCTAAGCTGTTTGGATCGACGGAAGAGTTCTGGAAGTCGGCGCGGCCTGATGTCCCCGCTTGCCTCGTGCTGGATGTCAGGCTTCCCGGAGTGAGTGGCCTCGAATTTCAGGAAATGCTGGCGAAGAATTCGGTCTTCATACCGATTATTTTTATTACGGCACACGGCGACGTTCCCATGACTTCACGGGCGATGAAAGCCGGTGCGATCGAATTTCTGATGAAACCATTTCAGAAAGAGGAGCTTCTGGCTGCGGTCCATAACGGTCTTGAGCGTGACCGGATTCGGCGTGATGAAATGGCCGAGGTTTCAGTTCTGCAGTCCCGAGTTGAACAGCTCACGACGCGGGAGCGAGAAGTGATGGACCTCGTGGTGACGGGACTCATCAACAAGGAAATCGGCGCCCAGCTGGGTTTGAGCGAAGTCACGGTAAAGATTCATCGCAGCCGGGTGATGCAGAAAATGGAGGCGTCCTCGCTTGCCGAGTTGGTCAGGATGTCGGACAAGCTTAAGCCGCGCGTCCGCCGATAGCCCGCCCTTGATGCTCCTCATCGTTTTTTTTCATGGGCAACCATACCAAAGGATGATTGTCTTCCGGCCACCGACTGGCTAGTGTGACGCGATGAATACTTCTGGGGCATGGCATGTAAGCAGGGCACTGCCGCCGTTGGCGGATGCGGAACAACGAAGTCGACTGGCTCAACAACACGACTTTCTACATGGCATAGCCGACCGCATGGCGACGGTGCCGTTCGAGCAGGTGTTGACCCGGGTTGTCGACTTTGTCGCATCGGCAGTCGAGTGTGACTCATGCTTCGTTTACATCCTCGATGGAGATGAGCTTGTGTTGCGAGCTTCCAGGAACCCTCTTGTGGGCGTAGTGGACAAAGTGCCTCTGAAGTCGGGTGCGGGCGGGATCGTGCAACGCCGGCAGCCGCTAGCGCTTTCGCAGAATGCTGCCAGTGACGCGTGCTTTCAGGTCTTCAATAAGGAGCGCAAGGGTTTCGAGGCTTTCTTGTCGGTGCCCTTGTTGAGCCGTGGACGGGTCGTCGGGCTCATCAACCTTCAGAGTCGGGCGAAGCATGATTACAACGAATCCGAAGTCTCTTTAATTTCAACGGTCGGCTTCCTGCTTGGGGCCGAGATTGAAATGGCAACCCTGGAGAGGGAGAAGTCGCAACTTGCGGACCGGCTCGAAGTAAGAAAGCTGGTGGAACGCGCCAAGGGAATCCTGCAGCAGGAGACGAAGCTCGACGAGCAAGAAGCGTATCTCTTGATGCAGCGGCAGAGCCAACAGAGGCGCAAATCCATGAAAGACATCGCGGAGGCGATTGTGCTGAGCTATTCGGTCAAGCAAGGCTCGTGTTCGGAGTTTGCAACGTGATCGTCCTGATGGCGGCAATAAAAAGTTTGAATTTGACTTTGTCAGTGTCAGCAAGCAGAATCCGGCCAGATTTGATTTGTGTAGCTGAAGTTTTTCCCTCTCTCCGACGGTGAAGAGAGCCGATTCCTGGGCACGATGCCGTGCCATCCTCAATAGACAAATAGTGATCGCGTGGGCGTCTGAGATTTTTGCTGACGACCAGAGGGCTAGATCTGTTCCCACTTTCGGCTCTGCCAGACTTGCGGATCCAAGAGTGTCGCGACTGCGGGGTTAGAGGGAGTTCGGCTCGAGATGAAGCAGTTATGGCAAGTAGCGGACTTCGTCCGGAACCTGCGCAGGAGCCTTCGGTTTGGCGAGCTGTCTCGCGCACCTCTCAAGTTTTTGCGATTAGAGTTGCGGGGCGACGAGGCAGAGTGCGAGTGGATAGCTCGGCCGGCCGATCCCTGGGACGCAGATCTCCCAGCCAGTGTGGGCGACCGCAACGCGTCTTTGCAGGCGCTGGAAGATTCGCTGGCGGTACGCGATCTGCTGTTCTCGAGTATGCCGTGTGTTTCGAGTGCGGTGTTCCGGGTTTACCGGCAGGTGGAAGGAGAGCACGCTGATCTCATTATTACCGGCACGGTGACACGCGAGGACCAGGCTGGAGCCAACGTTTGCTCCCTGGCCATGAAAGCTAAATTGTGCGGCCTCAGGTTCTGGCTGGCCGATGGAGTCTTGGGCAGGTTTCAGTCTAAGGAGTGCTCGTAAGTCAGGGAATCGGAAGACACGGCCGGTCTGCACTGGGGTTTTTTCGAACGGCCGCGAAGACCAGGAGAGGTCCAAACTCACGATAAGGAGCTGTGAACATGTCACTGATCACCAAAGAAGGAAATCATCTGTCTTTGTCCGGGAAGTTGTCGCGCTTAGCCATGCGGCTGCGTGACCCGGAGTGGCGCCGATATGGCGGAACCCTGCTTGCGGGCAAAACGATCGGTGTCGGCATGGTCCTGATGATCATGGCCGTTGTCTCCGGCGTCTTCTTCAGTCACGTCCTCGCCGCCGACGCTGAGGTGAAGGCCGCCGACGTGGTTAACCCGGTCAATACCGCATGGACGCTGGTTGCCGCCTTCCTGGTGTTCGGCATGCAGGTGGGCTTTACCATGCTGGAAGCCGGCTTCTGTCGCTCCCGTGAAACCGTCAACGTGCTCGTGGAATGCGTAGTAGACACCTGTCTTTGCGGCATTCTCTTCTACGCCATCGGTTTTGCCTTCATGTTCTCGCACGGCAATGGTTTCATCGGCTATCACTGGTTCTTCCTGCAGAATGCGCCCGCCACCTACGAAACCACGGGGGTCGCCTTCCTGGCAGTCTGGATCTTCCAGTTCGCCTTTGCCGACACCTGCTCAACCATCACCTCGGGCGCGATGATCGGTCGCACTGGATTCGTCGGTGACCTGCTCTATAGCGTCTGCGTCACCGGCTTCATTTACCCGATCATCGGGCACTGGGCCTGGGGACCGGATGGCTGGCTGGCCTTGATGGGCAGTGACGGCCACTTCTTCCCATCGCTGGGCATGGGCTTCCATGACTTTGCCGGCTCGACGGTGGTCCACACCATTGGCGGAATGATCGCGTTAGCCGGCGCCATCGTTCTGGGGCCACGGCTGGGAAGAAAGTTCAAACGCGATGGCGGCGAGCCGATGCTGCCTCACGATTTGACGATCGCCGTCAGCGGCGGTCTTATTCTGTGGTTCGGCTGGTACGGGTTCAACCCCGGCAGCACTCTCTCGGCGATGGACTTTGTCGGCATCGGCCGCGTGGCCACAAATACCACCCTGGCTGCCTGCGCAGCCGGTCTCACCTCCATCTTCTACGGTTACATGAAATTCAAGAAGTGGGATGCCAGCTACACCACCAACGGATTTCTGGCTGGGCTGGTGGCCATTACTTGCCCCTGTTATTGGGTAAGTCCGACGGGTGCGGTCGCGCTCGGCGGAATCGCTGGCGTTCTGGTCATCATGGGCGTCGATGCCCTGGAATGGCTGCGCATTGATGATCCCATCGGCGCGGTGCCCGTACACGGACTCTGCGGCATCTGGGGAACGCTGTCACTTGGCCTGTTTGCCTGCGGCCAATACGGCGCAACCGGACCGATCGCGCCTGACAATTCCGCGCCGCTGAAAGGACTGTTCTACGGCGGCGGATTGCAGGTCCTCAAAGCTCAAATCATCGGCAGCTTTTGCATTACTGCTGCCACATTCGCCGTAGCCATGGTGGTGATGCTCGTAGTCAACGCGATGGGCATGCTGCGCTTGCCGGCAGAAATGGAAACTTACGGTATGGATCTCCACGAGCACGGCATTTCGGCCTACCCTGAATATGTCATTTCCGCTCTGGGCGCGCCCAGCGGTATGACCCAGGAACTGCCGATGGCCAGCGTAAAAGGGATCGTGGGTGCTCCCAAACACGCACCCGGGATTGCCAGCTAAAATAACCTGGGCACTGTGATCGGTCACCGGGCGTGGAGACGATTCTCCACGACCGGCGGCTGACCGGAACCCGAGATAGGAAAAAAGATGACCAAAATCGAAGCGATTATTCAGCCTGGGCGATTTGAAGCCGTCAAGGAAGCCTTGACCGAAGCAGGCATCACTGGGATGACCATCTCTGAAGTGCGCGGCCATGGCCGTCAGAAGGGTCATACCGAAACTTACCGTGGCCGGGAGTATTCCGTAGATCTTCTACCCAAAGTCAAAGTTGAACTGGTTATCGACGATGCGCAAGTCAGCGCCGCCGTCGACGCCATCGTGAAAGCTGCCTCAACCGGAAAAATCGGGGATGGAAAGATTTTTCTCTCCAAGGTGGACGAAGTCATTCGCATCCGCAACCTGGAACGCGGGGCCATAGCGGTTTAAAGGACTCCGCGCCGGCCAAAACGCGGGATTCACGATCACAAACCGGGAGCTTCTTTCGGCGTGTACTATCACGTCGTGAAGCTCCCATTTATCTGTCCCACGCCAGCTATCCGCTGTCCCGCCTATAACTGTTGTTAATCCTGCTCATCAAAACTATGGATTAGCCATCGCAGGCGGGAAATCGCATAATCAGTTCCCGGCGAGTTTTGTCGTGAATGCTTGCCTCTGTTTTGAGGAAGATAGCTCGCATTTTGCCCGGGACGAGATCGACCGGCAACCGTGCTCTAGCCGGGTGGAAAAAGCTGTCAGATTCAAATCGCACGCGCGTAGTGAGGACAATGTTGCGCGCTTTCTCGTCAAGCCATCAGGAGCCGGATGACTTTGCTGGCAAATAGCTCGATATCTCACGACGCATATCAGGCCGAAGAGGATGGGATTCGCGAGCGGTTCGCCCGGTCGCACGACGGACAGGCTGCGGTCCGCGAGCGCTCGAATCTAATCGATTCAGTCATCAGGGAGTTGTGGAACCAATTTTCTCCCCAGTCGCCGGAGAGGATCTGCGTAGCTGCGATGGGCGGCTACGGCCGCAGCGCGCTATTTCCCTTCTCTGATGTGGACGTGCTCTTCCTCCACGAATCGCCTCTGAGCGAGGACGCGCAGAAGCGGGTAATCCCGCGAATCTCCCAGGCCCTCTGGGACCTGCACCTTCGGGTCAGCCCGACCACCCGTTCCATGGCCGAGTGCGGCAAACTACATCGCGACAATCTGGAGTTCAACATCTCCCTGCTGGATTGCCGCTATATCTCTGGCGATGCGGGTTTGTTCGAACAGCTTCGGTCCCAGGTGATTCCGAAAATGGTGGCCCGCGAGGCGCTTGAGTTGCAGCAGCGGCTGATCGACCTGACGGCTGCGCGCCACAGCAAGTACGGTCATACCATCTTCCATCTGGAACCGAACATCAAGGACTGTCCGGGCGGATTGCGGGACTACCAGGTGGCGTGCTGGCTCAGCCTGATCTCACAGCTGGAGAAGACCGGTGTCTGGCCCGCGCCCGAAAGTCTTCTGCCGGAGGCTTTTCGCGCTGAGTGTGGTGCGGCCCTCGATTTTCTTTCGTCGGTGCGATGTTTTCTGCACTATCGCCAGGGCCGGGACCTGAATCAGCTGACCTACGAATTGCAATCCGAGGCTGCGGCGGCGGGAATCGGGCTGCCGGCCAGTGCGCCGGTCGCGGCGGCGGCCTGGATGCGAACTTATTTCCGGCACGTCAGGTCGATTTACCGGCTGACCGTCCTCTTCGACGAAGTCCCGCCGTCTCGCTCCGGTCTGTATCGCTTTTTTGAAAATCGAAAATCGCGCTTGTCGAACGCTGACTTTTCCGTCGTCGAGGGCCGGGTCTTTCTGCGCCAGCTTTCTTCGGTCCAGGATCCCTCCGTGCTTCTTGGCCTTTTCGAATTCGTGGGCCGTCATGGACTGAAGTTAACTTCCGAAACCGAACGATGCGTGGAAACCGCGCTCCCCAGTCTGCGGGATTGGGCGCAAGATTCTCCGGAGGTGTGGTCGCACTTAAGAAGAATCCTGGTATCGCAACATGCCGGAGCCGCTCTTCGCGCCATGCACCGGCTGGGCGTGCTGGTGACTCTGCTCCCCGAATTTAAAGCTGTCGATTCGCTTGTGATTCGCGACTATTACCACCGCTATACGGTGGATGAGCACTCGCTGGTCGCGATCGAGAACATTCACGCGTTGCGAACACCCGACACCGAGCTGGATCGGCGTTTCCGCGACATTCTCGACGGGCTCGAACGCCCCGATCTGCTGTTTTTGGCGCTCTTGCTCCACGACGTCGGCAAAGGCATGCCCGAGGACGACCATGTAACCGGAAGCCTGCAGGCTTCGGCCAGCGTCCTTAAGCGCCTTCGTCTGGAGGCGACCGAGGCCGAGACCGTGGTGTTTCTGATCGCAAACCATTTGCGGATGTCGTCGACGACCATGCGCCAGGACATCTTCGACCCCAAGGTGGTGGCCGAGTTCAGCGAATCCGTAGGCACTACAGAGCGGCTGAAGATGCTCACGCTGCTCACCTACACCGACGTGAAGTCGGTCAACCCGGAGGCCCTGACGCCGTGGAAGGCGGAATTACTCTGGCAGCTTTACGCGGCCGCGTTCAACTATCTGAGCCGGAGTGTGGACGACCAGCGTCTTACCCTGACGGCTTCCAACAACGAGCGCATCAAAGAAGTTGTGGCCGCGGCAGGCGAGCGCGATGCGAAGCACATCACTTCGTTCCTGGAAGGTTTTCCCAAGCGGTATCTGCTGATGCACACCGCGAGCGAAATCGCCGCCCACTGCAGGATGTACGACCAGCTCAAACAGAAGGATGATGAGCCACAGATCGACATGCGCCGTCGCGACGGCTACTTCGAGCTGGTTTTGTTGACCCTGGACTGTCCGGGGCTGTTTTCCCACGTGGTCGGTACGCTCTCCTCTTGGGGGATGAACATTCTGAAGGCGGAAGCATTCTCCAACAAGGCAGGCGTGGTTTTGGACACAATCCGGTTTTCCGACCGTTTCCGGACGCTGGAGCTTAATCCGCCTGAAATCGATCGCCTCAAACGGAAACTTGCGGAAGCGGTGTCGGGCGAAATCGATGTGGTGGAGTTGATGGAAACGAAATTCAAGCCGGGGCTGCAGAGCCCGAAAATAACCGTCGAGCCCGCCGTGCAGATCGACAACGCTTGCTCACAACACAGCACGCTGATCGAGATCATTGCCCCGGATCGTCCCGGACTGCTCTATGACATCAGTTCGGCCATAGCCGAACTCGGGTGCAATATCGAGGTGGCCATCATCGATACCCAGGGTCAGACAGCGACCGATGTTTTCCATGTAACCTGCGCTGGCACCAAGCTGGACGCCCAACACCAGGAAAAGATGCGGGCCGCGCTCCTGGAACAGCTGTAGGTCACAACCACAACTCACGTGGGGACAGATAACCCCATTTGTCCGTTCGAGCGCAGTTCGACAATCTTGCAGCCGCGGCAGCGGAGCTCCGCTCCGCCGGGCAGGTGGGACACCTGCCCCTACGTGGCCTGGGGCGAAATCCTCTCAGCCAGGTATCGTTGCAGGGCGTCCTGCCAGCCGGGCATCTCGATGCCGTACTTCTGCAGGCTTTCCGGAGACAAGCCCGAATACTTAGGACGTTCCGCAGGACGCACGAACTTGTCGCTGGTGGTCTCGCGCACGACTGTGTCGAGGCCCGAGCGGGCAATGATCTCGCGGGCAAACTCGTACCATGAGCACTCACCGCGGTTGGTGGCGTGCACCACTCCGCTCGCGCCTTTCCGGCAAAGTTGAATCAGAGCGCGCGCCAGATCGACCGTGTAAGTTGGAGAGCCGCGCTGGTCCCCCACCACGTCCAACTGCGGACGATTGGCGGCCAGTTTCAAAATCGTGTCGGGGAAACATTTTCCGCCCATGCCGAAGACCCAGGAAGTCCGAACGATGCAGCATTCCGGAAGAATCTTAACCAGTTGTGCCTCCGCCTCGGCTTTCGACTTGCCGTAGACGCTGCGGGGGGATTGTGGATCATCTGTCCTGTAGGGGGTCGTCCTGGTGCCGTCAAAGACATAGTCTGTGCTGAGAAAAAGCAGGCGAGAGCCTTGTTGTTTGGCGGCTTGCGCGACATTAACGGCACCGCGGCAATTCACGGCGAAGGCCAGGTCGCGATTGGTCTCGCAGCCGTCCACATCGGTGTAAGCCGCCGCCAACACGATCCAATCGGGGCGGCTGCGCTGGACCAGCCCCAGCACCGAGTCGGCGTCGCGGATATCACCGTCCGCGGAGCCCAGCCCGGTGACCTCATCTTCTTTCCACTCCCGCGTCAGCGCCTTCCCCAGCAAACCGGTGGCGCCGAAAATCATAACTCGCATGTCGTCTGTTCTCTGCTGCGCCGAGGCGATCGCGCAATCCTATGAGTACTGGGTGGCAATCCACTTCCGGTAGCTGCCGCTGGTGACCTCTTTTACCCATTCCTCGTTTTGCAAATACCATTGGATGGTCTTGCGAATGCCGCTATCAAAACTTTCACGCGGCTTCCATCCGAGTTCACGTTCAATCCTGCGCGCGTCGATGGCATAGCGGCGGTCGTGGCCGGGGCGGTCCTTTACGAAAGTGATCAACTTTTGATGGGGCACGGCGGGATCGTCTGGGCACAGTCCA
>CAWJBA010000007.1:0-78024 GCA_963841075.1 Terriglobia bacterium
TCTGCTTTCCGCGTGACACGGTACAGCTCCTGACGATTCAAAGCGTCCGCTCGGGCCGGCTGGATGAACTGATCGAAAGCGCCCGCGAGGCCGACTCCACGGACGCAGTCGAGGCAGACCCGAACCTGAAATTCGGCTGAATCTTAGGTTGAACAAGGAAGCATCACAGGCGCATCGACCGTGGGCGGGACATCTGGTCGGAAGCCTTGTGACCGAACAGCCTTCTGCGTAAGATGCGAAGTTGTGAGGCTCCTTGATCTGCTGAAAGGCCCGGAAGGGAAGACTCTCGAAGTCAAACGGGATTTGTCGCCGCTGGAGACGTTCTCAAATCCATGGTCGCGTACGCGACCGCCGGCGGCAGGCGTCGCCAGGGAATCCCGCAATGAGGCGCGGGCGGATTTGAATCTGAATCGAATACAGTGCGCATCATTTCGGAACATCAAGGCTGTCTGGTACCTCCAGAAGGGCCACCTCAAAGCCTCCCCGATTGACGGCGTTGCCAGAACGACTCGGCACCCTGATCGTGGCTTTCCGCCTACCGGCCTCACTTGAACGGCTTGCGCGGCTTCCCATCCAACGCGTGATCCAGCAGACGCCAACTCAACTCTTCGACGACGCACGCCGGCCAGCCACCAGGCGTTCGCGTTCTGGTCCTGCGTCGCGGTGCCGATGTTCGGCACTTGGTCGGCATGCGCCAGCTTTGGAGGGACCGGAGTGATCGTAAGTGGCCTGCACAGTTGGGTTTAGATTGGACACACGAGTGCAAATTGAGGTCGCGGGTATGACTGATGATCCGCGTCACCAAAACTGAGGAACCTTCAAAAACTGTGGTCACCATTGATGGACAGCTCTCGGGCGAGTCGGTCGGGCTTGTTGAGACGTGCTGCAAAGAAGCCGAGTCCGACGGAAAACCGGTCTATCTATTCTTGCGTGATGTCACTGCCATCGACGATGGTGGCCGGTTGCTACTGAGACATTTGGCGCGCAATGGTGTTCGCGTGTCCGGCAGGGGCGTATACACTTCCTACGTTGTTGAGGCGTGGACGACCGCCAACAACCGCCGGAGTTCCCCCATGGACGCTGATGACGGTGTCAATCGGCTGAAGAGGGGAAAGCGCCCTCGTCGTGATCTGCCTCTTATGGCGCCGGCATCTCACTGATACATGCGGCCGATGTTGTATTTCCGCATCCGGGACTGCAAGGTCGTGCGCTTGAGGCCGAGTCGCGCGGCTGCGCCGGTGGCGCCACCGACGTGCCCATTGGCTTCCTTTAGCGCCTCCAGAATGCGTGCGCGCTCTACAGCCTCCGAGACATTCGAGACCCGAATGTACAACGGTGCCGCTTCGGCGGGAAAGCCCTTAGATCGTGCCGTAAACTGCGGCATGATGACTTGCAACTCAGGCCCATTGCTCAAAATGACCGATCGCTCAATGACATTTTGCAGTTCGCGAATATTGCCGGGCCAATCGTAACCGATGAGCGCCTCGATCGCCTGGGCTGGAACGCTTTCGATTTCCCGTCCCATCCGTCGAGAGTACTTTTGGACAAAATAGGCAGTGAGCACAGGGATGTCATCGCGGCGCTCCCGCAAGGGAGGAATGTTCAATGGGAATACGGCCAACCGGTAGTACAGGTCCGCCCGGAACTTGTTCTCCGCGACCATCGCTTTCAGGTCCCGATTGGTTGCGGCGACAATCCGAACGTCAATGTGGATCGTCCGGTTTCCGCCCACCCGCTCAATCTCCTGCTCCTGAACGCATCGAAGTAACTTGGCCTGGAGATGCACGGGCATCTCACCGATCTCATCCAGGAACAGCGTGCCGCCATTGGCCGCCTCAAAGCGACCTATGCGCTGCGCCTATCGCTCCCGTGAACGCGCCTCTCTCGTGCCCGAAAAGCTCGGTTTCGAGCAACTCCGCCGGGATTGCCGCGCAGTTCAGCTTCACGAACGGCCGCCGCCGGCGTTCGCTGTGCATGTGAATGGCGCGCGCGATGAGTTCCTTGCCTGTACCGGTTTCGCCTTCAATGAGCACCGTGGCGTCAGTGGGCGCGACAGTCCGCAGTTCATCCAGCACGGCCCGCAGCACCGGACTCGACCCGACAATCCCAAATTCGTTCGCGTTCTGGTCGCGCGTGGAGTCCACTACCTCCTTGAGTTCCATGCAGGATTCGAAGGTTGATTGAATCCGCTCGTCACCCGAAGGGCTCACAAAGGACCCGAAGTCAATAACTGTTGCGGTGGCCATTTCCCCTCACTTCCAGACTGATTGTGCGGCTTATTGGCCCTTACTGAAAACCTCATTTAGTTGGGAGTGGGAATGGTTGTATGGTTTGACTTGGCGCCCCCACTTTAGGGTTAGGAAGACTTCTCCAGTGGCCCCGGCACCCACTCACCACGGAGGTAGGGCGAGAGCGGGCTGGAGCCGCTCAAAGGTGTATCAAATGAACGTTGAGGGCCGCTTGCGCGCCCGGGACCAGCACTATGGTGTTAAAGCTCGGGCGGGACCAAATGCTTCCGGCCGTAGAGTCGAGCATCAACGGACCACTGGCCGGGCCCGATCAGCGCCAAAGTCACGCATAGCACCGCCAATGCGACGGCAGTGCCCGCGTGGGCCGGGGACGTAAACGCGATCCACGCCTCCGCGCACGCCGCTATCACGCCGGCGACGGGCGTCCACAAACCGGCAATCAACAGGAGACCGGCGAACGCTCCGATCAGTTGCGGTGGCGCAACCGCGGACAGGGGTGTCGCGACCAGGTAATAGAGCAGAGCAGCGCCTGTCAGTAGTCGCTGGAGCAAAAGCCCAGCGCCCGGCGGACCGTCAGCGAACGTGGAGAACAGCCGTTGCACATGTATCCCGTTTTCAGCTTACGGGAGTGGCAATGGCTTTGAAACATTACATAGCGTGGATACGGAACCCCACTTTTGGGGGACTTACAGGTCGATGATTCCGCGTTTGAGCCCGATCGTGACCGCATGCGTGCGGTCGTTCGCACCCAGCTTCGCGAGGATGTTGCCGACGTGGCTTTTCACCGTGTCCTCTCGAACCGAAAGTTGGGCGGCGATCTCCTTGTTCGCGTTCCCCTGCGCGATCAGCTTCAAAACCTCCAATCTCGCGCGCCGTCAACTCGTCCTCGGCGGTATGCATGGCCAAGCTCGGCCGCGACCTCGGCGGAATCCGCTTCTGCCCGGCATGCACGGCGCGGATGGTCGCCAGCAGATCTGTATGCACATTCCCCTTCAGCAGGTAGCCGCGCGCGCCCGCTTTGAGGGCGCGCACCACCTGGACATCGCCGGCGTACGTCGTCAGGACGACGATCCGGGCGTCGGGGAATTCGCTGCGGATGGCGATGATCGCCTCGATGCCGCTGATGTCGGGCATCTGCAGATCCATGAGAGTGATGTCCGGCCGGTGCCGCCGGAACTGCTCGATCGCCTCGCGCCCTGTCGAGGCCTGCGCGACCAGCTCCATGTCCGGCTCGATCTCGACCAACGATGCGATGCCCGCGCGCAGAAGCGCATGGTCGTCGGCGGTGAGGATTCGGATCGTCTTGGCTTCAGCGCTCATGATAGCTGCCTTCTTTCTCCGAAGGAACGAAAAGCGGCCGCCGTTCGACGCTCGCGTAGGCAACCGCGGCCGGCACGGTCAACACCGCTTCGGTGCCCGGCCCCAGCTTCGCTCCAGAATTCCAGTTTGCCGCCGATTCGACTCGCGCGCTCCCGCATCCCCGGCAGCCCCCAGTGTCCCGGCGCGCCCGCCTGCCTCCAGGATTTCGGGGTCGATGCCCTTTCCATCGTCGCGAACGTGCACGCGGAAGCTGCCGGCTTTCGTAGCGGATTTCCGCCTCGATCCGGCCGGCGTGCGCGTGCTGGAACGCGTTTCGCAGCAATTCGCGCGCGATCCGGTAGACCTCGTCCTGAAGCAGCGGCTACAAAGGCTGCCGCTCCCCTTCCACGGTCACGCGGAAGGCCGGCGGATTCTCCGGCGCCTCCTCGGAGATCGCGCCAGTTCCTGGCCTGCCGCCGTGAGCAGATGCTGCCAGATCGCTCTCCAGCGGCCGGATCGGACGCGCAGGTCCTGAATCGCATCCCGGCCCTCGGCGATGGCCCCCGTCTGCCGTGCGGATGGCCTCGTCGAGCGTTTGCATGGCCTCTTCCGGGCGCCGGGCAAGCAGATTGCGCGCGGCCTGCAATCGGATCAGCAAGCCCTGAAAGCTCTGCAACAGCGTGTCGTGCAATTCGCGCGCGATGCGCGTACGCTCTTCGACGCGCGCCTCCAGGCGCATGTTGAATTCCTGCTGCAGTTGCCGGACACGGAACTGGTAGGCCGCCCACAGCATTGCCAGAAAAACGGCCGCGCAGAGGGCGCGAAACCAGTTGGTCCTCCACCAGGGGGGCGTGATGAGAATGGGCAGCGACACCCCTTCTTCATTCCATACGCCATCGCTGTTCGATCCCTGCACGCGAAAAACATATTTGCCGGGGTCTAGATTGGTGTAAGTGGCCAGGCGCTGCTTGCTGCCCACCTCGTTCCAGCCAGGTTCAAAGCCCTCGAGCTTATATCGATAACGGTTCTTCTGGGAATTTGCGTAACTCAAGGCCGCGAATTCAAAGGAGAAGACATTGTCCCGGTAGGAGAGAGTCAAGGAATCGACGTATGGGATGGCTTTCTTGAGTACCGATTTAGCGCCGATGGGCACAGGTTTGTTGAAGATTTTGAAGCTAGTGATCACTACCGGCGGCACGTAGGGATTGTCGCGGACATTTTCAGGGAAAAATGCATTGAACCCATTGCTGCCGCCAAAGAACATCTCCCCATCCGGGCCTTGATAACAACCGTCACTGAACTCATTGCTCTGCAAGCCGTCGGACACGTCGTAGTTTCTAAAGGTTTCCATCTTAGGATCGAACCGGGATATGCCCTTCTGAGTGCTGAGCCAAAGCCTGCCCAATCCATCTTCCTGAATGCACCGAATCGTGCTGCTCGGCAGGCCCTGGCTTTCCGTGTAGCGGGTGAAGGTTCCGCTTTGCCGGTTGAACCGGTACAGTCCATCAAACGCTCCCACCCACAGTGTTCCAGTCCGGTCTTCGTGGATGGTGGTGATGCCGCCGCCGTTGAGTCTGTGAGGGTCATGCGAGTCGGGCGTGTAAGTCACAAAAGTCTTCGCCTTGTCATCGAAACGGATCAGCGCGCCGCCAAACGTCCCTAACCACAGCGTGCCGGAACGATCTTGATAAATGACCCAGACCCAATTTGCCAAGCTGGCCGGATTAGTCTGGAACAGGCTGGTAATTGGTAAACCCGTCCGTCGCTGGATCGAAGCGGCTTATACCGTACTGCTGGCCCACCCACATGTGGCCGTTTCGGTCTCCATAGATCGTGTAAACGTTGTCAGAAATCAAGCTGTTGGGATCATCAGGGTTGTGCCGGTAATGCTTGAAACGCCCAGTGCGTTCATCGAACCGATCAAGACCGCTGCCGCCGCCACCCACCCAGAGATAACCCGCTGCATCTTTGTAAATGCTATCTACGTTAGTGCCTTGACCGAGCGTATTCTCGTCGCCCGGGTTGGGAACGTAATGGGTGATTTGGCCCGTCTTTCGATCCAATCTGTCCAGGGCGCGAGGAAAGAAGCCTACCCACAGAACGCCATTGGGATCCTGATAAATCGCCTTGACCCTGCCGGGTGAGAGACTATTGGGGTCGGCGGGGCGATGCATATAATGGACGAACTGTTCTTGCCGGAAATTGAGAATATTGAGCCCCGCATTCTCAGTTCCCACCCACAGCACGCCACCCCTATCCTGATAGACGGACAGAATGGCGTTACTGTCGAGGCTATCCGGGTTGCTTTCATCGTGCTGAAACCGGTACGTGAAACGTTCTGTTCGCCGGTCAAAGTAATAGAGACCCTGGCTCGATGGCACCCATAATCCATTCTGCCCGTCAGCCACAAGGTTGCTATTAACCGAGCCCCCGTTCGCCGTGGATGCCAGGACGCCGGCAGCACGGGCGGCAAGTGGGTATTTCGTGAAGCGCTCTGCCTGTCGATCATATTTCACGAGCCCGACGATCGGGGAATTGGCTAGCATCCACAAATTGCCTGCTTCGTCTTCATACACACTCTCTGCGCTGAGGCCATTCCTGGTTGCAGGAGGGCGAGTAATCTGTCCTGTCTGTGGGTTCAAATGGAACAGACCGCGCTCGCCAACAAACCAGATATCCCCATGGCTACCCGCGATAACCTTAGTGATCCTGCCAACAAACTGGCCATCGCTGTCATTGCGATAATGAGTAAATGTTCCGGTCGTTGGATCAAACTTGTCGAGGCCGCTGTCTTCGGTGCCAAACCAAAGATAGCCCCGACTGTCTCGGGCGATGCTCGTGACGTAAGCACCACCGATACTATTCGGGTTGTTCGGGTCATGAAGGTAGCGGGTAAAGCGTTCGGTTGCAGGGTCGAATTTGTTCACCCCAGTGTTGGTCGCAATCCACAGATAGCCGTGATCGTCTTCCATCAGATCTTGAATAAAGTTGGAGCTTAAGCTACCAGGGTCGTTCGGGTTGTTCTTGTACACGACGAAGGTGTTACCGTCATAGCGATTGAGGCCGTCTCGGGTGGCAAACCACATGAAGCCGCGGCGATCCTGCAAAATGGCAGTAACATAGCCTTGAGATAGGCCATCGTTCGTGGTGAGGTGGGTGAATTTGAGGTCCCTCACCGGAGCATGGCCGCCCTGAGCGTGGATATTCTGAAATTGGCGGGCGGTGAAGTCAGGTCTCTCTTTGCGGTCCCCGCGGAAGCCGGTCTTCGTCGTCAGGTTGGCGGAGCGTGTCGCCGGGCGGGGTTCATCCGCAACGGCACATGAAGCGTGAATAATGCAAAGAAGCAAAATCCCGCTCGCAACCCGTGTCACTACCGGCTCTCCTTGGCATGTTCCTGCGTCGTCCTCGACTTCCGGCCGAACCAGGAACCGCCCGCTCCGCGTCGCTGTTCATAGGCTGCCCGCGCCGGAATCGTCAACTCGATCTCCGTCCCCGCCTCTCTGAACGATCGCCAGGCTCCCGACGTGCCTGCACCCGCCACGCAGTGTGGAAATACTGAGTGATGCGCGTGTGCGGATCGAGCGCAACGGCAGGACGAAGCCCCATTACGAGTGCCAGCGACGACCATGCAGCTATCAATTCGCATCCTGATTGTTCACTGCCCAATCCGGCCCGCCAACCGCCGCTGGGGCTCCAGGTGCCGGCACTTCGCTTAAGCGATGCGAACCGGGGCCGTAAGACTGCTTCGGAACCGGCCCGCTCCAGAACTCTGAATTCCGAATAATCCGTTCACTGGGTACATGCGCCCGATGTTGTATTTCCGCATCCGGGACTGCAGGGTCGTGCGCTTGAGGCCGAGTCGCGCAGCGGCTCCAGTGGCGCCTCCGACGTGCCCGTTGGCTTCCTTCAGCGCATCCAGAATGCATGAACGCTCCACCAGCTGCGAGACATTCGAAGGCCGAACGTATAACGGCGCCCCTGCGGCGGGAAGGCTATTAGATTGCGGCGTAAACTGCGGCAGGAGGACCCGGAACTCAGGGCCCTTGCTCATAATGACGGATCGCTCGATGACGTTTTGCAGTTCGCGAATATTGCCGGGCCAATCGTAACCGATCAGCGCCTCGATCGCCTGCGTTGGAATGATTTCAATTGCCCGACCCATCCTTCGAGAGTATTTTTGGACGAAGTAGCGAGTGAGTACCGGGATGTCATCGCGCCGCTCCCGCAACGGAGGAATGTTCAATGGGAATACGGCCAACCGGTAGTACAGGTCCGCCCGGAACTTGTTTTCATCGACCATGGCACTCAAGTCCCGATTGGTGGCGGCAATGATTCGGACATCCACCTGAATGGTCCGTTGCCGCCCAGCCGTTCAAACTCCTGTCCTGGAGCGCCCTCAACAATTTCGTCTGGAGCTCCAATGGAATCTCGCCGATCTCATCGAGGAACAATGTTCCTTGATGCGCCATCTCAAAACGCCCGAGTTTCTGTGCAATCGCACCCGTAAAGGCGCCCTTCTCGGCCGAACAACTCGCTTTCCAGAAGCCCGGCCGGAATTGCGGCGCAATTTACTTTGATGAAAGGGCCTCCTGCTCCGGCCGCTCCGTTCGTGGACCGCGCGTGCGACGAGTTCCTTGCCGGTACCCGTCTCGCCTTGGATGAGGACCGCGGCGTCGGTCGGGGCCACCACTTGGACATCCGTTAGAACACGCCTGAACCGTCACTTTGGCCGATCATGCTACCGGCGTCCGGCGTAGCCTCGTCTTCCGGCATCCAGGTGGGAACTGAGCGAGGGCCGGATGGCTTTCAGCAGGTCTTCATCGTCGACAGGTTTCGTCAGGAAGTTCACTGCTCCTGCTTTGACAGCACGCACGGTCATTGGGATGTCGCCGTGGCCAGTGAGGAATATGATGGGGACCTGCGAGCGCGATTTGGCAAGCTCCTGTTGCAGATCGAGTCCGCTGACCCCGGGAAGGTTGATATCCAACACCAAACAGTCTCGGCACCCTGAAAATTTCACTAGGCCTCTCGCTGGTCGGCGTTCTGATGCTGACGGGCAGCTTCAGCCTGCGGGAATGTGGACGCACAGAGCGGGACGTTCTGGGGATTTATTCCGCGCTGGAACATTTTTTACGGAGGCCAATTCATTGCCTTCTTCGTTTACCTGATGTCGGCCTATGCGGAGACGAACCGTATCCCGTTCGATCTGCCCGAGGCGGAAACTGAACTGGTCGCCGGTTACCACACCGAATACAGCGCCATGAAGTTTGCCATGTTCTTCATGGCTGAGTACGCCAATATGATCACGGTCGCCGCTGTAGCCTCGCTGCTCTTTCTGGGGGGATGGCATGGGCCAGTGGTTGGGCCACCGCTGTTGCGGGCGCTTCTGCCGGTGTTCTGGTTCGTGCTTCGGATATTCGGCTTTCTGTTTGTGTACATTTGGGTGCGCGGCACGTTGCCCCGGTTTCGTTATGACCAGCTGATGGCGTTTGGGTGGAAGTTTCTATTGCCGCTGGCGATCGCGAATCTGGTGATTACGGCGCTGGTGGTGGCTTTGCGAGCTTGATTTACCAGTTCTCGGTTCTCAGTTCCTGGTTCTCAGTTGAATGACTCATCTGATTATATTTTTGTTTTTCGGGGCGTTGTGCGTGGCAGGCGCGGTCAACCTGCTGGTGCAGCGGCACCCGATCAACAGCGCGCTTTCGCTGGTGGTGGTGATGGGGTCGCTGGCGGTGGAATACCTGCTGCTGGGCGCGGAGTTCGTGGCTGCGGTGCAGGTGATCGTGTACGCCGGCGCAATCATGGTGCTGTTTGTTTTTGTCATCATGCTGCTGAATGCGGGAGAAGAGGAGCGGACCAAAGGCAGCCGGGTGGCGATGCTGTTTGGAATTCCCGGGATGCTGGTGGGGAGCGTTCTGGTGGGGTGGGTGCTGATCGAGCGGACCGGTAGCCAGACGGTGTCGGCTGGAGCACTACCGGGCGCGCCCCGGACCATCGGCTGGCTGTTGTTTCACAATTTTCTGCTGCCCTTTGAAGTGACTTCGATTCTGGTATTGATCGCCATCATGGGCGCCGTGGTCCTGGCCAGCCATCCGGACGCGGACCCGGGAAAGAAGGAACGCTGATGGTGCCGATCTCCTACTACTTGATGTTGAGCGGGATTTTGTTTGCCTGCGGCGTGACCGGCTTTCTGATCAAGCGCAACATCATCAGCATCTTCATGTCGATTGAACTGATGCTGAATGGCGTCAATCTTTCATTCGTCGCATTTGCCGCGCAATGGCATGCGCTCAGCGGGCAGATCTTCGTGTTCTTCGTGATGGTCGTGGCGGCGGCCGAGGCCGCGGTTGGGCTGGCCATCATTATTGCTGTGTACCGCACTCGGGAAACTCTGAACGTCGACCAGGTGGACCTGCTCAAACTATGACGCCCAACCTGCATCTGTGGCTGATTCCGGTGCTGCCGCTGGTGGGCGCCGCCATCAATGGCCTTTTCGGCAAGAAGTTTTCCCGGCAAACCGTGGCCGGGGTGGCGCTGCTGTTCAGCGGCGCGGCGTTCGCCATGGTCTTGGCAGTGGCGTTCAGATTCTCTTCCCTGGCGACGCCGCACATTGAGTTTCTCGCCCCCTGGATCCGCGCGGGAAAGTTTCAGGTGGACTTCTCGTTTTATCTCGACCAGCTTTCGCTGGTGATGCTGCTGGTGGTCACGGGCGTCGGCTTCCTCATTCACATCTATTCCATCGGCTACATGTGGGAGGAAGGCGGGTTCTATCGCTTCTTCGCGTATCTGAACCTGTTCATGTTTTTCATGCTGACCCTGGTGCTGGCCAGCAATTATCTGCTGATGTTTATCGGCTGGGAGGGCGTGGGCCTGGCTTCGTATCTTCTGATCGGGTTCTGGTTCACCAAGGATTCGGCGGCATCGGCGGGCAAGAAGGCGTTCATCGTCAACCGCGTCGGGGATTTCGGATTTCTGATCGCCTTGTTTTTAATGATCAAGCATTTCGGCTCATTGAACTTCGATCAGGTTTTCCAGAGCGTCATTCCGATGAGTCCCGAAACCGCAGGGGCGGGACTGCTCACCACGATCGGGCTGCTGCTTATGGTGGGAGCGGCCGGCAAGTCGGCGCAGATTCCACTTTATGTGTGGCTGCCCGACGCCATGGAAGGCCCGACGCCGGTCTCCGCGCTCATCCACGCCGCGACGATGGTGACCGCGGGTGTGTACATGGTTTCGCGATCGCACGTGATTTTCGAGCGGGCGCCGACGGCGTTGACCGTGGTCGCCATCATCGGAACCTTGACCGCCTTGTTCGCCGCGACTATCGGCATTACACAAACCGATATCAAGAAGGTGCTGGCCTACTCAACCATCTCGCAGCTGGGATACATGTTCATGGCCTGCGGAGTGGGCGCATTCTCCGCCGGCATTTTCCATCTGATGACCCACGCGTTCTTCAAGGGGCTTCTTTTCCTGGCGGCGGGATCGGTGATTCACGCGGTGAGTGGCGAGCAGGACATGCGTCAGATGGGCGGGTTGCGGACGAAGATTCCGTGGACGTTCTGGACCATGACCATCGCCACTTTTGCGATTGCCGGGATTCCGCCGTTCGCCGGATTTTTCAGCAAGGATGAAATCTTGTGGCGGGCTTACCAGGCCAGTTGGGTCTACTGGTTTATTGGACTGTTTACGGCATTTCTCACTTCCTTTTATATGTTCCGCTTGTGGTTCATGACTTTTTTTGGGGAATATCGCGGGAGCGCGGAAGACTCGCATGATTCGCATCAGGATTCAGCGCACGACTCTGCGCACGATTTGGCTCATGGTGATGCGCGGGCGGGGGCGCCCGCGCCACATGGGCATGGGCATGGCGGAATTCATGAGAGTCCGCGGCTCATGTTGATTCCGCTGGTGGTGCTGGCTTTCCTGTCTCTTACCGGTGGCTGGATTGGAGTTCCGGGATCGCTGGGCGGCAGCAATCGCTTCGATAAATTTCTCGGGCCAGTATTTCACTCGACGATCGCGGCCGGCGGCGAGAGCCATGGCTTGGCTGCGCCTGCGGAAAAAGAAACCGAAGGACCTGAGCCCCAGACCGGCCATGCGACCGAGCTTCTTTTTACCGGGATTTCGGTCTTCGCAGGGCTGCTCGGGTTTGTCCTGGCCTGGCTGCTTTATCACCGCGATCCTCAGTTGCCGCAGAAGATCGCGGCGGGCCTGGGCGGCCTTTATGACGCGGTGCTTCACAAGTATTACATCGATGAGCTTTATGCGACGCTGTTCGTGAAGCCGCTGATTGCGGGCTCTGCCCTGATTCTGTGGCACGGGATCGATCAGGACGTGATCGACGCCTCCGTGGACAACAGCGCGCAGGGTGCGCGCGAAGTATCTGACTCGGTGCGGCACATGCAGTCCGGTAACCTGCGCTCTTACGCCGGATGGGTGGCGGCGGGTGCGGCGGCGGTTATCGCGTACATGGTCTGGATGGGCACACGATGAACTTTCAGGCGATGGACATGGACAGGTGGAGTCCGATCATTCTGACGCTGGTGACGTTCATTCCCCTGGCGGGGGCTCTGCTGCTGTTGTTATTGCCACGGCGTGACCGCGATATCCGGGTATTTTCCCTGGTGGTAACGCTGCTTACGTTTGCCTTGTCATTGCATCTGCCGGTTCACTTCCAGCGGGCGCGAACCGGCTTCCAGTACGAAATCGATCGCGCATGGATTCCCACACCCAATATTCATTACCACCTGGGAGTGGACGGAATATCCATGTGGCTGGTGATGCTCACTACATTCCTGACGCCGTTGTGCGTTCTGATCTCGTGGAAATCCATTCACGAGCGGGTGAAAGAATTCTTCATCATCCTGCTGGTGCTGGAGACCGCACTGATCGGGGTATTCGTCGCGCTCGACCTGTTTGCCTTTTATTTCTTCTGGGAGGCGACCCTGATCCCCATGGCGCTGTTGATCGGAATGTACGGCCATGGACGCAAGGTTTACGCCGCCATCAAATTTTTCATGTACACCATGATCGCGTCGGTCTTCATGCTGGCGGCGATTCTCTGGCTGTACGCGAAAGTCGGAACGTTCGATTTCGTGACCATCCAGAACGCGATTCGCAGCGGGCAGGTGACGAATTTCAGCGGCGCAGCCCAGTGGCTCTTCCTGGGATTCTTTATCGCGTTCGCGGTCAAAGTTCCGCTCTTCCCCTTTCACACCTGGTTGCCGGACGCGCACGTTGAGGCGCCCACTGCCGGGTCTGTGCTGCTGGCCGGCGTCCTCTTGAAAATGGGAACCTACGGCATGTTGCGCTTCAACCTGGGGCTATTTCCCGAACAGGCGCGCGCCAATGCCTGGTGGGTGATGATTCTGGCATTGATCGGGATTATTTATGGCGCGCTGGTGGCGTTGGTCCAGCCCAACATGAAGAAGCTGATCGCCTACTCTTCGATCAGCCACCTGGGTTTCGTAGTGCTGGGGATTTTCAGCTTCACCCAGGCCGGCCTGGACGGAGCGACGTTCGTTATGCTGGCGCATGGCGTCTCGACCGGCGCGCTGTTCATGCTGGCGGGCATTCTGTATGAACGCCGCCACACCTACGAGATTTCGGAATTCGGCGGACTGGCCAGTTCGATGCCCGTGTACGCGAGTTTCTTTCTGTTTGTCGTGCTGGCATCGGTGGGATTGCCATTGCTGAACGGCTTCATCGGGGAATTTCTGGTGCTCAGCGGTGCCTTTCAGGATCGCGCGGTTTACGGAATTCTGGGGGCGACCGGCATTATCTGGAGCGCCGGTTACCTGTTGTGGATGTATCAACGCGTGTTTTACGGAAAGATCACGCACGCGGTGAATGAAACCCTGCCAGATCTGGATCTCCGCGAGCGAATTGCTCTGGTGCCGGCAGCTGCGGCTGCGCTGGTGATGGGGGTGGCGCCGCTGCTGTGGCTGAACGCGATCGATCCCGCGGTGCAAACTGCATTGGCACCGTTTGCGCAATTAGCCGGCAAGGTGGCTGGCCTGTGAGCGCAGGAATGACTCAGATCATGCCTCAGGGCGTGGAATATATTCGCATCCTGCCGGAGATCGTGCTGTCCCTGTTCGGCATGGTCATCATGGTGCTCGATCCGCTGGTGGATGAGCATGGCACCCACAAGCTGCTCGGTCCGATCGCGCTGGCAGGTTCCGTGGCGGCGATGGCGGCCACGCTTTACCAGTCTCAGTTCCCTGGCTTCGGTTTCTGGGGCATGGTCAAAGTGGACGGGTTCAGCACCTTCTTCCACGTCCTGGTGATCGCGATTGCCGCGGTGGTCATTCTCAGTTCTTTCGAGTACATGCAGGTGCAGCAGATTCGCGCCGGGGAATATTACGCGTTGATTCTTTTTGGCGTCGCCGGCATGTGCCTGATGTCTTCGGCGGTCGAGCTGGTGCTGATCTTCATCGCGCTGGAAATTTCGTCGATTTCCACTTACGTGCTGGCGGGCTTTCGGCGGCGCGCGGCGATCAGCAGCGAAGCTTCGCTGAAGTATTTTCTGCTGGGTTCTTTTGCCACAGCTTTCTTTCTCTACGGAGTCGCGCTGATGTTCGGCGCGACCGGGTCTACCAGCATTGCGGTCATCGGGCAGGCGCTTCGGTCCACGCCGATTCCGGTGCTGGCGTATGCCGGCATCGCGTTCATGTTCGTGGGGCTCGGTTTCAAAGTAGCGGCTGCTCCCTTTCATGTGTGGACGCCAGACGTGTACGAAGGCGCGCCGGCGCCGGTGGTCGGTTTCATGTCGACCGCACCCAAGGCGGCGGCGTTCGCGGTGCTGCTGCGCATCATGTTTGAAGCCAATGCGCCGGGGCGGGTAGGGCTGATCTGGGTGGCGGCCGCGTTATCGATGACGCTGGGCAACGTGGGTGCGCTGGTGCAACAGAACGTCAAACGCCTGCTGGCCTATTCCTCCATCGCGCATGCCGGGTATGTTCTGGTGGCTTTCGCAGCATTGCCCAATAACGGGATTCCCTCGGCGATGTTTTATACCGCCTCCTATGCGGCCATGAATGTTGGTGCGTTTGCCGTGGTCAGCCATGTCGCTGGCGCCGGGGAACGCTACGTCACACTGGATGACTACGCGGGCCTGGGCCGCCGATCGCCGGTGCTGGCCGCCACGCTAACGATTTTTTTGCTTTCGCTGATCGGGATTCCCATGACTGGCGGCTTCTTCGCCAAGTTCTACGTGTTCAGCGCTGCCCTGCAAGCCAACCTGGTTGGGCTTACCATCATCGGAGTACTCAACAGCGCCGTGGGCGCCTACTACTACCTGCGAATCATCGTGGTGATGTATATGCGGGAGGCGCGGGAGGAGATGCCGGAGATACCGGTTTCGCCCGCCCTTGGCGCGGCCTTGGGCATCACGGTGGCGGCTACTCTCTATCTCGGCCTTCTACCTGGGCGGGTTTTGGAATACGCATCACGCTCCGCCGCGGAGCTTCTACATTAAGTTTTCGCGCCCGCATTGTGTACGGTAACAGGTTACGCTGGTTACTCCAGATGGAGCGAAAGTCGACGACGTAAATCCTCCAAAGACCAAGCCCAACAAGCGTTTCATCGCATCCAAGAATTGCACTGAATTCGTAGATGAGCGATTGACAATCGCGCACGATGCGTTCATGATGAGTTCCTAACAGGGAAAAAGTTTTCAGCTTTGGAGGTCAGTCATGAAAAATCTGCTGCAGAGAATCTGGTCGGAAGACCAGGGACAGGACATCGCCGAGTACGCCGTCATGCTGGCGGTGATTCTCGTCCTGGTGGTAGGGACGATACGACTGGTCGGCTCTAACGCAAACAACGTTTTCTCTAACGTAGCCAGTTCAGTTCAATAACCGTTTACAGGCGTCACGCGAGACTATCCCATATTTTTGAGCCGGTAGAGAATTTCACCGGCATGGGGAATCAGTTTGACGCCTTCCTCTTCCCGTCCCTGCCAGTCTTCAAACCTGACGGTCCTGGGATCGATGTAGTCCAGGTTCACGCGCCGGCAGCGTTCTTCGGAGATGCCGGTGGCGAGGGTGACTTTTATTCGCAGCGCTTCGACACCGGTGGCCCGCGTCGTAGGTACCTTGTCCCGTCAAGTGGGTAGAGTGTGCGATCACGCCACGGGGCACATCCGCAAATCTCTCCGGCTGTTTGAGAAAGATAATCCCGGCAGTGATAGCCGATGCGTTCCAGAAAAGCTCCGTGGGTGTAACTGAATTCTGTGATGTGCGGAGCATAGATCACAACCTCGCCGCCGTCCGCGATCGCGGGCTCGAGTTTGTACATGCCCTTGGCGCCGGTCCAGATGTCGTCATACATGTGGGGAAGCACAGAGAGAACGCGTCGAAAGGGACGCTCCTCCCAGCGGATATGCTCTCTGCGCGGACAACTCGGCTGCCGCCTTCCAGGCCTCCGGCGCGGAGCCGAAATAGATACCGGCAATATCCTGTTGCCTCAGCACCAGCGCGAAGCAAGAGACAGGGACGGTAATCTTTTCCGCGGCGCTGATCGATGAGAGCGCGAACCGGAGTGCAGGCAGTGCCGATGAGGTTGTAGCTGCCGAGCAGGGCCCCAAGCCAGTGCGTCTGGTTGATCATCTCTCCCGTGCTGACTCCCGGGAACAGATATTTGTTGCCGCCTGAAAATCCCACCACTTCGTGGGGAAACACCGGGACCACAAATCAGGACCTGGTCGTAGTCGAAGAGCAGGCGATTGATCTTGACCAGGATCGGTTCCGACAAGAGGCCGCCGGAGGCCTCGGCAACTTCTGTCGCCGGGATGGTGCCCAGATCCACGAATGTGTCGGGAAGGTCCCAGCGGTGGTTGAACACGCGGGCTTTGCCGCAGATTCCGTTGACTACGGGACATCCCATCAGGCGGGTGAGTTGGGCCTCGTTCATCAGCGGATGCGTGCCCAGCGCGACGAGATAATCGCAAGCGGCGGCTTGCAGCGCCGATCTCCTCTTGCAGAAGCTGAAACATCAGAGGCATGGGCATGGTGCGAGTGCCGTCGGGGATGAGGGTGAGCACGCGCTTGCCCTTGAGATTGAGGCTGGCGGCGGCCTGAGCGACGATTTGGCGGACCTCGTCGTGAGAGAGGACTCGATCGACCGCGCTTTTGCCGACAGTCATTAGAAGCCTCCGACATCCCCTACTCCAAATTTCGCAAAGAGCGGCGAATTTTGGAACGGGCCACTCGTCGTCAGGCCGCCCCTAGAATTCGGGTGGAGCGGCTTTCGCCTCTTCGAAGGTCATGCGACGTTTGTGGCGATAGGACAAATTAGCCATGTGGGCGACTATGGCTGACCGGTAGCCGAGTTCGACTGGCGCGTTCGGGGTTTTCCGGCTGCGCATGCAATCGATCCAGTTCGCGATGTGGTTCTGGGAGGGGCTTTCGCCTTTGATCGCCGCCCCCTTCGGACGATTCACTTCTTCCGGATAGTAGTGGATCTGCTCCTGCGATTTGCCCGTGACCATGTCGTTCGAGCCCGCGACATATTCGATGGTACCGTCGCTGCCGAGAATGCGCTGGCCCAGCCCGTAGCGGCTATTGCTGAAGGTGGATTGGAAGGTTACGACCACGTCATTGGGGAAATCCACGGTGACGGCGATGGTGTCGGGCACCTGGCGTCCGTCTTTTTCTGAGAACACTCCTCCTGACATGTAGGCCGCGGTGGGGAGCGGAAGATCGAGAGCGCTCATGATCCAGGCCATCTGGTGAATCATGTTCTCGGTTATGTTTCCCCCAGAGAACATCCAGTACAGCCGCCAGTTGAGAAACTTGTAGGGATCGAAGGGCATGTCTGGCCTGCCGTTGAGAAATGCTTTCCAGTCCACATTCTGGGCAGTGCAGTCGGGGGGAACGGGGCGGACCCATTGGCCTTGCCCGTGAGGAGTGTTGCGGCTCATCCACGATTCCACCAGGGTGACCTTGCCCACCATGCCATCGCGAATCCATTTTCTGGCGTCTGCCCAGGGGCCTTCGCTCTCGTGCTGCAATCCGATTTGAACTACGCGGTCGGATTTTTTGGCCGCTTGCAGGCATTGATCCGCTTCCGCGATCGACCAGGTCATGGTCTTTTCGGAATACAGATCTTTTCCGGCGGCCAGGGTATCCAGGAAATGACGCGCGTGAATGTGCAGCGGGCTGGCCACGAGGACGCCGTCGATGTCTTTCATGTCCAGAATGCGGCGATAGTCGTTCACCGTCTGCAGGCCGGGCGAAATTTTTCTGGCTTCATCGAAGCGGCGAGTATAAACATCCGCGACCGCCACCACTTGTGCGCCGGGAATTTCCAGGGTTTGCTTCAGAAGGTCCTGGCCCCGCTGGCCTACGCCGATCATCGCCAGGCGGACGCGGTCATTGGCGCCTAACGCGCGGGCTGTGGGACAGGCCAGGACCGCCGCGGTCCCGGCTGCAGCCAGCTTGATGAAATCGCGCCTTGTTTTCCGGGCCATGGAACCACCTCCATCACGCGGGAGAGAGTAAAGCCACTACTGGTTGACGCCGCTGGCGAGAAAGCCTCCATCGACGGTCAACACGTGTCCAGTCACGAAACTGGCGGCTTCGGAAGCCAGAAAAATGGCGGCGCCACCGAGTTCGTCGAGCTTGCCGAATCTCTTCATGGGAGTGCGCAGGAGAAATTCGCGACCGCGATCTGTGCCGTCGAGCAGGGCGGCGTTCAGGTCGGTGCGGAAGACGCCGGGAGCGATCGCATTCACGCAAACCCCCGACTTGGCCCATTCGATGGCGAGAGATTTCGTCAGGGAAGCGACCGCCGCCTTGCTGGCACAGTAAGCTGCGACTTCATAGAGCGCCACGAACGAGGACAGCGAAGCGATGTTTACGATGCGGCCGTAGCCGCGCTCGATCATGTGCCGGCCAAAGACGCGGCAGGCGCGCAAGGTCCCGTTCAGATTGGTTTCGAGGATCGCGTTCCACTCGGAATCCGGGACGTCGAGGGTTGGGGTCCTCTTGGTGCGGCCGGCGCAGTTGACCAGGATTGGCACGCTGCCGAATTCGGTCGTGACGGCCTTTAAAAGCTGGTCGAGGCTGGCGGTGTCGGTGACATCGCAGGTCTGGACCAGCGACCGCCGGCCGAGCGCCCTGACTTCGGAGGCAGCAGCGCTCACTTGTTCGGCGCGGCGGCCGGTGGGGACAACGTTCGCTCCGGCCTGAGCGAGCGCCCTGGTGAGAGCAAGCCCGATGCCACTGGTTCCACCAATCACAACCGCCGTCTGGTCCGTTAAATCGAGAATAGGATGACCCATCTATCGTTCCTTTGCACCCGCTGCTTTGCATTGCCGGGTTCGGTGGACTGAATTATAAGGTCAGCCTCGGGTTTTGTGGCTTGGTGTTTTCAAACTTCAGGAGATCAGAGTCGTAACCGCAAAGTTCGCAAAGGATACCGCAAAGGAACCCTTGGAATGCAATTTGGACACCACCCTCAAGCCTTCCAGTTTGACAGGGCCGAGCCCGCTGCATATCGTTTCGAATTTGCCCGCAAACTTCCGAGGTGATTCGATGAAAAGGCTCTGGCTGATGGGCGCGATCGCGATTCTTTTTGTGGTAGCAGTGGCGCAGGACAACACCCCTCCGGGATTCGAGCACTGGACTCCAACCTCCCTCAAGCACTTCGACGATACCCTGCACGCTGGCGCCTTGAAAGATCCGCACCACGCTGCAACCGAGCTGCTGGGGGACTTTTCCAATGACAGCTTCATGCTGGCCCACAGGGAAGGTGACGGCCTGGCCGAGTGGCACGAGACCCAGGCTGACGTTTTTTTCGTGCAATCCGGTTCGGCGACGCTGGTGGTCGGCGGCACGCTGGAGAACGGACAGACGGTGAGTCTCAACGAGAAGCGCGGTCCATCGATCGAGGGCGGGACTCGTGTGAAACTTTCCGCGGGAGACATTGTGCGCATCCCTGCCAAGGTGCCGCACCAGCTTTTGCTCGAGGGGGCGACTGGATTCACCTACTTTGTCGTCAAGGTAAAAGGATATTGAAGCGGCCGGACCCGTCTGACATCTCTTACAATATCAATCGGCACTAATGGAGGAGAGGTCTGAAAGCCATGATCCGCGCGTTTCAAGGTTTGCTCGCGACATTCGCCATTGCCGCGTTCCTTCCGGTCCTCCCGGCTTCGGCCCAGGACTCGAGTTTCCATGGCGCACCGGCATCGGCCAGGGAACTCAAGAATCCTTACGAAGGCCAGAAGCCGCCGAATGCCAAGGCCCTGTTCCATCTGCGCTGCGCCAGATGTCATGGAGAGAACGGCGAAGGCTCAGGGAATATTCCTCCGTTGAAGGCGGAAAGGATCAAGTCGGTGACGCCCGGCGAGATTTTCTGGTTCATTACCAAGGGAGACGTGAGCAACGGCATGCCTTCGTGGGCCACTCTGCCCAAGCAACAACGCTGGCAGATCGTGAGCTACGTGCAGACGCTCGGTCAACCAGAGAGCGCGGCGGCGGCCAGTCCGCCTGCGGCGCCGATGGTCGCCGAACAACTGAATGCCCCGCCGCCCACGCCGCCATTTACCGACTTTCGCTACGAGAAGCCGGGACAGATTCGGAAAATTACGCTCAACGACCTTCCCGCTCCCTTCACGACTCGTTCGGCAAACAATGGCCCGGGAGTGGTAGCGCGTCCGGAGGGAGCCTGGCCGCAGGTTCCGGCAGGCTTCAAAGTGGACCTGTACACTGCAGGGCTGGACAATCCGCGCATCATTTGCACCGCTCCCAATGGCGATTTCTTTGTGGCCGAGACCCGTGCCGGAGACATCAGAGTTTTCCGCGGAATCAACAGCAAGGGTAAGCCAGACCAGATGGCAGTTTTCGCCAGCGGCTTGAAAGAACCGTTTGGCATCGCTTTTTATCCTCCGGGTCCAAATCCGCAATGGGTTTATGTGGCGAACCTGGATACAGTGGTGCGCTTCGCTTATCAGAACGGAGATTTGCAGGCCCGGGGTACAGCGGATCACATTGCTGACATTCCGGATGGTCGGGGTCATACCACACGCAACGTTCAGTTCTCGCTCGACGGCAAGAAAATGTATGTCGCCGTCGGTTCCGGCTCCAATGTCGACGATCCCGATACCAAGCCGGCAGAAAAGAACCGCGCCGATGTGCTGGAGTTCAATCCGGATGGCTCAGGGATGCGGGTCTTCGCCTACGGCATTCGGAACTGCGTAGGCCTGGCGGTGAATTCGAAGACCGGCGAGTTGTGGTGTTCGGTCAACGAACGTGACGGACTCGGCGACAACCTGGTCCCCGACTACATCACTCATGTGCAGGACGGTGGATTTTATGGCTGGCCGTGGTGGTACATGGGCGGGCATCAGGATCCCCGGCTCAAGGGCAAGCACCCTGAACTCCAGGACAAGGTCATCACCCCCGACGTCATCCTGAACCCTCACAACGCGTCGCTCGGGATCACCTTCTATGATGGCAAACAATTTCCGGCGGAATATCAGGGAGACCTCTTTGCGTCCGAGCATGGATCCTGGAACCGGGCGGTTCGCGTGGGCTACGAACTGATCCGGGTGCCCATGCATCAGACCGGACATGCCAGCGGCGAATATCAGGATTTCATGACCGGTTTCGTCGTCGACAACGAGCATGTCTGGGGGCGCCCGGTTGGTGTGACGACTGCCCCCGACGGCTCTCTGCTGGTAACCGACGATGGCTCGAATTCCATCTGGAGGATCAGCTACACAGGAAGGTAGATGCTCTCGCGTCGCAAACTACTGAAGGCGGCAGGCGCGATGGCGGGAAGTTTTCTGCTTCCCTCCGGCGTCGGGTTAGGACAGTCAGCGGCGCCGGATTTGCAGAAGGCGGATCCGGTGATGGACGGCCCTGTCGACTACACCCTCACGATCGGAGTAACGCCCATCGAACTTGCTCCGAATCGTATTGTCTCCACCACCACATACAATGGGCAGTTTCCGGGACCGCTTCTCCGTTTCAAAGAGGGCGAGCGTGTAGTCATAGACATTCACAACCAAACCGACCGGCCTGAGCAGTTGCACTGGCACGGCCAATTCGTTTCTACGGATGTGGATGGGGCCGCGGAAGAAGGCACTCCGTTCATCGCGCCCCACGGGAGCCGGCGCATTTCGTTTGTTCCCCGGCCTTCCGGGTTTCGCTTCTATCACACTCACGTCCGGGCTAAAGCAGACCTCGGCGCCGGACAGTACAGCGGCCTGGTCGGTCCGGTTTACATCGAACCGAAAAACAATCCCGGCGATTATGATCGAGAAATTTTCCTGACTTTAAAAGAATTCGAGCCGACATTCAGCCGCGGCGGGGACATGGCGATGGATTTCCTGTCGCCGGCGACCGTAGTCCGCAGCCTGAAAGACACCGGAGAAGGCGCCATGAAAGCCTCCCTGGCGAAGGGCGCGCCTCATGGATACGAGGTCGGGTACGGTTCCTTCACCATCAACGGACGGATGCTGGGTCATGGCGAGCCGATTCGGGTAAAGCGAGGCGAGCGCGTGCTGTTCCACGTCCTGAACGGAAGCGCGACCGAGATTCGCAGCCTGGCGTTGCCCGGACACGCTTTCAAGGTCATCGCGCTGGATGGAAATGCAATTCCCAAACCGATTCAAGTTCCGGGACTTTGGCTGGGCACGGCGGAAAGGGTCTCGGCCGTCGTGGAGATGAATCACCCGGGAGTATGGATCATGGGCGACCTGGCGGATGACGACCGCCATCATGGCATGGGCATTGTGGTGGAGTATGCCGGAGAGAAAGGCAAGCCACAGTGGGTTCCTCCAAAACCGTTCCGCTGGAACTATGCCCATTTTGGCCGCACCAGCGCGGCCCCGGAACCTGATCAGGTTTTCGAAATGACTTTCGCCAAGCAGAATGCCGCACAGGACGGATTCAACCTCTGGACCATCAACGATGTCGCCTTTTCAGAGGCCGCGATGCGACCCATGTTCCGGGTAGACAAAGGCAGGCGCTATCGCCTGCGCATGCAGAACGCAAGTGACGACATTCATCCCATCCATCTGCATCGCCATAGCTTTGAACTGACCCAGGTGGCCGGACAGCTGAGCTCCGGAGTGATGAAAGATGTCGTGATGGTGGGGGGCTATCAGAAGGTCGATGTCGACTTCACCGCGGACCACCCCGGTCTAACGCTGTTTCATTGTCATCAACAACTGCACATGGACTTCGGGTTCATGGCGCTTTTCGACTACACCTAGCGTGACGCCTCTCGATCCCCTGATCCATAAACAATATGACGCTCTGATTCTGGGCGGCGGCGCTGCCGGATTAATGTGTGCGATCGAAGCGGGCAAGCGCGGGCGTCGCGTGGCCGTGCTCGAACGCGCCGAACGGCTGGGGAAGAAAATTCTTATCTCCGGCGGCGGCCGGTGCAATTTCACCAACATTCACTGCTCGGCGGAAAACTTCATCTCCGCCAATCCGCACTTCGCCAAGTCGGCGTTGGCCCGGTACACCGCCGCGGATTTCGTGGCCCTGGTCGAGAAACATCACATTCCTTATCACGAGAAGACGCTGGGCCAGCTTTTTTGCGATCGCTCGGCCCAAGACATTCTGGACCTGCTCGAACAGGAGTGCTGCGACACGGGCGCTCAACTGTTCACGAAGACGGCGATTCAGGAAGTGACGCGGAGCGACGAATTCGTGGTGAGGTCTGCAGAAAATGAATTTCGCGCGCCGGCGTTGGTGGTCGCTACCGGTGGCTTATCGATTCCGAAAATGGGGGCAACCGGCTTCGGGTACGACCTGGCTCGACAATTCGGGTTGTCCGTCCGCGAGACCCGGCCGGGACTGGTGCCGCTCCTGTTCGGCGCGGAGGACAGGCGTCGCTACACGGAATTGACAGGCGTTTCTACCGAAGTGACAGCTGCCTGTGACGGCCAGTGCTTCCGTGAAAAGATGCTGGTGACCCATCGTGGGCTCAGTGGGCCGGCGATTCTGCAGATTTCGTCTTACTGGAAGAAGGCTGAATCCATCCTGATTGACCTGGCGCCCGGTCACGAGGTCACTGGAGGGCTTTTCGACGCGAACGCTCCCCGAAACCTTGCTTCCCTGCGGGCGGCGTTGCGCAGATTTATCCCGAACCGTTTAGCCGACCGATGGCTGGAGGTCCATCAGCCTGCCAGCCTGACGAACGTTGCGCTCAAGGAACTGGAGCGCCAGATACACAAGTGGGCCGTGGTTCCGGAGGGAACGGAAGGCTACGACAAGGCCGAGGTGACAGCCGGGGGCGTAGATACCGGCGAACTGTCGGCAAAAACCATGGAAAGCCGGAGGGTGCCTGGGCTTTTTTTCATTGGAGAAGTGGTGGATGTGACCGGACAACTGGGCGGCTTCAACTTTCAATGGGCGTGGGCATCGGGCGCAAGCGCGGGGCGAGCATTGTAGCGGAATTGTCACACCGGTCAGCCCGCTCCTTGACGCGAACCGGAACTGGGTTGATGATCTCTGTCGAACTCATTGGTCTGAAAATAACTCTGGGGCCTTTTCCTATGACTTGGAGTCTTTCACAGTCTTGCCGGCGAACCAAAAGAATAGCTTCCCTGCTGGGCAGTTGTGTCCTGCTTAGTCTCGAGCTGGGGATCGTGGCGTGGGCCGCGCACACAGCGCCGATTCCGAAAAAAGATAAGGCCCTGCACATCTACTTCGTCGACGTGGAAGGCGGCCAGGCGACCCTGTTCGTTACACCTGCAGGGCAATCGTTGCTGATCGACACCGGCTGGCCGGGCAACGAGGGCCGCGATGCCGACCGCATTGTGGCGGCGGCGAAGAACGCGGGAATCGACAAAATCGACTACGTCCTGATTACCCATTTTCACGATGATCACGTGGGCGGAGTTCCGCAGCTGGCGGCGCGCATTCCGATTGGAACCTTCATAGATCACGGAGAGAACCGCGAGACCGCCGATGCGGTAACCGTGAAGGGCTGGCAAGCCTACCAGGCGGTGCTGGCGACCGGAAAGTACAAGCGCATCAGCCTTAAGCCGGGAGACGCTGTGCCGGTCAAGGGAATGGAAGCAACGATTATCAGTTCGGACGGGGCCTTGATCGAAAAGCCGCTGGCGGGGGCCGGGCAGGAGAATCCCTTCTGCAAGGATGCCGAACACTTTCCGGCGGACACGACCGAGAATTTGCGTTCCCTGGGAACGTTCATCAATTTCGGCAAACTGCGAATTCTGGACCTGGGGGACCTGACGCATGACAAGGAAATGGAGCTGGTGTGCCCCATAAATAAGATCGGCAAGATCGACATCTACATCGTCTCTCATCACGGCTGGATGCAAAGCAGCGCCCCAGCCTTTGTGTACGGTCTTGGACCGCGCGCAGCCATCATGGACAACGGAGCCAAAAAAGGCGGCACGCCTTCCGTGCTGGACACCATCAGAAAATCGCCCGGCCTGGAAGACCTCTGGCAACTGCACTTCTCGGAAGAAGGTGGAGCCGAGCATAACGTCCAGGCGGAGTTCATCGCCAATCCCGGCGGCCCCGACGCGGCCAACTATCTGGAGCTCACGGCGCATCCGGATGGAAGCTTTGATGTTTTCAACTCCAGGACAGAGAAAAGCAAACACTATTCAGCCCGTTGAAGCGTAGTTTTCGCCAGGCGTGGCTGCGGGAGAATCCGGTGCGGAGAGCTTGACGCAGTGGGAATGAATCCGTAAGGTTCGGCATTCACGATTCGATATTCAACGTTTCGTGTTCAACGTTGCCCATTTTACGTTGCCCATTCAACGACGGACAGAATCGAGGACGACAGTTTGCTGCGATGGCGAGTCGCCATTCTGGTTAGCGCTGCTATCGCAATCAGCTATCTGGACCGCCAGACGCTGCCGGTTGCGGTCAGCGCCATCGCCAGGGACATCCCGCTTTCCAATCAGCGCTTCTCGGCGCTGCAATCGGCGTTCCTGCTCTCCTATGCATTCATGTATCTGGGGGGAGGAAAGCTGGTCGACGCCCTGGGTACGCGCATCGGATTCGCCGTCATCATGGTGTTCTGGTCGCTGGCCAACGCCAGCCATTCCCTGGCGACAAGTTTCGCCATGTTGATGACCAGCCGGCTTCTGCTGGGGATGGGAGAGGGCGGCGGCTTTCCCGCGGCCACGCGGGCCGTCGCCGAATGGTTTCCGGCGAAAGAGCGTGCCACGGCGATGGGAATTATCAACGCCGGCTCGGCGGCGGGAGGGATCGTCGCGCCTCCGCTTATTGCCCTGATTCTGGGCTATTCGGGATGGAGATGGATTTTTGTGATCACCGGCGGGCTGGGCTTGCTCTGGACAGGGTGGTGGATTTCGTCTTATTTTTCGCCGGAGCATCCTCCCGAGCCTGTGGTCTCTGAGCCGTCAACCGCAAAACTTCGCTGGATTGATTTGCTCAGGATTCGGGAGTCGTGGGGACTGTTGAGCGCTAAATTTCTCAGCGATGCGGCCTGGTATTTCTATCTTTTCTGGCTGCCGAAATATCTCTACGACGCCCGGGGATTTGACGTGAAAGCGGTGGGCACGTTCGCCTGGATCCCGTACGCGGCTGCGGGCGTCGGTTGTCTCCTGGGCGGCTGGTTTTCAAGTTATCTGGTCAAGCGCCGGTGCTCTCTGAACCTGGCTCGAAAGCTGGCGCTGGGACTGAGCGCGGCGGTCATGCCGTCCATCATGCTGGTTCCGCGGCTTCCCGTGGCATGGGCGTTGGTCATATTCAGCGTGGCCTACTTCGGACAACAATCGTGGTCCACGCTGGTTATGGTGCTTCCGACCGACCTTTTTCCGGCCCGGCTGGTCGGCTCGGTCGCCGGGCTGGTAGGCTTCGGGGGCGCGATGGGTGGCATTGCATTCGGACAATTGGCGGGATATCTGTTGGACCACGGCTTCGGATATGGTGTCGTATTCTCCCTGGCAGGCACGTTTCATGTCGCTGCCTTCGTTATCATTATTGTCACCGTTCCGGTAGTCCAGAGTCTGAACCTGGGACGGAAATTGAGTTACGCGGGAGCTTGATGAGAATCAAAGAGATTCGTACACGGGTAATGCGCTGGCGCGGCAAGACGGTTCCGTTGCCGCCGCATTTCTGCACCAATCCCATGGACGTGCTGAACTTGCCCGAAGCCTCGATGCAGACCTTCACGTTTCACGGCTGGCTGGTGGTTGAAGTCTTTACCGATGACGGACTGGTGGGAATCGGCAATGCGGCGCTCGCGCCTCAGGTCACGAAACAGGTCATCGATCTTCATCTCAAGCCGCTATTGATCGGAAAAGATCCGTGGGACATCGAGTTTCTCTGGCAGCTCATGTATCGCAAGACCATGGCGTTTGGGCGCAGAGGAATCGGCATGGTCGCGATCAGCGCGGTCGATATCGCGCTGTGGGACATTCTGGGCAAGTCGGCGAAACAGCCGGTCTACCGGCTGCTGGGGGGCAGGACCAAGCCGCGTATTCCCGTGTATGCCAGCCGGCTTTACAGCGTCGAGTTGAGCGAACTTGCTGCCGAGGCGAAACGCTACAAAGCCGACGGCTACAAGGCGATGAAGCTTCGCTTTGGCTGGGGACCGACCGACGGCGCCGCCGGCATGCAGAGAAATCTCAATCTGGTCCGCACCGTGCGCGAGACGGTCGGCGACGGCATCGATGTGATGGCCGACGCGTACATGGGATGGACGCTCGACTACGCCAAGCGCATGCTGCCGCTGCTCGAACCCTTCAACCTGAGATGGCTGGAGGAGCCGGTCATCCCCGACGATGTACACGGCTATGCTGAACTGAAATCATACGGACGCGTTCCAATCGCCGGCGGCGAACACGAGTTCACGGCATACGGCTTTCGCGATCTCTTGCAGGCCCGCGCGCTGGACTACATTCAGTTCGACACCAATCGCGTGGGCGGACTTACGCAGGCGCGCAAGATTGCGGCCCTGGCCGAGGCGTATTCCGTCCCGGTGATTCCGCATGCCGGCCAGATGCACAATTATCATGTTGTGATGGCGAGCCTGAACTCGCCCATGGCGGAATACTTCCCGGTCGTCGACGTGGAAGTTGGGAATGAACTATTCTGGTACGTCTTTAATGGCGAACCCAGAGCCAAGGACGGCTTCATCGATCTCGACGAAAATGTTCCCGGGTTGGGCCTGACCATCAACGAAGCCGGGCTGGACAAGTTCGAAGTCATCGAATGATCCTGCAAGGAACGGCACCGATTTCATGACACGTCTGGTTCAACTGAAATACCGGGACGCGAGACGGGTTGCGCTGGTGGACGAGCCCTACCTGAGGCTGATCGAGGGTTTCGGTTCAATCTACGAACTGGCCTGCTTCGCGATCCGCAGCGACGTGAAGCTGACGGATATCGCTCGTGAACGTGCGACGGGCGATGCGCTCGAATACGACCCGGTCTACCAGGGACGCTCGGAGACGCGAATCCTGCCGGCCATTGACCACCCGTCAGAACCGGCGCGCTGTCTGGTCTCGGGAACCGGGCTTACACATCTGGGTAGCGCCCGCAATCGCCAGAGCATGCACGCCGCCAAGGAATCCGAGCTGACCGACAGCATGAAAATGTTTCGCTGGGGAATCGAAGGCGGCCGTCCGGCGGCGGGATCGATCGGAGCTGCGCCGGAGTGGTTCTACAAGGGCCCGGGCACAATCTTGCGGGGACACGGAGAGCCGCTTGATGTCCCTGCTTATGCCGGCGATGGCGGCGAAGAAGCCGAGCTCGCCGGGGTTTACCTGATTGCTTCCGACGGGCAGCCGCATCGCATCGGCTTTGCAGGCGGCAACGAATTTTCAGACCATGTGTTTGAGAAGACGAACTATCTGAACCTGGCGGCGTCCAAACTTCGTACCTGCGCGCTCGGTCCCGAACTGGTGGTGGATCCTGGCTTCGAGTCGGTGCCGGTCGAAGTGCGGATTGAACGCGGCGGGAACCTGCTCTGGTCGAAAACGTTCTGCAGTGGCGAGGCTGAGATGTGCCACAGCCTGGCTAATATCGAACATCATCATTTCAAATACGAAGCGCATCGGCGTCCGGGAGACGTTCACGTGCATTTTTTCGGGACGGATGGGTTGAGCTTCAGCGACGGTATTGGCCTGCAGGATGGCGATGTGATGCAGGTCTCGGTGCAAGGCTACGGCCGGCCTTTGCGAAATCCGTTGTGGGTGGCCGGAAGCAAACCGGAATTAATCAGCGTGAAAGCTTTGAGGTGAATCATGGCAAAACCGCGCGTGGCAATTATCGGGCTGGGAATCATGGGCAGCGGAATGGCTGGGCGCCTGCTCTCGGCGGGTTTTCCAGTAAGCGTCTACAACCGGAACCGGGCGAAAGCCGCCCCGTTCGCCGGCGCGGGTGCGACCGTTGCGGGTTCACCGCGCGAGGCTGCGTCGAATGCGGACGTCATCATCAGCATGGTCTCGGATGATTTAGCCTCCCGCGGCGTGTGGCTGGGCGACCAGGGCGCGCTGGCCGGGGCGTCGCGGGGAGCGGTGCTGATCGAGTGCAGCACGCTTACCGTGGGCTGGATCAAGGAGCTTGCGGCGGCGGCAGCAGAACGAGGATGCGAATTGCTGGATGCGCCGGTCACCGGCACCAAGCCGCATGCGGCATCCGGCGAGTTGTCATTTCTGATCGGCGGATCGGACGCGGCCCTCGCCACCGCCCAGCCCGTCCTGGCAGTGATGGGGCGGGAATTTATTCACCTCGGCCCCACCGGCAGTGGCGCGCTGATGAAGCTCATCAATAATTTCATGTGCGGGGTGCAGGCTGCGTCCCTCGCCGAGGCGGAATCGATGATCGCCGCGGGCGGCCTCGATCTGAAGCAGGCGCTCGCGATCCTCACCCAGGGCGCGCCCGGCAGTGGCCTGGTGCAGAGGGCCGCAGCCCGCGCTTTTGCCAACGACTTTACCCCGAATTTCCCGCTGCATTTGATGGCCAAAGACCTGGGGTATGCCATCGACCAGGCTTCACGCTTCGGACAGAACCTTCAAACTGCCAGTTCGGCGCTGGCTATTTTCAAAGACGCGATTGCCAAGGGTTACGGCGATCAGGATTTTTCCGCGGTGATCAAATCGAAACAGGCCAGCTAAGACCTGCCGCGGCGCAAACTCTTATTCCCACGAAATGCGGACAAGAGAAAGCCCCTGCCTGGGCAGGGCGAAGTGTAGGCGGGCCGCGCCTTGAGCGATCGGCACCCATGCAGGAGAAGTTAGGAGCTGTAACTGGCCGGCGCCTTGCAATTGTTCATACTGGACTGTCGGCCGGCGATTGCGGCGAGCCCATTTCTTTCCAGGCCGCGAAAGAGTTGCTGTGGCTGGAATCGACGCGGAAGTGTTCGAGCAGTCCGCGGCTCGCCTTCGCAGGCAGGCCATCGACCACCAGGTCGATCGAGGCCGCGGCAGCGGGAAGGTCGTCATCGTGATAATTCCATATCAGGATCTCAACTTCATTTTCCTTGCGCGCGGCAATCACGCCGATGTCTGGGTGTCCGCGCACCCCGTCGCGGACGACATCTTCGGAACGCAACGCGCCGGAACTGGTGGCGTTAACGCGTTCGTTGCCCAGTAGACCGAACATCCGAAAAGCGTTCAGCACTGGCTTGTCCACTCCGTTGGTGGCCAGCGTACGGAAGCCCTCGAAGTAGGGTTGATTTTCGAATTCGAATGCCCAGGTCACCGCTCCCAGAAAATTAATGCCCTCCCGGCTGGCGAGAAAAAAGATGTTGTTCAGGGTCTCGGCGGTGTAGGCCGCATACAGCGGTCCATTGCGATAGGAATTCTGCGGGTTGGTTCGCGCCGAACAGGCGGCGCATCCTTCCGGGTCCGACTCTCCCAGAATAATTGGGGTGCGGCGGAATTCCGGAAACGATGCCACGATCTGAAAACCCTGTTCGATTGCACTCAACTGGCGCGCTATGCCCATCTGCACATGATCGCCCTGCCACTTCGGCGATCCCTTGGGATGAAAACTGATGAAATCGAGGCGCGAGCCGACTTTCCCGCTCACGTAGTTGGGCTGGTGAGCGCAATGGTCGAGGAATGAGCGCAAGAAGTCCGCGGCTTTGGGATTGGCTGGGCCGGTGCTGTCGGGACCGCCGATGCGCGCCTCGGGTAGCGCGCGCTGGACGGCGTCTGCGCTGAAATCGTAGAGCTTGAAATATTCCTGCGGCGTTCCCTTCCAGTAGTCGATGTCGGGCTCGTTCCATACTTCCCACAGCCAGGTTTTTACTTCGGCATCGCCGTAGCGCTCGCGCAGGTGGCGGACGAACTGAAAGACGACCTCCGACCACTTCTGATAATCCCTGGGCGGATAGGCCCAGCCCGTAAAGATCGAGCCCTCAGGGAAATTATGGCGATACGGTTCGGGATGAGTGGAAAGCGCTTGCGGCATGAAGCCGATTTCAACCAGCGGCTTCACTCCCGCCGATTGAAAGCTGTCGAATATACGGTCGAGGATAGTCCAGCTGTACACCGGCTTGCCCTGCGAGTCTTCGGTGTAAACGTCAGTCGATCCCCACTTCAACGACGCAGAGCCATCGCCTGTGGTCAAAAGATTGTGGACTCTCACATAAGCCGGCTGTGGGCCGAGTGCCGCAAGCTCGCCGAGCAGTTTTTTTCCGTTCGGTGCGTACGTGTAGTTGGGCTCGTCGTAGCCGAAATAATTCCAGATAGGCGGTAGCTGGCCAGCGGGTTGATCGCCATGCACCTCGATCTTCACAGCCTGGATATTCACGGCCTGAGTACTCGCGGCTTCCGTATCTTGCGCGCGGGAGCCGGGAGAAATCAGCGATAACAGGAGAACAGCCAGGGCAAAGCGACTGACGACAAGAGATTTGACGCGCGGATTGATCATTGGCGACCCTTGGAATTGCCATCGGAAGAAAGCTCCAGCCCGAGATAATCCCGCGCGTTGCTGAAGCAGATATTGCGGACCATATTGCCGAGGAGCTTCTCGTCATCAGGAAGCTCGCCTTTCTCGACATCGCGTCCCAGCAGATCGCAGAGAATGCGGCGAAAATATTCGTGGCGAGGAAATGACATAAACGATCGCGAGTCAGTCAGCATTCCGACGAAGCGGGAGAGCAACCCGGTGTTGGAAAGCGCATTCAGTTGCCATTCGATTCCCTCTTTCTGATCTAGAAACCACCAGGCGCTGCCGAACTGCAGCTTGCCGGCGATCGATCCGTCCTGAAAATTGCCGATGGCTGTGGCAAGAACGTAATTGTCTACCGGGTTGACGTTATAGACGATGGTCTTGGGCAGCGCATGTTCCTGCTCCAGCAGGTTGAGATAGGAGCCCAGGGCGGCAGCCTGCTCCCAGTCGCCCACACTGTCGTAGCCGGTATCCGGGCCGATCTCACTGGTCTGCCGCGAATTTACGCTGCGCAACGCTCCCAGGTGCAGCTGCTTGGTCCAACCTTTTTCGGCGTCGAGGCGGCCGAAAAATAACATCAGGAAGGAGGCAAACTGTTCCTGTTCCGCCGGGTTCGCGGCCGTACCTGCTCGGACCTTGGTAAAAATGCTGGCCGCCTCGCGCTCGCCGCAGGGCGTGGCATGGCAACGCGCCAGGCCGTGATCGGAAAGTCTTCCACCGGCGGCATGAAAGAAATCATGACGCTGTCTGAGCGCATCGAGAAAATCGTTGAAGGACGCCACTTCCTTCTGGCTCGCCTCCTGCAGACGGCCGATCCAGGCATTCCACGGCCCCGTAGATCCCACCCGCAAAGCCTTGTCGGGACGAAAGGTGGGATACATCCGGAATCCGGCGCCCGAACTATTCAGCGCGCGGTGGCCGGAAAGATCGTCACAGGGATCGTCAGTTGTACACACAGCTCGAACCTTGAACTTGCGGAGAATTCCTTGTGCGGTTAGATCTTGCGTCTGCAGGGCGGAGTTTGCGCGTTCCCACACGCCGGGGGCGCTATTTTCGTCCAGCGAGTCAGCGAGGCCGAAGTATCGCTTCAGCTCGAGGTGGGTCCAGAGATAGAGCGGGTTGCGCAGGGTGAAAGGCACGGTGCGGGCCCAGGCCAGGAACTTTTCGTAGGGCGGCGCGTCGCCGGTGCAGTATTTCTCCGCCACGCCGTTGGCGCGCATCAGACGCCATTTATAGTGGTCACCTTGCAGCCAGATCTCCCACAGATCGCGGAAACGATGGTCGGCGGCGATGTCGGCGGGCGGTAAATGCGAATGGTAGTCCAGGATGGGTTCCGAGGCGGCATAGTCGTGGTACAGCTTTCGAGCCATTTCCGAATGCAGCAGGAAGTCATCGTGGATGAGTTCCATTGCACACTCCACACTTGGGATTATTCAGGAATTCACTCGACGCCGACATCGCACCTCGCTTCACCGCGTTATCATATTAGACTTCCACCGGCACTTTCTGGAAGAATAGCGCGAGAATGAAGGTAAAGGGGCAAACATGATGCAGATCAAAGTCAATGGTGTGGAACATTCCTTCGACGGCGATCCCGACCTGCCGCTGCTGTGGTATCTGCGCGACGTTCTGGGGTTGACCGGAACCAAGTTCGGCTGCGGCATGGCGCTGTGCGGAGCCTGTACCGTGCATCAGGACGGAAAGGCGGTCCGCTCTTGCGTGACCACAGTCAGCGCGACCGCCGGAAAAGAAATCACCACCATCGAAGGCATCTCGAAGAATGGATTGCACGTGGTGCAGCAGAAGTGGATCGAATACAACGTGCCGCAGTGCGGATACTGCCAGTCGGGGCAGATCATGCAGGCCATTTCCCTGCTGAAAGAGAAACCCAAGCCCAGCGACGAGGACATTGAAGGCGGCATGGCGGGAAACATCTGCCGCTGCGGCACCTACCAGCGCATTCGTGCGGCGATCAAGGCGGCCGCGGGAGAGCAAGCATGAGCCACAACATCCTGAACGTCAGCCGGCGCGGTTTTCTGCAAGGCCTGGTTTCTACCGGCGCCCTCGTCTTGAGTGTGCGCCTGGTTCCGGAAGCCTTGTGGGCGACAGATGCAGTCGCGGGCTCGCATGCGGACAGCGCTGCCCTGCACCCCAGCGTTTTTGTGGGAATCGACACCGATGGAACGGTCTACCTGGTGGCGCACCGCTCGGAGATGGGCACCAGCAGCCGCACCACGGTCCCGCTCATTCTGGCGGACGAACTTGATGCCGATTGGAAACGGGTCAAAATCGAGCAGGCAATCGGCGATCCGCGCTACGGAGATCAGGATACAGATGGATCGCATTCGGTCCGCGATGGCTTTGTAACCATGCGCGAAGCGGGAGCCACTGCGCGCCTGATGCTGACGCAAGCCGCAGCCCAGAAATGGGGTGTGCCGGTTTCGGAGTGCGAGTCTGATCTGCACGTGATTGTGCATCGGCCGAGCAAGCGCAAAGCCGGCTATGGAGAACTGGCCTCGGCCGCCGCCAAGTTGCCCGTGCCCAAGAAAGAAGATCTTCAATTCAAGCCCAAGAGCGCCTGGCGATACATCGGCAAAGGGGCCAAGAGCTACGACCTGGCCAACCTGTGCACCGGTAAAGCGGGTTTTGGCATGGACGCCCGAATGGAGGGCATGCTCTATGCATCGATCGAGCACCCGCCTGTGCTGGGCGGCAAGGTCAAATCCTACGACGACAAATCTCCCCTGCAGGTAAGGGGCGTCAAACAGACTATTCCCATCAAGCCTTTTACCCCGCCGCATCATTTTCAACCGCTGGGCGGAGTGGCGGTCATCGCCGACAACACCTGGGCAGCCTTCCAGGGACGCAAGAAGCTGAATGTGTCATGGGACAACGGGCCGAACGCCAGCTACAACTCGGATCAATATAAAAAGCAGTTGCAGGAAACAGCACGCAAACCGGGTAAGGTTGTGCGAAATATCGGCGACGTGGATGCTGCCTTCGCCAAGGGCGGGAAGATCGTGGAGGCGGAATACTACCTGCCCCACCTGGCGCACGCCCCCATGGAGCCGCCCGCGGCGCTGGCCGACTATCGGGACGGCAAAGTAACGGTCTGGACTTGCACGCAGAGTCCGCAGGCGGTGCAGGAGACGCTGGGGGAAGCACTCGGCATTCCTAAAGAAAACGTCACCTGCCACGTGACTCTGTTAGGCGGCGGCTTTGGGCGGAAGTCGAAACCTGATTATGCGGCCGAGGCCGCAGTTCTCTCGAAGACGGTAGGCAAGCCGGTAAAGGTAGTGTGGAGCCGCGAAGACGACATCAAATTCGGTTTCTATCACTCCGTTTCCGCGATGTACATGAAGGCTTCGTTGAATGAAAAAGGCATGCCCGTGGCCTGGTTGCAACGTACGGTATTTCCGCCTATCGGCTCCACCTTCGCATTGGACACGACTTACGGCGATGGCGGCGAATTGGGACTGGGCTGGACCGACGTGCCCTTCGACATTCCCAATCATCGCGCGGAGAACGGCTCGGCGGAAAACCATGTCCGCATCGGCTGGCTGCGCTCGGTGGCCAATATCTATCATGCTTTCGCGGTGCAGTCTTTCGCGGATGAACTCGCGCACCTTTCGGGACGCGACCCGATGGAATATATGCTGGAACTCATCGGACCCGCGCGGATTGTGGACGTGAAAGCTTCGGCGCCTGAGAACAATAACTACGGCGGCTCGACCACCGAATATCCGCTAGACACGGCCCGCATGCGGCGCGTGGTTGAACTGGCCGCGGAAAAATCCGGCTGGGGCAAACGGAAGATGGGTAAAGGCTCCGGGATGGGTATTGCTGTACACCGGAGTTTCCTGACCTACGTGGCTACGGTCGTGGAAGTCGAAGTGGATGATCAGGGTGAAGTGAAAATTCCTGTCGTACACACTGCCGTGGACGCCGGGATCGTGGTCAATCCGGAAGCGACGCGGTCGCAGTTCGAAGGTGCGGCGGTTTTCGGGACCAGCATCGTGCGGAGCGGGTCGATCACAGCGAAAGACGGCGTCATTGAGCAATCGAATTTCAGTGATTATCCCGTGGCCCGCATGAACGACGCTCCCTACAAAACCAATGTGTACATCGTGGACAGCGACGCGCCGCCGGCGGGAGTCGGTGAGCCGGGGGTGCCACCGTTTGCGCCCGCGGTCTGCAATGCCATCTTCGCGGCGACCGGAAAACGGATTCGCGAATTGCCGCTGAAGAAAGTATAAAAGGTTTCGAAGGTAACCCGTCCAAGCTTCGCTTGGGCGGGGATTTTTGTTGATCCCGAAAATGATGATGGGTGCCCCACCCTTCTTCTTTTGAAGGGTGGGATTCCACGGACGTGTCCTACTGGGGATTGAGATCACCTCGGGGCCTTCGATTATGTGCATCACCCACCCTATTCGCAAAGTGCGCGAATAGGATGGGGCACCCTCGAGGACCGTGGATCAGATGCGCCCGACTACCCCCCTTGGAGCGCGGCTGTTCTGCGGGACTCGTAGGCCTTCAGGTGGGTGTAGGCGACCTTGAGATGCGACAGGGTGCCGAGCGATGAAGCCGCGCCGCGCCGCAGCAGATCACCGATAATGTGGTCGGCTTCGGTGGGCGCATTGCGTTCGATGTCGCGGAGCATAGAAGCCGTGAGAGTTGAACCGGCGGCGGTGAGAGTTTTGCGCGCGCGATTCAATTTCGCTTCCCGCATGGGATGCCCCTCGGCGACCGCAATCGCACTGCAGTCCTCGAGCAATCCAAGAACGAAGTCGGCGCCTCCTGGCGACGCGCAGATATCCCCAATGGCGGCGCGCATCAGGCAGGTGCTGCCGGCAAGCGAGGCCAGGAAAACCCATTTCTCCCACATCTCCTGCAGAATCTCGGCACTGGCATGCGCGTTGAAGCGCGCGCCTTCCATGAGCTTCGCGATCGCTTGCGCACGATCCGACACTTCACCGTTTCGCTCGCCGAAAGACAGCTCGTGAGTTTCAACCATGTGGATGATCTCACCGTCTTTGACCGCAACCGCAATGAAGCACTGACCGCCGAGCACGCGGTCGCGACCGAAGCGCTGGTCCAGGACGTCCAGGTGCCGAATGCCATTCAAGAGCGGCAGGATCGCGGTTTGGGGCCCGACCGCCGGCGCGAAAGAGGCAATGGCGTCGTCGAGATCGTAGGCTTTGCAACTGAGCAGCACGAGATCGTAGGTTTCGCGAAGATTCTCGGCCAGGACGGTCGATGGTTTGGAAGAGCTCGACATCGCCGCGCGGGCTGCGAATTGTTAGACCCTGGCTGGCCAACTCCGCAGCGCGCTTGGGGCGGACGAGAAAGGTCACATCCCGATTTATTTCCAGCAGCCGGCCGCCAAAATAGCCGCCAATCGCGCCGGCTCCCACCACCAGAGTACGCATGTGTTGAATCCTCGAGCTCAAGAATACAACGGGTGCCCGACCCTTCGTTTTTAGAAGTGGGATTCGCGGTCGCGCGTCGGATTTCTTCCCGGCGGATGATCTCATCACCCACCCGCAATACGCGGATGGCCCAGGGGCTAGCCGCCGGCTATGGCTCCGAGGATGATTAACGGTTCCGCACCAGACGCGACCGCGTCGGGCAGCGGGGCATCCGGCGACTCGTGCGACAGATCTTCCTCGCAGGCGAAGAAGCGCAGGAACGGCCGGCGCTGTTGTGTGACGTGATCGCGGATCGTCCCGCAAAGCATCGGATAGCGGATTTCCAGTGCATCGAGGACCGAGCGTTGGGTCACGGGACTCTCGACTTCGAGTTCCAGGTCGCCACGGATCTGGGCCAGCGTTCGGAGGTGCGGGGGGAGGACAATTCGAATCATGTGACAATGAATGCGGTCTTTGCCTCAACAGCACGGCTAGAGTGTGTGTGAGAACTACTCTTCCGCCCCTTTGGGGCTTGATCGCTTGCCATTTCTTACCCACGGCTTACGCCGTGGGCTTTAATCTTGCGCCGCTTCGCGGCTAAGACCGGCAAGCTTCTACTGGCACGGCTAAAGCCGTGCCCTTCCACGGAGCCCGCGACAAATCAGGGCAGCGTCTGCACTTCGACCGACAACACTGCCGGAAGATCACGGACAATGGGAGCCCAGCTGTCTCCGGAGTCGGATGAGGCGTAGACCTGGCCGCCGGTGGTGCCGAAGTACACTCCGCACTCGTCCAGCGAGTCGACGGCCATGGCGTCGCGCAGCACGTTGACATAGCAGTTCTGTTGCGGCAGTCCCTGGGTGAGCGCTTCCCACTCGTTGCCGCCGGTGCGGCTGCGATATACCCGCAGTTTGCCATCGGGAGGAAAGTGCTCGCCATCGCTCTTGATGGGGACGACATAGATGGTCTCCGGCTCGTAGGCGTGCACGTCGATCACGAAGCCGAAGTCGGTGGGCAGATTTCCGCTGACCTCTTTCCAGGAGTCGCCGGCATCGTCGCTGCGCATGACATCCCAGTGCTTCTGCATGAAGAGCACACCCGGGCGCGAGGGGTGCATGGCGATGTGGTGGACGCAATGGCCGACTTCGGCGGTTGGGTCGGGGATTTGCGCGGAGCGCAGTCCCTGGTTGATGGGCCGCCAAGTCTTGCCGGCGTCATCGGTGCGGAAGGCTCCTGCAGCGGAAATGGCGATAAATATCCTTCGCGGATCGCTGGGATCGAGAATAATGGTGTGCAGGCACATGCCGCCGGCGCCGGGCTGCCATTTGGGACCGGAACCGTGGCCGCGCAGTCCGGAGAGTTCCTGCCAGTTCTTTCCGCCGTCAGTTGAGCGGAACAACGCAGCGTCTTCGATTCCGGCGTAGACGGTTTCCGGATCGGTCAACGACGGCTCCAGATGCCAGACCCGTTTGAACTCCCAGGGATGGGGCGTGCCGTCGTACCACTGGTGAGTGCCGGGAACGCCATCGTAAGTGAATTTGTTCCCCACGGGTTCCCAGGTCTGGCCACCGTCGTTCGAGCGCTGGATGATCTGCCCGAACCAGCCGCTGCACTGCGATGCATACAGGCGATTGGGATCGGCGGGCGATCCCTTGAGATGAAATATCTCCCATCCCGCAAAGTGCGGACCGCTGACGTCCCATTTCTCGCGTTTCCCGTCCGAGGTCAGAACGAACGCGCCCTTGCGCGTGCCGACAAGAACCCGCACTTTGCTCATTTATTCGTTCCTCCTTGATTGCGAGGGCCTCAACTCTCCCACGATGCGAGGGCGGCCTGGATCCCCCGTCTAGTTATAAGTCGAACAAGAAACCGCCGGATCGACAGTTCCATGAATTATTTTATTAGACGTCCGCCCCATCTTTCGGTCTCTAAAGGGGCATCCTTATTTTCAACTGGCTTTCCTGGCCGGAACTTTAGCGCCCTTTTTGCGAGCTTCCGAAAGACCGATGGCGATCGCCTGCTTGCGACTGGTCACCTTGCCGCCTTTGCCGCCCTTGCCCGAGCGAAGCGTCCCGAGCTTTTCTCGATGCATGGCGCTTTCAACACTTCTTGCCTGCGGCCTCTCCGTATTTCTTATGGCTGGACTTCTTGCGTGAACTTGAACTGGTCTTGGTTGCCATAAAATCCTCCTGCGTCTTAGAGGTAGCAGTCTTCCCGCAGGTTGCCGCAACCGATCCGCTCCAGCGAAACTCGCCGCGCCGAGCGGCTCTACGGAATCAGCAGCAGTTTGCCCGTCGTTTTGCGCCCTTCCAGATCGCGGTGGGCCTGCTGCGCTTCCGCCAAAGGATAGATATGTTCAATCCGCAGCTTGAGTTTTTTTGCCGCGATCATCGCAAAGACTGCGCTGGCACGGGTCTCGAGCTCCTCCCGGGTGGAAGTATAGTGGTGCAGCGTGGGGCGGGTAAGAAACAGCGACCCCTTTTGGCTGAGCGCAATGGGATCAAATGGGGGGACGGCTCCGCTCGATCCTCCAAACAGCACCATCATGCCGCGCGGGCGGAGGACGTTGAGTCCTTTCTCAAAAGTCGTCTTGCCCACCGAGTCGTAGACCACATCCACGCCCTTTGGCTGGGTCAGACGTTTGGTCTCGGTTTCAAAATCGACCTGGGTATAGAGGATGACTTCGTCCGCCCCGGCTTCGAACGCCAGCTTTGCCTTCTCCCCGGTCGATGCCGTGCCGATCACCCGGGCTCCGATGTTGTGCGCCATCTGCACCAGCAGCAACCCGACTCCGCCCGCCGCCGCTTGCACCAGGGCTGTGTCTCCCCGCTTCAGCGGGAACGTGCTGTAGGCCAGGTAGTGGGCGGTCATCCCCTGCAGCATGGCTGCGGCGGCCTCGCGGTCGCTTAAACCCTGCGGAACGTGGACCAGGCGGTCGGCAGGGATGGCCACGTATTCCGCATACGCGCCCATGGCGCCAGCCCAGGCAACGCGGTCGCCAGTCTTGACCGACTTAACCTCGGCGCCGACCGCCGAAACCACCCCGGCGCCTTCCTGCCCAATCACGAAGGGCAGCGCGACTGGATACCTGCCCTCGCGCTGGTAAACGTCAATAAAGTTCACCCCCGCCGCGGCCACCTTCACCACGGCTTCATTGGGCTTGGGTTGAGGAACCGGAATCTCTACAAATTCGAGGGCTTCTGAACCGCCTGGCTTCTTTACCTGAATGGCTTTCATGTGCGCTTGGATGACCCTCACGATTGAAGGATTCAAAACACGAAGCTTACGTGAGTAGGCAGGGCAACGGCAAGCTGGCCAGGCAGCGGGTAGTGTCCTAATTTGGATTTCTACCACGGAGGCACGGAGAGACGGAGGACCCCAACTGCCCGGCAAGACCTTTCTCTTAAGGTTCTTGCAGATTCAGGTTTCTCTCCGTGACTCTGAGACTCCGTGGTGAAAGAGGCAGACTAGGACACTACCAGGCAGCGCCGGCCGCCCTGGCCAGAAAATAGAAATGGGATGCCCTAAAATGGAAGAGCCAAGACACCCGGGGGACGCTGGATGAAGACGCTGGGGATCATCGGGGGCATCGGTCCGGAATCCACAATCGAATACTACCGCCAACTGATTCAGCTCTATCGCGCTCGAAAACGCGACGGCAGTTATCCGCCAATCGTGATCAACAGCGTCAACCTGAAAGTGCTGGTGGATCTCTTCGAAGCCAACGACCTGGCCCAGGTCACGGAATATTTGGTGTCCGCCATTGGGAAGTTGGCAGGAGCGGGCGCGGAATACGGCCTGCTGGCCGCCAATACGCCGCATATTGTGTTTGACGAGGTAAGTCGCCGCTCGCCGATTCCGCTGATCAGCATCGTGGAAGCGACCAGAGAGGCAGCGCGGGCTTCAGGACTGAAAAAGCTCGGCCTGCTGGGCACGCGTTTTACCATGCAAAGCCAGTTCTATCCGCAGGTGTTTTCGGCAGCGCAAATCAGTCTGGTCACGCCGCAACCCGACGAGCAGGCCTACATTCACGATAAATACATGAACGAACTGGTCAAGGGCATCATTTTGCCTGAAACGCGCCAGCGCTTGTTGTTAATCGTCGATCGATTACGGGAGCAGGAAGGCATTGATGGCCTGATTCTGGGAGGCACCGAGCTGTCGCTCATTCTAGGCGAACCCCAGCCAGGTGAAGCCACGCTGGCCGAAACCGCGCCAGGCGAAGTCACGGACCGGGATATCCCTTTTCTCGATACCACGCGCATCCATGTGCAAGCGGCGGTCGCGCGGATGTTGTCGTAGACAGAGTTTCGCCTCGCCGGATTGCCTGCGGCTTTTTCCGGCCGTCGTTCCTTGCCAGTTCTTGAAGTTTCGTGCAATCATTAATCAGCCGAAGATTGCCGGTTCACGCCTTCCATCGCCCGCCATTTCGGTGATTCCGGTTCAACCGGGGACGTAGTTCAGTTGGTTAGAACGCTGCCCTGTCACGGCAGAGGTCGCGGGTTCGAGTCCCGTCGTCCCCGCCATTTCCGTTCAAGCTCTTGCAATCCTAAAATCCGGTAAATCAGGGGATGTTAGGGGACGATAAGCGCCGAACAGGAATGGTCCTATTCGAGAGCGATTCCCAGCAACGTATGGCGGAGCGAGGATCAGGTGCAACATCTGACCGATGCAAAACGATTGCTATTTCCGCATTGCCTTGGCCAGCCGACGAGGCTGTTGAAACGTTCCCCTGTGGTCGGCAATTCACCCGTACGTTTACACCGCCTGCGACAACGCCAGAGGAGATTCTACTCCGCAGGATCGTAGTTCAAGTTTTGGCCGAGCCATCGCTCGACCTCAGCTACGGTCATTCCCTTGCGTTTGCTGTAGTCGGCGACCTGGTCGCGGTCAATTTTGCCCAGGCTGAAATAGCGCGATTCCGGATGAGCGAAGTAAAGGCCGCTTACGCTTGATCCCGGCCACATCGCGAAGGACTCCGTAATCAGCATTCCGGTATTCGCCTGCACATCGAGCAAACGCCAAAGCGGACCTTTTTCGGTGTGATCGGGGCACGCCGGGTAACCTGCGGCCGGCCTGATGCCGCGATATTTTTCCTGAATGAGATCCGCGTTGCTCAGGCCTTCCGAACAGCCGTAACCCCATTCCTCACGCACGCGTTTGTGCAGGCACTCGGCGAAGGCCTCAGCCAGGCGATCGGCGAGGGCCTCCGCCATGATCGCGTTGTAGTCGTCGTGCTCGGCCTTAAACCGGTCGCACAGTTCCTTCAGGCAAATCCCGCTGGTTACGGCGAACGCGCCGATATGGTCGGGTAGGCCGGTTTCCTTTGGTGCGATGAAATCGGCGAGAGACCGGCACGGCTCCTTGCCCTCCTTGTTGGATTGCTGGCGGAGGAAATGGAACCGTCCAAGGATCTTCTTGCGCGTGTCGTCCGTGTAGAGTTCGACATCGTCGCCTGCTGCGCTGGCGGGAAACAAGCCGTACACACCGCGCGCTGTGATCAATTTCTTCTCAATGATGACATCGAGGAGAGCGTTGCCTTCGCTGAAGAGCTGGCGCGCCTGCGCACCGTACTCGGGATGTTCAAGAATCCGTGGATAAATTCCTTTCAGTCCCCAGGTGTGGAAGAACGGGCTCCAGTCAATGAAGTCGCGCAGCGTCGCCAGAGGAAAGTTGTTCAACACACGCACACCGGTGAATGACGGCGTGGGCAGGTCTTCCGCGCGCCACACGATAGGAGTCCGCCGTTTCCGGGCCTCCTCAAGCGAGACAACGGATAGCCTGGGTGCGGAGTGGGCCTTGCGCAATGCCTCGTAGCCGGCGCGATGCTGCTCCACGAAGGCCGTCTTACCCTCGTCACTCAGAAGGCTGGTGGTGACAGGGACCGCGCGGCTGGCGTCGAGGATGTGGACGACCGGCTCACTATAATGTGGTGCGATTTTGACGGCCGTGTGTGCCCGGCTCGTGGTAGCCCCGCCGATGAGGAGCGGCAACTTGAAACCCTGGCGCTCCATCTCGCGAGCCACATGGACCATCTCGTCCAAAGACGGAGTGATCAGGCCGCTGAGTCCGATTATGTCCGCCTTTTCCGCCTTGGCGCGCTCGAGGATCTTTTCGCAGGGCACCATTACGCCCATGTCGATCACTTCATAGTTATTGCAGGCGAGAACGACCCCGACGATGTTTTTGCCGATGTCGTGAACGTCACCTTTGACCGTCGCCAGTACGATTTTTCCCTGCGCCTTGACCACTTCGCCAGCCGCAGCCCTGGCCTCTTTCTCGGCTTCCATGTAGGGAGTGAGGTGCGCCACGGCCTTCTTCATCACACGAGCAGACTTGACCACCTGGGGCAAAAACATCTTGCCCGCCCCGAACAGATCTCCCACCACACTCATGCCCGCCATCAGCGGGCCTTCGATAACCAAAAGAGGGCGGCCGAGCTTGACGCGTGCTTCCTCGGCATCCACTTCGATGTAGGTGTCGATTCCTTTGACCAGCGCGTGAGAAAGTCGCTCCTCGACCGTGCCGTTGCGCCATTCTTCAGCTTTCTTTTCACTTACCGCCTTGCCGACGCCCTTGAGCTTTTCGCCGTAATCCACCAACCGCTCGGTGGCATCAGGACGGCGGTTCAGAAGCACGTCCTCGACCAGCGCCTTCAGTCCCGGCTCAATCTCTTCGTAGACCTCGAGCATGCCGGCGTTCACGATACCCATGTCCATGCCGGCCGCGATGGCGTGATAGAGAAACGCGGAGTGAATGGCTTCGCGGACTTTGTTATTGCCCCGGAAACTGAACGAGATGTTGGAGACACCGCCGCTCACTTTCGCGTGGGGTAGGTTGGCCTTGATCCAGCGCGTGGCGTTGATGTAGTCGACCGCGTAGTTGTTGTGCTCCTCCATGCCGGTGGCAACGGTGAGGATATTGGGATCGAAGATGATGTCTTCAGGTGGAAATCCGACCTCGTCAACCAAGATGCGGTAAGCGCGCTCGCAGACCCGGATTTTGTCCTCGTAAGTCGCGGCCTGGCCTTGTTCATCAAAAGCCATCACGACCACGGCTGCTCCGTATTTCAGAACTTTAGCCGCGTTCTGGCGAAACTTCTCTTCGCCTTCTTTCAACGAAATCGAATTGACGATACCCTTTCCCTGCAAACACTTCAGACCGGCCTCGATGATCTCCCATTTCGAGGAGTCCACCATAAAAGGCACCTTGGCGACTTCCGGCTCACTCCCGAGCAATTGCAGGAAGCGTGTCATTGCTGTGACGCCGTCAATCATGCCTTCGTCCATGCAAATGTCGAGGACGTTCGCTCCATTCTCGACTTGCTGCCGGGCGACGCTTACCGCTTCTTCATATTTGCCTTCCTTGATCAGCCTGGCGAACTTCGGTGAGCCGGCCACATTGGTGCGCTCGCCGATCATGATGTAGACACCAGGCTGTTGGGTGAAGGGTTGCGATCCCGAGAGACGGAGCGGCCGCGCCTTCGTGACTCCGGTGCTCGCCCTGTCCGGCTCGGTCACGCTGGACTCTCGATCTGGCCGGCGTAGGATTCTTCAGAGTGCGCCGTCCCCCACTTTCGCGGAGGCTGGCCTTCGAGGGCTTTCGCGATAGCCGCGATGTGCTCGGGAGTATTTCCGCAGCAGCCGCCGGCGATGTTGATCAGTCCTCCGCGTGCAAAGTCGCGCAGGTAACGGGCCATGTCGTCCGGCCCCAGATCGAAGCCGGTTTCCGACAGCGGATTCGGAAGGCCGGCATTTGGGTAACACGAGATTGCCACGTCCGCCTTTTCCGAGAGTTCCTCGAGAAACGGATACATCAGGTCGGGACCGAGGGAGCAGTTGAGACCCACCGATATTGGCTTCACGTGCCGCACCGCGTTCCAGAACGCCTCAGTCGTCTGCGCCGAGATCATCGTCTCGCCGCCGCGCCCCACCGCCGCCGAAATCATTACCGGCAACTCCTTGCCGTCCTTATCAAACACCTCCCGGATGGCGACGAGTGCAGCCTTGGCGTTCAGAGAGTCGAAGATGGTCTCAACCAAAAGCAGGTCTACGCCGCCGGCGATGAGGCCACGTACCTGCTGAGCGTAGGCTGTTTTCACCTGATCGAATGTGACCACTCGAAAGCCAGGATCGTCGGCATCGGGCGAGTTCGAGAGAGAGACAGTCAGAGGCCCAATCGCTCCCGCAACGAAGCGCTGACGCGAAGTTGCGGTCCCGACCCGATCGGCCCATTCGCGGCATTGCCGCGCCGATTGCTCATTGATATCCCAGGCCAGGCTGCCGAGGAACGGATCATCGACGATCTTTTGATAAAACGCGGGATCCTTGCGTCCGCCGCGCTCCCGCGGATCGTCGACAAAGAATTCGCTCTGGGTGATGCTGGTTGCGCCGAAGGTGTTGGTCTCGATGATGTCCGCCCCGGCCTCCAGAAACCGGCGATGGATGTCCCCGATCATTTCCGGCTTGGTCAGCGAGAAGAGGTCACCGTTGTTCAGCAGGCTCTTCTTAGAGTTCTGAAAGCGCTCCCCGCGGATGTCCGCTTCCGTCATCCCATAGCTGCGGATGGTCGTGCCCATGGCTCCGTCGATGATGGCAATTCGACTGTCGAGGATCTTTTCCAGGGGATGTGGGGGCGTTTTCGTCATGTTTCTTTGATGATCTTGGGCGGCCTTCGATTCTACCTTGCGACATTTGCGCGAACTCCGCCTCGTTTAATTATAGCGATTGCCAAGATATCCAGGGTGTGTGAGGCGCTTCTGCTGCTCCGGATAAAGCGACCTTCGTCAAGTGCGGCCCCTGCCTATCGGAATCAGGTCTCGCGCTCCGTTTGCTTCGCTGCGACGCCAATGAACACCCTCGGTTCTTTCGACGAACGAAACGCCGTGAAGGATTTCAGCGATAATCTCCGCCGTCTGAGAGACGGTCATTCCAGAGCGGTTGAAAAGAGATTCCCGTCCCCAAATACGAGGTTGCCGTTTTGCACGGCTCGCAGTTCCTGCCACCACGGATTGCGCTCCAGTACACTTCGTTCCCGCAGACTCCTTTCCAAATTAAATCCGCAGGGAGCCACGATCAGGTACTCGGGATCGGCGTCGCGAAGCTGTTCGGCGGGGATGGCGGCCGAGTATTCGCCTTTCTTGCCCAGCAAAAGTTCGCCATTCGCGATGTCCACCAGTTCGGGACCCCAGTTTCCCATGGCGAATAAAGGGTCAGTCCACTCCAGCATGACGACGGTGGGCCGCCTGAACCGGGCAGCGCTGTCTCTCACCATATCCAGGCGCTGGCGCTCGCGGCAAACGAGGGCGTTGCCCCGTTCCTCTAAACCAAGCTGCCGGGCAATGCGCAACATGCTTTCGAAAATCTCTTCCAAGGAAATGGCGGAGAGGGACAATTGCCGCGCGCCATGTCCGCAGCTTCGCTCCACATCGCCGGGGGTGACGGCGCAGACTTCACAATGCGACTGTGTGATTAATAGGTCGGCGTGCAAATCGCGGATCAGTTCTCCGTGAACGTGATAGAGCGGTTCGCCGGCGTGGAGTCTGCGCCGGACCTCCCGGTCAATTTCTCCGCTCGAAAGCGACACATCAAACGCGGGATCGCTGCAGGCCGGGAGCCGCCGTACCCACTCCGGGTTGTCGCACTCGTGCGATCGCCCGACGAGCATGTCGCCCGCGCCCAGGGCACACACGATTTCGGTAGCGCTCGCCAATAGAGAAACAATGCGCACGCTATGCGGCTTCTCCTGCCGGTTGGTATTCTCCAGGATATTCTAGTTCTTCACCATGCCCAGCGCTCGGGAATGCCGGGCCGTGCGGGCCACCCGCGGAACGTTCCGTAGTTTTTTGTAGAGGCACGTGGAGTCGAGTCAGCGCGCCGCTTGTCGCAGGAACGCTTTGAACACGTCCTCGTCGATGTCGGAGGCCTTGCGAACCTTGACGTGCCGTACGTACTGACCATTGCCTTCGAGAAGGCCTCGCGGGTCCTTTAACGCGGAGCCGCGTACAAAGCCAAACTGGACGTGATCCGGCGCCGAGTAAACGTAAGAGACGAATGCTTTCCCCTTTACCCAGCAGCCGTTACCCCACTTCACCGACTCCTCGAGTCCCGGCTCCGCACGCTTCACCAACCGGCGAAGCGCACGGATGATGGTGCGGTTCTTTGGCGGCTGGTCATCCAGGTAGTCGTCAAAGCTGGCGTACTTTTTCATCTTCATCGGTCACCCCTGGGCGCTAATTAGTTAAACAAAAGCTTCGCCGCTATATCCGCTCCTCAAAGAAGTTCTCTAAGAGGGTAAGCCATTTTTGTCCACAGGAACTGCCCCGCGCAAGCCAAAACCGGGCTTGGATGGGCCTCCCGTACCGGCTAGTTTGAATTATTATGAATACCCAAAAGAGTTGACTCTCAGGAGGTTTGACCATGCGTGTCTCAATACGCTCGATATCTTGCCGCCTGCGCTGCTCTCGTAATGAGTATTGGCTTTGCGCAAGCCGCGTTCGCCGCGGAAATCGTGATCGCCGATGCGAAATCACAGCCGGAAAGTTTGACCATGGCGCCGGGCGGCGTGCTGATCGTCGGCAGCGCCAGTTCGCCATTCGTCTACAAGGTGCGTCCGGGATCCTCCACGGCCGAGAAGTTTATCGACGCCAGCGCCGAAGCCCCGGGGACGTTCTTCTTCGGCATGCTGGCGGACGCTGCCAGCAATACGTTGTGGACATGTCAACTGACGCCGGTGCCGAACACCACTCCGGTACAGCGGCATACCGCACTGAGAAGCTTTGATCTCACTACGGGCGCGCCGAAGATTCGCTGGAACCTGCCCGGGGACAACAATGTGTGCAACGATTTTACGATCGGACCGGATAAGGCGCTCTACATTACTGACACCGTGCCTGGCAGAATCTTCAGGCTGCCTGCCGGAGCGTCCACCGCGGAACTTTACCTGGAGCATCGGGTGCTTAACGGCGTCGACGGCATCACCTTCCTGGATGGCACGCTCTATGTGAACAACGTATTCTTCAACAAGCTCTACCGCATCCCCGTCGACGCCGCCGGCAAACCGGGACCACCTGTCGATATCTGGATGGACCAGCCGGTAAAAGGGCCCGATGGCATGCGCGCAGCGAACGGCAAGCTCATCGTCGCAGAGAATGGCAGCGGCAAAATCTCCGCTCTCACCGTAAATGGCGACAAGGCAAGCGTGACCGTGATCAAAGAGGGACTCAACACACCAACCGGAGTCGAACCTGCAGGCGACACCATCTGGATTGCCGAGCGTGGCGCGGGCAAGGCCGTGTCGGTCCCCATGCCGAAATAGTTTTCGAGCCGCGGATTTCCGTCGCGGGAAAACTTGTCCAGCTATAGAGCTGCCCCACTCAAGCCAAAACCGGGCTTGAGTGGGCCACCTCCGTTGCAAGACATGAGATTGTTCTCGCTAGACCCTTAGCCAGCCACGGAACCCCCTGGCGGCATAGTAAGATTCCGCACCGTTGTGATACGACGAAAACAGTGTCGAAGCGGCGATCACAAAAGAGGGCGCCGCCGAGTTTTCTGATCGCAGAAGGTGTTTTCACCCAGCTCGACGTTTTCGTATCGAACTCTCCAAGCTTCTGCAACTCTCGATATTGTTCTTCGGTTAAAAGCTCAATGCCCATGGCATCTGCCATGTCCATCGCGTTATCTTTTGGCTTATTTTCTTTCCTTGAATCCAGCGCTTCACGGTCGTAGCAAAGACTTCTGCGGCCTTTCGGACTTTCCGCTGAACAATCATAAAAAATGTATTCGCCCGTCTTTTTGTCGTGGCCAACAACGTCCGGTTCACCGCCAGTTCTTTCCATTTCGCTGAGTGACCACAGTTTTTCAGCATTGGCTTCCAGCTTTGCTTGTACTTCAGCCCATGCAAGACCTTTGTGGCGGTTCATGTTTTTCTCAAAACGAGCTTTCAATGCTTTGAGTAGTTCTTCCCGTTGCTTTTTAGAAAGAGTTACGTTTGACATAGCTTTAGGTGGCATCTTTCATGATGAATGTGTCCTGCATTGAAAAGAACCTTACTCTAAGTTCCGCGGCTTACTCCGCAGCCGCGCTCGCCGTGACGATGGCCGCCGCCATTGCGAGCTTGTGATCATTGTTCCAGGGCGGCCCGACGGCCCTCCGCACCTGGAGGAAGTGAGCGTCGAGGTTCTCTACACGCAACGCCTGGCGCGCCGCACCCAATACGCTCTTCGCGTCGTACCAGTGGACGGGCCAACCCCGTGCCTCGGCCGCGGAGGCCAGGGCCTTGCGGTACATCACCCAGTCGGCAACGTTCTGCGCACGGTAGTCCTTGATTCGCTCGGCAATCGTGGGTGGAAGCGGTGGGCACTTGCGAAGGGCGACACCAAGGATACGCGGCACCGCCATCGTGACAGCGTCCAAGGCAAGCACCGCGTGCCTCTCCGCCGACACTCGCACGCGCTCTACTAACTCCACGGCCTCGTCGAGCGGGAGCCCTTGGCCTTCGCTGTGGTGCGGAAGCTTCGGCAGGCCCTCGCCCACGAGTTCCACCCGGCGGCGGTCGAGGAGCGTCCCATCACGCGCCACCGTCACCAGCACCGCCCAACCGCCATGATCTGATACCCCGATGATGCCACCGTTCTTCGACATGATGTTTCCTCACGCCTAACTTCGACTCCTTCAGGGCTGAGCTGCTAGGGAGTGTGCGTCACCTGGTACCAGATGGGAGCGAAACCCACGAGAACCAGCGCACCGAGAACCGCCAGACCTGCAAGCATGCGGAGGGTGCTGATCGACGACGGCTCGATAGGCCTGGCCATCAATCGGCCATACGCGATGAACGCAGCGACCCCTCCCAGCACCAGATTCATGGGCACAAAAAAGCTGTACTCGCCGCGCACGATGTGAAATATCGCCGCGAGGATCATGACCAGTGTCAGGCCAATGGCAGCAAATGGCGTGAGTTTCGGTTTGACTCCGGTCATCGCCGGCAGGATCAGGCCGACGCCTCCAAGAAACTCACAGACTCCGATGAAGACGAACAGACCCTGCGGCACGGCGGAGAACCATGCCACGGGTTGATGGAGCGTATGGTTCCAGACGTCAGGCCTGTAACACATGATTTTGCCGAAACCAGTGAAGCAAAAGAAGACGCCCCACAGCACTTGCAAGATCCAAAGTGCAAAATGCATGGTCTTGGTTTTGGGGATGGTCCTGGCGGCGACGAAGGCCGTTTTCTGCTGGGTTGTCGTCACTGAATTGACGTAAGACATTTTGTTCTCCTTATTTCTGGGCGCACTTTTTCTCGGGCCCGAATCCTGCTCCTCCCACGCTTCAACGCTTCGGGGCGTCAGGCGGCCAGTTGGGCGGTTCAACGCCAAACTGCTTGGCGTACTCGGCGTTCAATCGCTGCCAGCCGCCGAACTTCATGGCGTCGGGGCCGACGATGGCGTCCAATGGGAGTTCCGCTGAGAAGGCGATCCAGGACATCGAAGCAAATGTGCCACCCGGCAGCGCCCATGGCGATGAAGCGGTGATCGATGTTGGTCCACAGCGTCAGGCGCGTGCCGCCAGCCAGAGGCTTCGAGTTCCCACCGCATATCGAAGCCACCCCATTGTACTCAAGCACCTTGGGAGCGTCGGCTCGCGTCACTTTTGTTTCGGTAACGCGCGGCGCGGGCGCTCCCACCGAGGTGAGCTTCACCGTGCTTCCAACCGTACCCAGGCTCCCATCGGCGTCAAAGGGAGCCCACTCGCGCAGATGCGCCGGGTCGGTAAGCGCCTGCCAGACTTTTTCCGGCGAGTGGCGCAGTTCCCGGACGAGAATGAGCGTCCACTTCTCTTCCCCGTTTTGCCCCCGGTCTCTTCGTACCTGCGCCCCGCTGGCCGGACCCGGTACGTACTGTTCGCGATCGGTCATCTTTTTTCCTTCATGGCCGTTCTCAATGCGTGCCAGCTGGGTGAGCTGAATGAGGTTGCCGCAGGTGTCGTTCAGCATCGCAATGGTCGAGCCGGTCACGTCGGTGGGCGGCATCGTGAACTCGGCGCCGCGGGCCTTGATCCGCTCGTAGTCGCCCTTGACGTCGTCGGTGAAGAACATTGGATCGCGGGCTGGCTCTGTTGAAAGATCGCCTGCTGATACGCTTTGGCTGCGGGGTTGTTGTTCAGCGCCAGCTGCAGCTCAGTGCCGTCCGGCTCCTCGGGCGAGGCCACGGTCAGCCAGCGATATGGGCCCTGACTGAAATCGGTCTTCTTGGCAAAGCCCAGTACCTCGGTATAGAAGCGCAGGGCCTTGTCCTGGTCGTCCACGTATACGCTGGTCACTTTGATTTTCATTTCGTTTCTCCTTTGTCACGTTCGCGGTTTGGGCCGCGTCGTTTTCTCCTTGATCTTCCTGTTGTTCTTGCGGTCGTTGTTTGGTGGGACTGATCCATGCGGTCGCGATCCATCCGATCGAGGTGGCGTTCGAGAGCATCTATGTGAGCGGACCAGAACCGGCGGAACTGAGCCAGCCAGGCATCCAGCTCCTGAAGTGGTTCAGGTTTCAGCCGGTAGAGACGGCGCTGTGCGTCCACCGTGGATTCCACGAAACCGGCCTCGCGCAGCACTCGCAGGTGCTTTGACACGGTCGGCTGCGGCATACGAAGCTGACGCTCGATCTCTCCCACCGACTGTTGTGACGAGACCAGCAGGCTCAGTATCGCGCGGCGGTTCGGCTCCGCAATGATTTCGAACACAGATTCCATTCTTTGAATATACTCCATCGAGCATATACGTGTCAAGGTATATTAAGCGTTGCGTTCGCGACTGCAGCCGGCACGTTCGCGCGTCACGCAAGAGCAAAGGGGGTTAAGGCAATCTGAGGAGGGCCAAAGGTTGCTGCGTAGGTCACCACACGACCGACAAGCATCAGGGGGAACCCCCATTACGGGCGATTCACTGAAACAGCAGCAAGCCGGGAATATTGGTGATCAGTTTATCTTTGGGTCCAATGAAAAAGGCAATCTTGCGGGCCAGCCCTGTGCGCAACTCGCGCGCCGGTTTGATCGTGAAAAAAGGTATTTGCTGGGGTTTTTCACTATGAAGATTCCTTTGTCCCTCGCCGCTCGGCTCACCAGACACCAATGATTTCTTGTCCCACAAAGAGGAATAGGCAATAAATCGGAAGAATCGGGCTACCGCTTCCACAGGGTTTGATCCTAGTCTTGGCATGAGGGAAAACGGTTCGGACGGAGGAACCATGGAGAAACGCAAGCTAGGAAATCTGGAGGTCTCGGCCCTTGGGTTCGGCTGCATGAGTATTAGCGCCAACTACGGACCCGCCGCAGACAGAAACCAAGGCATTGAGGTCATTCGTGCAGCCCATGACAAAGGCGTCACATTCTTCGATACCGCCGAAGTTTACGGCCCTTACACAAACGAAGAACTGGTCGGAGAAGCGCTGGCACCGGTTCGCGACAAAGTAGTCATCGCAACTAAATTTGGCTTTGACAACGAGAATGGCGGTGCTCTTAATAGTCAACCAAAGCACATCAGGAAAGTGGTTGAGGAATCGCTGAAGCGCCTCGGAACCGACCGCATCGATCTCTATTACCAGCACCGGGTGGATCCAAAAGTGCCCATCGAAGATGTAGCTGGTGCGATTAAAGATCTGATTAGAGCAGGAAAAGTCCTGCACTTCGGTCTCTCTGAGGCCAGCGCAAAAACTATCCGCCGGGCGCATGCGGTTCAACCGGTAGCCGCAGTTCAAACTGAATACTCGCTGATGCAAAGAGACCCGGAAGAGAACGGGGTGCTCGCTGCTTGTGGGGAGCTAGGAATCGGCTTTGTCCCATGGGGCCCGGTTGGACAAGGGTTTCTTACTCGGAAGATAGATGCCGGAACGAAGTTCGACCCAAGAATGGATATGCGATCTGGCTTCCCCCGTTTTTCTCCTGAAAACATCGCGGCAAATATGCCGATGGTTGACTTGATCAAAGGTTTTGCTGAGAAGAAGAATGCAACGCCGGCCCAAATCTCACTGGCCTGGTTGCTTGCGCAAAGGCCGTTCGTTGTTCCGATTCCCGGCACCCGCAACATCGATCACCTAAGCGAAAACCTTGGAGCAATTAATGTTCAATTGACGCCTGCGGACCTTCGTGCGATCGACAGTGCTGTCTCTAAAATCAAAGTGCACGGTGGCCGGATGAATGAAGAACAGATGAAGGTGGTTGACCAGACAGCGTGACCAGAGAATTGTCGCGCAATCCTTGATATAGAGGATGAAAAACAATGCAAAAACGCAGGCTGGGAAAAGGCAACCTGGAAGTTTCGGCTCTTGGCCTGGGCTGTATGGGCATGAGCTTTTCTTATGGCGAGCCTAAAGATAAAAAAGAGATGGCCGATCTTCTCCATGCCGCGGTGGACCGCGGCATCACGTTCTTTGACACCGCCGAGGTCTATGGTCCCTTTACCAACGAAGAACTGGTGGGCCAGGCGCTTGCGCCCTTCCGTGGCAAGGTGGTGATTGCCACGAAGTTCGGCTTTGACCTGAGTGGAAAGGATAATCGGCCAGGAGCGGCGGCTGTGAATAGCCAGCCCGAGCACATCAAGCAGGCGGTCGAAGGCTCGCTCAAGCGGCTCAAAGTCGAGAAGATCGACCTGCTCTATCAGCATCGCGTAGACCCGAACGTGCCGATTGAAGACGTGGCCGGCGCGGTGAAGGAACTGATTCAAGCCGGCAAGGTGAAGTACTTCGGACTTTCGGAAGCGGGAGTGAAAACCATCCGTCGCGCGCACGCGGTTCAGCCTGTGACTGCGCTGCAAAGCGAATACTCGCTGTGGTGGAGGAAGCCCGAGGCGGAAGTGCTGCCGACGCTCGAGGAACTTGGAATTGGGTTGGTTCCGTATAGTCCGCTGGGAAGGGGATTCCTGACCGGGAAGATGGACGCAAATACGACGTTTGGCAGCTCCGATTTCCGCAGCAAACTCCCTCGCTTTACACCCGAGGCTCTGAAGGCGAACCAGGCAGTTGTGGATCTGATCGGCAGGATCGCCAGGCAGAAGGAGGCGACGCCTGCCCAGATCGCGCTGGCCTGGCTGCTGGCGCAGAAGCCGTGGATCGTCCCAATCCCGGGCACGACCAAGTTGTCCCGCCTCGACGAGAACATTGGCTCGCTCGCAATCAGACTCACAGCAGATGATCTGCGAGAAATCGATATCGCGGCCTCGAAAATCACGGTAGAGGGTGATCGATATCCCGAACACATGCAGAAAATGACCGGCCTGTGAACGGAGAGAGTGGGATGAAGCTGGAGCCGCACGCGACTTGAGACAAAAAAGCGGCCCACACCCGTGGGCCGCTTCGGTTCAAATTGAAACATTTCACGCAGCGGCTTGCTTGCTGCGCCTGAAGAACGTGAGCATATCGGCATTGATCTGGTCTGCATTGGTGGTGGGCATCCCGTGCGGGAAACCAGGATAGATCTTCAGCTCGGCATTCTTCACCAGCTTCGCGGAAAGCGGAGCCGCCGCGACGATGGGCACGATCTGATCATCGTCGCCGTGATGAATGAGCGTCGGCACGTCGAACTTCTTGAGGTCTTCGGTGAAGTCCGTTTCGGAGAAAGCCTTGATGCAGTCGTAGCCGGCCTTCATCCCTCCCAGCATTCCCTGCAACCACCATTTGTCGCGTATGCCTTCCGAAATCTTGGCTCCCGGACGGTTGTAGCCGTAGAACGGAAGCGTAATGTCCCGGTAAAACTGCGGACGATTTTTTGCGTATTGGGCGCGCAGGTCGTCGAACACTTCGATGGGCGCACCCGTGGGATTCTTTTCCGTCTTCAGCATGAGCGGTGGGACCGCGCTGATGAGCACGGCCATGCCGACGCGCTTTGATGCCATGCCGCCCGATGTAACGGGCAACTTCTCCGCCGCCGGTGGAGTGGCCAACGTGGATTGCGTTCTTCAGATCAAGCTTTTCGGTGAGGGCCGCGAGATCGTCGGCATAGGTGTCCATGTCGTTGCCGTCCCAGGTCTGGGTGGAGCGGCCGTGCCCTCGCCGGTCATGCGCGATGACGCGAAAACCCTGCTGGCCGAAGAACAACATCTGTCCGTCCCAGTCGTCCGCGGTAAGCGGCCAGCCGTGACTGAATACGATGGGTTGTCCGGTGCCCCAGTCTTTGTAGTAGATTTGCGTTCCGTCTTTCACAGTGATTGTCGGCATGATGCGTTCTCCTTCCGAGTGAATGAATTTGATGGCCTTAGTTTTTTTGGACGACGCGTGAGAGATCTTTCCGTAATTTCTCGTTCTCTTCTTCCAACTCCTGCATTCGCTTCTCCGCGGGCGCTAGCGCCTCACGAATCTCTTCCACCGTATAACGCGGAATAATGTGCTGCTGGCAATTCCAATCGAAGGCCTCAACCCGAATTACATATACCCGTTCGATGACGGCCTTGTAGTCGGAGTCGCGAACTTTCTTGATCCAGTCTTTCGCCTGCTCTCCTTCGAATATTTCGACCCGGCCCAGGAGTTTCAACCTGGTTTGCCGGGGGTAGTCCAGCAAAATGATTGCTACCCGGTCGTCCGTCATCAGATTGCCGGTGCTGATGTATTGCCTGTTCCCGCGGAAGTCGGCGAAAGCGAGGGTGTTTTCGTCGATCACTTTCAGAAAACCTTTCGGGCCGCCTCGATGCTGGACGTAGGGCCAGCCGGTGGCGCCGATGCTGGCCATGTAGAAGGTGTCGCGTTCGCCGATAAACTCTAATTCCTGCGGCCCAAGTTTGCCGGGCGAAGGCTCCGACTCTTCCAACCTCGCGTATTGCCGGCGGCTGCCAAACCGCTCCTGCAGGGACTTGACGACGGGGGTAAAAACCAATGATCCAAAGCTAGGGGACATCGAGTTCTCCGGAGCCGACAGCCCGACCCATTGCCAGCCTGCCGTCTGGAGAGTTTACACCGGGTTCTGTTCTTCGCTGAGTCGACTCTTGCGCACGACTCCTTCAAGGGGTCTCGCCAGAAGCCTGAATCTCGATCTCGACCGATTGATCCACGCGGAGCACAAATGTACTAGGATTCTTCATTCCCCACTTTACATAAGGAACGGTGAAGTGTGAGGTAGCAGTCCACTCGCCTGGAGACATCTCCACTCGGACAGGAATCGTGATCTCATGTTCAGTGCCATGTATGCTGAACATTCCATGTATCCGTACGTCGGAGGCGCCCGTGTCTGAAACCTGTCCCTCCAGGCGAGCGGGCCGGAAAACGATGTCGGGATAGCGGGAACTTTCGAGCACTTCATTCTGCATTCTTCTATCCCGACCGCTGCTTCCACTATTGCCGCTAGCCGCTTCAACCAGGATTTCTCCGCTTATCCGGTTCGTCGCCGGGTCGAAGTCAACAGCGCCGCGCTTTAAGTTGAACGATCCGTGTACCGTGTGGAGAACATCGCCGAGGGTGAAATTGACAGTGGTTTTAGCCGGCAGGAAATTCAATTGGATCGCGTGCGAATGGGATTGAGCTAGACTCGCTCCCGTCAGCCAAAGAACCGCGATTGTGGCAATCGTCGTTGTTTTCACAGGGTCAGCAAGTCCCATCCCAAAGAAAGCCCTACATCCCGCCAGCGCCAGAGGGCGTGCGGAGCCCACATGCAAGGCCAGCATCCTGGCGAAAGTCCGCGGTTGAGCCGCGAACGCTTGCATCACTCGCCGCCGTAGCAGATCGCGGCCATCGAGCGTGAGCATGAGCCATGACATCGCTGCGGGGCGTCTCGCCAACTTCCGGTGCTTGGCCTGATAGGGCTCCAGCCGGCCTGCTGCGAAGCTCTCAGAGAGCAGGATGGCCTGGCGGAATGCGAGGCAGAGCCCTTCGCCCGTGATCGCATCCACGCTGCCGGATGCATCGCCGATGAGAGCGGTTCGGCCTCGAAACACCTGCCGCAATTTTCGCGTTTCCGAAATCGCGCCCCTCTCGGCCGAAGTCCGCTCCAGGCCCTGGAGGCGATCGGCAACGCGCAGGAAACCTTGCGAGCGCGTCGTCCAGGCGCAAGTGGGGGTCCCGGGATATGGAGGCGACGCAGATTTCATCGGCCGCAACTGGGGTAACGTAGAGCTGGCAGTTGTTTCCCCAGTGAAGTTCCATACAACTCGTCCACGGGGCAACATGATAGTGGCGACGGAAGGCGTAACGCTGCTGGCGGCCAGTGTCCTGGTCGAGACCCGCCCACTTGCGCACCCGGGAATGCACTCCATCCGCTCCGACAATCCAGCGCGAACGCACCAGGCTTTTTCCCAGCCATACACCATCGGGATGGAGCCCGGTGACAACGGTTTGCCAAAGCAGGTTGACCCCCGCAGCTGCGGCTCGCTCGATCATCAGGCTATGCAGCCTGGTTCTGCGTACGCCGACGCCTTGCCCGACCGGAAAACTGGCCTCCACTTTCACGCCCGAACTGACAAAACGGATGCCACGGAACGGGTGGGAATCTTTCCGCGGAATCTCTACCCCGAGATCGGCCAGCGCGGATATGCCGTCCGGCATCAGACCTTCCCCGCAGGGCTTGTCGATGGGAGGGATCGCGCTATCGGCAACCACTACATCGAAGCCATGCTGGCGGGCTGCGATCGCTGCCGCGAGACCAGCCGGTCCTCCACCGATTACGAAAACGTCAGTGTCCCGCCGCCAGGGTGAATTTACCATTTGCTAAATGTTCACCGCTCTCCGTGCCAGTCCGAGCGCCTCAGACCAGAAACTCGAGGAAGAATGGGCGAGTTCCACGACGCTACGAATCGCTGCCACGAATTCGTCTACCTGCGCTTCGGTAACCACAAGCGGCGGCGCGACTTTCAAGACCATGAAGTCGTTTCCACAAATCTGGGTGAGAATTCCGTGGTCGCGGAAGAGTCGCATAACCAGGATCTGACCGAACATCGCGGGATGTATCTTGGAAAATGCTTCGAACGAAGCCCGCAGGGTCAGGCGGCGGGGCGCGGCGAATTCGATCCCCAGCAACAAACCCATGCCGCGGACAGCTTTCACCATTTCGAAGGAGCAGAGTTCGTCACTCAACCGGCGGCGCAACTCCCCTCCGATGCGAGTGGCGCGCGTTCCCAGTTGATCCCGCTCCAGCACCTCCATCGTGGCCAGGCCGGCGCGCATGGCCAGGCTGTTTTCGCTGAACGTGGAGGCGTGGACGATAGCCCGTTTCATTGAGCTATAAACTGAACTGTAAACCTCCTCCGACATCAAGGTTGCGCTTACCGGAATCAAGCCGCCGCTCAGAGCCTTAGCCAGGACGACAATATCGGGATCGAGGCGGTAATGATGCGCCGCAAGAAATGGACCAGTGCGATACATCCCGGTTTGCACTTCATCCAGAACAAACAGCGACCCGTAATGTCTACATAACGCCTGCACAGCCAATAGGTATTCATCGTCAGGAATCCGGATGCCGCCTTCAGATTGCACTGGCTCTACAAAGAATGCTGCGTAGCGTCGAGTCGCGAGTTTTTGTTCGAGCGCTGCGACATCTCCGAAGGGCACCGCATCTGTCTGCGGAAGGAGTGGACCAAATCCATCGCGCCAGTACTTCCCGTTCATAAGCGACAGCGCGCCACAGGTCAGTCCGTGAAAGGACCGGTCGGCATAGAGCAAACCGGTTCGGCCAGTACGCGCCCGGGAAAACTTTATGGCAGCCTCAATGCCTTCGCTGCCTGAGCTGGCAAAAAAAACTTTGGACAGTCGTCCCCCGGCGCGGTTGCAAAGACGCTGGGCCAGTTCCCCTGCCAGTTCTGGAACGTGGCTCTGCAGCATAACGGGACCACGCTTCTGCAGTTCATCGATGATGGCCGACAATACGGCGGGATGGTTGTGTCCAACATTGTGAACGCAATACCCGGAAAGAAAATCGAGAATAAGTCGGCCGTCCGTTGTGAATAGTTCGGCTCCCTCGCAGCGCTCGTAACTGACGGAGAGGTCAAGTACTCTGAGCAACCTCTCCCATTGGGGGTTCACGTGTTGAGCGTACAGAGCATTGGCCGCAACGTGTTCTGCAAGAGGCATAGTCATCCGCATCCATGGCTGAAGGAGTCAAAAGCTCTCAGAACGCGCAGCCCAGGGCGATCGATTGTCCAATATCACTACGCACGTCGAAGATAGCGGCGATAGAGAGAAAGCGGCTACGCTCCAAGCACTACTGAATTGATGCAAGTTGCTCGTGATTGTGAGGCAACATGAACAATTTGTCATTTCGCAGACACATTCGATTCATTCACTTCTGGCAGTCTTTGCTGCGAGGCGATGTAAAATCTAAACGGCTCTTCGCCCGCCTCTTTTCATGGCAATGACCTGGGATGAATTCTACTCACTGTCTTTAAACCTCCCGTTCCTTCCAGCGGAGCAGGCGGGATATGGTCTGGTCAGAACGGGGACCGATCAGTGAGCCGCACTTTCAAGAGGCCGCGGGAGCACTGCTGGCGTCTCGCGCTTACGATGCTCGTAGTGGTCTGGTCGGCGGTCTACACGCGGGCTCAAGATAACTACGAAATCCAGGTGTACGGATATGAGCTGGTCGATCCCGGGCACACAATGCTCGAGCTACACAGCAACTTCACCATCGACGGCTCCAAGGAAACAGTGGATGGCGTCTACCCCACAAATCACGCTGAGCATGAAACCGTAGAAATTACTCACGGATTTAACGACTGGTTCGAGTGCGGTTTTTACATTTTCACTTCGATCACCGAAGGCCAGGGTTGGCAGTGGGTGGGCGATCACATCCGGCCGCGCATTGCCGTTCCGAAGAAGTGGCGCTGGCCGGTCGGGGTAAGCATCTCGAACGAAATCGGTTACCAAAGGCGGCAATACTCCCCCGACACGTGGACTTGGGAAATCCGCCCAATCGTGGACCAGAAGATAGGGCGTTGGTATTGGTCCCTGAACCCCACCCTGGACCGGTCTTTCCACGGAGAGAATGTGCACCAGGGCGTCGTATTTTCGCCCAATGCAAAATTCAGCTATGACTTAACCCGAAAAGTCGCCGCCGGTCTCGAATACTACGGATCCGTGGGCCCGGTGACAGGCTTCGATCCGGTTTCGCAACAGCAGCACCAGCTCTTTCCTGCGATTGATCTGAATATCGCTCCACAGTGGGAGCTCAACTTCGGTCTGGGCATCGGCCTTACCGGCTCCACCGACCACTTGATCGCAAAAATGATCCTGGGCTATCGCTTCAATTTCTGACGGGGGAGAAACGGAAAATGCTCAAAGGTGTCGTGATCGGGATTTTGCTGGCCGTGTTGGTTCTCGCGGGAAGCGTGTACTTCTATTTTGCTACTGGCATGGCGCCGGCGGCCACGTCCGATCCTCCCATGCCCTTTGAGAAAAGGCTGGCGAATATGGCCCTGAATGCTCACATTGCGAAGCAGCAAGTGGGCCAGCCTCCCGTGCCAGCTGACGAAACGGCCTACCTCGCCGGCGCCGAGGTCTACAAGCAGCAGTGCGCCTCGTGTCATGGCCTGCCTGGCCAGTCCCCTGCCGACTATGCGACAACCATGTATCCCAAGCCGCCGCAACTGTTTCGCGGAAAGGGTGTGACCGACGATCCAGTTGCGGAGAGTTATTGGAAAGCGGCGAACGGTATTCGTTTGACCGGAATGCCCGCCTTCAAGACCAAGCTGACCGACACTCAACTTTGGCAAGTCAGCCAACTGCTCGCGCACGCCAACGAAATCTCCGATTCGGTGAAACGGGTGCTCGTCACCGACGCTATGACGCCGGCTCCGCCGAAGGGATCCGCCCTGAATACGAAAGATAAATGAAGGGGCACTCTGAATCTACCGGCCGGTAAGGCCCCCAAATATCAAAGCCGTCATTTCTTGTTGAGAGCTTTGATTTGCCGAACCAGGGTATCGATTTCTTCCGAGGATAGTTTGCCGGCATATTTGGGCATGTGACCGTGGCCGTTTGCGATGGTGTTGCGCAGATCTTCGCTGGAGGCGTTGAGTGTTTTGTCAGAGATCAGGGATGGTCCGCCGAAGTGACGACCCTCAGCGGTTTTGCCGTGACACTTCGCACAGTTTTTCTGAAAGACAGGGTTCGCAGTGAGAATCGAATCTGACGTTGGAGTTTGCGCAACTGCTCCCGCAAACGCGAAGGACAGGAAACACGCGATCATCGTGAGTCGAGATGTCATCAATTCGAACCTCGTCGAGACTGATTCGGGAGGCCTGGTCTACGCGGCTTGCAGCACGTTGACCGGCACCGACAAAGTTATAACGGCTCCCCCACCTGCACGATCCGAGATCTTAGCCGCCCCGCCGTGCGCCTGGATCACTGCATCCACGAAGGCAAGCCCAAGGCCGTGGCCGGGAGAATGCTTTCCCCTCACGAAACGCTCGAAAGCCCGGCTACCGATATCAGAGGGGAATCCGGGGCCATCGTCTTCGATCACCAGTTCTGCCGAACCCATCTGGGAATGAAGTCGAATGCCGACTCGACATCCTTCGGGCAAATGGGTCAATTCGTTCTCAAGCAGATTGCTGACAACACGATTTAAAAGAGGCAGGTCAGCATCGACCATCACCTGCGCTTCGAGGTCAATTGTCACCTCGTGCCGGCGCTCCGCCATGGCAGGCTGATAAATATCAACCAACTGCCTCACCACGTCGGACAGATTGACTGGGCTGCGATTCATGTGAAGCGCCCCGGCCTCCGCTTCCGCCAGGTCGAGCGTGGTGTTCAACAACTGCAAAACCCTGTCCAGTTCTTCGATCGCCTGGCCAACCGAGTCCCGCCACTCCTCGTTTCCTTCACCGCATAAGGCGGATTCCAGAGTTCCGCGAATCAAGGTTACCGGGCTCTTCAGATCGTGCGCGACTGCACCAGTTACGGTGCGAAGCTGCTTTACCGAGGACTGAAGCCGGTCCAACATACGATTAAATGTCTTACCCAGCCGGGAGATCTCATCCGAATTGACCGGTTCTGGCAATCGTTCCTCCAGGTCTTCGGCGCCAATCCGGGCGACTGCTTCCGTAATGCGTTCGACGCGGAGGAGGGTTCGACGGGCACTCCAGTAAGAGATGGCGAAACCCAGCAGGAACATGCCGCCCCAAACGATCAGTAAACGACGACCCAGTCTGTGAAGCAGGTATATGGCACCACGATCTGAGAGTCCCAGATAGATAGTTCTTCCGTCCTGGACCTTAACTACCACTCGAAAGGTTTGGTGCAACCCTTCCACGGTTATGGACTGCGGAACGCCCGGAGCGAGCTTCGCCCTTTGAATCTCCGTGACAAAAGCGTCCCTGGAGCCCGGGCCTACCCACAACGCACCGTCGCTGTTGTTGGGATCCGTTGCCAAAAAGAAGACAGAATTCAACCTTTCTCCGAGGGCATTGCGCTCGTCCGGCACTTCCTGAGTGGCGAGCTCAGCCACCTCACCAACGATTCGCTTGTAAAGGTGATCTCTGGGAGTATCCGCCGAGACTTGGGCTAGAACCTCGGCTTCCCCGCTGAGCCAGGTATCACCCCGCTCCCGGATCCCCTGAGCCACCAGAAAATAAACTATGGAGAAAGCGACAGCCGTTCCCAGCGCGAACGCCAGGGTTGTCCAAATCGAAATCCGCCAGGCAGCGGTAGTCCGTAGATTCTTAGGCACTCTTGAGAACATAGCCAACACCACGAATCGTGTGGATCAGCGGCCTCACGGCATCATGGTCCACCTTGCTGCGCAGACGATAAATATGGACATCCACCACGTTGGTTGCGGGATCAATCCGCGTCCGCCAAACGTGGTCCAAGATCATGGTGCGGGTTACTACCCGGCCTGCATTCCGGCAAAGATATTCCAGCAAGGAAAACTCCTGCGGCGTCAATTGCAGCAAGTGATCGCCCCGTCGTGCCTCTCGACTCATGAGGTCGAGTTGCAAGTCGGCAGCTTGCAGACGCGCCGACTCATGGTTAGGAGGGACTGCAGACCGGCGTAGAAGGTTTCGCAGTCTTGCCAGCAGTTCCGGCAGGGCGAATGGCTTCGTGAGGTAGTCGTCTCCGCCCTGTTCCAGCCCCCGGACCCGTTCGTCGACAGAACGCCGGGCAGAAAGGATTAAGACCGGGACCGAACTGCCTTGAGCACGGCAGCGGGCAATTAAATCTAACCCATCCAGGTCCGGAAGGCCGAGATCAATGATGAAGGCGTCGTGAATGCCTTCCTGGGCGATGGCTTCAGCTGCTTTCGCGTTACTGGCCGTATCCACCTGATACCCAGCTTCTAGCAGCGCCCGTTTCAGGAACTGCTGAATGGATATGTCATCTTCTACCAACAACAATCGCATCGGAAAGATTCCCTGGCAAGACTGTACACCCGAATACTATGATGCGGGAAACTTGTGAAACGCTGAATCTGTCACGATCCCGACAGCGCTTGGATGACACCCAGCGCGAGATTGTCTTGACCCCGCTGCGCGCACGTCATTGCAGATCGTAGACGACTGCCCGGCGCATGGTTCGACCGGTTGGCATTCTTGTCCAGATTTCACCCGCATCTGGCACAGGGATTGCGAGCGCAACCCCTTCCTGACGGCTTGGCGCCATCAACGGCCAGAGCCGCCTTCAGCGACCTGCAGGTTCAGCGCGACTCGTTCTCCGTCGATCAGCACCGTCCCCGTGTCGATGAGTTGCTGGCCAGTGCAGTCGTATTTCTCGTAGCAGCGCAACTCCGGGAAAGGGAAAAAGAATTCCACGGCTTCGGTTTTGCCGGCGGCGGGCGATCGGCCTGCCAGGTGCACGGTCGTACTGAAACTGATCCCGTCGAACTTTGTCTCCTCTTTGAAATAGGCAAGCGTCGGCCGGATGAGGTGCGCCACATGGTCATCAAATGCCATTGCGGCAAGTTTGTACCGCGACCCCGCTGCAGACTCGGGCAGAGTGGTCCTCAGGGACAGCTCAAGGTAAATGCCTTCGCGAAACGGCACAAAACTCTGGGCCGCGTAGGAGACAAAGTGCGCCTGGGAGTCTAACTCTCTCACAAGGTTGGCGAGCAGGTCCTGACTGGAACCTTGCAGCGCGGCCAGAGCCTGCGGAGATGTGTCCCGAACCGGAGCTGGTGCAACAACATTTGGCTTTGCGGCTGGGGCGCTCACCGATGCTTGCAGGTCGCTACTCGGCGCTGACCTGGGAGATTTCACTTGCGGCCGGCTGCTTCCGTCGTTCCGCGGCGTCGGGATTCAGATCTGCGCCAGAAGCAGGCTGGGGCCCTTCTCCGTTAAGCCAGATATTGACGGGCTCAGCGTTAAGAAAAATCTGACCCTGCATCAAACCAGCTTGTTGGACGTTCTCATCCCTGGAGCCCAGAAGTTGCAGCGCGCCGCTTTGGGGCAAAAACACCATGAGGTTTTCCGGCCTCTCCACGATCACGCCCATGACCTGTCCGCGCACGTGATGGGAAATTTCGAGGGCGTAACCTTGCACCTGCTGGTTTGCCTGAAAGCGAGGCACCTCGGATTTCAAAATGGGCATGACTACCTTCAGAAAAGTGCTCCGGGCCCGCTCGGCGGCCGCAATCTTCTCCGGATAGGCGGCGTAATAGTTGCCGGTCACTGCCACTACGGTCTGGCCGTTGTAGCGATCAAATCGAATCGACCGCTGATCGGCATGCTGTTGTTGGGATTCATCGAGATCCAGTTTGCGGCTCAGATAGAAGCGGTATTCCAAGGGGAGTGCCTGAATATCCTGGCCCACTACCTTCAAATCGTTGATGTATTGTTGCTGCAACGAGCGCATCTCTGGATCTTTGATCTCGGCCGGGGTCAGAACTTGCGACGAGGCAATACCGCTGGCAGCGACGATTAGGATCCATGGCAGAAGCCAACCCCTGCGCCGAGGCCCATCCTCCCGACGAACACGATGGACTGAAGCTGTTATGGCAGAGCTGATCATGGAGATCGGTGCTGTGATTGCTGTCAGATCGTGCGACATATGAATGCAGCTCTCCTAATCCTGTGGCGGGTAAAGCGTAAGGTACAAGTACGCATTCGCTACTTCGTCCTGGCTCAAGTAGTCAAACACGGGCATCCTGCCGCGGAATGGCTCTGCCGGCGCGCCCATGGCGATGGGGTTGCCGAACGTGACCTTTCGAACGAACTGAGACAGGGTCGTCCGCGTGGTGAGCGTATTGAGCGGCGGTATCGCGCCTTCCAGAATTTGCTGGGGGTTGGGATTCGGTCCCACCGCATTGTGACAGATGTGGCATGTTGATTTTACGACTTGCTCGCCCACACGAGCGGGTGACTCGGTAATGGCGATTTGTTGCTTTTCAGCCCCCGGGACGCCAGCAAGCTGTCTCATATAGGCGATCATAGCCCGGACCTCTGTTTCGCTTAATTGCGGGAACGGGGGCATGTCCTGTCCGCCTTTGTGAAAGCGGTCCAACAAGGCAGCATTGGCCTGCTTCGAAAGCACTGTCGCGTTGGCCCGGCTTATGTCCATACCAACTTTCTTCATTCTTTCCATTATGACTTCTACAGACGTCGAGCGGACCGGATCGATAACGGAGTTAATTTCCGGAGGGGCACCGCGTCCGGACCCGGTGTGACATCCCCGGCAATTCAAGCGGTAAATATCGGAACCGTGAAGAGTCATGCTTCGCGCCTCAAAACCTGGCGAAAGCTTCTCTTGCCAGACTGCGGAGTCCTCTCCGGGCATCGGAGCCGCGGGCCCGGAATGCCAGGTCTTCCCCATGCTGGTGTCGCTGAATCTCTTATGCAGATGGCTGATCCAGCTTTCGCCTTTTACCGGCGTGACTGGAATTTCTTTATTCCCACCGGTCTGGCCCGATAACTGTCCGACCATTACGAACATCATCACCAGACACTTCATCGATATGATTGAAAGGGTTTTCATTCTGTCTCTTGCGGGCGCGCAGCCCGAGTCAGCCTCCGCTCCTACAGCCTCGCTTCTTCACTTACTCAGAGTGAAGTCCGCCTTCGTGTCCCCGGATACCGAGACCGGCTTGGACTGGTTCTTCGCCCCTTCGTGCCAGGCGGTCACGGTATAGCTTCCGTCTGGAACATTCTCAATCTTGTAGGTCCCGGTCTGATCCGAAACGGCAAAGTATGGAGTGGGAACGACCACGACGTAAGCCGACATCTCAGGGTGAACATTGCAAAGTATTGGCACCGCACCCGGCGTGTCGAACTTGAAGGACTTTCTTTCACCCTTCGGCCAGGTACCCATGTTGTGGTTCAGCTTCTTGTTCCCGCCGATGGAAGTCCAAAAGACGTTATGGGCAACGCTGTCGCTATTGAGGAAATCCACGGTGGTGCCAACCTGGACCGCCGTGACGTGCGGCTGGAAGACCAGACCTTTCTGATCGACTACGGGATGCTGAGTGGGCGCGGGGAACGTCTTACCCGCAATCGTGTCAACATAGACCACTGACGGTCCTGCAACACCGGAGACTTGTCCGCTGATGACACCGGCGCTCGCCACCAGGCTGAGCCCCGTTACGACTGCGATCAGAATCAGAACATTGCGTTTCATGATTTCTCCTTAGGATTTAAGTACGGGGGAGGCATGGCCTCCCCGATCTAGTAGACGAATTCCAGTCCCGCGATTGCCGAGTTCGTACGGAACGCGCCGGTGATAGGCAGACCCGTGGTCGGGTCGTAGACAATCTGCTGCGGCCGGATCTGGTACTCGAAGGACGCCTTGATGTTGGCGTGAATCAGAAATTGTACGCCCGGCGTAAAGCGATTTCGCGTGGCGTGGAACGGAGATACGAACGATCCGATGTCGGTGTCGGGTGTGGCCCCGATGCCGTTGATGAGATCGGCAGTGGAGTGTACAGCGTCCCAGCGCATGATAGTCATTAGCCAGGGCAGCGCCAGATAGTCTGCTTCGAGGAAGCCGCCACTGAAGCTGGCCGGGCTTCCGCGGAGAAAGCCGGTCGGCAGTGGGAGACCGGCGGGCAGCAGAGGCAGCAGGTTCTGGTCGCGGCCGTACATGTACTGTCCGAACAGATTCAAGGCGTGGTAGTTGAAGCTGAAATCTCCCCCAACGCGATAGAACGGCTCACGCGCCGTCAGCACGGTAGAAGCTCCCGTGGTGTCCTGGCCTTGAAACCGCTGTACGGAACGTCCATAAAAATAGAGCGTCCCCAGATTGAGATAGGTGTGATCGCGAGGCCCGCTGGCTCCTGCCGCCTGGATTTCGTTGCGGCTTGCGGGATCACGTTCCAAGTTAAAGCGGTAGGAAAGGCGGGCATAAATATCTTTGAAGTTGGAGTCCGACGTGTAAGCAACTTCCGGCGGAACATTGTTTCCTGCCGCCGCCGTGCCGCCGCTGGTGTTCTGGTTCACAATTGCGAGAGAGTAGTGATAGCCGCGGTAAGTATGTCCGCCGCTGAACTCTACCCCCTGCGCCGCATTCTCCATGGCGAAAGAGTTGTTAACAGTGGGCAGTCCCAGGATCGAATTCACCGTGCCCACATTCGCCTGGCTATAAATGTCCCAGCCGCTAAGGTTCCAGCTGCGCGCTTGACTGAAGGGCAGATCCAGCTCGAACTGCCCGATCCGCAGGCTGAGCGAATCAGTTGGCAGCTTCAGGTGGCGGCCAATGTTCACGAACTTCAGATAACCATCGCCTAGACCGCCGTTGGCCCCGGAACCGCCGACGCTGATGTCGTCGTCCACCCAGAACGCTATGTCGTCTCCAAAGTTGCCCGCCATAAAGATGCTGAACAGCCCAGACTGAAAATCAGTGCGAGGTATAAATGGAGGTGCGCTAAATGGAGCGGTCGGATCGATCGGGGGTTGCAGATTGAAGTTGTTCCGGTTGGGGCTGACGACCTGGAAAAACGTATTAAAGCGCAGACCGACAGGCGGCAGTCCCGGGATGGTTCCAGGCCATATAGTATGGGGCCACAGTTCTTTCTGAGCCGGGGATCCCAACATCACCGGCGGAACCTTGACGAAGGTCTCGTCATCCTTAGGAAACTTGAACCCGGCATCCTTAAAGGCCTTTCCGAAGTCGTTTAGCTTGGGAAAGTCCACATGGCAGGTGCTGCACGACGTACCATACTGGCGTGAAAATGCGGGGATGGCATAGATCTGGTGGCCAAGGTGTGCTCCGCCTGCCACCGGAGCTGGAATGCTGGCGAAAAGCGCCAGGATCAAGATCGAGAAGAGAAGCACGTTGGCCTGACGACGATTGCGCATCTGGCTGCCTCCTACAGAGTTTTGGTTCATGCCCATCGGGCCGCGAAGTCGTTATTCTCGTCGCGAAGGGGAGTTAGTTTCAGCAATCACGCTCACTCAGTTGTGTGATGTCGATCACAATGACGATCTCTGAGCTGGAGGGAGAGAAAATCGCAGAATCGTAAGGAATGTTGGCCGAACAGAACTCGCAAGACCATCTGCCTCATGCATTTACGCTTGAGTCAGACGGAAGGCGGCTAGTCTCCCAGCCCCCTCTGTTTCACCCAAGTTCAAGGCTCAAGACGATTCAGAAGGGCTCTTTCGGGCTTTTTTGACCACATTTTCACGTCGGAGCCGTATTGCACCACGGTATCGGCGGCCGCGCCTTGGCTGACAAATAACGGAACGCCAAGCTGATGCGGTACATTAACAGCGCGTTTTTGGTGATGGATGACGATGTCTTCGGCAACGATATCGGCTTCGCCTCCGCTTGCCGATTGACGAGAGTATCGACTGACGACAGGCTGAGACGATGCGGCGACCTTTTCCGTTGATCTCAGGCGCTCATTTTGTTCGTTCAGCATTTCCGAAGCGAGCGATGTTTGGCCGGGAACTGCTGAGGAGCGATAAATCGACAAGCCCGTCATCATGCAGAAGACTATAGCGATTGCAAGCGGCTCGACCGTCCTCCACGACATCGGCTTCCTCAATGAAACCCTCACTATGGGAGGAACTGAAGGTCCAACCAAGGGTACCTGGCGAGCCGGAGACGAGTGTTCTGTAGCTGTCCGGTTGCCAGGCATACCGCCAAGTTGATCTGCTTGAGGCTGTCGATCTCGAATCATCAAAGATGGAGTTCGTTTCTGGACAATCGTCCCGGCGGAGAAAGAACTCGTATGGTTTGCTCCCAGCCGGCGGATCGAGAACTGACGATCATGGTGCACCTGCAGCAGGTACGCGGCGGCCAACAGGTGGTGAAAGCCTTCCTGGTTCAAGACCGGCTTGGGTTGCGCTATGTCGCTTGCCTGGTTCACGTCTGCGCCTGCATTCATCGAGATGTCTCGTTGACTCTCTTCCAATTCCCCTAAGGGCACCCTCCGAGATATGGCGAGTCCTTTAGTCGCCGAGAGTTCCGGTTGCGCTCTGCGGCTTTGTGCCAGTGCGCTCCCGGACTTTATCGCTAAACTCCGAAACCTTATCCGTAATTTCGGCTCGCGTTTCTTCGCCGCTGGCCGGAGCGATGAGTAGGCCGACGCCCAGGCCAATCCCAACTCCTATGAGAAGCGTACCGACTTTGCCGAGTATTTGCGAATCTTCTTTGCCGCGAAGGGCGTTGGCAGCGCGGCCCACGCGGTGAGTCGCGGTGTCATAAGTATCCCGGACTCTGTCCTTGATGTCGTCCGCATTGTCTGGCAGACGCTCCCGCAGGGAGTCAAGCAAGTTGATTCCGGTATCGAGCAGAACGCTAAAAAGTGGCTCTCGCTTGTTGAATCTCATTTTTGTGTTCTCCTGACCACAGTTGTGCCGATCTGAAGATGCAGAAACGCGGCGAAAAGTTGGCTGGGATTTGAATGCTTTATCGCAGTCGGACGGCGTCTTCGCCGAACAGTACCTTGCAGTAGGGCAGTCGATCCTCAGATTCGACCGCGTTGAGGTCTTTTACGACGATATGTTCGCGTTTGGGCGCTAAAGCGGACATTCAATTTCGAATACGGTTCTAATTTCCCAGGTCTGCAGTGAACACCGGATTGTTCTCCCCGTTCAAACAAGTCAAGATATGGTGTTTGCGAGTCGGCCCTGCGCGAAAATCCTATGGAAAACGGCTTGAGTAGATTTGCGATCTTGCTCCTGCTTCTGGTTTTTGCCTGGCTGGGCACTCGTTTTGCGTTTCCCAGACGGTAGAACCCTCCGCGGAGCAAACCAGCCCGGTGTTGCCGGTGCGATAAACAATACTCTCAGACGTAGTTTTTCTCAGGCACGGCTGTTTCAGGCTCGTACATCACTAAGGAGGAAGCAATGTTTAGCACAAAGAATTGGATTTACTCAGGGTTGATTCTGTCCGCGCTCGCGGTGTTCGTTCCACGCAGCACAGCTCAAACCATTTCGTGTTCGTCTGACGACGGCAAGCGGCACTATTGTTCGGCAACTGGGTCAGGCCGAGCCCGACTGGTGAATCAGCGCAGCGAATCCGCTTGCACCGAAGGCTACAGTTGGGGGTCGGACGACAGAGGCATCTGGGTGGATCACGGCTGCCGGGCTGATTTCGCGATCGAAGGAGAGCGAGGTTATGGGGATCGGGATCGAGACGGGGATCGGGATCGCGCTCGAGACAACGACAGCTATCGGCGCGACGACCAAGGGTCGGACCAAGCTCAGGTAGTCACATGTTCCTCGGATGATATGCACCGACACTATTGCCAGGCCGACACGCGGGGTGGAGTGCAGCTGATAAAGCAACATAGCGACTCGTCATGCCGGCAAGGCCGCAGCTGGGGGTTTGATCGTCGTGGAATTTGGGTGGATCACGGTTGCCGAGCGGACTTTCAGATAGGCCGGTAAAAATCCAAGCGCTTCGAGTTGCCATGAGTCAAATGATCTCGCCAACGCCGGTGCGCCAGCCGCGATGGCTTAAGCTGGCCGCACTATCCCTGCTGGGTCTGGGGCTTATTGGCATCGTCCTTTTGGCGGTCTTCTGGCCCTTTCGGCTGGATAGGATTACAAAGGAGCTGGCGGACGAGAGCGACAGCAAGGTGACGGCGGGTTCCTTTCATGCGACATACTTCCCCTACCCCGGCTGCGTCCTGGAACAGGTCATTTTCCAACACAATCCAAAGGGCGGCACACCGCCACTGATCACCGTTAAAAGGATAACGATTCGAGGCACCTTCGGCGGTATCTTTGCCCGACACCTGAAACTGGTTCTGGTGGAGGGTATGCACATTCTGGTCCCACCGCTGGGGAGTGAACATTTCGAGACACCCCGAAGATCGTCGGTGGTGGTGGACGACTTAGTAGCGGACGGAGCGGTTCTCGAAGTGGCATCGCGCCAAGCGGACTCTCCGCCGCTCCGGTTTGCCTTTCATGGATTCACCATCAGCGACGTGGGCAGCGATGCTCCGGCTGCATTTAGAGCGACACTTTCGAATCCGGAACCGCCGGGGGAAATCACCACCGCTGGGAAGTTCGGCCCGTGGAACGCCGACAACGTTGGCAAGACCGCTGTATCCGGGGACTTTCGCTTTGAAAACGCGGATCTGGCCGTGTTCCCGGGAATCAGTGGGCTGCTGGCTTCAACGGGAGACTATGCCGGAACATTGGAGCACATTGAGGTTCAGGGAAAAACCGATGTGCCGCTTTTCGCGGTAACGCGAAGCACGCATCGCCAACAACTCCAAACCCAATTTCACGCCGTTGTGAATGCTGAAAACGGAGATGTTTTTTTGCAAAATGTGAATGCGAATTTTCGCGGGACCAATATTTGGACCGCGGGAAACATCTCAGGGCAGGTTGGCCAGGCAGGCAAGACTACGTCGCTCACAATGGCCAGCAAAGACGGGAGGATTCAGGATCTTCTCCTGTTATTTACCCAGTCACCGCAGGCCCCGATGTCCGGCGTTGTCAGCTTCAACGCAAAAGTTTCCGTCCCGCCCGGAAAGGAACCATTTCTAAACAAATTGGAGTTGCAGGCCGTCTTTGGCATTAACGGCGGGAATTTCACCAAGTCCGATACGCAAGCGGGAGTAAACAGCCTGAGCCAGGGCGCTCTCGGAGATAAGAATCATAAGACTGAAAACGATGACAGCGATTCGCGAAATGTGCTGTCGGACTTGAAAGGGCACGTTGTTCTTAGAAATGGTATCGCGATGTTCTCCGATCTTTCGTTTGGCATCCCTGGCGCCTCGGCCGAAATGCACGGAACCTACAACTTAATCAGCGAGAAAATCGATCTTCATGGAACGTTGAAAACCGTGGCCGAGATTTCCAAGACAACTCACGGAATCAAATCGCTGATGCTGAAAGTCCTGGATCCTCTTTTCAAAAATAAACCCGGTGGCTACCTGGCTCGGGTCAAGATCACGGGCACCTATGACCATCCGGAATTTGGATTGGACTTAGGAAATGGAGCCAATGATAAAAGCCAGAACGTTAAAGTACACATGCCAAGCGTTCCGGAAGAGCCAAAGCAGTGATGATTCGGCGATTCAAGAGATGGCCTGCCTTCAGTCACAGGACCACATCAAAAGGCGATTATGCTTGCAAACCATCAGGTGAAGGCCTGCGGAAACGGGCGGATCGGGCTCTCCTGAACTGAGCCTGAACAGGGTTTATGGAACATATGCCGGGAGCCTGGCAGATTGTTAGCGAACCGTCCCGCAACTCCTGATGATAACAGCGACGACGGTTATGATCGGTTCACTGATGAACGGGCTCCTCGGCTTCCGGGATGGCGCGAAGTCCGCTGATCGACTTGATGTCGATGCGAAAAAACACAGTCTCCATCGAAGAAACGAACGGTCTGTCGCGTGCTCCCGATAGAGGGATTCGCCACCATTCAGAGCTCTGCATGGCCAGACGCTCCCGCGCATGTTCCCGCTGCGAAGTGTGGTATTGCGGCATATTCAGTTCCAAGTAGGTTCCAGTGACGACTACACTGGTCCAGTTTGAACGGTTGCCGATTTCATCGGCTTGCAGACAAACCTTTGGATTTTTCCGCATCCACTCAATCTTTTTGCCGAAGGTCGAAAAGATGTAGATGCAATCAGGCTCGTACGAAAATGCAACTGGCACGACATACGGTTGATCGTCCAACGAACAAGCCAGCCTGCCGATCGATACTCGCTGCAAGAACTCACTGCATTCCTGTTGGGATATGGGAATGATGTGCATGACAGAATCCCTCCTCATGCCAGGCGGGTCAAAACAGAGCGCCTCGGCTCTAGTTTGAGGTGAGGCGCTCAGGTTGGGGATGGTTGTTTTCGGTCTAGTTCACCGTACTGGCGACCGAGGAAAATACGTTATTGGCATTCGACCCGACTAAGCGAATCGTGCCAACCACGATGACGAGAATGACAGCCAACATCACTGCATATTCCGCGATGTCCTGCCCTTCCTGATTGTTCCATAGAGATCGAACGAACTCCGTCATTTGATGCCTCCTATTTGGGGACACAGAATCCAGGAGGCCGCGCCAACGCGACGGGAGAAAAGAAAACAGAAAAGCGGTTCCAAACTTCCAGGGTCTGAGAGGGATTGTGCCTTCCGGTCTCGGGAAAGTCAATCGGTGTTTTGGTCAGGGGGCGAGGGTCATATGCGGTAACCGGGAGGTCAACGAGAATCCGGTTCGCGAGATTTGATCCAGCATCACTCCTTGACTGTAGTAGTGCGCAAGCCTAGCATCGATTTAGAGCAAGCCACCTCTTCTTACTCGTTCAGATTCCCTGAACTAAGTCAGCCCATCTGAAGTTCCTTACCTTAGTTGCTGTGCCCCCCAGGGAGGTATTTCCGATGTTTGCACGCAACGTCTCCATCCACCTCAAGCCGAACACACTTGCAGAGTTTTTGAAGACTATGGAGAACGAGATTGTCCCCTTGCTGCGGAAGCAAAAGGGTTTCCAGGATGAGATGACACTATCTGTTCCGGGCGGAATAGAAGTTGTGGCAGTCAGCTTCTGGGACCGAAGAGAGAATGCGCAAGGCTACGACTGGTCGGGTTATCCCAAGGTGTTGAAGATCCTGGACAAGTTCCTGGACAGAACGCCTCATGTCAGGACGTTCGAAGTGGTCGGCTCGGCACTCCAAAAGCGTGCCCGGCGCGCGACAGCCTGAAGCACCGCGCGAAGACACACTCGACGGGAGCAGCGGTGGCACGCCGGCCGACTCGCTTTTGCGGCAGAACTAGGGTGCGTGGTTAACAACTATAAGTTTCTGACTTACGCTGCCCTGCCCAAGGCGGGTGAGTTCAGATTTCTGCACGGGCGCAACACTTTGCGCGCGGAATCTGAAATGATTGGTGAAATCTTTAGCCACGAAATAAGCTGGCCGACGCAGCTGCGCTTCTGTTGTTTTCGACACTCCCATTCGGGGGGATCGCGTGCCTGATGGCGTCCGGCCCAGCCCTTCGGAACCGACATCCAGAATGGTTGATGGGGTTGGATTTCTTGCAGTCACATCTGTCGTCGCAGGACGCAATGAGGCAAAAATTAGCATCGAGGCGGCAATTGCCACCGTCTGCCAGAGTAGCTTGTAACGTGGACTATTCAGGTCACTTCTTCCGCCAAAACGAGAAGCCACGCCGACCAAGAACGACGCGGGTTGCGCCGGACTAATTCCAGGTTGTCCTTCAGCCGGACGGGTGGGAGAGGTTCGATGATGGGGTGTCATAAAGAGATCTTTAGTGAGTTCAGACTTGCCTGCTTCTCGCCGCACCACAAAACGCTAAGCCTTTACTCGCTCTCGCACTCCGCTCTTTGGTCCGAGCTTCACAGTTTGCGGTAAGCTTCCCGCCCCATCCCGCTTCTGCAGGCCGTCCATCAACCGGGTATCTTCCGCGATCATCTCTGTGCTTCGCTTTCTACCGCCACTTTGTATCTCAAGCAGTCGTTGCATCAACTCGGCGAACGTTTCCATAGCTTCCTCGATGGAGGGCCAGAGGTCACTGGCAAAAATGATAGGTCACGGCCTAAGCCGAAAACTGGTCAAAAGTGAACAGTTCCAGGCTGCCTAAGGGTTCCAGCACCGGCCTGCTCAAGAGACGAAAGGCCACCGAGAGAGAACCACCAGAAGTCCACTACATACAGCGCACTTCATGATTTCGAGATCTCAGTCAACGTAGAGACTCACCTTGAGGAGGAGAACTATGAAAAACAATTGGCTTGTGTGTGGTCTGGCTGGCGGGTGGTCAGAAATCCAATCGTATCGGCCGGTACCCCTCCTCGCCCAAACCGGGATTATTTGTAAATCTCTAACTGCGCCAATCACCGGGGGGAGGAGAGCTTGCCATTCGTTTCATTGCCACGGGTTCAGATACCTATGTATCGCATACCACAGTAAGGCGATCGCTGCGAAGGTCGTTGAGGCCATCAGAACCGCCACCTTCCTGGAGACAGTTTGCTGAATAACCGCTGCCACGGTAAAGACCAGCGCGAGAGCAATTCCCAGGTACGCCATACCGCGGGATGCCTCGTAGAAGAACCAGAGGCCCGAGGTGAAATGTGGCGAACCATATGGAAACCACTTGGAGCAGATGAACGCAAGAACCGCCGGAAAGACCACTAGCAGGACGACCGTTAGGTAGAGCCCCGCGTCTTCCTTTGGGGCTTGTTGGACTTCGTTATGAGTTGACATCTTAATCACCTCCAGTTATTACCTCCATCGCCACGACTGCATCAAGAGCAGAGGGTTATTGAAGGATCACACAAACCAAAGGGCGAGCAATGTGATCAAAATCACCCACGGGTGTGAGGTTGAAAGCCGCAAGCTTGCTGGACAACCTCGCTTCAGCCTTAGCTGTGACCCACATCACTCTCTGAAGTGAGGGCGTATAGAAGATCGGCTGTGATTAAGGAAAGGCATTGACTGTGAAGGGAATCCTGAAACTTGCGGATCCGGCGGTTCAGACGGTGTCCGATTCGGTGGGCCTGCCTGACTATGTTCTCAGCACGGTTCGCAGCATGGAGGGCGGGCAGCGCGGTTGAGACCATCAGCCGATCTGCAGAAGTCAAGATTGGCCAAGGGCCCCCTGTAAATTCACCGGGGAGGATCGAACCCCCAGATGCGAAGGTGCACTAAGTTCATGAAAATGAATGGTGGGCAGTGCAGGACTCGAACCTGCGACCTCCTGCTTGTAAGGCAGGCGCTCTAACCAACTGAGCTAACCGCCCGCTTCGTATCGAGAGGCAAAGGAACGCCGATTACTGCGAATTGAGTCGGGCTGACAATTCAAAAGCTTCCCGAAGATCCTAACACGGGCTCACCCCAACAGAAGCTTGCAGCGGGCTAACTTTGCCCGACGTACCAGGGCGCGCTGACGGTGAAGATTCGTTCGTTGCCGCGGGCGAGAAGCACCCACTCCAGGAGGCGTCCGCGCTGGTTGTGGAGGAAATACTCGTACCATCTGTCCTCTACCAGTTCCGGTATGACTACGACGACAGTGCGAGCCGGGTTCTTCTTCGCAAGGTCGAGGACAAACTGCACGACCGGAATGATGACAAAGCGGTAGGGCGAGGGCAGGACGCGGAGTTGAGGCGGTTCCCTGTCGGCTGCGCGGAACGGTCGCTCCACGTATTGCTCCCAGTCGTCGTGCAGTAATTCGGAGTGCTCTTTGGGCTCGACGTGCAGAGCGATCACCTCAGGAGAGAGCCGGGCAGCGAATTCGATTCCCTGGCGGGTGATGTTGCTCCAGCGGTCAATCGGAATTACGACGATGGGAGGCTGGCTGAGTCTGGCGACGTCCATCGGAACCTTGCAGCTGCTGGTCACCGTAACGTAGTGATAGTGCCGGCGCACGGCGGCAAAGAGAATGATCGTCAGGGGAATGAAGAGCAGGGTAATCCAGGCGCCCTCCAGAAATTTCGCCACCAAAACTACGATGGTTGTAATGCCGGTGACGCAGGCGCCGAGTCCGTTTACGAACGCGCTCTTCAGCCAGTGCGGGCCGCGCTTTCTCACCCAATGCATGACCATGCCGGCCTGGGAAAGCGTGAAGGCCAGGAACGCGCCGACGGCGTAGAGCGGGATCAGGCGGTCCGTAACGCCTCCGAAAAGAGTGAGCACTCCCGCGCACAGCAATGCCAGGACGACGATGCCGTAGGTGTACACCAGTCGGCGCCCGCGATATCCGAAAACGTGGGGAAGGTAGTTGTTTTGCGCGATGGCCCGGCATAGACGCGGAAAATCAGCGAAAGCGGTATTGGCGGACAAAGAGAGAACGACCAGGATGGAGCCGATGGTCAGATAGTAAAAAAGCCCTCTGCCGAAAACCGCGATGGTGAGCATGGAGAGAATGCTCTGGTAGCCGGGCTGGCCGGGATCGGTCGCGGCGATCCCATAAGTTCTTACGAGAAAGGAAATTCCCGCCAGCAGCACCGCCAGAAGAAAGATGATGACGGTCAGCGTGCGCTGTGCGTTTTTGACGGTGGGCTCCCGAAAAGCTTTCACGCCGTTGCTGACAGCCTCCACGCCGGTCAGGGCGGTGCAGCCGCTGGCGAAAACCTTCAACAGCAACCAGTAGCTGACTGCTGCCGTCACGGGGGGCGGTGGTGGAAGCGGAACAACCGGCGCGGGATGGCCTCCGCTGATGAGGACACGGACAATGCCGGCAGCAATGGTCACCAGCAGCGTGCCCACAAAAAGGTAGGTAGGAACCGCGAATACGGTTCCGGCTTCGCGCACGCCGCGCAGGTTGAGAATCGTGATGATGATCAAAATGCCCAGGCAAAGCGAGACCGTGTGCGGCAGCAAGGACGGAACCGCTGAGATCAGCGCTCCGACTCCCGCCGAAATGCCCACCGCCGCGGTAAGGATGTAATCGGCGAGGAGAGCGGCCGCAGCCAGCAGGCCGGCGGGAGCGCCCAGGTTGAAGCGCGCCACAGTATAGGATCCGCCGCCGGAGGGATAGGCGGCAATGGTCTGGAGGTAGGAAAAATACACGATCACCAGCAAGGTGATGATGGCGGCGCTGACGGGAACGATATAGCGCACGCCCAGGATGCCGAGGGGGATCAGGAGGCTAAGCGCTGCTTCGGGTCCGTAGGCAGCCGAACTGAGCCCGTCGAGTCCAAAGATCGGGATGCCCTGCGTCGGGCCGATTTGCTCGGCTCGTTCGTCGCTGGTTTTGATGGGTTTGCCGACAACGACATCAAGTATGTTCATGGGGGTGAACCGCTGCAGGCTGAGCACAGTCACGATAACATCGCCTGGATTCGCGATCAAAAACCGGGCTGGGGCAAGCTATGCGGGTCCAGCGACCCCGCCTGATCCCTCTAAATGCTTGTATTCAGGCAGGAAACGCGGCAAACAAACTGTGCTGCGCAGG
>CAWJBA010000008.1:0-181432 GCA_963841075.1 Terriglobia bacterium
GCCGATGCGAATGACGCCGGCTTCGTCCAGATTGCGCAACATCGATTCGCTGACGTTGGGAATGTCGCGCGTGACTTCTTCCGGACCAAGCTTGGTGTCGCGAGCTTCGATCTCGTACTCCTCGATGTGCACCGAGGTGTAGTAATCCTCTTTCACCAGCTTTTCGGAGACCAGGATCGCGTCTTCGAAGTTGTAGCCGCGCCACGGCATGAAGGCCACCAGGACGTTTCGTCCCAGCGCCAGCTCGCCATGATCGGTGCAGGGACCATCGCGCGATCACCTGTCCTTTGGTGACCCGCTGGTTCTTCTGCACAATCGGCTTCTGGTTGATGCAAGTGTTCTGGTTGGACCGCTTGAACTTGGTGAGCTGATAAATGTCGCTGCCCACCTCGCGCGAAAGCTGTCCGGGATGATGCTCGCCCTCGACGCGCACGATAATGCGCTCCGAGTCGACGGAATCGATGATGCCGTTACGCTTGGCCAGAATCACAGCTCCGGAATCGCGGGCGGTGACGCCTTCCATTCCGGTGCCGACAATCGGCGCTTCGGCGCGCAGCAGCGGAACCGACTGGCGCTGCATGTTGGCGCCCATCAGTGCGCGGTTGGCGTCGTCGTGCTCGAGGAACGGAACCAGCGAGGCAGCCACTGAAACCAGCTGCTTCGGGCTGACGTCGATGTAGTCGACTTCGTCGCGGCTGACCAGCACGAAGTTGCCGGCCTTGCGGGCGTTGACCAGGTCGCCGACGATCTTGCCCTTGTCGTCGAGTTCCACGTTGGCCTGCGCGATGGTGTGGCGGTCTTCTTCCCACGCCGAAAGATAGAAGGAGAACGGCTCGAGTTCAGCCGCCCGCTTCTTCTTTTCTTTCAGCTCGGCATTCAGCTTTTCAGCTTCGTGCTTCTCCATGTGGTCGCCGACCTTGTGATCGCTGTCGCCGGCATTGACGATGCTGACGTAGTCGAGCACGCGTCCGCCCTTGACCCGGCGGTACGGCGACTCGATGAAGCCGTAGTCGTTGATCCGGGCATAGCAGCTCAGCGACGAAATCAGACCGATGTTCGGACCTTCCGGCGTCTCAATCGGGCAGATACGTCCGTAGTGCGTCGGGTGCACGTCGCGAACTTCGAAGCCCGCGCGTTCCCGTGACAGACCGCCCGGCCCAAGAGCGGAGAGACGCCGCTTGTGCGTGATCTCCGACAGCGGATTGGTCTGGTCCATGAACTGCGACAGCTGCGACGATCCGAAAAATTCGCGGATCGCAGCCATCACCGGCTTGGCGTTGACCAGGTCGTGCGGCATGGCCGTCGACATTTCCTGGTACACGGACATCTTTTCTTTGATCGCCCGCTCCATGCGGACCAGTCCGATGCGGAACTGGTTTTCCAGCAGTTCGCCGACGGCGCGCACCCGGCGGTTGCCCAGGTGATCGATGTCGTCCACGGTGCCGATGTTCTTGCGCAGCTTCAGCAGGTAACGGATGGTGCCGTAGAAGTCTTCCGGCTCGAGCGTGCGGTTATCGAGCTTCGAGGCGTCCTGGTTCTCGAACAGCTTGATGTTGAACTTCAGCCGTCCTACCCGCGAGAAGTCATACTTGCGCGGATCGAAGAACATGCCGTGGAACAGCGCGGTTGCCGTGTCCAGGGTCGGCGGATCGCCCGGCCGCAGCTTGCGGTAGATTTCGATCAGCGCTTCCTGCGGAGTCTTCACCGCATCGCGCTTCAGAGGTCTGGCAGATGACCGTGCCTACGTCGTCGCGCTCGGGGAAGAACAGGTTGATCTCGACCACGCCGGACTCGAGAATCTTCGAAACCTTGTCGGCGGTCAGCTCGGAGTTGGCTTCGAGCAGAACTTCGCCGGTGGTGGTGTCGACCACATCGCTGGCCACCCAGGCGCCTTCGAGGTCCGAAACGTCGATCTCGATCTCGCTGATCTTTGCCTTTCTGAATTTCCTTCAGCGTGACCGCATTGATCTTGCGTCCGGAGTGCGCAATTTCCTCGCCCGACTTCGACTTGATGCTGTGGGCCAGCTTCATGCCCAGCAGGTTGGTCGGCTTCTCGCTGGTGGGATCGAGCGTCCAGTAAAGCTTCTTGTCGCGAATCACCAGGCGATCCACGGTGTAGAAAGTCCGCAGAATGTCTTCGCCGGAACGCAGAGCCGAGGGCGCGCAGGAAAATCGTGCCCAGGAACTTGCGCTTGCGGTCGATGCGGACGTAGAGCACGTTCTTCTGGTCGTACTCGAATTCCACCCACGATCCGCGGTAGGGAATGATCTTGCCCAGGAAGTAGGTGCGGTTGTTGGCGGTCTCGAAGAACACGCCGGGCGAACGGTGCAACTGGCTGACAATGACGCGCTCGGTGCCGTTCACGATGAACGTTCCGTTCTCGGTCATCAGAGGAACGTCGCCGAAAAACACTTCCTGTTCCTTGATGTCGCGAATGGAGCGGTTGCCGGTCTCGGCGTCCTTCTCGAAAATCGTCAGCCGCATCGTGACCTTGAGCGGCGCGGAGTAGGTCATGCCGCGCTCTTCGCACTCGCTCACGTCATACTTCAGCTGCAGTCCGACGGGGTCGCCGCACTTGTTGCAGAAGTCGGGAGTGTTGGCGTTGTAGGTGCCGCACTTGGTGCACAACACGTCGCCGGGATGAAAGGGATCGGTAATGACGGTCGAGCCGCAGCTCTTGCAAGTGGTGCGCAGGTGATGCAGTCCCTTGAGGTGGCCGCACTTGCACTCCCAGTTGCCGATGGCGAAGTCCACAAACTCCAACTGCGACACGTTGCGGAAATCGCTGATGGGGAACACCGACTGAAACACGGCCTGCAAGCCGGCGTCGTCGCGCTCGCTGGGCAACCGGTCCATTTGCAGGAAGCGTTCGTAGGAGCGCTTCTGAACCTCGATCAGGTTCGGAATCTGGATGGTGGCTGGAATTTTTGAAAAATCAAATCGTGTACGGTAGGCGTTATTCTTCGACATTCAGAGGCTCCCAAACTTTCAAGCGCAGCCGTGGGCTGCGAAAGGCACATTGCGTGGCGACGGGACCGGGTCCCGTCCGGGCAGGTCATCGACTACTCGACCCGCTTATGTACGGTCACCGAGCGGTCACGACCGCAGACACGAATACGCCCTCGAGGACATAGCTCCCCGTGGGCGCCGGTTGCAGCACTTAGCGTCAGTTGAATTTTTTCTTTCCGCGCCAGTTCTCAGGCCTGTTTCCGTTCCGCTATTACACGAAACAGTTTGCCAACTCGTGTGCGACTCAGCTCCGCTTCCCCGGATCGTTGGAGTGGAGAGTCGCCTAACCGTGAAGTGGGAAGCAGACGATATATAGATGCTACCACCGCTTCCCAGGGTTCACCAGTTAAAATTGTCAGATTGCAAGAGCCATTTCGGGACAGGGCCCGTCACCCGACCCCGCGCCCTGTCATCCTGAGCGGAGTTGGCTGCTTCGCAAAGCGAAGCAGCCACGCAGTCGAAGGACCTGCCTGGCAACCGCGGAGAGATCCTTCGCCAAGAACGCTCGGATGACGCCAGCCGGGCCGAGCCGGCAACGCGTCACTTAACTTCGACGGTCGCTCCGGCCTCGGCGAACTTCTTCTTGATGGTCTCCGCCTCGTCCTTGTTGACGCCCTCTTTAATGGTCTTGGGAGCGCCATCGACCAGGTCCTTGGCTTCTTTCAAGCCCAGGCTGGTGACTTCGCGGACGGCCTTGATTACATTGATCTTATTGGCTCCAACCGCGGTCAGAACCACGGCAAATTCGGTCTTTTCCTCGGCCGGCGCCGCGCCTGCCGCAGCTCCGCCGCCCGCCACCATCACCGGGGCTGCCGCCGCCGCCGACACTCCAAGCCGCTCTTCGAGCTTCTTGACCAAAGCCGCCGCGTCAAGCAGCGACAAGCCTACGATTGATTCTTCCAACTGCTGCAGATCCGCCATTTGTCTAGTCTCCTCGAATTTTCGGTCTATCTATTCCGTCAATCGCAAGCCAGGTTTCCAGTGCGCTCAGCCCTCGTTTCGCCGTGCCAGACAACACGACTGCCAGGACCGCGCAACCCCCGCTCTTGATCTCTATCCGGGCATCATGTGTGGCCGCGGGCGACTCGCCCGCGGTTTTCAAATGCCACCAGAACTTGTTTAAGCCTGTGCCGATTGAACCGTCGGTCGCGGGCGAGTCGCCCGCGGCCACACCCGGCCTACGCTTCCTTGAACTTGTTCTTCTCCACGCCCTGGTTGATGACCACCGCCAGGTCCTTGCCGACGGCATTCATCACCGTGACCAGGCGCTGCGCCGGCGCGTTCATCAGGAACAGCAGCTTGGAGTAAATCTCTTCCTTCGACGGCATGGTGGCCAGCGCCTGAATCTCTTTGATCGAGATCACGCGGCCTTCAACCACGCCCGCCTTGAAGGTAAATTCCGGATTGTCCTTGGCGTACTTCGAGATCGCCTTGGCCAGCGCCACCGGATCGCCCGAGGTGTAGGCCAGCGAGGTCACGCCGGAAAGCTCGCTCAGCGCGCCTTCCGCGGCTGTTCCCTTGGCGGCCAGCTTGGCCAGCGTGTTCTTCACCACCCGGTACTTGGCTCCGGAACTGCGCAAGGTCTTGCGCAGTTCGAAATCCTGCGCCACCGTCAGCTTGCTGTAGGTCGCGATAATCAGGCTGGAAACGTTCTTCAACTCCGCTCCCAGCTTCTCCACCTGCTCGACTTTCTTCGCTCTGCTAACCGCCATGATTCAATCCCTCGAGTCTTGATATTGCATGTCATCCTGAGGCGACAGCTTCATCGTCGCCGAAGGACCTGGGCGGCCTGCGATGAGCGCTCGACCGCGAAGCGGTCGAAATAAGCGCGAACATCGCGCTCAGGCCGCTTCCTTATTAAGCTTTCGCCGCCGCTTCCACCTGGGCCGTATCAATCGAAATCCCCGGCCCCATGGTCGAACTCAGGTAGCAGCCCTTGATGTATTTGCCCTTGGCCACGGTCGGCTTGGCCTTGATCACGCTGCTGATGACCACGGTAGCGTTCTCGACCAGCTTGTCGGGCGTAAACGAAATCTTGCCCACCGGCACATGCACCAAAGCCGTCTTGTCGGTGCGAAACTCGACTTTGCCGGCTTTGACTTCCTGCACCGCCTTGGCCACGTCAAAGGTGACGGTGCCGGTCTTCGGATTCGGCATCAGACCCTTGGGCCCGAGGACTTTGCCCAGCCGTCCCACCGACTTCATCACGTCGGGAGTGGCGATCAGCGCGTCGAAGTCGGTCCAGTTCTCTTTGTTGATCTTCTCGACCATCTCTTCGCCGCCGACGAAATCCGCGCCCGCCTGTTCCGCCTCTTTGATCTTGTCGCCGCTGGCGATCACCAGGACTTTCTTGGATTTTCCCAGACCGTGCGGCAGAACGACCGTGCCGCGCACCATCTGGTCGGCATGCTTGGGATCGACTCCCAGCCGCATGGTGATTTCTACGGTCTCGTCAAATTTGGAGTATTTGACCTTCTGCAGCAGCGGTACTGCGTCTTTCAGCAGGTAAGGACGCGCTTCGACCGCCGCGCGCGCCTTGGTGATGTTCTTTCCTGCTTTTTTCATTTGTTCTTCCTGTCTCCCACCGCCGAACGTTGTTCCGATCAGCCGTGGTGAACGACACTATTTGGTAATTGAGTAATTTTGTAATTGGGCATTTGAAAACCAATGCTGCCAAGGTTTTCAATTACTCAATTACCAAATTTCCCAATCCTACCCAACGACTTCAATGCCCATCGAGCGCGCCGTTCCGCGCACGCTCTTCATCGCCGATTCGACCGACGCCGCATTCAAATCCGGCATCTTCTGCCGCGCGATGTCTTCGACCTGCTTGGCCGTCACTTTCCCGACCTTGTCTTTGTTGGGCGCGCCCGATCCCTTGGCGATTCCCGCCGCGCGCTTGAGCAGGATCGAAGCCGGCGGCGTCTTGGTAATAAAGGTGAACGAGCGATCGCTGTAGACCGTCACCACCACCGGAATGATCAAGCCTTCCAGTTCCTTGGCGCCGGTGCGCGCATTGAACTGCTTGCAGAACTCCATGATGTTGATCTGCGCCTGCCCCAGAGCCGGTCCCACCGGAGGCGCCGGCGTAGCCTTGCCCGCCGCAATCTGAAGCTTTACCGAACCTGTCGCCTTCTTCGCCATTCTCTAATCTCTCTATTCTCGATGTCATCCTGAGGCGACAGCTTTATCGTCGCCGAAGGACCTAGGCGCGCCGCGCGAAGCGCCCGCAGGGCGCATCAATCGCGCGTTTGGCGCGCATCCTTATCAAGCCACTTTCTCCACCTGATTGAACTCGAGCTCCACCGGCGTCGACCGTCCGAAGATCGTGACCATCACTTTCAGGGTCTCGCGATCTTCGTTGACGTCATCCACAATGCCGGCAAAGCTGGCGAACGGACCTTCGGTGACCCGCACGGTCTCGCCTTTTTCAAACTTGACCTTGAGCTTGGGCTTGTCCTTGGCCTCGCCCACGCGGTACACGATGTGCTGGACTTCTTCTTCGGAGAGCGGCGTCGGCTGCTGCCCGGTGCCCACAAATCCCGTGACCCGCGGCGTGGATTTCACCACGTGCCAGACGTGGTCGTCCATGTCCATTTCGACCAGCACGTAGCCGGGATAGAACATGCGCTCGACGGTGTACTTCTTGCCGTTGCGGACTTCGGTGACCGCTTCGGTCGGGATCAGCACTTTGCCGATCTTGTCCTGCAGTCCGAAGGCCTGGACCCGCGACTCCAGCGATTCCTTCACCTTGCGCTCAAATCCCGAATAGGAGTGGATGATGTACCACTTCATGTTGGGATTGCGCGGCGGTTCGAGCGCGCCGGCAGCCTCCGGCGAAACATTTTCTCCGCCCGCTCCGGCCTCGTTTTTTTCTTCGTCCTGCATAGATGTCTCTGTACTCGTCTGTTTCCAGCACTTCGATTCCTTCCTGAACTCAGTGATGCCCGAAATAGCGGAACACCGAGTCAATCCCGTGCCCGATCACCAGGTCCACCGCCCAGAAATACGCCGCGAACAGAAAAACCGTGACAATCACCACCACGGTCGTGGCCTGCACTTCCTTGAAGGAAGGCGCGGTCACCTTCTTCATCTCGGTGCGCACGTCGTTGTAGAAAATCTTGATCCGCTCCGGCCAGGACTTGAGCGGTCGCCGAAACTATCACCCGCTGCTGCGATTGAATTTCCCATCTTCTTTGTCCCGACTCCCATCACGGCCCTGACCTTGTCTTCCCTCAAACGCTAGCCTCAAATTCTGGCAGGGGCGGAGGGATTCGAACCCCCAAGTTCGGTTTTGGAGACCGACAGTTTAACCGTTGAGCTTACGCCCCTGAATTCATCGGGAAATTTGGCAATTGTGTAATTTTGGAAATTGAAACCCGCACGCTGTGGTTTTCAATTACGCAATTACAAATTTCCCAATTACTCAATTATTTCACTTCCTTATGCGGCGTGTGCTTGCGGCAGATGCGGCAGAACTTTTTCAGCTCCAGGCGCTCGGTCATCGTCTTCCGGTTCTTGGTGGTCGAATAGTTCCGCTCTTTGCAATCGCCGCACTGCAAGGTAATGATCTCTCGGGGCATAAAACAGCTCCTAGCTTCTTAGCTTCTAGCTCAATCCATCTGAGAACTGAGAACCAGAAACTGATTACTGGTTTTTAATCCTCAGTTCGTTCTGGTCCACTACAACCGCTACTGAATAATCTCGCTGATGGTTCCCGCGCCTACCGTGTGCCCGCCTTCGCGGATGGCAAAGCGCAAGCCCTTTTCCATCGCCACCGGCGTGATCAGCTCAATCACCAGCTGCACGTTGTCGCCCGGCATCACCATCTCGGTCGCCGCCGGCAACTCCGCCACTCCCGTCACATCCGTCGTCCGCAAGTAGAACTGCGGCCGGTAGCCTTTGAAGAATGGCGTATGCCGTCCGCCTTCTTCTTTGGTCAGAATGTAGACCTCAGCCTTGAACTTGGTGTGCGGAGTGATCGATCCGCCCTTGGCCAGCACCATGCCGCGCTCGACATCTTCTTTCGCAATGCCGCGCAGCAGCAGGCCGGCATTGTCGCCCGCCAGACCTTCGTCCAACTGCTTCTTGAACATTTCGACGCCGGTCACCACCGTCTTGCGGGTATCGCGGAAGCCGACGATTTCCACTTCTTCGCCAACTTTCACCTTGCCGCGCTCGATTCGTCCGGTCACCACCGTGCCCCGGCCCGAGATCGAGAAGATGTCTTCAATCGGCATCAGGAACGGCTTGTCCAGTTCGCGCGCCGGTTGCGGCACGCTCTTGTCCACCGCCGCCATCAGCTCGTCAATCTGCTTCTCCCACTTGGCTTCGCCGTTCAGCGCGCCCAGCGCCGACAGCCGTACCACCGGCACATCGTCGCCCGGGAACTGATAGGTCTTCAGCAACTCGCGCACTTCGAGTTCGACCAGGTCAAGCAGTTCGGGATCGTCCACCGCATCGCACTTGTTCAGCGCCACCACGATGTAAGGCACACCCACCTGCCGGGCCAGCAGCACGTGCTCGCGCGTCTGCGGCATCGGACCGTCGGTCGCTGCCACTACCAGAATCGCGCCATCCATCTGGGCCGCGCCCGTGATCATGTTCTTGATGTAGTCGGCGTGGCCGGGACAATCGACGTGCGCGTAGTGCCGGTTCGCCGTCTCATACTCCACGTGCGCCGTGGCAATGGTGATGCCGCGGGCCTTTTCTTCCGGCGCGTTATCGATCGAATCAAACGACCGGAACTGGATCTTCGGGTTGTGCTTGGACAACACCTTGGTGATGGCCGCCGTCAACGTGGTCTTGCCATGGTCAATGTGACCAATCGTCCCTACGTTGCAGTGCGGCTTATTACGCTCAAATTTCTCTTTCGCCATATCTCGCTCGCTGTTTCCTTCCGTCAGTAATAGCGATACAGCTGCTGAAACTTTGTCCGCAGCGCGGAGTCCACTTCTTCTACTTTCGACAAGTAGAACTCCCGCATCTGCGCCTGGTCGGAAACCGTCAGCGCCTGGTACAACTTCTGCGCTCCCAGTTTCGCCAGCGTGTCATCAACTTTTTCAAATACGCCTCTGGCCAGAATCATTTCCAGATCGCGTATCCGGGCGCCGCTCCTGCGCACCCGCTTGAGGAACTTTTCGACTCTTTCCGGGCCCAGGGCGCGATCGATCGCGCCTCTCAGTTCCTCGAATTCTTTTTCCTTCTCAACCGGTATGACAGTTGGCTGAAAGCTCACCATCAATTCGCACCTGCATCAGAAAACTCTGGAGCGGGAGACGGGAATCGAACCCGCGACCAACAGCTTGGAAGGCTGTGACTCTACCACTGAGTTACTCCCGCTTCTAAACCCAGCCATCAGCTATCAGCCGTCAGCCCTCAGCGAAAAACCCTGGCCCCGGCCGCCGATTTCCATTCGTTCAAAAACTCCACAACTCAATTCGTGGAGCCGATGACCAGGATTGAACTGGTGACCTCTCCCTTACCAAGGGAGTGCTCTACCAACTGAGCTACATCGGCTTAACCAGCCGTCAGCTTTCAGCCGTCAGCCCTCAGCAAATCCTGCGCTGGCGACGACTTGCTGCCGACCTTACTCCGTTTCACTCTCGCCATCCGGATGCATCACATCGTTGCGACGCAGCCAGGTCTTCAGCGCGAACATCGCCAGAACCGCCAGTGTGGCGAAGCGCAATTTCGGATCGCTCAACGTCGCCCACGACAACGCCCCCAAAACCACGAAGGCGGCCAGCGCCATGTAGAGACGATTCATTTCAAGTCTCTGGTGCACAGGGAAGGATTCGAACCTTCGTACCTCCGAGGAGGGGCAGATTTACAGTCTGCTGGCTTTAACCACTCACCCACCTGTGCAGAACTGCAGAACAGTTCGGCCTTACCTGCTTATCCGGCATTCCTCGCAGACATGCACGCTACGGAAGATCGTTGCAGACGGACTCTTCGATTCGAACCATCGAAAAGTGACGAACAGAAAAGCGCGCGAATATGCCTTCGCACGCAAACACCACACTTGGAAAATTCCCTTATGGAGTGCCGTTGGAAAACTCTGTCAAGCCACGCCGCGCCGCGCGCTTGCCGTGTTCTGCCTTCGCGTATCCTGCCTTCCGGAACCAATGCTGGAGCTGGCGAAGGGATTTGAACCCCTGACCCTCTGATTACAAATCAGATGCTCTACCAACTGAGCTACGCCAGCAGGTCTTAGATCAGGTCTCACCCTTTTCAGGGACAAGACACCCTCTGATCCCTTCCTGATGTCCGGGACAATTCTAAAAGTTACCATAACGGCATTTTGCGTGCAAGGGGAGGGGTTTGGGCTAGTGGTGCAGTTTGCCAAGGAACCACTTTACCCCTTTGTCATTCCGACGCCAGGTCTACCGGCGAGGAATCTGCTGGTTGCCGGCGTCGAAGCAGCAGATTCTTGCGCGACACGGCCGCGCTTCGGAATGACAATACTTTGGAGATTTCCAAGGCGACGGACAAGAGTGTCCGTCCCACACCAGCCTGGCAAACTGTGGGAGACTATACCCATGCCCAAGCGCAGCCTACGCATCGTCAAGCGAGTCAAGAATGTCCCTGTCATCGGAATCTGCGAGAGCTGCAAGACGCAGTTCCAGGCGGAGCACCAGCCCGCAGGGCAGCAGTCCCGGGCGCAGGCGGTGATCCAACAACAGTTCAATGCCCACAAATGTGCCCCTGATACGGCTGGCCAGAGCGCTCCCGCCCAGCACTCCTAGAGTGGAACGGCAGGCTTCGCGGTTGACCGGGGCTTGTATGAAGACTCCATAAAAAAATTGATAAGAGAGGCCGGAACCATGAAGAGACGCACGTTTATCAAGTCCTTGGCAGCGGCCGCAGTCGCGGGCGCGGTCGGCTCCTCTGCCCACCTTCGCCGCTCTTCCGAAAATGAAGATCACGCGAGTGCGAGCCTACCTGCCGCCCAATCCAAATCCACTGTTCAATCAGAGCGATGTGGTGGTCACCATCGAGACCGACGCCGGAATCACTGGCATCGGCGAAGGCGGATCGAAAGAGATGCTGGCGCAATCGGCGGGCAGATTGATTGGCCGCGATCCGCAACATATCGAAATGCTCTGGCAGGACATGAACCGGGCTTTCTTCTATCCCGCAGGCCGCGAGAAGACCCACGCCATCGGCGCGCTCGATCTCGCGCTATGGGACATCAAAGGAAAAGTCCAGGGCCTGCCGGTGCACGAGCTGCTCGGGGGCATGGTCCGGAACTATTGCGAGTGTTACAACACGGCCGGCATCATTCCCGGCATCACTCCGGGGATGAGCATCAAGGATCGCGCCCACGCCACTGTCGAGGCCGGCTATCGTGCCTTCCGCTTTGGCGCCATGGACCTTCCCCCTAACTCCACTTACAACACCCGCGAGCGAGTGACCCATCTGCGCGACGAATGCACGCAGGCGAGAGAAGGCGTCGGCAAGGACGGCGATTGGCTCATCGATTTCCACCAGCGCTTCGACCTCGACGATGCCATTCGAGGCTGCAACCTGATCGAGGACCTGGCTCCGTTTTTCGTCGAAGACCCGGTCCGCACCGAGGCTTTCCTGCAGGACCTCCCGATCTTGCGCAAGAAAGTGAACGTTCCTCTGGCGGCGGGCGAAGAGTGGGGCAACCGCTGGGACTTCAACAAACTGGTGGAAGATCACGACATCGATTTCGTCCGCGCCACTCTGCCGAATGTCGGCGGAATTACGGAGATGATGAAGATTGCCGCCATTTGCGAAACGCATTTTGTGGGAATCGTTCCGCATTTCACCGGACCGATCGCGACCGCGGCCCTGGTCAACAGCCTGGGAACTTTCCCAGGGCCAGTCCTCATGGAATACAACTACGAGGGACGCACCCTGCCCCACTTGCCGGTTTGCCTCGACTTCAAGAACGGAAAACTTTATTCCAACGAGCGGCCGGGCCTGGGGGTAGAACTCGACTTCAAGCAGCTCACGCAGATTGCCGAAATCACCGAACCGGTTACGGCTCGCGCCCAGACCTACTTCCGTCCGGATGGCTCGATTACGAATTGGTAGGGCCGCGAATTAATCTATCGGTCGCGTCCCCAGGCTTCCACCTCGATAAAGCTGCACCACTTGCTGGGATCGGTCGGCACCAGGTTGTTGAGCCGCAGCCAGGAAACGCGGCGCTTGCGAAAGGAAAACTCCTGAAAGTCGGCGGTCCCTCCGATCTGGATGGGAACGTGGCTCCCGTCCGAAAACTCCACCTCCGCGCTTTTCCAGAAGCTGTCATGGGGAAAATCTGCCCGGACCATCAGGCGGATCTTATTCAAGTCCACGGGGCGGCCAAAGTCGATCTTCCACCAGAGGTCGGTGCGCAGCTGCGGGCCCCACGACTGGAATGGCCATACGCCGTGATGGCCGTTTTGCGTGACTCCGTCAATTGCATTTCGCGCTTCGAAGTCGAACAAACTCCGCGAAACGCTGTTGCTGCTGGCGTGAGGAAAAATCCGGACCGGCGCTTCTTCCATTTGTCGCAGATCGCACGGGTTCAGGGCGAGGTTGCGATAGCCGGTGAGCTCCTTCTTACTTAAGGTGCGGGCTGACACCCGATGCGATTTCCCGGCAAAACTTTCCGGAGCGTAGGCGCTCCCCGTTTGACGCTCTTCCCTTCCGTAAGGAATCTCGTAGGAAGCAAGTTCCTGTGTCGCGCCAGGAAGAAAGAGCAGGCATTCCGGCATGCTCTCGTCCAGCCGCACTGCCATTCGCTTCGGTCCGCCAAGGATGATGCGGTCGCCCGGTTGATACTCACGTTCGAAAGCCAACACGGCCGAGGCGGTTTTCGATGACGCGGCCTTGATCTCAGGCCCTGCAATCCGGCCTCCTTGCGCATCCTGCACTTCAATGTGAAATTGCGCTTTGCCCGAAGCCTTCGGTGATTCGTCCCCTGCGGCTAGCCCCTGGGCCACAAATAAAACACACAGGGAGACGGTAAATAAGCGGATGGACTTTACTGGCGAGTACGAGTGCGAGGGAGTCATCGCGATGTTCTCCGAAGTTGCTTCGTAGGTGAAGATTTTTTGCCTACGCCGCCGATCAGTATACGTAACACCGGCGACTCTGCCGTCACCCGGGCTTTGAGGCTGAACTTCATTGACACCCGATGTTGTCGATTTCTTTCTTGAGTGCAAGGCCATCCAGGCTCTTGAAGGGCAGGGACGTAAACAAACTGATTCTGCGATCGAGCATGAAGAAGGCATCGCGAAAGGCCTTGGCGATTTCTTCCGGCGTTCCTTTCACCGCAGCAGGATCGGGAACTCCCCAATGTGCCGTCATCGGCTGACCCGGCCAGAGCGGGCAAACTTCTTTGGCAGCGTTGTCACAAACGGTAAAAACAAAATCGAGTCGCGGAGCGTCGGGCCTGGCGAACTCGTCCCAACTCTTGCTTCTGAGCCCGTCGGTGGGCAAACGGGCGCTCTCTAGTTGTTTGATGGCTTCCGGCCGAACTGCGCCAGCGGGATGGCTGCCCGCGCTGTAGGCCGTAAAGGTCCCTTTCCCTTTATGGTTCAGGATGGCCTCGGCCATGATGGAGCGGGCCGAATTTCCCGTGCACAGAAATAGGACGTTGAAGTGTCCCTGCATTGACATTTCCTCAGTTGCAGCAGGTTGGCCCGCAGCATGATTGTTGTGGCTTTACCGCGCGCACAAAAGCGCTCATGAACTTGCCATCCACCTGTGCCGCGATCGCATCTACGTCGATGTTCTGGCCGGAGAGGAATTCGCGGGCATCCTCGATGCGATAAATTCTGGTCGGTTCGACGTCAATTTGCTCGAAGCCGACGGAAGCCAGCTTGCTGCGGTATTCATTTTCCTCCAGCGCCCCCGCCACGCAGCCAACCCATAGCAGCACATTCCTGCGAATTTCGGGAGGCATCTCGCCGCGGGTCACAACGTCCGACACGGCGAAGCGGCCTCCCGGTTTGAGGACCCGGAAGGCTTCGCGCAGAACTCGATCTTTATCGGCCGACAGATTTATGACGCAGTTGGAAATGACCACATCGACGGATTGGTCGGGCAGCGGGATGTGTTCGATTTCACCTTTCAAGAATTCGGCGTTTTCAACTCCGGCTTTGCGCTTGTTCTCCTTGGCCAGGGCCAGCATTTCATCGGTCATGTCGAGGCCGTAGGCTTTGCCTGTGGGGCCGACCCGCTTCGCAGAAAGCAGAACATCGATGCCACCGCCGGACCCGAGATCGAGGACAACCTCGCCCGGATTCAATTTCGCCAGCGCGGTGGGATTGCCGCAGCCCAAAGACGCCAGCAGAGCCTCTTCCGGAATCTGTCCCGCCTGCAAGGCGTCGTAAAGGTTGGAGGTAATGGGGTCGGCACAGCCGCTGGCTGTCGCTCCGCAGCAGGAGCTTCCGCCGCTCTTCACCCGCAGCGCCGCCTCGCCGTACTTCTCTCTGACTACTTCCTTGATGTCGGGATCGGTGTTCGCATCGCTCATGGGTCCCCCTTCACTTACAAATCTGGATGACTTGTTCCGGCTTTACCGCCTTGTTCCGGGTGCAGCACTCCGCGTACAAGAACATGAGTAATTCCTGCAGCGCCTCGGTGTTCGCCGTGTAATGCAGGAAAGTGCTCTCGCGCTGCACGCGCACCAGGCCCTCCGCTCTCAGTTTGTCGAGATGATGCGACAAGGTTGAACTGGGAATGTCGAGTTCTTCCTGAATTTCGCCCACCACCAGCCCGTCGGGATGGGCCGACAGGAGCAACTGCATGATGCGCAGGCGCGGCTCCGTTCCCATGGCCGAGAACATGGCGGCACATCGGGTGACTGTTTCCGTGGATTTCCTGGACCGGACTGGCGGCATATTTCGATAATTGCAGAACTACGGTTAGATGTCAAGCCAGCCTGCGGGAGCAATTTCAAAGGCCCCCGCCTCCGCGTTGACTTGCTCCTCCGCCTTACCTAACATGTCAGCTCGTTATTCTCCGGACAGAAACACATGATCGGGCAGACCATTTCGCACTACCGCATTGTCGATAGGCTGGGCGGCGGCGGGATGGGTGTGGTTTACAAAGCCGAAGACACGCGCCTGCATCGTTTCGTCGCGCTCAAGTTTCTGCCCGATGAAGTCGCCCGGAATGCCCAGGCGCTCGGACGCTTTCAGCGCGAGGCGCAGGCGGCCTCGGCGCTGAACCATCCCAACATCTGCACCATTTACGACATCGGCGAGGAGAACGGCCAGGCGTTTATCGCCATGGAATATCTCGACGGCGTGACGTTGAAGCACATGATCGCCGGGCGTCCCATGGAACTGGACACGCTGCTCGCGCTGGCGATCGAGATTGCCGATGCGCTCGATGCCGCGCATGCCAAGGGCATCATTCATCGGGATATCAAGCCTGCCAACCTTTTCGTCACCGAGCGCGGCCACGCCAAGGTTCTCGACTTTGGCTTGGCCAAGGTCACTACCCTGAGCGGCAGCATGGACGCCGTCGGCGCCTCCCAGGCGACCGCCATGAGCGAGGACCACCTGACCAGTCCCGGGTCGACGATGGGGACGGTGGCTTACATGTCTCCCGAGCAGGCCAAGGGAAAAGAGCTGGATGCGCGCACCGATCTGTTTTCTTTCGGCGCGGTGTTGTACGAGATGGCGACCGGCACTTTGCCTTTTCGCGGCGACACTTCGGCGCTGATCTTCAACGCGATTCTGGAACGCCTGCCCACGCCGCCTATCCGGCTGAATCCTGATTTGCCCACCGAGCTCGAGCGCATCATCAATAAGTCGCTGGAGAAAGATCGCAACCTGCGCTACCAGCACGCCGCCGACATGCGCGCCGACCTGCAGCGCTTGAAGCGGGACACCGACACCGGCCGTGCCGTGGCTGCGGCTAGTTCGGGCAGCGTACCGGCGGTGCAGGATGCGCATCGGCTTCCTCCCAGTGGAACTACTCCGGCCGCAGCTGTTTCAGGCGCGCCGGTTTCGGCCGGGGCCGTCTCAGCCGGCTCGACTCCGGTTGCAGCAGGGGCGGGCTCTGGATCTTCGGCTGCGTTTCGACCAGCTTCGTCTGCGAGCGTGCCGGTGGCCGCGGTGGCAGCAGAGCCTTCCCGAAAGTTGTGGAAGATTGCAGTGCCGGTGCTCGCGCTGCTGCTTGCGACTGGCGCCGGATTTTTCTTCTACTCGCGCCGCTCCCAGGCCTTGACCGAGAAGGATTCCATTCTGCTTGCGGACTTCGTCAATACGACCGGCGACAGCGTCTTCGACGGAACTTTGAAGCAGGCGCTGGCGGTGCAGCTGGAGCAATCGCCGTATCTCAACGTGCTGCCCCAATCGCGGATTCAGGAAGCATTGCGCTTCATGGGCAAGTCTCCCGATGAGCGAGTGACCAGCGATGTGGCGCGGGAGATCTGTCTGCGCGAAGGCGTGAAGGCCATGCTGACCGGCTCGATTGCGGGCCTGGGCAGCCATTACGTGATTGACCTGAACGCGGTGAACGCGCAAACCGGCGATTCGTTGGGAAGGTCCCAGGCCGAGGCCGAGAGCAAGGAGCAGGTGCTGAAGTCGCTGGACAAGGCGGCTTCCGATCTGCGGCAGAAGCTGGGCGAGTCGATTGGCTCGGTGCAGAAGTTCGCGACGCCGCTGGAGCAGGCCACGACATCTTCATTGGAGGCCTTGCAAGCCTTCACCTTGGGGCAGGCAGCGCACCAGAAACTGGAAGATGAGAAAGCGGTTCCGCATCTGAAGCGCGCCATCGAGCTGGATCCGAACTTTGCCATGGCGTATGCCACGCTGGGTGTGGTCTACGGTAACCTGTCGCAAACCAGACAGCAGCTGCAGAACCTGAGCAAGGCGTTCGAACTTAAGGATCGGGCCAGCGAACGCGAAAAATTTTATATTTCTGCCCACTACTACAGCGAGGTCAGCCGGGAGATCGACAAAGCCGCTGCGATTTATGAGCAGTGGAAACAGACCTATCCTCGCGACTCTGTTCCATGGGACAACCTGGCTCTGCTTTACGAGTCGACCGGGCAGCCGGAAAAATCCCTGCTCAATGCCAGCGAAGCCATGCGGCTCAACCCGAAGGACAATTTCGCATATTCCAATCTTGCCGATGCGTACGAATCCCTCGGTCGTTATGACGAGGCCAAGGCGGTTATCGAGCAGGCCGCTGCGCAAGGATTGGGAGCTCCGAGCGACGCGTTTTCGCTCTACACCATGGCGTTCGACCGCGGCGACAAGGCGGGGATGCAGCACGCGGTTGAGCTGGCAAAAGGTCCTTCGGTGGAACCGATCATGCTCTTCATCGTGGCGCAGGGGCAATGCGCCCAGGGCAAGATACAGACGGCGAGGGAGACTTTTGCTCAGAGCGTCAGGTCGGCGCAAACATCCAACCTTAAGGAGCTCTCCGCCGAAATTCGCCTGCTCGATTCGCTTTGCGAGGCTGAGGTTGGAAATGAGGCTCTCGCGCGCCAGAAAGTGGCGCAGGCGCTATCTGTTTCGGGTGATCGCGACACCCGCGCACTCGCTGCCGACGCTCTTGCCCGGGCCGGCGACGCCGGGGGATCACAGAAATTGATTGAGGCGCTGGCCAAGGAATTTCCTACAGACACCTTGTTGAACTCGGTTTGGTTGGCGATAGCTCGGGCGACGAACCAGACAAGAGCGGGCCAGGCGGCACAAGCGGTTCAAACTTTGGAAGTTTCGGTGCCGTACGAGTTTGGCTCGCCGCCGGAGGGCGCGCTTTATTGGCCTATGTATGTCCGCGGCGAGGCGTATTTGCATTTGCACGATGGCGCCAAGGCCGCAGCTGAGTATCAGAAGATTCTGGACCACCACGGAATTGCTCCGAACAGTCCGCTCTTTACTCTCGCCCGCCTGGGCCTGGGACGGGCATACGCGTTACAGGAAGACAAAGGAAAAGCCAAGTCGGCCTACCAGGACTTCTTTGCCGCCTGGAAAGATGCCGACCCCGATGTTCCTATCCTGAAGGATGCCAAGGCCGAGTACGCCAAACTGCAGTAACCCCGCATTTTCCGACCTGATATGATTATGGCTCCCTGATCGCCGCCGGCCCCTGGGGTCGCGACGGTCATATTTCATGCGGATACGACGTCGACTCCCCATCCTGTTTGGCGTGGTGCTGATCATCGCCGCCATCGCCCTGGCCGTCGTGCTGCGCAAACATGCCCCGCCTGAGCCTGCCCGCCTGCTGCCCGGCGCGGACGGCTATCTTTACGTCAATCTGAAATGGGTGCGCCGCGCCAACGTCGCCGGGCAGATACCGGACGTTCCCCATGAGCCCGAATACCAGCAGTTCATCCAGGCGACCGGATTCCAGTTCGAACGCGATCTGGACCAGGCGGCGTTTGCCATCCACTATCCCGCGGACAAGAAGAATGCCGGCGGTGCAACTCCAGAGTCACCGCGATTTTCGGAGGTATTCGTCGGCAGGATTGAAGGAGAGCGGCTGCGAGGATACCTGGGCAAGATTGCGGGATCGGTGGACAATTACCGGTCGGTCGATATCTACAACATTCCGCTCGAAGGCCGTACTTTGCGGGTTGCAGTTCTGGGTTTTGATACGGTTGCGGCCTCGAACCACGACGATCCCATGGTGATTCGCGGCATCATCGATCGCTCTCGAAAAGTGGCTTCTCCTTTTGGCGGGCCCGCGCTCCTGCGCCGGTATTACAAGTACGTTCCTCTCGCCAGCCTGGGCTGGGCTATCTTCCGGGTGGACCCGGCGGCCAGCTTGCCCACCCGGAGCACCTTGGCATTCCTGTTCACCAAGCCGGCAATCGTGGTGGCGTCCGCGCGCTATCTGGGGCGGGTTCATTTTCGCGCCGAGGCCTTCACCGGAAGCAAGGACGAGGCCCAACGGTTGACCGAACAATTAGGCACGTTCCTCCAGCTGTTTCATACGGCCGAGGGATCGGTTTCCGCCCCCGGCGGCGACCCCGACGTGAAGGCGTTCTTTGACGGACTGAAAGTTCAGCAACATGATGATCGCGCCGTGCTTACGGCCGCCATCCCGCCTGGCTTCCTGCGTAAGGCGGTGGACTCGCCGCCCGAGCTTGAGCCGCCTTCGCCACCTCCTCCTGCAACTAAGAGCAAATAGCTGTAACCTTGCAACTCTCGGCGCATCTGGTTCATTGTGAGCGTCGGCGCTACTAAGAGCGTCTATTGAGGGCTCGCTCACTGCAGCAGGTACAATAAACACGTGATGTCGACACTTCCTCTTCCCATTGCAGCGTTCCTCGCCGGGCTGGTTTCATTTCTCTCGCCCTGCGTGCTCCCGCTGGTTCCCGGCTACGTGTCGCTGATCTCGGGAGCTGGGGTGGAAGAGTTGAAGGCTCCGGAATCCCGCCTTCTGGGCAGGGTGATGCTGAATTCCATCGGCTTCATTCTGGGCTTCAGCGTGGTTTTCGTGGCTCTGGGCGCCATTTCAACCGAGGTCGGACAGGTACTGGCACGCTACAAGTCAGTTCTGGCCCAAGTTGCCGGCGTGGTCATTATCCTGTTTGGTTTGCATCTGACTGGCCTGTTCAAGATCAAAGCCCTGTACACGGATGCGCGGTTGCACGGCGTAAAGGGTGGCAGCACACCCTGGGGAGCGTTCCTGATCGGTTTTGCGTTCGCCTTCGGCTGGACGCCCTGCGTCGGGCCCATCCTGGCCGTCATCCTGGGCTTTGCTGCCACCCAGGACTCTGTGGCCAAGGGAATTCTGTTGCTGGCAATCTACTCGATGGGGTTGGCTGTGCCCTTCCTGCTGACTTCGCTGGGCATTGAGCGGTTCCTGAAATTCTACCAGCGCTTTCGCATGCACATGCATGCCCTGGAGGTGGCCAGTGGAGGCTTGCTCATCGTGCTCGGCCTGCTGCTGGTGTTCGGGCGTTTCACCATCATTTCGAACTATTTATCGTTCCTGAATCGATTCGCACTTTAATAGAAAATCTAATTCGCAGGCGAGAGGGAGTTTGTCGTGAAACGCGATCCAGTGGTCATTATCGTGGTCGCCATGGTGGTGACCGTCATGATTGTGTTCGGATTTCAGATGGCCCGGCGGAACTCCGGTACGACTGTCAACGCAGGACCCAACATGAACGGCCAGGCGGCGCCGGATTTCACCCTGCAGTCGCTGGATGGCAAAACTGTGCACTTGTCCGACTTTCGCGGCAAGGGAGTATTGCTGAATTTCTGGGCCACCTGGTGCCAGCCTTGCAAGATTGAGATGCCCTGGTTTGCCGAGTTGCAAAAGCAGTATGGACCGCAGGGGTTTCAGATTGTCGGCATCGCCATGGACGATGCCAGCCCCAAAGAAATCGGCGAATTTGCCCACGATCTGGGCGTGAATTATCCCATCCTGGTGGGAAAAGAAGAAGTCGGGAATGCTTATGGAGGAGTGCAGTTTCTGCCCGAAACTTTCTACATCGGGCGCGATGGCAAGGTCATAGACAAGATGTTTGGTCTGAAGGGCCGGGGCGAAATCGAGGACAGTATCAAGAAGACGCTGGCCCAGGGCCAGGCCGAGCAGGCGCAAAAGTAACATAGCCTAAGACTCCGGTCCCTTCTAAGATTTCCTGATGCTCATGCTGCGAAAGATCGCGCCCGGCTTACTCTGGATCCGGTTGTCCTGGACCGCATTGGCTCTGCTGGCCGCGGCCGCGGCCGGGCAGAACAGCCCCGACGGTCTTTCGGTCGCTCAGGATTCTCCCGGACGAAAGTCTCCGTCGGTTTCCATGTCCCCTGCGCCCGTCGTCACCGTGACCCGGGGGAAATCGAACCCGGTGAATCTGCGCTTTCATGTAGGCTCCGGCTTTCACGTGAATTCCAACCAGCCCAAGTCCGAGTTCCTTATCCCGACTACGCTCAAGTTGAGCGCCCCGACGGATATTGTCATCGGAAGAGTCAGCTATCCCGCGGGCTCCGAGATGAGTTTCGCCTTTGCTCCGGACGACAAACTCAGCGTTTATACGGGCGAATTTCTGGTGGTGGTGGAGGTGCGTCCACTGGCGGAAGTGATTCCCGCCAAATACATGATTCGCGGTGAACTGAAATACCAGGCTTGCGACAATGCCGCCTGCTATCCTCCCAAAAAACTTCCCGTGCAGTTTGAAGTCAAGGTCGTCAAAGCGCCTCCGCCGCCCCGCAAAAATCCCGGACAAAGCCCGCACGTGCACCTGTAGCGGCAGTGGGGCGGATGAAAACTACCGCCAGAATCGTCAATCTAAACTTGAAACCTGAAGCCGTCAGGGTACAATGATCGGGCAGGTTCACCCTGGCACTGACCGCCGGACAAGCATCCGATTTCTGACAGGAGCGGTTGGGCCTTAACCTGAGATTCACTGCTTCACTTGGACGTGGGAAAACAGAATGGCTACTCCGCCTGAGCAGAGACGCTTGGATATCAGGACGCCTGTCGAGATCTTGCCGCCTGAGATTTCTTCCGCTGCAACTCAATTCACAGAAACTTTTGAAAGCCGATCCTGCCCTGAGACGCTGGTCGATTATGTCCGCCACACCGTCCTGGAGAATTTGCCCAACGACCTGACCAGGATGATTTACCTGGCGTCGCTGCGAGACTGCAACAGCGGAATGTACCTGCATCCGGAGCTCTCTCATCAGAGGGGAAATCAGGCGGCCAATGAGGCGTTCAGGATCTGCCATGAACAGGTCTTTCGCCGGCTGCTGTCGACAAGTCTGCCCGACTATGTAACCCAGTTGCAGGAATATATCCGCTTTACCAGGGGTGAAACTCTCACCGTGCTGAAAACCTGGAGGTCACTGCAGGCCTACCGGGCAACCGTGCCGGTGAGCGCGATCGAGACTTCCATGGAGCTGTATTTCCTGAATGTTGCGATTGCGCTCGAGGTAGTAGATAAAGAAGTCGCGGCCTAGAAATGCCTGGCAGCCGACTGTGTCAGTGCGTCGTCCCGCCGTTCGACAGTTGCTCAAAGGGAAGCCAGGCATTGACCACGCGGCCGATTACAGAAGCCTCTCGCGGAACCTTGAAACGTCTCACCGGCTGGCGAGAAAGCGGGTAAGGCAGCAGGGTCAGCTCTTTTCCTTCCAACTGGCACCAGCAACAGCTATGCCCGTCGGTGTGCCAGACCAGGTAAACCGGGCGTTCGCGAATCGTTTTCCAGTCGAACACCTGAACCGCATTCTGCATCACGTCAACTTCCACCAGCGAGCCGGGCGGAATCAACTCGCCCATGGTGTCGTCTTTGAGGCCGACCACGGCGTAGCGGTATCTTTTGGGATCGAGTCGCTTGCGCAAAGCGGGAGGAAGTGTGGCCAGCTCCTGCGGGTTCAATTTGAGCAAGCTGGTTTCATGACTGTTGAGCGCAGCGTCGAAGTTGAGCTGAAAGCGGAAGCCTGGTTCCCTGGATCCCGGTTCGCGAAATCCTGGTTCCCGGACCTCTGAGGTCTGGAGCCTGGGAAGACCGGGTTCCCCCTGGATCCCATATTGCCGCACCTCGTTCGAGTCAATTCCGAATACCAGCAAAAGTTCCTCGAGCGAGACCTTCAGACAGGCGGCCAGGCTGAAGAGCTTGTGAATACTGGGGACCGAGCCGGTCTCGATATCCGCAAGGGTTGAGTGCGAAACGTAGAAATCAGCGTTGCTCTTGCTTTCGGCAATTGACCGGCTGATGCGCTCGATATCACTGGACTTAACAAAGCGCTCTTCACGTAACTCCCGAATCCATTTACCCGAGTCCATGTCAGTGGCCCCAATTTTCCCCGTCTCACCCGATGATCGTAGACCTGAACCTGCCCTCCATACATCTCCGCTCAAAGGCACTACAAGAAAAATCCTGCTGCCTCAACCCAACTTTTCAATGGAGATAACAGAAACGCAAAATGTTGCGCGGGAGGCGACCCCTCAAAGCCAGAATTCAGCCTGCCATTAACGCTTGCTGTAGGTCCCACTGCCGTTGTTGTCTGATCCGGCTGAGGTATCTGAGCAATTCCTCATACGGTATCTCTGCAGTAGGGAGGGACAAGATCGCACCCGGGAACAACCACTTAAACCATAAACAAGGCTCGATCAGCGCCAAGTTTACACGAAGCCGAAGGGCGCCATAAATCAAATCATCGGCTTCTTTGGCCAAACCCGGATTCGCATCCGTCTTTGCCAGTTGCCCCAATTTCATCAACATTGCGGCATTCTCTCCGACCAGATTCAGCCAACGCAGAGCCAGGGAAATACGCTTTCTCTGATAAAGCCGGAACGCCTGCGGAGGTAAAGCCTGGCGAAGGTAACGCTCCTCAGCGGGATCGAGCAGGACCCGAAACAACTCGGGATCGACGGCGTGATTTTTCGCCTCCCAGTCTTCCAGGCTCTGGATCGGTGGCAGCCCGGGACGAAAAATCGTCCACACCAGATACAGCGACAAAACACTGGCCAACAAAATTGTTATCGTCGATACCATTTGTCAACGTGCTCTGTCACTGCTTCGTTCCAGTTGGCCAGGTCGGTGCCGGGCAAACGGTCGATCCGGCTCCCGCCCCGAGGTCGGAGGAAATAAAGGGCCCAGATAGCGACGCCGAGATTATATGCCGCCGACCTGAGTAACACAAAGGTCGCGTCGCTGACCATGTGGAGGTGGGCGCGAAGCTCGAGCAGCACCAGGTCCAGGGCAGCATAGACGCCGAAACCGGCTGCGATTCCGACTGAATAATGACGCCAGCTCAGGCCCAGGCGAGACATCAGTGCGATCGCCATGATCAGCAGGCACACTTGCAGGAAACGGGCGGAGCGTTCGGTCAGGATAATCCATTCCAGAAGCCGGTCGGCACCGGCCGGACCGTGAGTCCGAAATAGCATGGCCAGGGCAGCCGCGGCTGCGAATAGGCCGGCGACGCCAAGTACTTTCATGAAGCCGCGCAAGAACGGATACGGCTGGATGAAGTGCCAGGTGTTTTCAAAAATAACTCCCAGCTCGAGCAAAGTGGCGGCAGCCTCTCCCCACCAGAAAACTCGTGAATAAAGGTTGCCGGAGAAAGGAAGGAAATACAGCGCGACGTCCCGCGCGGGAACCAAAAGATTGAAGCTGAAGAAGACAGGGAACTGCCTGACCAGCCGGCGCCGGATCATGATGGCGGCGACGAGAGGCTGGAACGCTATCGGCAGAAGCCAGAAAGCCAGCGTTGCCAGAGAGAAGAAGCTCATGGGCTGCACTGGAAGGCTACAAGCAAACCAGGCAGCCCACAAGTAATTCGGCTCTTACTGGCGGCAACTCAAGGCAAGACTACTTTCCGGGACAATTTCCCGGCGAACACATCGGCGTGGGAGCTCCACCCGCGGCAAAGGAAGACGTCGAAACAGCGCCTAACAACACCAAAGTAGCCAGCATCAAACGAACCATCTTTTTCATCGGAAAAATCCTCCATGGGATAAAGCCCACGCACGGACACCATATTTTTTTCAGGAGTGGAAATTCGAAGTGTTCGAAAAGCGCGCGGTGGGACGACAGGGCTTCGTCGGTCTACCGACAGAGTGGGATTGCGGGCCGCGAAGGGTCAAATCCGCGCCTTCAGCGCGAATCTGCCTGATTCCCCATATTTGGCTGACTCCGGGCCACGCCGAAGCCGGTGCGCAGGCAAGGCGGTTCAAGCTGGTTCGTCGGTAAACCGACGATGAGGGTCATCCCGTCAACCCGGTGGGTGCGAAAAGTATCCTGAGGGGGCCCAATTGACGCCACATGCTCTTTAATCACGACACTCCTCTCTTGCTGCAGGTAGAGGCGACCGTGAGTCTTGCGGTAGCAATGCTGCTGGTCGTAGTTCCGTGCGCGGTCCTGTTTTTCGCGGTAAGCCCGGAGCCGGCGTCTCAACATTTACGCCTGTTTCAGTTGCCCCTGGCCTGCTGGGCGGTGTGGGCGTTGATCTCGCTGTGGGCAGCCCTGGATTCATCCCGGCTATGGCGGATACTGGGCCGCCCCGTGGATCCTTTGGGCAGTCAGGCCTTGTGGGGCGTACTACTGGGCACCTTGAACATTGGGGCATCACTGCTGGTGGTTTTGTCGCGAACGTCGCGTTGACGCATCTGAATTCTTCGATTCTTGCGAGAAACTTTTCATCATCATGAAGTCGCCGCGGCTTAAATACGGTTGTGTCGAAGCTTTCGGAATTCTGCGGCGCGATACCTTTTGAGCACACGGAACGGGCGTATTCAAAGCGGCAACGAGGCACCAAAAGAGGCAGCCCCATCCCTGCTGACGTAGTAAGGAGTCGGGCTAGTATCGATGGATGAGCGCGACTGCAGCGGTTCGCGGTCTGTTTCGAATCCCTCGCGCAGGGCCAACATTTCGCCGCATAGAAGCCGGCGAAAATGTCGCTCCGACGTCCGACTGGAATGCTCGCGTCGAGAGCATCAGGAACATCCTGGCGCGCGACGGGTACACCATCACTGAACTTTCCGCCGCCACTCGCCGGCGCTACGGAAGCAGATCGCCGTATTTCATTCCCGCCACGTTCCTCTATCAGCTTAGAAACGGCGTCACGCCCCACGTTTGTCAGATCGTGGCCCTGAGCGAGATCACCGGATATCGCTTCGTTGACTGGATGCGAATATGCGGTTATGAACTGCGCCATATCCCCGCCTTGCAAATGCAGTTGCACCGGGAGCGCACCGTGCTGGTGACTCCGATGGACGAAGGCGTCGAGCCCTTCTCGCGACAAAATTTCACGGGTGATAAGGAACGGTGCAGCGCAGCAATCTGCTCTCGACCGGGAGAGCGCTGGGGCGATCGTCGCCACCTCTTTGCGAAAATCGGGACCAGCGACGCTCTGGCTTGCCCGCAACTTTCGCCGGGCAGCGTCATGCGCGTCGATCGCTGCTTCGCCCAGCGGATTCGCGGCGTCGATCGCGCATCCATGACAAATCTATTGTGGCTGGTTGAGCATTCCGGAGGGCTGACGTGTTGCCGGGTGCAGTGGATTGACGATCAGCAGATCGTGCTGCTGCCGGCCCGTCAGCCCTGGGGCCTCTGGCCGTTGCATCTACCCACGGAAGCAAGGATTCTGGGTTTGGTAGATACGGGTCCCGCACTGACCGAGTTGAAACTGCAGCCCAGAGCCGGGCAGACCAACCTGAAAGAGTTTTGTTGCCCGCGCCCTTTCCCGCTGCACCTCAGAGAAGAAAGAGTAAGGTTCTCGGAGCTGCTCCGCATCTCACGCGGACGAGCCGGGTTGACTTTCCGGGCGGCGCATCGGCTCGCGCGCGCGGTGGCGCAAATCCTGGGTAGCCCCGACTATGGAATCGCCTTAGGTATGCTTTCCGATTACGAGGCCGGGGGCAAGCTCCCGCGGCACATTGCCAAGATATTGACTCTCTGCGTCGTCTATTGCGTGGATTTCCGCGACCTGATGGAAGCCGCAGGCGTGTCGGTCGACGACTCGGAGAAATTGCCGCTTCCGATACCCGATGAACGCGTGCCAGTTCGCTCCGAATTTCTGCATCGCCAGGCCCACTCAGGAGCCCACTCAGCAACGAACGTTATCGTGACCGGCTATGCCTGCTCCGCCGGCGCACAATCGTAGTGGACTTTGAAACTCATCGCTGTGAGTCCCGCCGAAACGCCAGGTAACCTGCCTCCAGGTTACTTACCTCAGTTCGAATTCAACCCGTCGGGCGTATGACTCTCGTGTTTTGACGAGGGCACGGGCTGACCCTACGATGATGGATGCACGGGGGCTTTGCCTGCTCCCGGCCATACTCTCCCAAGACAGTTCTGGTGGTGTCGTGCCCGCCGAGGCTGGCGGCACTCATGGAGGCTGTGCCGGGTAATGAAGGGTCATCACAAAATGAAGTTTTCGCATCGCGGTTCAAACCGGAACGCCGGCGCGCGCGGGTTCAGCCTGCTCGAAATGATGATCGTGGTCAGCGTGCTCATGATCGTGGGTGGAATTTCGTTCATGGCACTGCAGCCGGCCTTGAAAGATGGCCGGACAAACCAGGCGTTCGAAAACGCCATGATGCCGCTGCGGGTGGCCCGGCAGCGCGCTATCGCCGAGCGTAAGCAATACATCGTGTGCTTTGGAGTCGCCGCACCCGCGGGCGCTCTTACTCCGATGGGCGCGCCCACGGCGCAGAGCGTTCAGATATTCCGCTGGGATGCCGGTACGGCGCTCTCGGCAGCGACGCAGGTCACGGCCGTGACCCTGCCCATGGACCTGAACTTTCAAGCCATACCGGGGGTGCCTACCAGCGCGGCCACCGTACCGGACGGATTCGGAAATGGCGGCACCGCTCTCGATTTCGATCAAGGCGTCGCGGGGGCGATCAAGAACCAGGTCATGTTTATGCCCGATGGCTCGGCGCACGATGTCAATGGAAACCTGAATAGCGGAATCCTGTACGTCGCCCGCAACGGAGATCTGTACAGTTCGCGGGCCGTTACCCTGTATGGCGCGACCGGCCGCATCCGGGGTTGGCGCCTGCTTAACAGCGGAAAGTGGCTTCAGCAGTGAGGACGCGATGACCAATAAAAAACGAGGACAGTCGGTGGCGGACGGACGGCAGCAGGGATTCGCCTTGCTCGAGACCCTCATTGCCATCGTGGTGCTGATGATCGGTCTGCTGGCGGTCCTGGCGACGTTTGCCATGGCCATCGGCAACACTTCCTCGGTGCAGATGGACAGCATCGCCCGCCAGAAGACGACCGAAGCGATGGAAAGCATTTTCACCGCGCGCCAGACCGCTCAGATCACCTTCGACAAGATCCAGAACGTCGGCGCCGGCAACGGCATTTTCCAGCCAGGATTCATCGCGATGACCGACCCCGGTCCGGACGGCCTGGACGGCACGGCCGACGATGTTCCTTCGCAGCCGATCCGGTTGCCAGGGCAGAGTGGAGTCATCGTGAACGCCAGCCCCCCGGACATCCTGGTGAACTTAAGCGAGTTCCAGCGGCAGATTCTGATTACCAACGTGGCCGGCAATCCGAACGTACGCCAGATTACCGTCACGGTGCGTTATCCAGTGCCCCAGGGCTGGATGCGGACTTATCAGGTGCAAGCCCTGATTTCTTCGTACCGTTAACAGGAGAGACATGCGATCCACGGAACCTAACTCGCGCGGCTTCAGCCTGGTGGAATTGATCGTGGCCATGAGCCTGGGCCTGCTCGTCCTCGCGGCCACCACCCAGCTGTTCAAGAACGGCATGGATGCGACTGTCCTGGTGACCCAGGGGTCCGAAATGCAGCAAGGCGTTCGCTCCACGCTGAACCTGGTCGCCAAGGACGTGAGCATGGCCGGGTCGGGCCTGCCTCCGGGTGGTCTGTCGCTGCCTTACGGCGCGGGAGCGACTCCGTCGTTCTTCGCCGTCGACCCGACTAAGGCGTGGCTGGCGAACAACACTTACCCCACCGGAGTGATCGGCGGCTCAGCGGTTACGAACTACATGTTCGGCATCATTCCCGGACCGGGCAACGGCATGGAGTTGGGCGGGCCGGTCACGGTCAACGCCACCGGGGTCGCTTCGGACGCGATTACGGTCGTCTACAGCGATTACGCCTTTCCTCTGAATCAGTACACCGCGACTTTTCCGGCAGCGAACCCGAATGGCGACGTGGTGAATTTTGCGCCTCCCGCGGTTCCGCCGGCGGGATTTCCCGCGATCCAGTCTCCCACCGGACTGCAAGTGGGCGATCTGATTCTGCTGAACAACACCACGGGTTACGCGGTCGGCGAAATCACTGGCATTGCGCCCGGCGCCGGCGGCAGCACAAATGTGACCTTCGCGAACGGCGACACTCTGAACATCAACCAGAGTGGAGCGGCCAAGGGCAACATCAAGTACATCATCCCCGGCGGCAATCCGGTGGCGAACCGGATCTGGGCGATTACATATTTCGTGGAAGTTCCGGCCGCTGCTACCGCAACAGGTGCCTCGACTGATGCGCCAGGTTAACGGGCAGACGCCGACGCCGGTTGCCGACAACATCATCAATTTGCTCATCACGTATGACGCGTGCGACGGGACGGTCGTTGTCGGTTGCGCCAACATCCCCAACCCCTTGCTGGCTCCCTACTCTCCCAGCCAGGTTCACAAAGTGAACATTCAGGTGATGGGACAGACGATCATCGCTTATGGAAATCGCTCGCGAAGCACGGTGCTGACTACTTCCGTGAGCACGAGAAGCTTGTCGTTCAAGGATCGCTACAACTAGGAGCAGAGATTCAGGAGAGTATTAACTATGTGCAGGACTAAGGGCCGATCACGGGGATTTACGCTAGTCGCCAGCTTGCTGGTGCTGGCGCTGTTGTCCGGCATCGCGATAAGCCTTTTGTTTATGGTCCAGGGTGCGGGCCAGGTTGGCGGCAACGATCTCGAAACCAACCAGGCCTACTACGGCGCCGAGTCTGGCATGGAGCTGCTGACCGCGAACCTGGCGGCGTTGTACCAGCAGTCCCAGTCTCCCACGCCGCTGCAACTCACCAATCTTGCGAACAATCCGCCCAACAGCGCGATGATTTCCTCGATGAATTATCAGGAGAGCATTAACTGGACGCCGGACGCGAACGGGAATCCGGCATCGCATACCAGCATCATCAGTTCCGGACCGAGCGCGGGCCTCAGCGCCGAAATTATTCCTCTCACCCTGAAGGTGGTTGCTACCCGTCCGGGCGGCGCCTCGGTGAACATGACGCGCGGTGTGGAAGTAGCGCTCATTCCGGTCTTCCAGTTCGGTGTTTTCTCGGACAGCGATCTCAGTTATTTTGCCGGTCCGCCGTTCGCCTTCCAGGGCCGGGTGCACACCAATGGCAATCTCTTTCTGGCGGCCAACAGTGGCCCGCTTATTCTCGACGCCAAGACCACCGCAGTGGGCGAAATCATTCGCGACCGGCTGGCCAACAACTACAATGGCGGCGGTTACACGGGCGATGTGTGGGTGCCGAATGCGACCGGGGGATGCGATCCGCCCAATCCAACCACCAGCGCAAACTGTTTAAAATTTACGATTCCGTTGGCCAGCTGGAGTGGCGGAATTCCGCCGGTTGGCACTCAGACCAACATCGCCACCTGGACCAACACTTCGACCCAGACTTTCAAGAGTTTCATCGGCAACGGCACGTCGCTCGGCATTCAGCCTCTGTCACTGCCTTTCGTGCAGGGGGCCGCGGGCGCGGCGCAGCAGATACAGATCATCCGCAAGCCACCGGTGGGCGAACTTCCGACCTCCTCGACGGGTTCGTCGCGCGAGTTCAACAAAGCCAACATCCGGATCCTTCTAGCCAGCTCGCAGGCGGATCTGGTTCCCGACCGGCCCGCCTTGATCGGAGACCTGGATAACGTCAACCTGGACAATGGCTGCGCGGGTGGCCGCACCGACACCGTAACCGGCGTCGGCGTCACCCCATGGGCGATGGCCAATACCGGGACCGGCTTCGAGGGAAATTGGCCGGGTGTGCCGACGGGAGCGGTTCATCCCACTGGAGCCTGTACGCCGACAGCCGGCAACCCCTGGCCTCTGATCGACGGATGGTTGCGCGTCGAATACCTGAATGCCGCCGGGAACTGGATCGGAGTTACGCGGGCTTGGCTGCAGCTGGGCTTCGCGCGAGGTTTGAACATCCCCAACACGTTGGGCGGCAACGGCGTGCACCCGAACGCTATCCTGATATTCCAGGAGTTGGCAGACCGCAACGCTAGCGGAACGCTGACTGGCGCGGATGCTCCGTCGGATATCACCGTGGTCAACGGCAATTCAAAGTACAGCTGGTATCCCATTAACTTCTACGATCCGCGCGAGGGCTTTCCCCGCGACACGAATCCTGGCTTGGTTGGCACTCAGTGCTACGTCAACGGCATCATGAACGCGGTCGAGCTGGACGTAGGCAACTTGAACCGATGGGTGCTGGGAGCAATCGGCGCCGGCGGACCGTTGGTTTCCTACAGCAGTCAGAACGGCTACCTTGTTTTCTTCTCGGATCGGCGCGGCATGCTGCCTGACCCGAACAACGGCAACATCACCCAGGGAGAATTCGGCTTCGAGGACGTCATCAACTCGGCGTCGCCGGCTGGAACTCCCGATGGAGTCCTGGAGCCGATCGGGCCTACTGGCTTTTCCCCCGAGGACGTTGACGAAAACACTGTGCTTGATGCCTGGGGCGCGGCCGATGTCGGAAACGGCATGCGCGTCGCCACTGCCGGCAATCCTTACCAGACCGTCGACTGCGTGAACGGTGGCCGGCAGAACGTCGTGACCGGAGCGCGCCATGTGTTAAGGCTTGTCGATGGCGGCCTGGGGAACCTGCCGATACGTCCGGACACCGGACTGGGCGGCTTTACGGTGGCAGCGGAGAATCCGGTTTACGTTTTCGGAGACTATAACTCCAATGCCGGCGATCCCTTCTGGGGCAATCCCTTGATACCGACGGACATCAATCACTCCGCAGCCGCGGTGATTTCGGATGCGGTGACGTTGCTCTCAAATCCGCCTACTGTGGCCAGCCCGGGGACGGGATGGTCAGACCTCAATAGCATGGTGAATGCTTTGAACATGACCAACCGCAACGCCAATACCACCTACTACCGGCTGGCGATTGCAGGTGGAAAGAACATGAACTTCCCGAACCCCGCCGGCACCAGCGCCGACTTCGGCACCGACGGTGGAGTGCATAACTTCCTGCGCTACATCGAAGACTGGGGCGGAGCGACGCTGAGCTACCGGGGATCGCTGGTCAGTCTGTACTATTCGGAGTATGCCACCGGCACTTTCAAGTGCTGCACCCTGGTCTACAGTCCGCCGAACCGTAATTACTACTTTGACACTGCGTTTACCGATCCTGCGAAACTGCCTCCGGGCACCCCGATGTTGCAGGACGTGGTCAATCTGACCTACTGGCAGGACTTCAGACCCTACTAACGGATTTTACGTAGGCCCGGACGCCCCCGTCCGGGCGGGCGAGCGAAGCTCGCCGGCGGAGGGTCAGCTAAAAGCGAAACCCAGCCGGGCTTCGTGGCAGAAGTCTAATTGTTCCGAAACGGGATCGGTTTTCTATTTTCGTGTCGGAACGATGCGGGTTGGCGTAACAATCAACTGCGCTGTGACTTTTTATCGTCGCAATCTTCCACACTTGCAGCGTGACGACAAGCCTCATTTCATAACTTTCGTGACGAAGAAACGATCGGTTCTCCCTAGTTGGGCCCGCGACGTCATTCTCGGGTGCTGCAGACACGATCACGGAACGAAGTATGAGCTATACGTAGCCGTGGTCATGCCGGACCACGTTCACCTGATTCTCACGCCTCTGATCGACCGAGCCGAAGCACGAGTCATTCCCCTTCCCGAAATCATGAGGGCTATCAAGTCTTCCTCTGCCCATTTCATCAATCGGCAAAGCGCTGTTCACAGCACGATCTGGCAGGAAGAATCGTTCGATCGAGTCTTGCGCCGTTCAGAAAAATTAGACGAAAAGATCGCTTATGTCTTGGGCAATCCGGTACGCAAAGGATTAGTCGCAGACTGGCGCGAGTACAAATGGATTTGGTGTCGGGACAATCCATCACAATCCACGTAGGCCCGGACGCTCTCGTCCGGGCGAGCGAAGCTCGCCGGTGTTTTGGTGTTTAGCTAAGAAGCGAAAACAGGCCGGGCTTCGCCCGGCTGGGCGGGTGGGGCGCCCGCCCCTACGTGGTTCGTGGTAAGGTGGCGGGCAGCGGTGCGCTCGTTGAGGGCGAGCGTAACGACGCGCATCATGTCGTCCCAGGGTGCAGGCTTGCCGGTCCAGATCTCGAATTGGCGTGCCGCCTGGTGGACGAACATCTCGATCCCGGGGATCACTTCCGCGCCGCGCTCTTTGGCCATCTTCATGAGGCGCGTCTCCGCAGGATCGTAAATCATGTCGAAGACATAGCGCGCGTTGATCTCGTTTTCATTCAGAGGAGACTCGCGGGTGTTGCCCATGCCGACCGGCGTGGCGTTGATGATCACGTCGAAGGTGAGCTTTTTCAGATCGGCTCGCTTTGCGATCCTTGCCCGCGACTGGTGCGCCAGTTTATGCGCCGGAGCCGCAGTACGATTCAATATGTAAACTTCGGCTCCGCGTTCCTTAAGTCCGAAGACCGCGGCGCGAGCCGCGCCTCCCGCGCCCAGTACCAGGATCTTCGCTTTTTCCAGCGTGATGCGCTGTTCCAGCGGCCGCACTACACCGGCGGTGTCGGTGTTAAACCCATAAAGCTTTCCGTCCTGCGCCCGCACCACGGTATTGCATGCGCCGATCTTTGTGGTGTGGGAGTCGGTGTTATCGAGATGTTTGAGAATAGCTTCCTTGTACGGCATGGTGATGGAGAGGCCGTGGATGGGAATATCCCGCACGCAACTCAACAGGTCCTTGAGTGTCTTGGCATGCAGGGCGAGGTAGACGCCGTTCACATTCTCCCGGCGCAGCGCCGCATTCATGATGGCAGGGGATAGTGAATGCGCGACCGGATCACCAGCCACGCCGTAGATTCGGGTGGCGGCATCCATCTGCTCGATGCGATACGTATTGCGCAACTCCTGCGCCGTGGTCTGACCGGGCGCAGTCTTCTCATCGGGACTGACCGCGGCAAAGGTGAACACACTGCCGGCGCGTACCCCAAGCAGCCGGCTGATGATCCCCTGCTCACCCATGCACAACCCCACCAGGGAATGGCGGTCGCCAAACTTCTCCAGAAATTTCATCATGGTCACGTTGTCGTAGAGCGTCGTGGCCGTGCTGACAATTTTGTAGAAGTCGGCGGGGATCTTCGCCATCTTTTCCAGGGTCTGCTCCAGATTCTTGGTGGCCCGGAAATCATGGTAGGAAAGAATCAACGCGGAGCGCGTCCGCAGACGCTGCACCTGTTCGGGTTTGCACTTGACGGCGCTCTGCAATTCAATGTCGAGCAGCTGGCAGCCGGATGCGCCAGCCTTCCCCAGAATGTCCAGTTGAGCGGCCAGAGAGCCCTTGAACTTCCCGCCGCTGACCGTACGGCGACAGGTGCCGATAGCAGTGAGATGAGGATGGTATTCCATGAAACGCTTGATCCGAGGGAGAGCCAGCGCCGGCCGGGGCAGGTAGTCTAACCTGAACTCCAGAAAGGTGTTATCGCGAATCAGAGCCTCGGCCTTATCCACCAGGGCAGCCGGGTCCGAGTCCGTGACGGCCACACAGACGCGCGGCAACCGCAGGGGAAGGAACCGGGTTACGTAACTGTTGGGGGCAGCATTCATGATCGGAGAACGACTCGGGATATTACAGGCGCGTAATTGCAGATGCAACAACGGATTATCGCAATTTAGGTCGTGGCAAACTTTTTAACGTACCGGCGATAACACCAGCGTAACCTTGACCGGCCTCTATCCCCTTGTTACTGTGCGACTTGAAAGCCCTTATTCTGTCGTAAGTTAGAGCGAAAAAGCCGGCGGGGCCCCGGTTCGATTTTGGAGGTAACATGAAGAAAACAGGACTGTTGCTGTTACTATGCCTGACGGTGGCGGCAGCTGCGCAGCAAGCCGATTCCACCCCGGCGGACAAGCTGGCTCCGCAGAACACCCAGATTACGACCGGGACATTTCCGATTGAGCGGGTGCAGACCCCGACCGCTGCCGACATGTATTGTGGCGGCTTTGTCAGCAAGCAACTGATGCCGAATGCCAACTATGTGGCTGGCGCACTGGAAAGTCCCAACACCACAAAGTATGCCACCAACGACACCATCTTCCTGACCGGCCAGGGCTACCAGACGGGCCAGAAATACCAGATCCTGCGCGAACTCGTGGATCCCAACCAGTACGAACTGTTTGCCGGTCAAAGTAAGATGTTGAAGGAAATGGGCCAGCCCTACGCGGAACTCGGCTGGGTACGCATTGTAGACACTCGCGGCAAGATGGCGATCGCGCACATTGAGTTCAGTTGCGAGACCATCAACCCCGGCGACATCGCGGTGCCTTTCGTGGAAAAGCCGACGATTGCATATCACCTTCCCGAGCGGTTTGACCGCTTTCTCCCGAGCAATGGCAGCGCCAGCGGGCGAATTGTCCTGGCCAAGGACTTCGATCTTCTGCTGGGCAACGGCTCGAAAGTTTACATGAACCTCGGCGCCAACCAGGGGGTCAAGGTAGGCGACTACCTGCGCGCGGTGCGCACGTATGAAGCCGACCTGAGAGATCCTGTGGATTCGCTTTCGTTCAAGGCTTCGACCTCTGAAGACACGCAGAAATTCCCGCCGTCCATTGAAGGACACATGTTCACCAGGACGAAAGGGCCTTCGATCCGGGTGGCAGACATGCCGAGGCGCGCGGTAGGAGAGATTGTGGTGATCGATACAACTCCGACAACCGCGACCGGAATGCTCGTATTTTCGTTCGAGGATGTGCACGTCGGAGACGGCGTGGAACTCGATCCGCAGTAATTTGTTTCGCAGGAGAAACCTGGTTTCGGGGAGGCTTCGGCCTCCCCGATTTTTTGGGGTCACGAAGTTCCTGGGGTCAGCGAAAATTTCGGCGGTGAAGGCTTCCAGCTTCGCGCCGTTTTGCCAGGCGTCTGGGGGCAGCCCGGCTTTTCTGCAGGTCTGCTCGAGAAAAGCCACGCGGTCCCAGTTATGTTCGACCGGGACTTGCGGCAGCAGGAGGCCGCGATGAAGACCCAGGCTGATCAGCAGGCCGTGGCGTCCAATCTCAACTTCTGCGGCCTGAATGGGATAGAGCGGAGAAAGAACGCTGAGGGAGACTTGCAGCTCTCGGGCCTGCTCGCGAGTGACCGGCGCGAAGCGGGAGTCGTCGAAGGCCGCGCCCCGAGAGGTTTCTGCAATGGTGCGATACAACGGCTTCACCGGGAGAGCGTAGCCGACGCAACCTCGCAGGCTGCCCCGGTAATAGAGGGTCGTAAACGCGCCGCGGAGTTCGGCCAGGTGCGGGGATGGCGGGGCCAGGAGCAACTCACGCTCATCGAGGGTCGCGGCAATAGCCTCGTGAGCCAACTGCAGCAGTACGGAGCGCTCATCAGAAGAAAACTCGCTGAGCTGAGAGCTGCCGAATGGACTTGTCAGGGATGCGGAACGATCATCAGGTAGCGGGCACATCGCGTTTTCTCCGCCGGCTGAGGATGAAGGCGCGGCGTCGGCTCTTCACCACCTGGCGATCGATCTTCGACCAGAACGCGACAAAATAGTCGAGTGCCGAGGCCAGCGACAGAAATACCATGAACCAGATGGCGACGATCGCAATCCAGTGCACCGGAAAAATGTAAGGGCCCACCGGCCATTCTTTCCAGCGGTGATCGAGAATGACAGCGACCACCGAGACAATCTGCACCAGCATTTTGAATTTGCCCAGGTCGCTGGCCTCGATGGTGAAACCTTCCGAGGCGGCGATCGAACGCAATCCACTCACCAGAAATTCGCGCGCGATAATCACCACCGCGATCCAGGCCGGAACCAGGCTGGGATTGAATTGAACCAGGGCAATGAAGGCGGCAGCGATAAGGAGTTTATCGGCCAGGGGATCGAGCAATATGCCCATGGTCGTGATCTGGCCGCGGCGGCGGGCGAGATATCCGTCGATGCCGTCGGTGATCGAGGCGGCAATGAACACGGCCGAAGCCAGCAACTCCTGCTCGCCGTCAAACGCCCGAAAATGATTGGTGGACAGAAGCCAGATCAGCACTGGAATACTGACAATGCGGGTCAGCGTGATGGAGTTAGGCAGGTTCACTGCGGGCACGTGCCGTCAGCAGGCGCAGAGAGAAGGCTGGCAGCAATTCATTATCCCCCAGCCCGCCGAGGGAAGCAATGAAGCAAAAGTGAGGGTATCGGTCAGTTTGGGTTGTCATCCTGAACGCAGCAAGCGAAGGACCTATGCATTCCGCGCCACCCTCGACATAAGTGTCTGCTCAAATCCAAGGGGGAAGCGCATTTGCACATCTAGCGGTGTCGGCGCCCCAATCGTGGAATACATGGGTCCTTCGTCGGGAGTCATTCGCGCAGCGAATGACTCCGCGTCCTCAGGATGACAGCGGGGTAGAGCATTAGTCTGGAACGGGCAGCGCCAGTGCTTACGCGTCCGTGCCGGTCTTGCCCAGGCCCAGATTCTTCAGCATGCCCATGCCTTCTTCCAGCAGCGAGGATGCCGAACTCGAAGCCTGAGGAACCTGTCCATTGGGCGTGAGTTTGTCCACCACCAGGGGCAATAGCTGTGCGAGGTGTGCGCTGACCGCATCGGGTGAGATGCCCGCTTTGGCCGCGAGTTCCTTCACCTGTTCACTGCCCAGTACATGCTGAATCTGATCGGCGGAAATGGGAAGGTTCTGGCCCGTCCCGACCCAGGAGGAAACTAAGCCTCCCATGCCCTTATCGTGAAACTGTTGAATCAGTCCGGAGACTCCGCCGGGCTGGCTGTTGATCATCTGCATGACCGACGACGCCAGCGGATTCGAGCTGTTGGCCAGCATGCTGCTGACTTCTTTTCCTGCCATGTCTTCGAGAAAACTCATAATGCCTCCTGAATTTCGGAGGGCACGCCCGGGCCGTGCCCCCTGACTTCATTAGTCGCGAAACTACTTTTGCTTGGCGATAATTTTGTCTTTGATCTTGGCGTAGGTGGCGGCGGGAATGACCTTTTTACGGGTCAAATCCGTTTTCTTGGCGTAGGGGCGGCCGTCGATAATTTTCTGGGAATAGGCTGCTCCAATACCAGGGAGCGCATCGAGTTGTTCCTTGGTAGCGGAATTAATGTCCAGCAGATCCGCGTCCGCCGGTGCCGCCATGGCGGAACTGGTCTTGGCCGGCTTTGAAGTTTTGGCGGGAGTGGTCTGCGCCGCGAGTGCCGTGGTGAATAGTGCTACGGCAAAGAGCGAAAACAGAATTCGAATCATTAGCTTTCTGGTCGTCATAGTTTCTCCTTGATAGAGTTCTCTAGTCCGTTTCCGACGCTTTGTAGCCCGCGGATTTGGCGTCCGCTTCGCTCATGAACTTTCCCTGCTTGGTCTTGCCGTACCAGCGGCCACCTTTGTGGTAAACGCCGCTGTCAGTGTTCACCCACACCATGCCGCTCGACTTGGCGGAGGCGATCTGCGGATCGGTAGCGCTGGGTGCTGCCGCCGTCTTGGTGCTTGTCTTGGTCGCCGCGGGCGCCATGGAGCTCGCCGGGGCGGTCTTTGGCGCAGCCATAGTGCTGGCTGGCGCCGCTGCCGGCGCAGGTTGACTGGCCGGAGCCGCAGCGGCAGGAGCCGGTGCCGGAGTGGCGGGGGCTGGGCTCCCAGCAGTCGTGTCCGCCGTCTTGCTCTTGCGAGTCTTTTTCGTGGTTGTGGCGGCGCTGGTGTCGCTGGCCGGCGCACTGGCCGGCTGCGCGGCGGGAGCCGTGGCGGTGGTATCGGCGGCGGCCGTCTTGCTCTTGCGTGTCTTTTTCGTAGTTGTGGTGGTGGTAGCATCGCCGGCCGCCGTGCCGCCAGGTTGCGCGCCCGGAGCTGCGCTGCTGTCTGCAGCGGCTGCCTTCTTGCTCTTCTTTGTTTTCTTGGCCGGAGTGGCCGTAGTGTCAGGCGAAGCCGCTGCTTGATCGGAAGGGCTCGCGTCGGGCGTGGTCTTTGCCTTCTTCTTTTTCTTCGTGGTGGTCGAGGTTGCAGTCTGATCGTCGGTGGAAGTCGCCTGGGGCTTGGCCATGGCGGAAATCGCCGTCAGCACGAACAACATGCAGAGCGTGATCGTCCAAGTACCGAACCTGGTGTGCAGTTTGCTCATGATTTCCTCTCTCGATTCCGGACCAGCCGTGATTGACTGCGAGAAGCCTGCTTCAGCGGGCGTTACGGTGCTTCCCGGCTGGCCGGCGGGGCAACATAATGACACTTCAACCCGTAGGGGTCAACCGGGGAGAGCTGATGGCGAGACTCGTGGGCGGCGCCCTCGCCCGCCGGTTTTGAAGTTGATTTTGGATTGAAGATTCGCGGAGGCCGGAACACAGCCGCGATCAATTGCATAGTTGCGGCAAGTTCAAAGACAAAAGCAATCAAAGGCGGCGGGCGAGGGCGCCCGCCCCACATCACAGTTCGAAGCTAGGCGTAGATGCCGCGTTGGCGAATGGTGTAGGCAACGCGGTCGATGGCCAGCATGTAAGCCGCGATGCGATTGTTGACGCCGTGCGTCTCGGAGAAACGGACCACATCTTCGAAGGCGCCCTTCATGATGTGCTCGAGCTGCTCGTTGACCACGGATTCCTTCCAGAAATATCCCTGGCGGTCCTGCACCCACTCGAAGTAGGAGGTGGTGACGCCGCCGGCGTTGCAGAGAATGTCGGGGATCACGAAGACGCGCTTGTCGGCCAGAATATCGTCGGCGGTTGCGGTGGTGGGACCGTTGGCGCCTTCCGCCAGAATCCTGCACTTGACGCGATCGGCATTGCGGCTGGTGATCTGGTTTTCGGTGGCAGCCGGGATAAGGATTTCGCACTCCGAAACCAGCAGCTCGGCCGGGTCCTCGGCGGAGGCGCCGGGGAAGCCGTGGATGCGTGCCATTGCGCTGGCGGTATTCCCAAAGCGCTTCCATATCGATTCCTTCTTGATTGACCAGGCCGCCGTCCACCTCGACGATTCCAATCACTTTGTAGCCGGCTTCCGCCATCAGGCGGGCGGCGTTCGATCCCACGTTGCCGAAGCCTTGCACGATGACGCGGGTCGACTCGGGACTGAGATTGAGCTTCTTGACCGCCTCGTCGCACACGATCATGATGCCGCGTCCGGTGGCCTCGCGGCGGCCGCGCGAGCCGCCAATATTGATGGGCTTGCCGGTGACCACCGCGGTCACGGTCTGGCGCATGTGCATGGAGTATGTGTCCATCATCCACGCCATGGTCTGTTCGTTGGTGTTCATGTCGGGCGCGGGAACATCTTTTTCCGGACCGATGAACTCGATCAGCTCCGCGGTATAGCGGCGGGTCATGCGCTCCAGTTCGCCCTGGGACATCTTGTGGGGATCGCAGATCACTCCACCCTTGGCGCCACCGAAGGGAATGTTGACTACGGCGCACTTCCAGGTCATCCAACTGGCCAGGGCGCGGACTTCGTCGAGGGTAACGTCGGGCGAGTAGCGCAGGCCGCCCTTGGCCGGACCGCGCGCGATCGAGTGTTGCACCCGGAAGCCGGTGAAGACTTCGAGATGGCCGTTGTCCATCATGACCGGAATGTGCAGGATGATCTCCCGGGTGGGATACCGCAGGACCTTCATCAATCCCTCGTCCAGGTTCAACTTCTGGGCAGCAAAGTCGAAACGGGCGGCTTGTGCCTCCCACGGGTTGATTTCCTGCTCGAGGGAAATGGTCTTCAATGCCATGGACGGTCTCCGTTGGTGCGGTCAGACAGTAAGATGCTGGCCGGCGCCGGGTGATACATCCCGGAGTGGGCGGGCAAACGTTCAAAGTATATGCAGGGCCGGGGCGGCGAGGCAAGTTACGTGAACCAACGGGGTTTACCACTCTCGCAAGGCTGTTTGGCGCAGCAACGACGCAAGCGAGACATTGAGCGCGGATCATTTACTCAAGGGTTTTCCGTCGACAAAGAGGAACCTCCTGGTCTTCCCGGTGGGCAGGGTAACAGTGGCCTCCGTGACGTTGTACTCTAAATCGAACAAATAGTCGTAAGTGTAAGTCTCGCCGTTTGACAGCACCTGCTTTGAGACTCGGCCGCCCTTATACGAGTTTCGTATAAGCTCTTTGCCACTGCCGTCGGTCACGCTGGTCATCAAGAACGGGTCAAATCGTTCAGAGTTCAGGTGACGTTCGTATCCAAACCGATAGAGAACGCGCGATCCATCGGATACCGTCTCTATATGCCCGGTCGAGTCATAGCCGTACTGCCGTACATTACCCGCATCGTCTTGTGCCTTGATGACTCGACTCTCGCTGTCGTACTCAAAACCGATTGTGTGCCCGGAAGGGGAGGTCAATCTTTCCAGATTGCGCGGTCCACTACGTTTTAGTTCGATGTGGTGACCCTTCGCATCCCGCATCTCGATCGCGGCTCCCTGGGCGAAATTCTTCGCGTTGTACGACTCCGGGAATCGAAACTGGCGAAGGTCCTTGAAATCAAGATTCCATCCATTGCCATTCCAGGCGATCTGGGCGCCGTAGAATTCGGACGCCGTTTCGTCGTGCCGGTAAACCGCGTCAGCGTAGCTCGTCCCCTTGGAGATGCGAGGAAAGCGGATCTGGCGGCCATCTTCGAGGTTCAAATCAAGGTAGGTATATGGGTTTCTGGTCCCGGTTGGGCAAACATCGTAGGGATGATTTGCGCCCACGCCGAACGCGTGGCTGTTGGCATCCCACGGGCGATAGGTTCGAGTTAACGAAAGCGGCATCGAGTCCGATACAAAAAGATCGGTCTGCCGAAGCACGAACATTCCGGAATGCAAGTCAACCTGGAATTCATTGACCGGCGATTCATGGTGCACTGAGGGTCGGTTCCACGAAATGGAACTCTTGTAGCGTACCGGACCAGACCGGGGGATGATTGGGCTGATCACCAGGTACGGATAGGCGCCGTCCCAGGCGGGAATCGAAGTACTGGCCGGCAACAACTCCGGTTGTAGAGCGGGCTGGAAGTGTACGTCACTGTAGGCCTCATCATTCGCGTCGCCGAATATTCCCACGAACAAGATCGATGCTTTTCGGTTGTCCTTCGACAACCACGTCCAACGAGGAAAAAACCCAAGGTCCCGTTCCCTTTCCAGCAATTGCTCGGAGCGAGGCACTTCCTTTGGGTCCCCGGATCGGGATTTCCATCCTGGCTTCTCCCCAACCGGTTTCGTCCTGGCGTACCGTCCCGTTGGCCAGCCAGCCTGCGCGGATTGGCTCCCCAAGTAATTTCAAAACGCGAGGATCGTGGCGGGCTTTCTCCAACGCCATCTGCGCCACGGAAGAACGCAAGGGTGAACGGTAGTAGGCAGTCAGTGCGAGGGTAAGACACAACACAACGAGACAAGCCAGGAGCAATGCGAACTGCACGCTCTTTCGATGAGATGCCGGAACTGCCTTGGAGTGCCCGCAAAGAGGACACACACCGCCGGTCTTGACGGCATCGGCAACCGAGGCCTCCAGCACCTCGTCAACGGCCTGATTGACCGCGTCTTTGAGATCGACTGTCTCTAGATCGGTTCCGCAGCCGGGGCAGCTCATATATTTGCTCCCTACGAGAAGCACATATTGTGCATCAGGCCGGATCGGCCAGCACGCAGAACTTACGTCTTTTCCCGACCGATGGGACTAAACCCTAAGGGTCTGGTCAGGGACGCCGTTCGAACGCCGAGTTCGGGATTGGGTATAGGGTCCTTCGACTGCATACCTACTTCGCGACTGGAAGCAGCTACTTTGCTCAGGTCACACTACAGTTCTATTTCCAATCCTTCCGCTGCCGCTCGCACCTTCGGGTAGTGGTTGCGCGCTTCTTCACCACTTTGTCGATGCAGGCATCGTCGTGGTCGGGGTCGTGGTGAAACAGGATCAGCTCCTTCGCGCCGCTTTCCATGACGACGTTGACGGCTTCGCGCCAGTGGCTGTGTCCCCAGCCGCGTTTGCGGGCTTCGTATTCTTCCGGCAAATACTGCGCGTCGTAGATCAGGACGTCGGCGCCGGCGGCGAGCTTGCGCACGTTCTTGTCGAAGAGCGGATCGCCGGGTTCGTTGTCGGTGGCGTAGACCAGCACGCCGTCTTTGGTTTCGAGGCGATAGCCCATGCAGCCCTGGGGATGATTGAGCCACATGGCTTCGACCATCACATCCTCCAGCGGCACTCGGCCCTGCTCCAGGTTGTAGAAGCCGCGCTGCGCCTTCATCTCGCTCATATCGACGGGAAAGTAGGGCGCGGCCATCTGCTCTTCCATCACGCGCTTCAGGGTGCGGGAGCGGCTGGAGGAGTGGAAGGAAAAACAATTTTCCGGGTTGTCGTAGAGCGGGCCGAAAAAAGGTATGCCCTGGATGTGGTCCCAGTGAAAATGAGAGACGAAAATGTGGGCGCGAACCGCCTTGCCTTCGGAGTCGCGCTGCAGCTGCTGACCGAGCGCGCGCAGTCCGGTGCCGCAGTCGAAGACGTAGAGGTTGTCGCCGACACGAACTTCGACGCAGGAGGTGTTGCCTCCATAGCGCAGGTTGTCGGGCTGGGGAGTCGGCGTAGACCCGCGTACGCCCCAGAACTTAATACGCATACTGTCCCATGGAAAGACTTGAGCTGACTCGCCATCTTCCAACGGTTGGGCCCATACGTCAATCCTTTCGCTGGTTACTCGCGATGGGCGCTGCGTGGATGAGGCAGCGTCCGCGGGCATTGCTTCCATGGGCAGAACATCTCGATTAAAGACATCCGCATTCCGTGTCTTGGGCGAAGCGTAATGCTGGGAAGCGTCGCCACCGGGTGCCCGGGAACCAGGCGCAACCGAAAACGCTGCGCAATCGCCGCCAGGAGCAGGTTCGCTTCCATCACGGCGAAAGAGGCCCCGATGCACAGCCGCGGGCCGCCTCCAAAGGGGAAGTAGGCGAACTTGGGCAGGCGCTGGACGGCTTCCGCTGTCCAGCGGTCCGGATTGAACTGTTCGGGCTGTTCAAAGAAGCGCGGATCGCGATGCAGGATCCACGGGCTCATGACGACGTTCGCTCCCACCGGAAGCCGGTAGCCGGCAAGCTTCCATCTCTTTTGCCACGGTCCGGGCCAGGCTCCAGGCCGGCGGATACAGACGCATGGATTCCTTCACCACTTTGTCGGTGTAGGGGAGGCGAGGCAAGTCTTCCAGTTGCGGCGTGCGGCCTCCCAGGACATGGCTTAATTCCTCGCCGAGCTTCTGTTCAACCGCCGGATGCTGGCTGAGCAGGTACCAGGTCCAGGAGAGCGAAACCGCGGTCGTTTCGTGCCCGGCCAGCAGGAAAGTCAGGATTTCGTCGCGCAACTGGCGGTCGGTCATGCCGCTGCCATCTTCGTCGCGCGCAGCCATCAGCATAGAGAGCAGGTCGCCAGTGTCCTCTCCGCTGGCCCGGCGCTGGCGAATGATTCGATTCACAATTTCGTCGAGCTCGCGGACCGCTCGCTTGACCCGGATCATGGCTGGTACCGGGACGTGGCGCATGATGGGAGGCAGAATCATTCGGCCTCCGGAGGTGTGGCGCATCAGCGCGTTGAGCGCTGCGGCGACTCTTTCCGTGTCTTCTTTCACTTCCACGCCGAAAAGAACTTTGGCCACGATTCGCATGGTGAGCTGCATCATTTCCTGATGGATGTCGCGGACCTCGCCGTCCTGCCATGAGGCCAGCATTTCTTCGGTAAAGGCGGCCATGGTTTGCCCGTACGATGCCATCCGTTCGCGATGGAACGCGGGCTGGCACAGGCGCCTTTGCCGCAGCCATCCCGAGCCTTCGTTGGTCAGCAGGCCTTCGCCCAGAAACCAGCGGCTGTTCTGGATCACTTTGTCTTTGGCGAAATTCTGCGATTGCGATACCAGGACCGATTCGATGAGGCTGGGATGATTCAGGAAATACACATCCATCCAGGCGGCGCGGTAGTAAAAGATGTCGCCAAATTCGCGCGCCCAGCGGGTGTAGATCGCCAGCGGATCGGAATTGAACAAAGGGAGATTGCCGATCAGGAAGCGGGGCGGGGGGCCAGGGGGACGACGACGGGAGACTGCAGGCATAAGGACTCCGGTGGGAGGCGACTCGTCCGCTTCAGACTGTTCACAGGCGTCGTTTGGACCCGGATCGTTCTCAGGACGGCGCGGCGTCTGGCCTTGTCTATAATGACTGAACTCAGAATGACGCCGCCCATGCTTCGTCCCGACTACAAGGAATTTTCCCGGCTCGCCAAAGAGGCCACGCTGGTGCCGGTGGTGAAATCGGTGGCGGCCGATTTGTTGACTCCGGTTTCCGCGTTCCTCGCGATCGCGGCGCAATGAGCCCGACGCCTTTCTGCTCGAGTCGGTGGAACGGGGCGAGCAGATCGGCCGCTACACCTTTCTGGGAGCACGTCCTTACATGCAGGTGCGGGCGCGCGGCGACGACATCGAGGTGCAGCGCGGCAAGAAGAAGGAGAAGCGCCAGGGCAGCGCGATTCAGGTCAGTTAAGGAACTTGCTGCGGCAGCATCGTTCCGCAGTCGTGCCCGGGCTTGCCGCCGTTTACCGCGGGCGCGGTCGGCTACTTCGCCTACGACGCGGTGCGGCAACTGGAAAATATTGGCGAGCATGCCAAGGATGATTTTTCCCTGCCCGATTGCATACTGATGTTTTTCGACCGGCTGCTGGCCTTCGATCACCTGCGCCATCAGATCCACATTATCGCCACGGCCGATGTGTCGCGCGAGAGTCCGCGCCGGGCTTACGACCGGGCCGCCGCGGACATTGCCGTCCTGGAAAAGAAGCTGGCGGCGGGATTGCGCCCGGCGCACTGGCACAAGACGCCGCGCTCCGGCCAAGGGCAAACTGAAAGTGCACGCCGGAACCAGCCGGCAAGCGTTTCATTGATTCCGTCGAGCGGGCCAAGGAATACATCGCCGCCGGAGACATTTTCCAGGTCGTGCTTTCGCAGCGGCTGGACTTTACTCCGTCGGTCGCGCCCTTCGATGTGTATCGCGCCTTGCGCACGGTGAATCCTTCTCCTTACTTATATTTTCTGCGGATGGGAGACACGCATGTGCTGGGCTCGTCTCCGGAGATGCTGGTGCGGGTGACGGGACGCAAGCTGGAATATCGTCCGATTGCGGGCACGCATCCGCGCGGCCGCGACGAAGCCGAAGACCAGCAACTGGCGCAGGAGATGCTGCACGACGAGAAAGAACGCGCCGAACACGTGATGCTGGTCGACCTCGGACGCAACGATCTGGGACGGGTGAGCGAATACGGTTCGGTGAAAGTGAAAGACCTGATGTACGTGGAGCGCTACTCGCACGTGATGCACATCGTTTCGGCGCTCGAAGGCAAGCTGCGCGGCGATCTGGATGCGCTCGACGCCTTCGCCGCGTGCTTTCCGGCCGGCACGCTGAGCGGCGCGCCGAAAGTTCGCGCCATGCAGATCATCGAAGAACTGGAGCCGACGCGCCGCGGGGTTTACGGCGGCGCGGTGCTGTATGCGGATTTCGACGGCAACCTGGATTCCTGCATCGCGATCCGCACCATGCTGATGCAGGGGAAGAAAGCATTTCTGCAGGCGGGAGCGGGGATTGTCGCGGATTCCGATCCGGCGAAAGAGTTTGACGAGTGCATGAATAAAGCCCAGGCAGTGTTGCGGGCGGTGGAGGCGGCGCGGGGCGTAGACGATCCAGCGTAGGCCCAGATGCCCTCGTCTGGGCGGGCGAGCGCAGCTCGCCTGGGTTTGTGCGATCGCGGCAGAAACCGCTGCCGGGCTTCGCCCGGCTGGGCGGGTGAGGGCACCCGCCCCTACGTGGTCGTGCGTCGTCGCGCAAATTTCCAACGCAGGGATTAAACTAGAGAGAGGAAGGCAATCATCTATGAACAGTTTTGGCAGCCGGTCGGTCCTGCGTGTGGGCAGCAAGGAATACGAGATTTACCGTCTCAAAGCACTGGACGAAAAGGGCATTTCCACCAGGCATCTTCCGTACTCGCTGCGCATTCTGCTCGAGAATCTGCTGCGCACCGAAGACGGGCGCAACGTGACCGCGGATGACATCAAGGCGCTGGCCGCCTGGAACAGCAAATCGAAGCCGGACAAAGAAATCGCGTTCACTCCCAGCCGGGTCCTGCTGCAGGACTTTACCGGAGTGCCGGCTGTCGTCGATCTGGCCGCCATGCGCGATGCCATGCAGCGGCTTTCGGGTGATCCGACGTTGATCAATCCGCTGCAACCGGCGGAACTGGTGATCGATCACTCGGTGCAGGTGGACGAATTCGGCACGCCGCAGTCGTTTCAGCTCAATGCCGAACTTGAATTCCTCCGCAATAAAGAACGCTACGCCTTCCTGCGCTGGGGACAAACCGCGTTTCGCAATCTGGCCATCGTGCCGCCCGATACTGGCATCGTGCATCAGGTGAATCTGGAATATCTGGCGCGGGTGGTTTTCGTGCAGGAGTCAGAACGGCAAGCGCACGGCGTATCCCGACACGCTGGTCGGCACCGATTCGCACACCACCATGATTAACGGCCTGGGCGTGCTGGGCTGGGGCGTGGGCGGGATCGAAGCCGAGGCCGCCATGCTCGGGACAGCCTGTCTCCATGCTGATCCCGCAAGTGGTTGGGGTGAAGCTGACGGGCAAACTTCACGAGGGCGCCACCGCCACCGATCTCGTGCTCACCATCACCGAGATGCTGCGCAAGCACGGCGTGGTGGGAAAATTCGTCGAATATTTTGGCCCGGGGTTGCCGGAGCTTTCGCTGGCCGACCGCGCCACCATCGGCAACATGTCGCCGGAGTACGGCGCGACCTGCGGCATCTTTCCGGTGGACAAAGAGAGCCTCAACTACTTGCGGCTCACCGGCCGCTCCGAAGAACAGATCGCACTGGTCGAGGCTTACTGCCGCGAGCAGGGCATGTTCCACGACGAGAAAACGCCCGAGGCGGAGTACTCCGAACTGCTGACCCTTGATCTGAACACGGTCGAGTCGAGCCTGGCCGGGCCGAAGCGTCCGCAGGACCGGGTGACGCTTTCGCAGGCGGGAGAGTCTTTCCGCATCGCGCTGCCTTCGCTGATGAAGCCGAAGTCCTCGGCACAAGCGACAGCGCCAGCGGCTGTCGCTTCCGGCAGCGCGCCTTCAGGCAGCGTTCCCAAACAGGTCGATCGCTGGGAGCAGGAAGGCGGCAGTCCGGCCGCGGTGGGACCGCAGGACACATTGCACGAGGAACACGTCACTGCCAATGTGAAGAAGTCGCTGCGCCACGGCAGCGTGGTGATCGCCGCGATCACGTCCTGCACCAACACTTCGAATCCCTCGGTGATGGTGGCTGCCGGCCTGGTCGCCAAGAAAGCGGTGGAGAAGGGATTGACGGTCCCGCCCTGGGTGAAGACTTCGCTGGCGCCGGGCTCGAAAGTGGTCCGCGATTATCTGGAGAAAGCCGGGCTGCTGCCTTATCTCGAAAAAATCAAGTTCCACATCGTGGGATACGGATGCACGACCTGCATCGGAAACTCCGGGCCGCTGCCGAAAGAGGTGTCGGAAGCCATCGACGAAAAAGATTTGGTGGTCGCTTCGGTGCTCTCGGGCAATCGGAACTTTGAAGGACGCATCAACTCCGAAGTCCGCGCGAATTATCTGATGTCGCCGCCGCTGGTGGTGGCTTTTGCGCTGGCCGGACGCATCGATCTCGACTTGCGCAAAGATCCCATCGGCAAGGGAAAAGACGGCCAGGAGGTTTATCTCGCCGACTTGTGGCCGCCGCAGCGCGAAGTGGAAGAAACGATTCGGAAGTCCATTTCTTCCGACATGTTTACCAAGAGCTACGGCGAGGTGTATGAAGGCGACGCCCAGTGGCGCGGACTGCCCGTACCCAAAGGCGAAACTTATGCCTGGGAAAGAGACTCCACCTACATTCGCCGCGCGCCGTATTTCGACGGCATGACGCTGCAACCCGCCGCGGTCGAGGACATCAAAGGCGCTCGCGTGCTGGCTGTGCTCGGCGATAGCGTTACCACCGACCACATTTCGCCCGCCGGTTCGATCAAGAAAGACAGCCCGGCCGGAAAATACCTGATCGAGCATGGCGTAAAGCCTGTCGACTTCAATTCCTACGGATCGCGGCGCGGCAATCACGAAGTGATGGTGCGCGGCACTTTCGCCAATGTGCGACTGCGCAACAAGATGGTGCCCACGCTCGAGGGCGGATTCACGCGTCATCTGCCCGATGGCGCGGAGATGTCGATCTTCGAGGCCTCCGAGAAATACATTGCGGAAGGCGTGCCGCTGGTGATTCTGGCCGGGAAGGAATACGGCTCCGGCTCCTCGCGCGACTGGGCGGCGAAAGGTCCGCGCCTGCTCGGAGTTCGCGCCGTGATCGCGGAAAGCTACGAACGCATTCATCGTTCGAACCTGGTGGGAATGGGGATTCTTCCGCTGCAATTCCTGGCGGGAGAAAACGCCCAGTCGCTGAACCTGACCGGCGAAGAATTCTTTGAGATTGCCGGCGTCAGTGATCTGGTCCGCAAGTTTGCGCCCGGACGGCAATTAAAAGTTCGCGCCGTAAGCGACGGGCAAACCAAAGAGTTCGATGCCCTGGTACGTATCGATACGCCGCAGGAGGCGCAGTATTACGCCAACGGCGGCATTCTGCAGTTTGTGCTGCGCCAACTGATCGCGAGCAAGCCGGTTGCAGTAAACGTGTGACCCATTGCCCCTGGTTGAAATTCGTAATCTGACGAAAATTTTCCCCTTGGGCGAGTCCATGTTTGGGGCTCGCGCCAAAGGCGGAGTGCGCGCGGTCGACGACGTTTCACTCGACATTCATGCCGGCGAAACTCTCGGGCTGGTCGGCGAATCGGGATCGGGAAAAAGCACGCTCGGCCGCCTGATATTACGGCTGATCGAGCCAACGTCGGGAAGCGTGCGCTTTGCAGGCCGCGATCTGACGGCTGCCGGCCATGGTGAGATGCGCCGCCTGCGGCGCGATATGCAGATCATTTTTCAGGACCCGTTCGGGTCGCTCGATCCCCGCATGAATGTGGAAGCCATCATCGGCGAGCCCCTGGTGATTCATGAAACGATGAGTTCGTCACAGCGCCGCGCCCGCATCTCCGAATTGCTCGCAGCGGTCGGCCTGGACCCGTCGGTCCTGCCTCGCTTCCCGCACGAATTCAGTGGCGGACAACGGCAGCGCATCGGAATCGCGCGTGCGCTGGCGCTGCGCCCGAAGTTCATCGTCGCGGATGAGCCGGTTTCGGCGCTCGACGTCAGCGTGGGCGCTCAGATCGTGAATCTTCTGGCGCAGTTGCAGCGCGACTTTGGCCTGACTTATCTATTTATTTCGCATTCCATGCCGGTGGTGCGCTATCTCGCCACCCGGATCGCGGTGATGTATCGCGGAAAGATGGTGGAGGTCGGCGATACCCGGCAGATCACGGAGCAACCACAGGATCCATACACGCGCCGTCTGCTGGCAGCCACTCCGGAGATCGCCGTGTAGCGCCGGCGCTACCCGTTTGCGGTATGCTTAAGGGCCGTTCTGGAGGTGTCCATGAAATTGATTTTCGCCGTATTACTGCTGTCCGCCGCCGCGTTCGCCCAATCCAAGAATCCGGTCACCGACGTGCTGCGCGACTCTTTGGCCGGCCGTCAAAAGAATACCGTGGCGGCCATTGAAGAAATGCCCGCAGACAAATTTAGCGCAAAGCCGACTCCGGACCAGATCTCGTTCGGACATCTCGCAGCGCACATTGCCGAAGCGAACTATTTTTTCTGCGCCAAGGTCGGCGACGTACCCGCGCCGAAAGTCGACGCGGTGACTGAGACTTCCAGCAAAGACGCCCTGGTTGCCGCGGTAAAAGCCTCATTCGATTTCTGTGGCAGCGCTCTCGCCAAGGCTGAAGATGCCAAGCTCGCCGACCCGATCCAGGACTTTGCCGGCAAGACGCGGCCGCGCGCCTGGGCCGCGCTGGCTCTCGCCGGAAGCTGGGCCGATCACTACGGCGCTGCAGCGATGTATCTCCGTCTGAATGGCCTGCTGCCGCCCACGGCGCAAAAGAAACCGGAAGAACCAAAGAAATGACGGTGGAGCGTCCCGCCGGCGTGACTGCGGTGGCTGCCGTTTTCCTGTTGGCGGCTGCCTATCTGCTGGCGGTGGGGCTCACCATGCTGGTACGGCCCGGAGCGGTCTCGATGGCTGCCGGAGCAGACTTACTGGGCGGACTCGAGCTCGCGGGTCCTTACATGTTCCTTCTCGTTTCGGCGGTGGGAGCGGCCGTCGCCTTCGGGCTATTGCGATTGCACCGCTGGTCGCGTTGGGCGGCGATCCTTCTCGCCTTGAGCGGGATCGTCCTGCTGGCGCCGAGCGTCTCCAGCGCCATGTTTGACTTCCGGATCGCCAGGCTGCTTTCAGGTGGATTGGGCGTGATGCTGCGGACGATGATTGTCTGGTATTTGTTCCAAGAGCCGGTAGGGAAGCGTTCGCCGCGAATCAACCTCAAGGACTCTTGTAAGCATGCCGGAACTGCCCGATATCGCTGCCTACATCTCTGCGCTTGAACCCCGCATCGTCGGCCAAAGGATCGAGCAGGTTCGACTGGCCAGTCCTTTTCTGCTGCGCACCGCGCAGCCGCCGGTTACGGATGTGGAAGGACGCGTGGTGCGAGAGCTGCGGCGAGTCGGCAAGCGCATCGCGATCGGAGTGGAAGGCGATCTCTGGCTGGTGTTGCACCTGATGATTGCTGGCCGGCTGCACTGGCGGCCTCCCCAGGCCAAGCTGGCCGGGCGCAAGAGCCTGGCAGCCTTCGATTTTCCCACGGGCTCGCTGGTGCTTACCGAGGCCGGCACCAGGCACCGCGCGTCGTTATCGGTGATCGCTGGCGAGGAGGCATTGCGCTCCGTGGACCCGGGAGGGATTGATGTCTTCGCCAGCGATCTCAACTTGTTTCGTGACGCGCTGACGGTCGAAAATCGCACCCTCAAGAGAGCTCTTACCGATCCGCGCATCGTCAGCGGCATTGGCAATGCTTATTCGGATGAAATCTTGCACGCAGCCCAACTGTCGCCGGTGACCCTGACGCACAAGCTGCAGCCGCAGGAGTGGGAAAGGCTGTTCGCAGCGACCCGCGAGACGCTCAAGCTCTGGATCGATCGGCTGCGCGCAGAGGCGGAGGCTGGCTTTCCCGAGAAAGTCACTGCATTCCGCAAGGAAATGGCGGTTCATGGACGCTATGGAGACCCTTGTCCGAGATGTGGTGAGAAGATTCAGCGCATTCGCTACGCCGACAATGAAACCAATTACTGTGCCCGATGCCAGACGGGTGGGAAACTTCTTGCCGACCGCAGTTTGTCCCGGCTATTGAAGTCGGATTGGCCACGCACGCTCGAGGCGCTGGAGGCGCTCAAGCGCCGGTAGAATCACCCTTCCCCACACTTATTCTTCCTCTTCCTTCACATCGCCGCGCGCCGCCTTCGCCTTCTCCACAATCTTCTCCTGCAGCATTCCCGGCACGGCGTCGTAGTGATGCATTTCCATGTTGAAACTGCCGCGGCCCTGGGTCATTGACGTCAAATCCACACCGTAGGTGAGCATCTCGGACATCGGCACTTCGGCTTTCACCACCGTGTTGCCGCCCTTGTTGTCCATGCCCTGGATGCGTCCGCGGCGGCTGTTCAGATCGCCCATGATGCTGCCGGCGAAGTCGTCGGGCACGGTGATCTCGACCGCCATTACGGGTTCGAGCAGCGTCGGCTTCGCGACCTCCATGGCTTTCTTGAAGGCGATGCGCCCGGCCATCTGGAAGGACATGTCGTTCGAGTCCACGTCGTGATAGGACCCGTCGTACAGGATCACTCTGAAGTCCACCACCGGAAATCCTGCCAGATATCCGCGGGCGGCGGCGTCTTTGATTCCCTTTTCGATGGCGGGAATATAGTTCTTGGGAATGGAACCACCAAAAATATCGTTGACGAATTCGAACTCGCCGCCGCGCGGCAGGGGTTCCATCTTGATTTTGCAGTCGCCGTATTGGCCGTGTCCGCCGGTTTGTTTTTTGTGCTTGCCCTGCACGTCGGCCTTGCCGCGAATGGTCTCGCGGTACGGGACCTTGGGCGCCTTAAGCACGACCTCGGTGTGATACCGCTTCTTCATTTTGGAGACGACTACTTCGATGTGCTGCTGGCCTGTGCCGGCAATCAGAAATTCCTTGGTCTGAGCGTCGCGGAAGAAGCGCAGCATGGCGTCTTCTTCCATGAGCTTGTGGATGCCGGGGCCCAGTTTGTCCTCATCAGCGCGGCTCTTGGGTTCGATGGCAAAAGTGATCGCGGGCTCGGGCAGCTTCACGCGCGGATACTGGATGGGAGCCGACTTGTCGCCCAAGGTGTCGCCGGTGAGCGTGTCTTTCAGTTTCGCCACGGCCCCGATGTCGCCGGCATGAAGTTCGGCCACCGGCACGGCAGTTTTTCCCTGCATGATGGAGATGTGGGCCAGCTTCTCCTGCGAGCCGCGGCTGAAGTTCACCACGGTGGCATCGTTTTTCAGCACGCCGGAGAAGACTTTGAAGTAGGAAATGCGTCCGGCGAAGGGATCGGAGACGGTCTTGAAGACATAAAGGGACACGGGTTCGGCATCAGTCTCATGCCGCCGTGGAGGCTCGCCATTGCTCGAAGACGCGGGATCGCCCTGCACCCACTCGTGCTCCGAGGGCGCGGGCGTGTAGTCGACGATGAAATCCATCACCCGGTCGGCGCCGATGTTGCCCAGTCCGGAGCCGAAGATGACGGGGAAGATTTTGTCCTCGCGAATGGCATTGTGCAGGGCCGGGATCAGGTCTTCTTCCGGAATCGTTCCCTTCTCGAAGAACTCTTCCAGCAGCGCATCATTGCCCTCGGCCACCAGTTCCACCAGTTTTTCGTGCTGGGCCTGGGCTTCGTCCTTCATGTCGGCCGGAATGTCGATTTCTTTACCTTTGCCGTTGCCCCCCAATTCATAGCTGTAGGCCTTCAGCGTGACCAGATCGACCACGCCGCGGAAGTTTTTTTCTTTGCCAATGGGCAGCTCGAGTGGAATTACGGATCTCCCGAAGGCGTTGGTCAGCGATTCGAGCACGCGCTCGGCATCGGCGCGATCGCGATCCATGCGGCTGGCCACGATCAGGCGCGGCGTCTGATATTCCTCGCAGTAGTTCCATACCCGCTGGGTGACGACTTCAACGCCGGCCACGCCATCCACAACGACGATGGCGGCATCCACCACCGGCAAAACCAGCTTGGCTTCGTGGACGAACATGTTGAAACCCGGCGTGTCCACGATATTGATTTTGGTTTTGCCCCACTCCGCGTGGGCCAGGCTGGCGGAAATGGACATCTTTCGCGCGATTTCTTCCTCATCGTAATCCGTGGGGGCGGAGCCATCGTCCACGCGGCCCAGGCGCTGGTTCGCGCCCGCCGCGTATAGCATGGCCGAAACCAGCGAGGTCTTCCCCGCGTGTCCATGTCCAATGACCGCTACATTCCTGATGTTCGCGCCTTCGTAAGCCTTCACCGGTTCGCTCCTTGGGAAAGAGGGGGGCTCATATGAGACTCAAAGAAGAGGACAACTTATAGACGGAAGTCGCGCGCCTGTCAAAACGCTTAGGATGCTACCACAGCGGAATTTGGAGGCTCAAGGGATCCCAAATCGGCCGAGGACTCGACCGGCCGCTCCCAAGGAAGCTATATTTGACCAATCCGACTGGGATCACTCTGCTCTATCGTTTCGGAGAGATCAATGAACAGGAACATTCGTTGGATTGGGCTGGCTTTAGCATTGGCGCTCTTCGTGGGGCACGCCGGCGCACAGAAGACAGTCCCCGCTACCTGGCCCCCGCCCGAGGAGGGTGACTTCGTCGTCCGCGACTTTCATTTTCAATCGGGAGAAACCCTGCCCGAGGTGCGACTGCACTACAGAACGCTGGGCAAGCCGATGAAAGATGCCAGCGGGCGCACCACCAATGCGGTTCTGGTCCTTCACGGGACAGGTGGCGACGGGGCGGGGTTTCTGCGACCCATCTTTGCCGGAGTGCTGTTTGGGCCGGGACAGTTGCTGGATGCGGCTCGATACTTCATCATCCTGCCGGACGACGTTGGCCACGGAAAATCCAGCAAGCCCAGCGACGGCATGCACGCGCATTTTCCGCAATACGATTACGCCGACATGGTCGCCCTGCAGCACGAACTGGTCGAGAAGGGTCTCGGCGTGAATCACCTGCGCCTGGTGATGGGCACGTCGATGGGCTGCATGCATGCGTGGATGTGGGGTGAAGCCTATCCCGATGCAATGGACGCGTTGATGCCGCTGGCCTGCCAGCCGGTGCAGATTGCCGGGCGAAATCGCTTGTGGCGCAAGATGGTGATCGACGGAATTCGCCAGGACCCCGACTGGAAAAATGGCGACTACACTTCTGAGCCTCGTGCCGCGTTGGAGATTTCCGCGGATTTTCTGTTGATCGCGGGGGGCGCGCCCCTGCACCTGCAGGAAGACCTGCCTACACGCGCCGCCGCGGATAAATTCCTGGACGAATCCAGCAGGCGAATCACCGCGGGCCTGGATGCCAACGACTTTCTCTACGCGGTAAGCGCTTCGCGGAATTACGATCCGTCGCCTGGACTCGAAGGAATCAAAGTGCCTGTGATGTTCATCAATTCAGCGGACGACTTCATCAATCCTCCGGAGTTGGGTATCGCTGAACGCCAGATCAAGCGGGTGCCGCGCGGCAAGTTCGTGTTATTGCCTGTGTCCGAGCAGACTCACGGCCATGGCACGCATACCGACGCCGCAGTCTGGCAACAATATCTGAAAGAGCTGCTCGACCAGTCCCGGCATTAGGCCCCGTGGGAGCGGTAATCTGGCAGATGGTTCGACTGTCGGACGCCTCGTTTCACCACTTCTTGAAGATCACGAACACGGCGGCCACGATCAAAACAAATCCCAAAACATAATTCCATTTGATCTGTTGATCGAGGTAGAGGACAGAGAAAACGGAGAACACGGTCAGGGTTATGACTTCCTGGATCGTCTTGAGTTGGACCGCGCTGAATTCGTAAGATCCAATACGATTTGCGGGGACTTGAAAACAGTACTCGAAGAATGCAATGCCCCAGCTGATGAGGATGACTTTGAACAACGGCGCCTGACGATACTTAAGGTGTCCGTACCAGGCGAAGGTCATAAAGATATTTGAGATGGTCAGCAGGACGACTGTGGTCATGCTGCTATGCTGCCTCAGATCACACAGGCATTTCCAGTTGTGCCACGAATTTCTGGGTTGTGCTGCCGCGGCAACACCACCGTAACCTGGGTGGTGTCCTAATCTGCTTCTTTCACCGCGGAGTCACAGAGTCACGGAGAGAAACCTGAATCTGCAAGAACTATAAGATAAAGATCTTCCGGGCAGCTGGTTCTCCGTGTCTGCGTGCCTCCGTGGTAAAAAACCAAATTAGGACACCACCGTAACCTCGCAAAACTTGCGCGTTGCCTTTTCGTCCCCTATGCTTGTGCCAAGAGGCCCGCTGGGACCTGCAGAGCCCGGACCTCCTGGACCCCCTCATGTATCGGCTGACCGCCAGATTGCTGCTTGTGCTGTTGCTAGCGGGCACGTTCGTGCCTGTGGCCATGGCGGTCTCGGCACCCGTGGCACATGCCTGCTGCATGCGGAAGCCGATGCACAATCACGGCTCCGGCGGTCGCGAAGTACAGGCGGTGGGCGGACAAAACGGCAATTGCTGTCCCCCCGTTACAACTGCTCACTGGGCTGAACTGGAATCGGGAATTCAGTCGAACGCTCATCCCCTTCTCGCTTACCTTTTATCCAACGCGCATCCGGTCCTGCATAGCGATCACGCTGTCGCTCTCCGGCCTGTCCGCGGTCCCCCGCTCAGTCTAACAACCTGCTCTGAATTTTGATTTGTTGCGTCCAGCTTGTTCTTCCGGGCTGCTCTGCGCTCTGCTCTTACGGGAGTACTGGCCGCGCTACGCGCAAGAACTTCTCGCCTCTCCGGATCACAAGCAAGCGCCGGATGCACTCCCAGGCCGGATCAGACGTTCGGATTGGGGGACCATGGGTTACAAAACATGACTTACAAAATAAAGAGACCGCTGGTTGTGGTCGGATTGCTGCTGAGCAGCCTGACTGCGCTGGCCACCATGTTCGGCACCGTCACCGGCATCATTCATGACCCGCACCACCGCCCGGTTCAAGGCGCGACGGCTCACTCTCAAGGCGAAATCATCGGATTGGAGCGCAAACGTCGCGACCAGCGACGCAAACGGACAATATCGCTTCAACGTCGTGGCCGCGGGCGACTACTCGCTGAGCGTGATCCAGTCCTGGTTTCTGGCCGGCGGCTCAAGACGTCACAGTTATTTCCGGGACGGAGCCCGTAGTCCACTTTCAACTGCAGATCGCCGTGGCCAACGAAAAAGTAGATGTTTCCGCCGAGGGCACTGTGATCCCCACCGACAGCAGTCACTCCTACCACGACCGTGAACCGCCAGGACATTGAGCGCACACCTGGCGCGGACCGCACCAACAGCATGGCCATGATCACGGATTACGTCCCCGGCTCTTATGTCACTCACGACATGCTGCACATTCGCGGCGGCCATCAAACCACGTGGCTGGTGGACGGCGTTCCAGTGCCCAACACCAACATCGCCGCCAACATCGGCCCCCAGTTTGATCCCAAGGATATTGATTATCTCGAGGTCGGTCGCGGCAGTTATAGCGCGGAATTCGGGGACCGCACCTACGGCGTGTTCAACGTCGTTCCCCGCACCGGCTTCGAACGCAACAACGAAGGCGAGTTAGTCCTGAGTGCCGGAAACTTTTACCAGACGAACGACGCGCTCAGCTTCGGCAGCCACACCGAGCGTTTCGCGTACTACGCCAGCATCAACGGCAACCGCAGCGACCTGGGGTTGCAGCCGCCTGTCCCTCAGGTGGTGCATGACGCCGCCAACGGAGTAGGCGGTTTCGGAACGCTGATCTTCAACGTCAAACCCTCCGATCAACTGCGCCTGGTGAGTTCGCTTCGCCGCGACTACTATCAGGTTCCCTACGACCCATTCCCCAACGACATCGAGAACGGAAATATTCCCGAGAATGGTTTTCAGGCCCAGTATCCCAGCGTCGGTCTCCGTGACAGCGAAACGGAGTCTGACGCCGTCGTGAATTTTTCCTGGGTCCACACTTTCAACCCGAAACTGATGACCACGGTTTCGCCGCTTTTCCATTACAACAGCGGCAACTACAACAGCCTGGCCTCTGACACGCCTATCGCTACCACCCAGGACCGCAACTCAACCTACGCCGGTGGTCAGGCCAGCGTCGCTGCCACCTTCGCAAAAAACAATTTGCAGGCGGGAGTCTTCACTTTCTACCAGCACGACAATCAGACCTTCGGCGCTATCTTCAACGACGGCAGCGGCAATCTGCCGATCACCGATACCGAGCACCCCTCCGGCAATCAGGAAACATTTTTTATTGATGACCGGTTCACGCCGGTTCCCTGGTTGACGTTGATTGCCGGCATGCGGCCCACGCGCTTCTCGTCAGGATTTACCGAGACCAGCATCAGTCCGCGGTTCGGAGTAGCCCTCACGTTACCCCGCCTGCGCTGGACTTTCCGTGCCTTCTACGGACATTTCTATCAGCCTCCACCGCTCCTCACCGTCAGCGGTCCGGCGCTGATTAACTTCGCTCAAGGGGAAGGCTTGAGTTTCATCCCTCTGCATGGCGAGTCTGACGAGGAACATCAGTTCGGCGTAACCATCCCCTTCCGAGGCTGGGTCCTCGACGCCGACAACTTCCGCACCAACGCGAGCAATTTCTTTGACCACAGCAATATCGGCGCATCGAACATTTTCTTTCCCATCACCATCTCGCAGGCCGTGATTCGCGGCTGGGAGCTGACCTTGCGTTCGCCACGCTTTGCGCATCGCGGGCAGCTCCACCTGGCCTACTCCAATCAGATCGCGGAGGGCAGCGGCACCATTACCGGCGGTCTCACCGATTTTTCCTTCGACGCAGGGCTTAGTCCTCTTGATCACGACCAGCGCAACACGTTGAACGTCGGCGGCGACTTTACCTTGCCCTGGCGCTCCTGGGCTTCCACCAACGTTTACTACGGCTCCGGTTTCGCCAACGGCTTTCCGGGCCAGCCTTATCCCGGAGATTATTTGCCGGCGCACACCACCTTTGATCTCTCGTTGGGCAAGGATTTCGGCGAACGTTTTTCCGCGTCCGTGACCGCGCTCAACGTCGCGAACCGGCGCGTCGAGTTAGACAACAGCCTGACCTTCGGCGGTTTCCACTGGAATTATCCCCGGGAGATTTATGTGCAGGTTCGATATCGCTTTCATTTTTAGGATGACCCGGCCAAGCACCAGCAGCTTCTGGAGCCTGAGTCGCGTAGGATTTGGGACAGGAGAAATCACAGATGAGGTTCGTTTTGGCACTGCTGGCGGTGTGCGGTATTGCAGCTTCCGGCCTGGCGTTGCGCGAGCACTACCGGACCGATACGTCGCCGTGCAGCATCAACGAAAAATGGGATTGCGGGATCGTGAACCACAGTCCATACGCGGTGCTCTGGGGCGTGCCGGTGGCGATTATCGGGATCGCAGGCTATCTGTTGCTGGGGACGCTGGCGCTGAAACGGTGGTACGGCGTCTTACTGCCGGTAGCGTTGTCCGGCCTGGCATTCTCACTCTACCTCGCCCACATCGAAAAGGACATTCTGGGAGTCTGGTGCATTTACTGCGCTGCGTCGCTCGCTGTGATTTCTGTTTTCAGCCTGCTGGTGTTCGGGACGGTCGTATCGCGAGGACGGCTTAAAAGCTCGAACCACGGAGGACACTGAGTACGCGGAGGAAATCCGTGGCTCCTTCGCGTCCTTTGCGAAGCCTTGGCGATCTTTGCGGTTAGATCTTCTTCAGCTCTGCCAACAGTTCTTCGTTATTCGGCGCCTGGTCGAGCGGATATATTTTGGCGAACGCGATCTTCCCTCTCTTGTCCACGATGAACACGGCTCGCTCGCAAATGCCTGGGAAGGGCTGTTCCTTGCGCAGAATTCCGAATTGCTCGGAAACCTCGCCATGCGGATAAAAATCGGCGCACATGGGCGTGTGCATCATTCCGATTTCCTTTTTCTGCCAGGCGATCTTGCTGGGAATTGAATCAACGCTGATATCGACGACCTGGGCGTCCAAGCCGGCGAACTTTTCGCGGTCAGCATCGAAGGCCGGCACCTGGGCCGCGCAGGTCGGCGTCCAGTCCAGCGGATGGAAGCTCACCACCACGTTCTTCTTTCCCAGGAAATCGCTCAGCTTTATCTTGAGGTGGCGTTCGCCTTCGACCGCGGGTAATTCAAAATCTGGGGCTGTGTCTCCGACTTTCAGGGGCATGGCTCTCTCCTCTTTGTGTTTATGTTAACTGAACTGACAGCGGAGACGGTCGCTCCGCCCTGGTTTATCATTGAGGCATGGTTCCACGCCTGTTCGCCCTTGTTTTGGTCCTCTGTACCTCTTCGTTCGCCGGAATTGCCGATGACGTGCACGAGGCTTTGGCGCGGAATGATGTTTCCGCCGCCGAGGCCGCGCTGCAGAACTACCGCGCGCATCAGGGCGTGACCCCTGACTACGTAGAAGCTCTTTCGTGGATGGCCCGGGCCAGTCTGCTCTCTCATCAGCTCGACCGGGCCGATTCCTACGCTAAGCAGACGGAAGCCCTGTCGCTCCAGTTGCTCGCTAAAGGCCCACTGGACGCGGAACCACATCTACCCATCGCTCTTGGCGCCGCACTCGAGGTCCAGGCCCAGGTGCTGGCTGCTCGGGGAGACTCCGCCCAGGCTGTTGCCCTTCTCCGCCGCAGCATAGCGACCTACCGAAATACTTCGATCCACGCCCGGCTGCAGAAGAACCTGAATCTTCTCGGACTCACCGGACAGCTTGCGCCTGCGCTGAACAATTCTTCTTATATCGGCCCGAAGCCGGCGCCTCTTGCCCAGATGAACGGATCTCCAGTGCTGCTTTTCTTCTGGGCACACTGGTGCGCGGACTGCAAAGCCGAAGGCCCGGTGATCGCGCAACTGGGATCGGAGTTCGGGACGCGAGGTCTGATGCTGCTTGCTCCCACCCAACTCTACGGCTACGCTGCGCAGGGAGAAGATGCACAGCCTAAGGATGAGCTTTCGTACATCGAACGGGTCTGGCAGCACTTCTATCCGCAGCTGCAAAACGTTCCAGTCCCGGTAAGCAAAGAGAACTTCAATCTTTATGGGGCCAGCACCACTCCGACTCTGGTGTTGCTCGATCGCGCCGGTCGCGTAGCCCTGTACCATCCCGGAGTCATGCCCTACGAAGACCTGAAAGCCGCCATAGAGAAAGTGGTTCGCTGATCTGAGAACAGAGAACTATTAACTGAAAACTGAATTTGTGTCTCTGAGACTCGACCCGAGATCGGTTCAGTTTTAAGATTTCTCGGCCGCAACTACAATCTCGAATCGCATGGAGAATGCCCGCATCGCGGAACTGCTCGCGCCTTTTCTCAAGGCCAGCCTCAGGGACCACCATCGGGGGGATGCGCCGACTGAGCTTTCTCCGGTTCAACTACGGCATATATCGATGTATATCGATGTACTGCTCGCCTGGAATGCTCGGGTCAATCTCACTGCGGTGCGCGAGCCGGAAGAAGTCGTAACCCGACACTTCGGCGAATCCATTTTTGCTGCCCGGCACATTTTCCCCGCCGCCAGCCCTGGGATGGACGCCACCGAAGCCGCGCCGCATGTGATAGACGTCGGCTCCGGCGCTGGCTTCCCCGGCCTCCCCATCAAGATATGGGCTCCGCGTATCGACCTCACCCTGATCGAATCAAACCAGAAGAAAGCAACGTTTTTGCGAGAGGTGGTACGCAAACTCGAGCTCAACAGCGTTGAAGTCTTTGCGGGGAGGGCAGAGGCATACCATGGCCCCATGGGGCAGGCGGTTACCCTCCGAGCGGTCGAGCGCTTTGAGTCTATCCTGCCCGTGGCCGCCGGATTGGTCGATTCGGGCGGGCGTCTCGCGATGTTGGTGGGAGAATTACAACTGAATCGGCTTTCTGCTCTCTTGCCAGACATGAAATGGAGCAAGCCAATGAGGCTGCCCCTGTCGTCGAGTCGCACCCTGATCATCGGAAGGAAAGAATCATAGTAGTAAATGCCCCATTCGAAAGTGGGTGACGCCTCGCATGTGAAGCAACTTTCCAGCGTCATTAAGCTTATGACATCGGATAAAGTGGAAATTCTGTGCCTGGACAAGGACTGGGTTGGGGGGAATCTAACTTGTAAATGACGGGGCATCAAGATAGTTAAAAGTGGTACGCCGTGCGATAAATTGATAGTTAAGCTACCGTAAATATGGCTCAGCAGTCATAAAGTGGACAATCTTTCCACAAATAGTCAGTCTTATGTTAACCGAAAGCTCGTCTAGCCAACGACGAATTTCAGTGTTCCACGTGGAACAATTCTCGTGTTCATCCGGCGATCTGCTGCGCATGGTCATCGTCGCGGTCAACGTCCGCAGGATTGGGAATTAAAACCAGCCGCGCGGTCCTCATCTGCACGGGCCGGAGACCGTCCCACATGTCAGTGGTGAAAGTTCAATATCTCCTATCCGTCGCGCCTTAATTCCCCCATACCGATGTTCCACGTGGAACATAACCACGTGAACTCGGGAGTGCTCTGGCGAGCCGGTCGCCTTCTCGTCTGTGGAAAGCTGTGGCCCACAGCTTTGCAAATCCCATCGTTTCAGCGGCACGACGCAATATTTGCTTTGCACTAAAATACGTCATTGCAATCGTGCGAAGATTCGGCCTATGCTGCGAACATCTCTGGGTTCTCCTTACAACTTAAATGGGACGCATCATTGCGGTAGCCAACCAGAAGGGCGGCGTGGGCAAGACTACGACCGCCATCAACCTGGCCGCATCCTTCGCGGCCGCTGAAGTAAACACTCTGCTCGTCGACTGCGATCCGCAGTCGAATGCCACCAGTGGCCTCGGACTGATCAGGGATCCGGAACGGATTTCTACCTACCATCTGCTTATGGGCGCTGCCAGCCCGGAGCAGGCGATTCAGCCGACTGAACTCGAACAGCTGTGGCTGGTGCCGGCGCACAAGAACATGATTGGCGCCAACATCGAGCTGGTTGAGGCGGAACGCAGGGAATTCCGGCTCCGGGATGCGCTCGCCACTCTGCGTGAACGCTATCAGTTCATCGTGCTCGACTGCCCGCCTGCGCTCGATCTGCTCACTTTGAACGCTCTGGTTGCCGCGGATGCAGTCCTCATTCCGATGCAGGCGGAGTATTTTGCCCTCGAGGGCATCAGCGAATTGATGGACACGGTGGAGCGCATCCGGGCCAGCTTCAATCCCGAGCTGACGATCGAGGGCGTGGTCCTGACCATGCTTGACGACCGCACCAACCTGGCCCAACAGGTGATGTCGGAGCTGAAGCGATTCTTTGGCGAAAAATTGTGCGCGACCACGATCCCGCGCAATATCCGCCTGGCCGAGGCGCCCAGTCACGGACGTCCGGCTCTGCTTTACGATCCGCGATCAAAGGGGGCAGAAAGCTATATTCGGCTGGCCAAAGAGATTATCGCGCACCATCTGCCAGCGGAGGGCGGAGCGCCGCCGCAGGAAATGGACAAGACTGCCTAGCATATCGATGTACGTCTATGTTGTAGATAGACAAATGTCGATATATGCTGGGCCTTTGATAGAGGACGGGCGTAAAGAAACTCAAGAGGGCACATGACAACGACGGCTGAGAAAGTTGTGAGTGAAGTGGAGAAAGCGGCTCCTGAGAAAAGGAAAGCCCTGGGGCGTGGACTGGAATCGTTGCTGCCAAGCGGGCCGCGCGCGGTGGCACCTGTAGCGGCAAATCCTTCTTCAACTGCCGTGGCGGTAGCCTCGACCGTCGCGGGCGGGGCACCCGCGCCACACTTGTCCGTTCCGTCCGACGCGGTGATGCAAATTTCCCTTGAACTGATCGAAGAGAATCCTTACCAGACGCGCTATCACTTCAACGATCAGGCTTTGGAAGAGCTGGCGAATTCGATTCGCGCCAACGGCGTGGTCCAGCCAGTGGTGGTGCGTCCGGGCGCCGATGGGCGTTTTGTGCTGATTCTGGGCGAGCGGCGCTGCCGGGCGTCGAAGCTGGCAGGCAAGGCGGCGATTCCGGCCATCGTACGGCGCGTTTCCGACCAGCAGGCGGCGGAGATGACGGTCGTCGAAAACCTCCAGCGGCAGGACCTGAACTGCGTCGAGCAAGCCGCCGCATTTTCCAAGCTGAGCCGCGATTTTGGGCTGACCCAGGAGCAAATCGGGCAGCGGGTCGGAGTCTCGCGGGAATCGGTGTCGAATTACATGCGGCTGTTGAAGCTGCCGGCTGCGGTGCTGCAGCATTTGCAGGAAGGACGCCTGGGCTTCAGCGAGGCGCGGGTGCTGCTGCAGTTGCTCGATCCCAGTCTTATCGAGAAAATCGCCGACGAGGCAGTGCGGAAACATCTGTCGGTGACGCAACTGGAAGAACTGGTCGACCGGACCAACATTCCCCTGGTCAAAGAAGAGACTCCGCAGCGGGCGCGTTGGGTCGATCCCAACGTCCGCGCGGCGCAAACCGAGATGGAACGGGCCCTTGGAATGCGAGTCCGCATCAGCGATCGCAAGGGAAAAGGGAAGATCGTCATCGAGTACGCCACGCTCGAAGACTTTGATCGCGTGGTGGAGATGCTCAAAGCGAGATAGCAGTTTCTAGTTTCCAGGTTCCCAGTTTCCCATTGTCATTCCGAAGCCGGCTTTATCGGCGAGGAATCTGCTTGATGCGGCAGCGAGAACAGCAGATTCCTCGAGCGGAAAGCCGCTCTTCGGAATGACAATTCTTTCGGATCTCAAGACTGCATCACTACCCTCGGTTTCTCGCTTCCAACTTCTGATCGGTGACCGCGTTCCTGCCCAGCAGTCAGTACCTTACGCTGACCTCAAGAATCGCCCTGCATTGGTCGGGCATCCGCCGCTCTGACGCCGCCCCTCTTTGGTTAGGAAAAATCTTTTCTTGACATATTCCCATATAGGAATGTATTGTAGGGCCATGGCACGAGCGGCTACGACTTCGGACGCTTTCAACGCGGTCGCAGAGCCTCGCCGGCGGGAGATCCTGAACTACCTGGCTCTGCAGGAGCGGCCGGTCGGCGATATTGTCGCGAGCCTGGGGCTGGAGCAGCCCTCGGTCTCCAAGCATCTTGGGGTGCTGCGGAATGTAGGGCTGGTGCGCGTCCGCCGGGATGGTCGGCATATGTTTTATCGAACCAATGCCGAGGCGATCCGTCCGCTGCACGAGTGGACGAAAACCTTCGAGCGTTTCTGGCGGCACCAACTGCTAAGAGTGAAAGAACGGGCCGAGGCAGCGGCCGAGGCCGAAACCAAGACCAAGCCACCGGAGAAAATCTGACCGGAATCTTACTTCTGGAGGAGTTAATGATCGAGACACTGGCAGGAATCGAAAATCTGACGTTAAACATCACTCAGGAAATTCATGTAAAAGCCTCGCTCGAGGCAACTTTCGCAGCCCTGGTTGAACAGCTCGGTCCAGGCAATGAAACCCCGGAGAGGCCGATGCCAATGGTGATCGAGCTTTGGCCCGGAGGCCGCTGGTACCGCGACCTGGGCGACGGCAACGGCCACTTCTGGGGAAACGTGCAGGCCATCAAGCGCCCGACGTTGCTTGAAATTACGGGGCCGCTGTTCATGTCTTATCCCGCGGTCTCGAATGTGCAGTATCGGCTAAGCGAAGAAGACGGCGGGACCCTGATCAAGTTCCATCACGCTGCCCTCGGGTTCGTAACGGATGAACACAGGCAGGGTGTCGGGACGGGTTGGACGAATATCCACGCGCGCGTCCGGGCGCGGGCAGAAGCCGGACGGCCGCACTAGCCACGGCCGTCCAGAAGTGAGGAGGACTATCTATGTGCCCAGCATGCATAGCGAGCGCCACCCTGATAGCGGGTGGCGCAGTCACCACGGGCGGCCTTACCGCCCTGATTGGCAAAGTGCTTCATACCAGAAGGAGCGCAAGGGCCAGCGATTCCGGCATTTCAAATGAAAGGACAAGTGATCATGGCAACAACGATGAGCAAGACGGCAACGTCTAGAGTGGTGCCCCGAGCTGAGTGGCTCGCCGCACGAAGAGAGTTCCTGAAAAAAGAGAAGGAGTTCACGCGTTTGCGCGACGAGCTGAGCCGCCAGCGGCGCGAGCTGCCCTGGCAGAGAGTAGAAAAGCGGTACGTGTTCGATGGCCCAAAGGGCCAGGAGACATTAGCCGACCTCTTTGGTGGAAGAAGCCAGCTGATCGTCTATCACTTCATGTTTGGACCGGGATGGAAAGAGGGCTGCCCGAGCTGTTCCTACCTCTCGGACCACTTTGACGGCGCCGCCGTCCACCTGGCGCAGCGTGATACGACCCTGGCGGTGATTTCACGAGCGACCCTGCCCGAGATCGAGGCCTTCAAGAAACGCATGGGGTGGCGCTTCAAGTGGATATCGTCGGCCGGGAACGACTTCAACTTTGACTATCACGTCTCCTTTTCAGAAGAGGAGAAGGCCAAGGGCAAGGTCCTTTACAACTACCAAATGACGGATTTTCCCTCGACAGAGGGCCCGGGCGCGAGCGTCTTCTACAAGAATGAAGCCGGCGAAATCTTCCATACCTACTCCACCTACGCGCGCGGCCTCGATATCCTGGTCGGCACGTACAACTTTCTGGACTTTACCCCAAAGGGACGCGACGAAGACGGCTTGGCAAATTCGATGGCATGGGTTCGCCACCATGACAAGTACGGCGAGGGATTGCTTGCGATTACTGGGGCCGAGCAGAAGCGAGGTTGACTGTGTGGAACCGGGTCTCTGACCCGGTTGGGCCGGGCAAAGCCCGGCTGGGTGGTGAAACTACAACCGCCGAGCTTCGCTCGGCCTGGCCGGGTCGAAGACCCGGCCCCACACATGCTGGGAAGGAACTAAGGAGATACAAACCATGACCAAGACACTGGAACCGACTCTGAATGAGATCCGTGAAGAGGCTGCCATCACCAGGCGGGTGCTCGAAAGAGTGCCTGCCGATAAGCTCACGTGGAAGCCGCATCCGAAATCGATGTCGCTCGGACAACTGGCATTTCACGTCGCGAACATTCCGGGCGGCATTACAAGAATTTTACAGATGGACGAATTCGACACCGCCAATGCCAATTTCAATCCACCGGAACCCAAAAATCTGGAAGAGATCAAGACTGCGCACGATCAAAGCCTTCGGGCGGCGGAGGACTTTGTCGAAGGCATGAGCGAACAAACGGCGTCGGCAAGCTGGCGTCTGCTGTCAAAAGGGAAATTGATCTCCACCAGGCCGCGGATTGCAGTACTCAGATCGATCATGCTGAATCACTGGTACCACCATCGCGGACAACTGTCGGTCTACCTGAGACTGCTGGAGGTTCCAGTGCCCGTGATCTATGGCCGCAGCGCGGATGAAAATCCGTTTGGCTGACAGTGTGGCCGCAGGCGACTCGCCCGCGAGACCCGAGTTAAAGTCAACGGACTGGACCCGCGCCCATGCACGATGACTTCGGGCATTACGACTTCGGGAAACTCGGATCGGCTTTGAGGGCGTGCCGCCCGGCGCCTGTACTAAGCGGAATGCTTTGTGTTTCCCACCAGCAAATCAAGGGCGTGGGGCAGCAAATCGATGACTGCTTCGAGAGACTCTGCGGCTCCTCGTGGACTTCCGGGCAGGTTCAGGACTAACGACTGCTCACGCACCCCGCAGACTGCCCGGCTGAGGGCTGCCATCGGGGTCTTCTTGGAGCCTTCAAAGCGCATGCGCTCGGCGATACCTTCGAGCAGCCGTGTGCAGACGGCCCGGGTGGCTTCGGGCGTGACATCGCGCGCTGCGATTCCGGTTCCGCCGGTGGTTGCGACCAGGCGAGCTTTGCCCGCCAGCCGGAGGATCGCCTGTTCAATCGCGGCCTGATCGTCCGCGACGATTTCAGTAGCGACTATCGCAAACTTTTTTCGCTTGAGGATTTCCGCGACTGCGGGGCCGGAGAGATCGGCACGCTCGCCGCGGGCTGAGGAATCGCTGACGGTAAGCACCGCGGCCGTCAGTTTCTGAATAGTCGAGGGTTCAGGAATCGAGGAGGACATCTTCCTCTTCTTCCTCGGCGGGTCCGTCGTCGCGGCGGGATTCGTCGAGCATGCGCAAGCCCTCCATGAGCAGGCCCTGAGTATTGAGCGTTGTCGTCTGCTTAGTCGTCTTGCCTTCGAAGTTGATCTGAAAATTTCCCCCGGTCCAGCCCAGCACTTTGAATACCGCCTTATCGCCGCTGAGAGAACCGTAGGCGGCGTGGGTCACCTGGCCTTCGCTGAAATACATTTCGCATTTGTCGCGGTCGTTGGTCAGGGTGAGGGCGCAACTCTTGCGTCCCATTTCGAGCGACTGCACCAGGTCGATGACATTCATTTGCGCCAGGCTGCCCCGCAACACTCCATCCGAGGGCGCGGTTTTCGCCATTTTTTCCAGCGCGATCTTGTCGATCACGCGCTTGATGCGCTGGGTCGCTTCTTTCAGGAAAAATGGTTTTTCGACAAAGTCGTCGACCGGCTCCTGGCTGGAAAGTTTTTCGGTGATGTCGGCCTTGCTGGCCAGCAGGATCACGGCGATGCCCGCGGTTTTGGGACGGCTGCGGAGTCGCTCGACCAGTTGGTGGCCATCCATGCCGGGCATGCGGTAGTCGCTGACCAGGAGATCGGGCGGATCATCGACGGCTTTGAGCAGAGCGTCGGCGCTGTCGTTGGAGGTAGTCACGCTGGCCAGCGGAGTCAAGGCTCCACGCAGCAGTCCCAGGACCATGGGATTGTCGTCCACCAGCAGGACTTTGACGTTATTCGGCATGGCAGGCTAGGTTTTTTTGCGGACGTTCTTTCGAACTCGGGTGTAATCGCCGCTCTTGCCTCCGGATTTGCGCTGGAGCACGATCTCCCGGATTTCAATCCCCTTATCCAGCGCTTTACACATATCGTACACGGTCAGCGCGGCGACGCTGGCCGCGACCAGGGCTTCCATCTCGACTCCCGTGACCGCCGTGGTGATAACTTTTGAGGCAATAGCGACGCCATTCTCGCACAGCCGCATGGTCACATCAACGTGGGAAAGCGGCAAAGGGTGGCACAGGGGGATCAGATCGGAGGTGCGCTTGGCCGCCATCATGCCGGCCAGCCGCGCCACTTCCAGCGGGTCGCCCTTGGGATTTTTGGGCAGTGCCTTGAGGACCGCAGGCTTCAAGACGACGAATGCGCTGGCGGCGGCTTCGCGTCGGCTGGGAGTCTTGGCGGAAACGTCCACCATTTTGGCGCGGCCGGCGCGATCGTAGTGAGAGAGTTTGCGTGGCATCGCGAAGAGCTATCTTACACGCGTTAATGTGGACACGAACGTCCGTGCTGCCCCGGATCACGTAGGGGCAGATGTCCCCATCTGCCCGGTCGAGCGCAGCTCGACAAGGTTTTTCACGCCGAACAATAGCGGCGGACGAGGGCGTTCCGCCGCTACGTGGTCCGGGGCGCTTAGCGCGGCAGAATGGAGACCCACTCGCCCGCCGGAATTCTCTCACGGTCCGGGGGAATCACTACGTAGCAATTGGATCGAGTCATCGCGGCCACGTCGCCCGAGCCTTGCCATGCTGCCAGCTCAACTTCCGCGTCTTCGAATTCTCCTGACAGGATCGCCGGCAGGAATCGTGTCAGGCCGGTCTTGGTTTTGATCTCGGACTTCAGGCGGGCTTTAAGAAATGCCAGTTTGCGTGGGGTCAGGCCTGCGAGCGCTTCCAGAAGTGGTCGGGTGAAGAGCTCGAAAGTCACCATGGTCGAGACCGGATTGCCCGGAAGCCCGAAGAAGTAAACATGGGCCGCGGGAGATGGCGGCAGTTCGTGGGCGGTTTGCCCGCGATCAAATGGGACTCGCCCGAAGACGACCGGCTTTCCTGGTTGGATCTGAGCGCCGGTGAAGAAAAACTCTGCCTGGAATTCCGCCAGCACGGGTTCGACCAGGTCGTACTTCCCCATCGAGACTCCGCCGGCCAGCAGCATCAGGTCGGATTCGAATCCGTCGGCGATGAGTTCGCGCAAGCGTGCAGGCTCGTCGGGCGCGATGGGCAAGAGGATCGGTTCTCCGCCCGCGGCCTGTACCTGCGCGGCCAGGGAATAGCTATTCGAGTTGCGGATTTGATTGGCCGCAGGAGGAACATCGATGTCGACGATTTCATCGCCAGTGGAGAGGATTGCGACCTTGGGTTTGCTGTATACGAGCAGACGGCTGCGGCCGACCGAAGCAGCCACGGCGACGGCGGCGTAGTCGAGCCGCGCACCTGGGGACAGCAAGCGCTCTCCCCGCTTCGCCTCCGATGCGATCGGAACAATATTGTCGCCCGCGGCCACTGATTTCATGATCCGCACCCGACCCGCATCTTGTGAGGTGTGTTCGACCATTACGACCGCATCGGCGCCTGCAGGCGCGGGCGCGCCCGTCATGATGGCTGCGGCCTGGCCCGGCTGTAGCGCGGGGATGTCGTCGGCCCGGGCCCCGGCCCTGATTTCTCCCATCACTTCGAGAGTTGCGGGAAGTTGCGAGAGATCGGCGGCTCGCACCGCGTAGCCATCGCGCATGGCCCTGGGGAAGGGCGGAAAGTTACGATCGGCGACGATGGGCTCGGCCAGAACCTGTCCTGCGCCCTCCAGCAACTCGACCAGTTCCTTGCCCCGGGGACGCAGGCGCGCGGCGTGATCTTCAACCAGGTGACGGGCGTCCTCAAAGCTCAGAATCATCGACGCCTCAAGCCCGGCAGCCATGCAGGAGATGATACGACAGGCGGAGCTTGTATTATCTCCGCTGGTACAGCGGCGCGGGTCGGCATTGAGCATCGCTGCGGCTTCAGGGACAATCGGTCTGCGGGTTCTTCGGTTTCCGGGGGATAGCTGTGCTCTGCCGATATTTGCTCGGAGTCAGTCTGGCGGTGGCGAGCTGGACGATAGCGGCCGACGCCAAGGACATGGCGCTGGTTTCGAACAAATCCAATGGCGCGACCGAGATCAGCATGGCGGACCTGGTGAAGATCTGCAAAGGTCAGACCAACCGCTGGCCCAAAGGCAAACCTCTGACTTTGTTCAGCCTCAATCCCGCGTCGAGCGAAATGAAGATGGTGCTGGAAAAAATTTACGGCATGTCGAGTGACGAGGTCAGCACCCTCATCGCCAGCGCCAATCATGGGCGGGCAAACCATCCCGCGATCGTGGTGGTGAATTCCGACAAGGCTCTGGTGGAATCAGTGGAATCCACGCCTGGCGCGGTCGGGCTGGTCGACGTGTACTCCATTACGGGCGGCGTTACGGTATTGCGGGTTGAAAGCAAGCTGCCGCTTGAAGCCGGATACCCCCTGCACTGGAACTAGCGGCGCAAGGGTTTCAGGGCTGGAAACGGCGGCCGTGAATTTTGTAAGAGACCAATCCATGAGCAGCCACCTCACCGGTCCCAAATTTGATTCCAAAACGTCGCGCCGGTTTCCCCGCCATCAGATTGATGTTCGCGTGTCGGTGCACACCTTTCGCTCGGGAGAAAATATTTCGCTTTGGGGCCGATCGAGCGAAATTGGAGAAGACGGTATTGGCGCGACCTTGACCGGCGAACTGGAGCCCGGCGAAGTTGTGTCCATGGAACTGTTGTTGCCGATGGCGCCCTTTCCGATCAAATTCCGCGCTCTGGTGCGTTATCGCGATGGCCTGCGACATGGCTTCGAGTTTCTGGCCCTGAGCGCAGCCCAGCGTGACGAAATCCGGCGGGTATGCGGCACTCTTTCCGCCGGCACTTAACCCCGCGGGGCAGGAATATGTACCTTGGAATGAATGGACTTTCGTTTGACCGTTTGGACCTGTAATGCAACTTTTTCTCACCAGATGCGTCCTACTTTACAGAGAATAATAACCAGAAATCCAGCACTGCCGGTTTGTCCGTACCCTTAGAGGAGCCTTCCCTCATGCTCATAAAGAAAGCCGGAGACGTTCCATCTTCCGAGATCACGCCGAAAAGCCTCTACTTGAACCGGCGGAAGTTTCTCGCGGGCACGGCGTTGGCTGGAGTCGCGGCCGCGGCGGGAGTGGGATTGCACGAAATTGGATCGCCTTCGTCGGTGGTGCAGGCCAATACCAAGATTGACGGCATCCAGAAAAGCCCGCTCTCGACCAGCGAGGCGATTACCCCTTATAAGGACGTTACGAATTACAACAACTACTACGAGTTTTCCACCGACAAGTACGAACCTGCCGGCCTGGCCAAGAATTTCAGGACTCGTCCCTGGACTGTCACCATCGACGGCGCCGTCAAGAAAAAGCAGCTGCTCGATGTGGACACGATCATCAAGATGGCCGCGCCGGAAGAACGCATCTACCGCCATCGATGCGTGGAAGGCTGGTCGATCGTGGTGCCGTGGGTGGGATTTTCGCTCAGTGAATTGATCAAACGCGCCGATCCTCTGCCTAAGGCGAAGTTTGTGGAGTTCACCACACTCTTCGATTTGCAGCAGATGCCGGGCCAGCGCAGCCGGGTGCTGCAGTGGCCTTATGTCGAAGGCTTGCGCATGGATGAAGCCATGCATCCCCTTGCGCTCCTGTGTTTCGGCATGTACGGCGAAGCATTGCCCAACCAGGACGGCGCGCCGCTGCGCATGGTGATCCCGTGGAAGTACGGATTCAAGAGCATCAAGGCCATCGTCCGCATTCGCTTTGTGGACAGTCAACCCAGCAATACGTGGAACCTATCCGCTCCCAACGAATACGGGTTCTATTCGAACGTGAACCCGACGGTGGATCATCCGCGCTGGAGTCAGGCTACGGAGCGCCGCCTGGGAGAATTCCGTAAGCGGCCAACCTTGATGTTCAACGGCTACGATCAGGTGGCGTCGCTCTATTCCGGCATGGATTTGAAAAAGAACTTCTAGGGATTGTTGCTTGGTTTGTGTGGTCGCGGGCGACCCGCCCGCGAAGGCTTCAAAGTCAAAAGCCGCGGGCGAGTCGCTCGCGACCGCATGAAGAGCTCATGGTGAAATGGTTCAAACCTGTTGTGTTTCTTGCCTGTCTCGGGCCCCTGGCTCGCCTGGGATGGAAGGCTTACATGGGAAAGCTGGGTGCCAATCCTATCGAAGTCATTACGCATTCGACCGGCGACTGGATCCTGATCTTCCTGCTGGTGACCCTCTCCATCACGCCGGTGCGCAAGCTGACCGGGCAGTTGTGGCTGATTCGCTATCGCCGCATGTTCGGGCTGTTTGCCTTCTTCTATGCGGTAATGCATTTCCTCACATACATCTGGCTGGACAAATTTTTCGATCTGCACGAGATCTGGGCCGACGTACTCAAGCGGCGCTTCATCACCGTCGGCTTCACTGGATTCGTCCTGCTGATTCCGCTGGCGCTGACCTCGACGACCGGCTGGATACGCCGCCTCGGAGGCAGGCGCTGGCAAGCTTTGCACCGCTTGATCTATCTCAGCGCCATTGCCGGGGTGATTCACTACTGGTGGCTGGTAAAAGCGGATATCAGCAAGCCGGCCGAGTACGCCTTCTTGCTGTCCTTACTATTGGGCTACCGCATCGTGGCGTGGCTGGTGCGAAGGAATACGGATCGAAAAGCGGCTTCGGTCTTGACCCGGGGAGCGGAGTCAGCGCAAGGATAAGCTACGTTCAAAAGTGACGCGACAGAGACAACTTTCTCAGTTTGATTGTGTTAGAGAATGGAAGGACTGGTCTTTCTTATTGCTTTGAAGGGGTCATGCCGATAACACCGCAATTTTTTATGAGTAATAAATATTTGTATCTGAGCCTGCTTTCATTGTTGTTTTGTGCCGGTTGCGGATCAAGCAATGGGGTCCCGGGATTCATTCCCAAGGGGAATTTTTCCAACGCCAGCCTCAACGGGCAGTATGTTTATCAGATCCAGGGCTTTGATTTCCGTAGCCTCAATAGCGCTGTTCCGTACCGCGAAGCCGGCGTGTTCAGCGCCAACGGCAACGGCGTCATTACCAGCGTGACCGACGATTTCTCCGAAGGTGGCATTACCAATACGGTCAGCACAGGCTCCTATGTCGTCAACAATGATGGCACCGGCAGTTTGAGTTTTACCAACGCCCTCGGAGCGATCACACTTGAGATAACCGTGGTCAGTTCGGCCAAAGTCTATCTGGTCGAGGGGGACTCGGTTCTTAACGCGGGCGGTCTGGCGGAGAAGCAGGACGCGACAGCTATTGCGGCCGCCCCCAGCGGAACGTTCGTTTACCTGGAGCATGACCTGACGGCAACGCAATCCGTCGCCAGCGTGGGCGCTTTCACCGCCGCGGGCGGCATCGTGAGCAACGGGAATAAAGACGTCAATAGCGGCGGAACGCCCAGTTCCCTGACCTTCACCGGCTCGTTCAACATTCCGGACCCGGCTACGGGGCGCGGCACCGGAACCTTTACCGACAGTTCTCCCGCTACCTACAGCTTCAATTACTACATCGTGGATGCCAATAACGTGCGCTTTCTTGAGGCCGACATCAGTGTCCTCGGACAGGGCCGCGCTGAAATGCAGAACGGCACTCCGGCGCTCTCCGGCAGCTACGCTTTCGGCAGCGAGGGCGACACCAGCGCCTCCCTGAGCGGAGTAAATATGGCTGGCCGTTTCACCGCCACGGCAGGAGCTATATCCGCCGGCGCGCGCGACTCGGTGCAGGATGGCTCCACCGCCACGAACGTGAGCTTCACTGGAACCGTTACCCAGGCTGTCAACGGCCGCGCCGCGGTAACTCTCAGCACGGCGGCGAACAGCAACCTGGTGGTGTGGATGGTGAGCCCGGCGCGCGGCCTCTTCATCGTCAACGATCCCAATACCGTCCAGGACGGAAGCCTCGACCTGCAGCAGAGCGCTTCATTTTCGAATGCGACGATGAACGGGCAATTTGGTTTTGTCATGAACGGATTCGACACGGGAGGCGCAAAAGACCGGGTGGGCACCCTGCAGTGGGATGGTTCCGGAAAGCTGATCTTGAATGAATTCGCAAATGCCGGCGGCACACCCAACAGCGCCATCCTGTCGGGAAATTATGCAGTTTCCGCAAACGGAAGAACCGGCGCTTCGATCGGCACCATCTCCAACAATCTTATTTTCTATCTGGTCTCGGGCACCGACGCCTATGTGATCCAGAACGATTCCAACGTGGAGATTAACGGGACGATCAGCAAGCAGCAGTAGGAAAGAAGCTTTTAGCTCTTAGCCTTTAGCTGTTAGCTTGAATCCCACGGCGAGCCAGTGAGCGGAAGCTGTGGGCTTGAGCTAAGAGCTAAAAGCTCACAGCTAAAAGCTGCAATCACGCTAAGAGCTCTCTTCACCTACCCTCTTTCATACGCATGCTTCTGCTCCAGTTCCGCGAGGGCGGCGCGCATATCGGCTTCAAATTTCTCGGCCTGTGCCATTAAGGACGCGTTGGCCGAAGCCCATTCAGCCTGGAGAGTCATCAATTCCTGATCGCGCATTTTTTTCGCCACCTCGAGCAGTCGATCTGGCGAGGTCTCCAGGAACAACGCTTCGGTGGGATCGCCAATCCAAACTGGCCCTCCGGCGACCTTGGTTTGCCAATAGACTTTGCGCGCCACCAGCAGGGCCACATTTTCGTCGGTCGCCTTGCCGAAGACCCACTTGCTGCGTTTGAAGTCATAGTAGCGGCTGGAGAATTGCACCGGGACCCGCTTCCCCGACTTCACAAATTCAATTTGCCGGCGATCGACTTCCTTGCGCAGGGCGTTTATCACCGGTCCTTCGATGTCTTTCGGCTCCAGCGACGGCATTACTTCGTACACGGTCGCGGACAGGTTGACCGACACCGGCGCATGGAGCCCCTCGGAGTTTTCCAGAGCGATGTCGGCGTGTAGCACCCAGAAATCTGCACCCGAGGTGGACTTTCGAAACGGCCACTCTAACTGGAAGGAGAGAGGCAAGCCGCTGAGGCAGACGTAAACTTTCTTCGCCTGCATTTTATTGGCTTCTAGTGGGTTGTTCATAATGAGATTGATTCAGAACCTGTATTTTAACCGTCGCCGCTCCACTTTGGGGGTTGGGATCGGGCCGAAATTGGAATTGGATCTGGCTATCGGGGACTGGATGGATCTATTCGTACCACGATAACTCAATTGGTTCTTGGCGCTTGCGATGCAGACCTAGCCGAGCTTGCTCGGCCTAGACGGGTCGGAGACCCGTCCCTGCACGGTCTGTGGCGCGGAACCAGTCAGGGAATCCACTTTTCGGCTAGTCTTCGCTGTGACAGTCTGCAAACCTGACTTAAGTTTGCGATTCCTCCCACCTGTTAACTGATGGGGTTCGTACCGAGATATATGCTTCATTTGAGTCTCAAAATGAAAAAGGCGGCCTGCCGGCCGCCTTTGCTCACTTGGGACCTGAAGAGCGCGGGCGAGTCGCCCACGTCCACACCAAAACGCTATCGGCCGGAGGCTGCACCTGCTGCTTGGGGCTGGAACGTCGCGATCTTTTCGAGCAGGGCGTTCATGCTGCGGCCGGTCTCTAGAGTCGCGTCGACCGCGGGATGGCCTTCGCCGTCGGTATGGGTGACCAGGAGGCGAGTACCGGGCTGAGCCTTCTTCACCATGTATGCCAGGTGGTGCCGGTCGTTCTTGCTCAATGTGGGGCCGAGGATGACCAGATCGAACTTTTCCTTGTGCAGGAGGTCCTGGACCTGCTTCCGGCCCTCCGCCTGGGTGACTTGGTAGCCCGCCTGTTCAATCGTAACTGACTGTGATGCAAGGACTTCTGAGTCGCCTTCGGCGTACAGAATCCTCAGCTTGGACGAAGATTTCGCAGAATTTGCCATAGTGGAATTGGGCCGGCCTTTCTCTTCCCGGCTGAGCTGCCACGTTAGCAATCCCGCAGTGTCCTGAGAACGTCACTGAAGACCAATATGCACCACTCCGAAGACCACGCCCGATTGAGCGGCGAGGGGGGAGCGCCTTGCTCGTCCGGCGGCGGCGCGAATCACGTAGGGGCAGGTGTCCTCACCTGCCCAGTCGAGCAAAGCTCGACACGCATTTGCAGAAATTAGAACGATTGCGGAGCTTTGCTCCGCAGGGCAGGTGAGACACCTGCCCCTACAGGGTTCGTGGTGGCGCCTACATTGACGGTTAGTTCAGGCCTTCAACCAGGTAAAGGTCGGCGAGTGTTCGATGGAATCCGTAGACGAAGGTTTTGCCATCCGGGGTGACCAGAATGGGACCGATAGTGGCGACGCCCGCCGGGTCTCCCGGCAGAAGTTGCTTCCACAGGGTCCGTTTCCCCGTAGCCAGGTCGAGGCGGTAGACTTTGGCGGGAACCTCGCCCGACTGATAGACAAAAAGAGATTTATTGTCCTGGCTCCAGCTGGAGGCGAGATCTCCGGTTTGAAGTCCCGGAATCAATCGCGGCTCGCCATGGCCGGATGTCGAGTAAAGATATCCTTTCAAATCAGGTCCTATGGCTGCCACCTGCTGACCATCCAATGAAACCGCGAACGCCGTGCCGTTGACGCCTTCGGGTGTAATGGCGAGGGCCTTGCCATTCTCGACATCCTGCACATACAGCCGCACCCCGTGGCCGGGTTCATTCCCCGAAAAGACAAACTGCTTTCCATCGGGGCACCAGCGGGCGGCGTTGTGGTTGATGTTGTCGTCGGTGAGGGGCCGGGATTCTCCGGCTTTGGTGGGGAGCAGACGAAATTGCGCGGGCGTGCCGGGATTCTGAGCGATCGCCCATTTCTGGTCTGGCGACAATGCTTCAGCGGTTCCTTCACCCAGGCGAACCGCGGCGGAACCGTCGGTGCTGCGGATGTACAACGTGTAGGTCAGCTCCTGGGTCTTGCCGTAATGGGCGCCACCTCCCACACCTTCCTCGTCAAAAAGAACCGTCTTTCCGTCGGACGAGAGGTCGCCGGGGTAGGAGTAGTCCAGCCAGGAGAGATCATGTTCCTTATCGCTGTCGGCCGAGATTCCCATCAACTCCCGTCGCCAGCTGGCCCGTCCCATCAGCATGCGTCCGTCGCGGAAGATGTCGAAGAGCATGAGCGTGCCGGGCATTCGGGCCACCAGGCGCTTTTCTCCCTTCAGGTTGACCGCCGATAAATCACGGTCCAGGCCGGTTTCGGTGGCGGTGAAGAAGACTTCCTGCCCGTCCGCGGACCAGGCCAGGCCCTGCACGCTGTACCAGTCGCCGGAAAGTTTTTTTCGGTTGCCGGAGAGATCTACGACTGCGACCGAGCCGCTGTCGTCTCCCTGCAGGGAGTGGTCGAGATATGCCACCATGTCGCCCTTGGGAGAAATTCGGGGATGGCTGATCCAGCCTCCAGTTTCGTAGAGCACTTTGCCGATGGGATATTCCAGCCGGTTCCGGCCACCCACGTCGCGCACAACAGCCAGGTTGCTGCCGTCCGGCGCCCAGTCCGCCCACTGCACGTTTTCGAGCAACTCTCGCGGCGCGCCTCCCGCGAGCGGGGCGCTGGCCAGCGTGCCTACGTTCACCCACGTGCCGGTACGATGACTGTTAAGCGCCACGGCCATTTCACCGGAGGGCGAAACCGCCAGCAAATTAGTATGCTCGAGTCCAAGAGAGCGCGATTCAGCCGCGCCCGGACGCGCACTAAAGATTTCCACCGGATTGCCCTGCCACGCCGCGCTATAGAGGATGGTCTGCCCGTCGGAGGCGAAACGCGCTGAGCGAATGTCACCGCGCCGGAAGGTGATCTCGTGATATCGCGGATTGGGTGTGGAGAGCCGCCAGAAAGGCTTCCCGGCAAGCAGCCCTGCACCTGCTCCTACCAGCAGCGCTAGGCCAACCAAGGCCGCGGTCAGTTTGTGCCCACCCTTTGCGGGCGGCGCGGCGTCTTTGGTTGGTGCCGCAACGGACGTTTGCGAGGCGGCACTGACCCCGGCGCGGGAAGAATCGGTGTCGCGCTTCAGCCGCTTGAGATCGGCGCGCAACTCGGCTGCAGTCTGGCAGCGCAACTCGCGATCTTTCTCCAGAGTCTTGTTGAGGATCGGCTCCAGTTGAGCCGGCAATCCCGGATTCAGCTGGACAGGCGACGCGGGCACCTTGTTCAGTATCGCTTCAAAGATGACGGCGGATGTGGTCCCCGAAAAAGGCTGCCGGCCCGTCGCCATTTCATAAAGGACGACACCGAAAGAGAACAGGTCCGTACGCTGATCGAGCGGCTCTCCCCGCGCCTGCTCCGGAGACATGTAGGCCACGGTTCCCATCGCGGTGCCGGGATTCGTAAGCTGATAGTCCGCCACCGAAACCGCGGTGGCTTCATCTGGCTTATGTTTCTGCGGCGTCAGCTTGGCCAAGCCGAAATCGAGGATCTTGGCCTGCCCGCGCTGCGTGATGAAAATATTTGCGGGCTTGATGTCACGATGCACGATCCCGCTGGAATGGGCCGCGTCCAGCGCGTCCGAAATCTGGATGGCGATATCGAGCAGTTGATCGACTTTGAAAGGCCGGCCCGAGATCCGATGCTTCAGGGTCTCGCCTTCCAGGAGTTCCATGGCAATGAAAGGAACGTCCTCGAAGGTATCAATCTCGTAGATGGTGCAGATGTGCGGATGGTTCAGCGCGGAAGCGGCGCGCGCCTCACGCTGAAAGCGCTCAATCGCCTGGGGATCGCGGGAGAAACCCTCGGGCAGGAATTTCAAGGCGACGAAACGGCCCAGCTTGGTGTCCTGGGCCTTGTAGACGACTCCCATGCCGCCGCCGCCGAGTTCTTCGACGACGCGGTAGTGAGAGATGGTTCGGCCGATCAAGTTGGAAGCGCTCCCCGAGCGTCGATATTAGTTTTACCGTGCGACGAAGTCAAAGCGCGGGCCCGGCTACTGTCGGAGGCCCATCCAGCGCTCCGAAAGCACGATGGAATTGCCTGGATTTTGGGGGTCGAAGCGGACGGAGGTGGGAAGCCCGAGACGGCAGGAATGGAGGTTGATCAACTGACGCAAATAGGTCACGTCCTGCGAGGCTTCGTAGGAAACTCCGGCGACGTCGTACTGGTAGATCAGGAAAGTGGAAGGCTGCTCGCGAGTACCCGGCATTTCCTGAACGTCAATGACCGTGCCATCGGTGATGCGGCCGATGCGGTCGAGCCAGGCCCGACGCTCGCGCTCCAGGTCTTCGGCAGTCTTCGGCTTGCGGCGCAGCAGCAAGTAAGCCACCAGCAGAACGGTGGCAGCCACCAGAATCAAAGCATACAGACGAAGTGAGATCATGGTTTACGCGATCGGAAACAGCCGTGGCGTGCGGCAGTCCCGCAAACAGAATAAGGCCTGAGGGAGAATCGGGGAAGTTGTTTGAGTGTGGGCGGCAGCATCCCGGCTCAGAAGTAGTGTCCCAATCTGCCTCTTTCACCACGGAGTCACAGAGTCACGGAGAGAACCTTGAATATGCAAGAACCATAAGAAAAAGGCCTTGCCGGGCAGTTTGGGTTTCTCCGCGTCTCCGTGCCTCCGTGGTAGACCCTACCAGCTCAGATCACAGGATTGCGCAGGGTCCCTATTCCTTCCACAATCACCTCCATTGTATCTCCCGAAATAACGGGGCCAACACCCTGGGGCGTCCCCGTGGAAATCAGGTCGCCGGGCATCAGGGTCATGACCTGGGAGATATAGCGGATGATGGCGTCGAGCGGAAAGATGAAATCCCGCGTGTTGCCGTCTTGCCGGACTGTCGCCGTTGACCCGGGTTTGCACGCTGATACCCGCCCAGGGATCGATTTCGTTTGTGACCAGCGGGCCGACGGGGCAAAAAGTGTCGAAGCCCTTGGCGCGGGTAAACTGACCGTCTTTCTTTTGCAGATCGCGCGCGGTCACGTCGTTGACGCAGGTATAACCCAGGATATAGGGCCGGACGTCTTCGTCAGCCGCCAGTTGGTAGCAGGATTTGGCCATGACCACTCCGAGTTCGCCTTCGTAGTCGACCCGCTCGGAGATCATGGGCCGGCGCACCTGTCTACCCGGCGCCAACAGTGAAGAGGGCGGCTTGAAGAATATCAACGGCTCGGCGGGGACCTCATTGCCCAGTTCAGCCGCATGCTCGCGATAGTTGCGGCCGACGCAAACGATCTTCGATGGGCTGACAGGAGCCAGCAAGGCCACCTCGGCCAGGGAGACGCGGTCCATGCGCCGGGTGGGGGCATCTTCAAGGTCTGCGCTCGCAGCCTGCGGAGGGTTCAGAAAGAGGCGGGTAATCTGCTCGACTCCCGCCGCGGATTCCACCAGCCCGTATTGCGGCTGGCCATTCAATTCGAAATGGCAAAATTTCATAGGACCTCGAAAACAAGCTGTCAGCCATCAGTTTTCAGCCATCAGCGGAACAAATACAAAAACGGTTACGACGCCCTTCAGAATACCTTGACAAGGCTGGCTGAAGGCTTCTACGGCACTTGCTCACTCGCCTCTTCCGATTTCGCGCTTTCGTTGTTGCGTTCGTCTACCGCGGAAACCGAGTAAAAATATTTCTTTCCCGGCTTGCACGTTCGTGTCGCGGAAGGCCGAGGCCTTTACCGGTTCGGAGTTGAGCTTGACCGGCTGGCCGCCTTCTTCATGGCGAAAGATGTTGTAGCCGGCAAGGTCAGCTTCCGTGTCCGGAGACCACACCAGGTCGACGAATGGCGCTTGACCCACGCCCGAGAAAGCCGCCTGAAGACCCGTGGGAGTGACGGGTGGAAAAATGTCGTGGGTGAAAACTGGCACGGCCAGCGTGTCGTCGCCTTCAACTTCAGTCTCGGGCTTCCCTGCAGGGGAGATGACCGTCACGACAGTGGCGCGATAGTCGTAGTGCTTTTCCCACTCGAAAGTCTGATCGAGAAAATCGGCCGAGTGGTCGCGCGGCTGAGTTTCCGCGCAGTATTTCGAGTTCTCGTCGCTGACCTTCGTGTCCGTCTGTTTTCCCCGGTCGCGGCGATAGATGCGCAATTTGTACTCCACCAGGTCCGGCGTGGCTACGGCGGCAGGACAATCCCACGAGAGCAACACGCCGTCGCTCCTTACGTCGGCGCGGAAATGATTCGGAGGAGGCAGCGTCGGCGCGGACGGCACCTGTACCTGATTCGAAAGTCCGGCGCTGCGTCCGTTCGCGTTTCGTACCGACACTGCATAAGAGATCCCGGCGGCGGGATCCTGTTGTTGCAGTCCGGGCGGCAGGAGGTCGGTGTAGCTGGCCTGAACTTTTTCCGGGGGCAGTCCTTTGCGACTCGACGGGGAAGCAGGAAGGGGAAATTGGCTGGCCGGAACTTCCGCAGCCGGATTCTTGCAATCGGCCACGGGCTCTCTCAGGCTGCGGCAAACCCGAGTCACGCCTGGATGGCTCACAGGTTGACCGTCGGTGGTCTTGGCGGGCACGGTCCAAGCCAGGTAAACCTTGTCGCCCTTGCGAGCCGCGCGCAGGTCCGTGACCGGCTTGGCCAGTTCGAGAGCAGGCGGGACGGGAACGCCCGGATAGCCGCAGGAAACCACGACAGCGCCGCCCAGCACGCCGATCAAAATTTTCCAACCGGATAGCTTCATCGCGGGAACAAACAGGGTAACAGAAGGCGAACTGATTCTCCGGCGGTCTCGGGTAGACAAAGCCTTCCCCTCACAGCGGCATAGCACCGTACGCTGTGATTTGAAAAACCCTCAAAGAATTGTCATTCCGAAGCGCGGCAGTTGCCGATAGACCTGGCTTCGGAATGACAAGGGCTGAGGTTGTTTATTGCAAACTGCAGCGCTACCTATGCCACTAATTCCTTAACCGCTTCGCGAAAGACGCGCGTGTGCTGATCCACGTCATCGGGATCGGTCTGGGGAGACATGAGCGCCATGTTATGGAAAGGAGTAAGCAGGATGCCGCGATTCATGGCGTACAGATGCATGAAGCGCTCCAGTTCGAAATCCATCGCGGCGTGGGCCTCGCCGCCATTTTTCGGCGCGGTGGGAGAAAACTGGTATTCGGCGCGGCAGCCCAACCGGGTGACGTGCCAGGGCACACCCATATCCGCAATGGCCTTTTGCACTCCCGCAGCCCAGCGCTCGGCCGGGGGAATCATGCGCGCAAACGCATCCTCGGTGAGGACCTTGGTCAGCGTGGCCCGCATCGCGGCGAGCGAAAGCGCGTTGCCGGCCAGGGTCCCGCCAATTCCGCCAGTGTCGCAATCCTCGAGATTCTGATCTTTATTAATGGCATGGGCGACTGCTTCCGTAAATCCGTATGCCGCGCCGGGAACTCCGCCGGCGATAGCTTTTCCGAAGATGAAGAAATCGGGATCGAGATTCTCGGCGCGAGTGTAGCCGCCCGGCCCGGCGCAAATGGTGTGGGTCTCGTCGATGATGAGCAGCGTCCCGGATTTTTCGGTCAGCTCGCGCAACCTTTTATGGTAGCCGGATTCGGGGTGCACGATGCCCACGTTGGTCATGACCGGCTCGGCCAGCACGCAGGCTACGTCGCCTGGAGCCAGAGCCTGCTCCAGCGCGGCCAGATCGTTGAACTCGACTACCTTGGTGGTGACTGTGGGATCGACCGGCGGACCGATATTTCCGCGGCGAGCCTGTGCAACTCCGTTATTCAGAGTGATAAAGCTTTCGTCCACGGTGCCGTGATAACACCAGTTGAATACCAGAATCTTGGGACGCTTGGTAATCTGGCGCGCCAATCGGATCGCGAAACGATTGGCGTCCGTGGCGGTAAGGGCGAATTGCCAGTAGGGAAGCCCGAAGCGCAGTTGCAACTCTTCCGCCACGAAAATGGAGTCTTCGGTGGGCAGCATCAGTGTGATCCCGCGCTTCATCTGTTCTTCCACCGCTTTTACGGTAGCGAATGGAGAATGTCCGGTCATGGCGCCGGTGTCTCCCAGGCAGAAGTCGATGTAGCGATGCCCGTCGACATCGTAGAAGTGCGCGCCCTGGGCTTCGCGGACGAAAGGAGGAAAAGCGCCGGCCCATTTGATCATCCAGTTCATGGGGACGCCACCCAACAATGACTTGCCGGCGCGTTCGAACAGAGTTTTGGACTTGGGTCGCTCGTTCACGTAGCGCGTCTGCTCGCGCTGCATGAGGGACTTCAGACGGGGGCGGTCGATAGCTTTCATGCCGTCGACACATCTTAACCACAGAGGACACGGAGGACACAGAGAAATCTTGCCTCCGTGTCCTTTGTGTCCTCCGTGGGTAACGGCCCTACAGAATGTAACGGGACAGGTCCTGGTCTTTCACGATGTCGGCCAGCATCTTGCGTACGTAGTCGGCATCGACCTTGATGTGTTCGCCCTTTTTGTCGGGCGCATCGAAGCTGATTTCGTCGAGTACGCGCTCCATGATGGTGTGCAGGCGGCGGGCGCCGATATTTTCCGTGCCTTCGTTTACGCGAAAAGCGTAGCGCGCGATTTCTTCCTGGGCTTCGCGAGTGAATTCCAGCTTCACGCCTTCGGTTTCGAGCAGAGCTATGTACTGCTTCACCAGCGATGACTTGGGTTCGGTGAGAATGCGGATGAAGTCTTCCATGGTCAGCGATTGCAGTTCCACCCGAATGGGGAAGCGGCCCTGAAGCTCGGGGATGAGATCGCTGGGTTTCGAAACGTGGAATGCGCCGGCCGCGATGAACAGGATGTGGTCGGTGCGCACCATGCCGTAGCGCGTACTCACGGTCGTGCCTTCGACGATGGGCAGGATGTCGCGCTGCACACCTTCGCGGGAAACATCGGGACCGTGGCCGCTCTCGCGTCCGGCGATCTTGTCGATTTCGTCAAGGAAGATGATGCCGGAGTCCTCGACGCGATCGATGGCCAGGCGGGTGACCTGGTCCATGTCGATCAGGCGCTGCTCTTCTTCCTGGATCAGGTACTCGAAAGCTTCGTTGACCTTCATCTTCCGCTTCTTGGTGCGCTGGCCGAAGAGGTTGGGCAACATGTCCTTGATGTTGACGTCCATCTCTTCGACGCCCTGATTGGAGATAATCTCGAAGGATGGAAAATTACGTTCGCGGACATCGATCTCTACCGTGCGATCGTCGAGCTTGCCTTCGCGCAACTGCTGGCGCAGTTTCTCCCGCGTGCGGCTGTGCGACTCGTTTCCGGATGACGCTGCCGTGGTCCCTTCGAGCACCATGCCGCCCGCGGAACCCTCGGCGGGTCGCGGGGTCGCAGGGGGAAGCAGAATATCCAGCAAACGCTCCTCGGCATTGAGCTCGGCTTTATCGGAGACGTCTTCCAGCTTTTCTTCACGGACCATCTCGATGGCGATCTCTACCAAATCACGGATCATGGACTCGACATCGCGTCCAACGTAGCCGACCTCGGTGAACTTCGACGCTTCCACTTTGAGGAAGGGCGAGTTGGCGAGCTTGGCCAGGCGGCGCGCGATTTCGGTTTTGCCCACGCCGGTCGGACCGATCATGATGATGTTTTTGGGGATGACTTCTTCCGCCAGGTCGGGAGTAAGCTTCTGGCGGCGCATGCGATTGCGCAAGGCAATGGCCACGGCGCGCTTGGCGTCCTTCTGGCCAACAACATGCTTGTCCAGCTCGACGACGATCTCGCGCGGAGTCAGCTCGTCGAGCGCGATGTGTTCTTCTTCAGCGGTAGCGGGGAGATAGATAGCCATAAAATCGGACTTCGGACCTCGGGCGTCAGGCCTCGGCAAAAAATCGCTGACGTCCGAGGTCTGACGTCCGACGTCCGCGCTTAGAGTTCCTCAATCGTTACCTTGTCATTAGTATAGATGCACATTTTGCCCGCAATCTTCATGGCTTCTTCGGCGATCTGGCGCGCCGTCAACTGGGTGTGTTCGGCCAAGGCCTGAGCTGCGGCCTGAGCGTAGGGGCCGCCGCTGCCGATAGCGGCGATGCCTCCGTCGGGCTCGATCACGTCGCCTTGTCCGCTGAGCAAGAAGGTCTGCTCTTTGTCCGAGACCAGAAGCAGGGCTTCGAGATGGCGCAGAAATTTGTCGGTGCGCCAGTCTTTGGCGAGCTCGACTGCGCCTCGTCCTAGGTTGCCGTGATACTGCTCCAACTTTGATTCGAAGCGGCTGAAGAGAGTGAAGGCGTCGGCGGTGGAGCCGGCAAATCCCGCCAGGATCTTGTCCTGATAGAGGCGGCGAATCTTCTTGGCGGAGTGCTTGATCACACCTTCGCCCAAGGTGACCTGGCCGTCTCCGGCCATGACGACGGTGCCGTTGCGGCGGACGCTAAGAACTGTGGTGGATCGAATCAGACGCTTCGTAGGCATGAGCGCAATTCTTGATTATAGCAGCGCAAACCATTTACTGGAGCGCGATCAGCGGCACCGCCAGCAGGGCAGCGAAGATGCCGACTGTTTTCCAGCGGGTAAAGTGCTCGCGCAAAAGCGTTCGAGCCAGAAGAACCGTAATCACGGGATAGAGCGAACTAAGGACGACCGCACTGTCCAGGCGGCCGGTCTGTTCGGCGCGGACGAAGAGGGCGGTGCCGGTGACATCCAGACATCCGGCGAAGATCGCCCGTGCCGCGTCGGCGCGCCGCAACTGGCTCGGGCCGAGGCTAAACCAGAGTCGTCGAATCAGGACGATGAAGGCCACCATTACGAGAGCGGCGAAGCGCGAGTGCACCGCCGACCACAAGGCGGAAGTGTTGCCGGCGCGATCGATGCAGATGAAGAATCCGGCAAAGCCGATTCCGGCCAGTGCGGCCATCGAAATCCCCGAATAATTTCCGGCCGCGCCCTCCGGACGGGAGATGAGCCAGACGCCGACACCGGCAAGCAGGAAACCAGCGAGGGCAAACTTCCCTGGCAGGCCCTGCGTGATCACGGCAAAAGCCGCCGGGATGGCCGCCCCGAGAACCGCCGATACCGGCGCCGTGATTCCCATGTCTCCGCGGGCCAGGGCGCGATAAAAGATGGCCAATCCCGTTCCCCCAAACGCGCCCCCGAGCAGCGCCCAGTTCCGACCGGCTGCCGAAGGATACGGAGCGTGCATGAGCAGCGCGGTTGTGAGCATGAGCATAAAGCCGCTGGCATGCGAAAGCAGCGTGACGACAAAGGGGTCTGAACGTTTCGAGGCATAGCCACCGGTGAAGTCGCTGGTGCCCCAGCACACGACCGCCCCGAGGCTGAATCCGACGGGAACGAGTTGTGCGACGGTGGCCAATCTTAATTTTCTCCTTAACATCTTTCGCCGGATAACGAGAGTAGCACGCGATAAGATGTCCGGCAGGCCGGGGTTTTTGCGGCACGCAGTTGACGCCAGCGTTCTCCGGAGACGATGGAGCAAGCATGTCCGCAGCGCTGGTTCTTGGATTGGTCGGCGGTCTGCTGGTGGTGGCCTTCCTGGCCAACCGCGTTTTCGGGCTGACTCGAATCCCCGATGTTCTGGTTCTGATGCTGTTGGGCGTGCTGCTCGGGCCTGTGTTGGGTCTGGTCCAGGCCGCGGCGCTGGCGAAGACAACCAACCTGCTGGGGACGCTGGCCATCATTCTCGTTCTCTTCGAAGGCGGGCTCGAGCTTGACCTTCGCGACACCTTGAAGCATTTTCCCGGCAGTTTCCTGCTGGCCACCCTGGCCTACGTCTTCAGCACGGCGCTGGTCGCCGTCATCGTCACCAAGGGCCTCGGCTTGCCCTGGACAGACGGCCTGCTGGTGGGGGCGGTTCTCGGCTGCACCAGCAGCACCGTCGTGTTGCCGGTGCTGCAACAATTGCAGGCGGAAGAAGCGGTCCGAGTGACGCTGATGCTGGAAGCAGCATGGGGAGACGTGCTGGCGGTGCTCACCGTGGGGCTGCTTCTGGGAATGCGCAGCCAGGGTGGGGCCGTTGCCCAGGGACTGGCCCACGGACTATTGAACCAGGTCGGGATCGCGTTGTTGTTCGCCATCCCCGGGGGAGTTTTGTGGTCGCGCCTTTTGCATGTGCTGTCCGAGCAGCGCTTCTGGCAGGTGCTCACTTTCTCGATCGTCCTGGTTCTTTATGCGGGGATGGAAGCGCTGGGAGCCAATGGGCTGATCGCGGTGCTGGGCTTCGGCCTGACGCTGTCCAATTTCCCCGGCGTCGATCCCGAACTGGGCCTGACGCGGCCGGTTAGGCAAATGGCGGAGTCGCAGCAGGCTTTGCTCACCTTCCACTCTGAGCTCGCATTCCTGGTGCGCACTTTCTTTTTTGTGATGATTGGGGCGATCGCGCAGCTGAGCATTTTTCGCGAGCACCCGCTGCTGATGGCGGGGACGCTGGGATCCTTATTTCTCGCGCGCTGGCTGGCCATCCATTCCAGCCGTTGGGCCTGGCGGGGAATTGCGGCGCAGCACCGCGAGTTGATCTTTTGGGTGATGCCGAGAGGCCTGATCACGGTGGTCCTCGCCATCGAGGTGGCGGAGCAACGGGGAATCGGGCTGGTCTTTGTCCCCGGACTGGCGTTTGCCGTCATCCTGATCACGAACGCGCTGCTGGTACTGGCCAGTTTCCGGGCGCGAAGATCAGCGCCGGCGAATCCGGAGTCGCCAGTCGCGAAGATCCCGATCGATGCGCCTCTGCCCGCTGCTCCGCCGCATCCTCGCCGGCGCTGGGCGTTGAATGCCGTCATGCTCTTCCTGTTGGCGGTGGGCGGCGTGGTGCTGTGGTATGGAAATCATCCTGCGCTGCTGCAGCCGCAAGGCGTGGTGCAGTGGGTAAGAGCGCATCTGCGTCGCGGCCAGTAGGTTGGTATGGTGCGGTGTGGTCGCGGGCGACTCGCCCGCGGCTCGAACTCAAAACCGCGGGCGAGTCGCCCACGACCACACCGCACCAAGCCATACAAACAGCGACCCAAATTGACTTGCTGAAGGCCTGCAGCCTACCATTGCCGATCTCAGATGATCGGGAAAACCATATCGCACTACCGCATCACCCAAAAGCTGGGTGGCGGCGGCATGGGCGTGGTTTACGAGGCCGAAGATTTACGCCTCGGCCGGCGAGTGGCCTTGAAGTTTCTGCCCGACGAGCTGGCCAAGGATCCGCAGGCGCTGGAACGATTCCGGCGCGAGGCGCGGGCCGCGTCGGCGCTCAATCATCCCAACATCTGCACCATTTACGACATTGGCGAGGACGAAGATCGTCAATACATCGTGATGGAATACCTCGACGGTACGACGCTGAAGTACCGCATCGAAGGCAAGCCTATTTCGATCGATCAACTGGTCGACCTCGGAGCACAGATCGCCGATGCGCTGGATGTCGCGCACACGGCCGGCATCGTCCATCGTGACCTGAAACCGGCAAATCTTTTTCTTACCAAGCGCGGGCAGGCCAAGATTCTTGATTTCGGTTTGGCCAAAGTTGCGGGACGGCCGATGCCGGAGCTGGAACCGGCGGGCGCGTCGTTCGCCACGGCGGCCGTGGATGCGGCAAACCTCACCAGTCCGGGCAGCACGGTCGGGACCGTGGCCTACATGTCCCCAGAGCAGGCTCGCGGTGAGGAACTCGATACTCGTACCGACTTGTTTTCGTTTGGCGCAGTCCTCTACGAAATGTCTACCGGGCGGCAGCCCTTCACCGGCAACACTTCCGCGGTCATTTTTGACGCCATCCTCAACCGCGCTCCCACCGCGCCGGTGCGGCTGAATCCCAATCTGCCGGCGGAACTGGAGCGCATCATCAACAAAGCTTTGGAGAAGGACCGCGATCTGCGCTACCAGGTGGCGTCCGAGATGCGCGGCGATCTGAAGCGGCTGAAGCGCGAGATTGATTCGGGCAGAAGTTCGTCGGTTAGCGTGGCAACTCCGAGCGGAGCTACACCGGTGGACTCCACGCCCGCGCCGACCGCGCTCGTGCCGCCTCCGCCTTCTGCTTCGACCGTTCAGCCTGTGTCGGCAGTCTCGGGACCGGCTTCGCCGCCGGCAGTTCTGCCTCCGGGGCCAGCCAGCCGAAAGCTCTGGTACATCGCGGCATCTGTACTGGTGTTGGTCGCGGCAGCGATTGGCGGCTTTTTCTACACGCGCGGTAGGCGCGCTCTGACGGAAAAAGATTCCATCCTGTTGACCGATTTCGTAAATACCACGGGCGATGCGGTGTTCGACGGGACTCTCAAACAGGCATTGGCCGTGCAACTGGAGCAATCGCCGTATCTGAATGTTTTTCCCCAGGAGCGGGTGCGCGACACTCTGAAATTCATGGGCCGGTCTCCCGATGAACGGCTCACCCCTGATCTGGCGCGCGATGTCTGCCAGCGGGAAGGCATTAAGGCCGTCCTGAATGGAACTATCAGTAACATCGGCACCCAGTATGTTGTCGATGTGAACGCGGTCAACTGTCTGACCGGCGACAGTCTGGCGCACGAACAGATAACGGCGGACAAGAAAGAGCAAGTCCTGGGAGCGGTGGGGAAAGCGGCTTCAAGCCTGCGGGGCAAGCTGGGAGAATCGCTGGCTTCGGTGCAGAAATTCGATGCACCGGTCGACGAAGCGACCACTTCATCGCTGGAAGCGCTCAAAGCTTTCAGTCTGGCCGAAGCGGAGAGAAACAAGGGATCCGAGTACACCGCCATTCCTCTCTACAAGCACGCGATCGAACTGGACCCCAATTTCGCCGTGGCTTATGCGCGCCTGGGCCAGTCCTACGCCAACACCGGACAGAGCGGTCTCGCGCGCGAAAGCCTCAAGCTGGCCTTCGAGCGGCGGGAGCGAGCCAGCGAACTGGAAAAGCTCTACATTTCCTCGCACTACTACGAAATTGTTACCGGCGAAATCGACAAGGCGAACGAAACCTATCAGCTGTGGAAGCGGACTTATCCGCGAGATTCCATTCCCACCAACAATCTGGCAGTCGACTATGCGTGGATTGGCAAGTACGACCAGGCCCTGGTGGAAGCTCAGGAAACCATGCGTCTCGACCCCAACAGTACTTTCAGTTATGGGGTTGTGGGCGGCGCTTACATTGGCCTTGACCGCCTTGCCGAGGCCAAAGCCATCCGCCAAAAGGCGGTGGAACTCAAGCTGGACGGAATGAGTGACCACGCCGACCTGTATTTACTGGCCTTTCTGGAAGGCGACAAGGCAGCCATGCAGCGCGAGGCGGATTGGGCGAAAGGCAAGCCCGGCGAGTTCATGATGCTCGAAGCCATTGCCGAAGCAACCGCTGCTTCCGGGAAGCTACAGCAGGCGAGGGAGTTGTACCGGCAGGCTGTGGACAGCGCGCAACAGGCGAAGCTCTCTGAGAATGCAGCACTCATCATGTGCCACCAGGCGCGCATTGAGGCCGAAGTGGGGAACATGGCTCAGGCCCGCGACATCGTCAAGGCTGCGTTGGCCATCAATCGCAACAGCCGCTTCGCGCTGGCTTCCGCCGGCGCTGCGCTGGCAGCTGCCGGCGACGTCGCTCAGGCGTCTGCGATCGCGGATGAAATGAGCAAGGGCTATCCGGCCGACACCCTGGTTAACTACGTTTGGCTGCCGTCCATCCGAGGGCAAATCGAGAACAGCCGGGGCAATCCGGCAAAGGCGATCGAATTGCTTCAGCCAGCGCTTCCTTACGAGTTTGGCTGGCCCGCCCGCGTAATACCCAGTTACGTTCGTGGCGAGGCTTATCTCCACATGCGCCAGGGGAAAGAGGCGGCGGAGCAATTTCAGAATATCCTGAACCATCGCGGACCCTGCGGAACTCTACCGGCTTGTTCCCTCGCGCATCTCCAGTTGGGGCGCGCCCGTGCGCTTTCCGGCGACAATGCCGGCGCCCGCACCGCCTATCAGGATTTCTTCGCGCTGTGGAAAGACGCCGACCCCGATGTTCCCGTCCTGAAAGAAGCCAAAGCCGAGTACGCCAAGCTGCCGCAGTGAGCCTTGGCGGAGGCTACCAGCAGCCGCGTAGGGGCAGATGTCCCCATCTGCCCAGCGGAGCGAAGCTCCGCAGTTTCTTGATTCCCGGCAAAGGCTGTCGAGCTGCGCTCGACCGGGCAGGTGGGACATCCTTCGACTTCGCTCAGGACAGGCTCTGCCCCTACGTGGTTCGTGGCAATTTCAGCTCCCGCCTACATGTCTTTGACGTGCGTGGCAATATACCACTTGTTCCCGAAGGGATCGGTCACGGCGCCGCTACGGTCGCCATAGGGATGGTCCTGAGGCGCCGAGATTGAAGTCGCACCGGCGCTGAGGGCGCGCTTATACAACGCGTCACAATCTTCCACGTACAGATAAAACATCGTCGGCATGGGTTGATACGGTCCAGTGGCTTCTCCCATCTCCATGTACGCGTTTCCGATTTTCACCGTCGTATGGTGGATCACGCCGTCCGGGGCCGTGTACCTGCCCTGTTCTTCAGCTCCGAAAGCGAGCCTCATAAACTTCAGCACGGGCTCGGCGCGCAAAGGATGCAGGTACGGCTGCAGTGTGGGCGCGCCTTCCCACCTGTAGCTGGCTCCCTTGTAGGTCGCGATGTACCAGAAGTTTCCGGCAGGGTCTTTCACGTTCGCGGTGCGTTCTCCGTATTCCTGATCGGCCGGCTTGGTCATGGAAGTGGCTCCGGCTTCCAGGGCGCGAGCATAAGTAGCATCGCAATCGGGAACATACATGTGGAATGCACTCGGCATCGGAGTGCCGTGCCATTTCATTCCGGCGCCGCCGCCGCCCACCATCAGCATCGAATCCCCGATCTTTACCTCCGCGTGCAGCCCACCTTCGCTGCCCGGTCCGGTGCGGAATATTTCTTCGGCGTCAAACGCTTTCGTCATGAACTGAATGAGGCCGTCCGCGTCTTGCGCCACCAGGTAAGTCGTAAGGGTGGTGTAGCCTTTCGGGACCGGATCAACAGCCGGCTTTTTCTTTTCCTGTCCCTTCATCATCGCATTGAAACGGCGATGCATTTCCTCGAGAGACATCTCTTCCTTCACCGTGGAGACGCCCCAGGTATATCCGAAGGGGTCGAGCAAATGTGCGTCGCGGTGTCCATAAAACTGGTCGCTGATTGGACGCTGCAGCTTCGCGCCGGCGGCGACGGCGTGCGCCGCGAAGGCGTCCACATCCGGGACGCGAATTACCATCCAGACCGGGGAGTTACCCAAGGTCTCGGCGCTGTAGCGTCCGCCATCGGGCCACTCCTCGGCGACCATAATGACAGAGTCGCCGATCATGATCTCGGCATGGCCGATCCCCATTTCGTTCTGGAAGCGGAAGGTTTCTTTCGCTCCGAAAGCATTCTTGTAAAACTCGATCGCTTTCGCCGGGTCCTTAAAAGTCAGCCGCGGGGAAGCGACGGTTCGAACTGCAGCGATGGGCTCAGTCGTAGTGGCCATGGATGATTTCCTTTTCAAATCAGATTTGAGTCTTGCCTTGAAATCTTCGCGCGGCAGCTGGCGCAGCTCAGTGGCGACGCGCAGCAGCGGCAACAATTCCGGGTCTCCGGAGTGGACTCTGGCCCCCGGAGCGGCAAGCAGGTCGGTCACCGCCTGATCGAGTTTGTTGATCAGCTCGCGATCGGGCATCTTGCGATTCGGCAGAGAGCGCTTAGGCATTGGCTCCCTCCAGGCGGGCGCGCAGATTCTGCAAGGCGCGGAACTGCAACTGTTTCACCGCGCCCTCGGTGCGTCCCAGGGCTTGTGCGATTTCACGAATACTTTTCTCCTCGGCAAAGCGCATTCCGATCACGCGGCGCTGATCGGCGGGAAGCTCGTCCACCAGCAGAAAGAGGCGCGCGCACTCATCGGCTTCCTCGAGCCTGGGCCGTGCCCTTAGGTCGGGAAGGTCGGGCAGTTCGTCCTGGCCGATTTCTCTGGCGCCGCGTTTCGATCTGTCGACAATCATGTTGGCAGCGATCCGCAGCAGCCAGGCGGCGAAGGGCACGCCGCGCCATTCAAAACTTTGAATGCTGGCCAGCGCCTTGTGAAACACATCCGAGGTCAGGTCCTGGGCTGCGTCACGATCGCCCACGCGCCTTGCAATGTAGCCGTACACCCGCGGGAAATTCGCTTCGTACAGTTCGGCGAAGCGGCTGGGGTCTTTTTGGGCGGCCTCGACCAGCAGGCGGTCTTCTCCCGGCAAAGCGGACGCTTCCTTCCGGGAGTGCTTCGCTGGACGCCTGACTGCCATCGTGCCTCTGACTATATAAACGTTCGCGCCGGGAAAAGGTTACGGCCGGAAAAATTCACGGCCAGACGGTGAAAAGGGCATCCATGATTACAGCGCACCGTGCGAATTACGCTACTTCAATCTTTTCGTCCACCAGCTTCTTGTCGTCCTCATCGCTGCCGGTGAGTTCGAACGAGTTGGTCAGGACAGCCTTGCGTTGCTCCACGCTGGTAATAACGTAAGAGCAGCCAAACCAGTGCGCCTCGGCTAGATCGGTCGGCGACCATTGCGCTGGATGGTCAGGATGCGAATGATAGAAACCGATGATGTCCTCGCCCCGCTCACGCCCTTCGCGCTGAATGCGGATCAAGTCCTTGGGGTCGATGTTGTAGCGATTGTGGGCCGAGTCCGTGCGCGTGTTGCCCGCGCGTGCGACCGAAGTCACGGTGCGCACGCCGTCGTCCCCCATCTGACCGAGTAAAATGCCGCAGCATTCGTGGGGATAGGTCTCCTCGCCGTGCCGCCTGAGAGCTTCGTATTCTTTGCGCCGTATCTTCAGCATGAAGAACTCAAATCACCAAGGAATGACAGGAATGCACGGAAAGCCTTCTGTCGCAGAGCGAACGTCGCGATATGTAAAAATCAGCTCTCGGTTCGTAGTTTGAGGTTCTCAGTCTCGCGCCAACTGATTTCAGGCTTCTTCCCAGAATCTTTCGCTCAAATATTTGTCGCCGGAGTCGCACAGGATCGTCACAAACACTGCCCGCTCGCCCCTACTCAGCCTGCTCGCCACTTGCACACATCCGACGACGGCGGCGGCGGCCGATATGCCAACCAGCAGTCCTTCCTCGCGGGCCAGGCGCTTGGCCATGTTGTAGGCTTCCTCGGTCGAAATGCCAATGTCTTCGTCAGCCAGGGTTGCGTCATAAATCCTGGGAACGATGGCGCTGGCCATGTGTTTTGCGCCCTCGATGCCGTGGAATGGCGAGTCGGGCTGCAGCGAGATGCAGCGAATTGCCGGATTCAATTCTTTCAGGCGGCGGGTGGTGCCGACAAAGGTGCCGCTGGTGCCCATCATGGAAACGAAGTGGGTTATCTGCCCCTGGGTTTGTTGCCAGATTTCGTTGGCTGTGCCATGGTAGTGGGCCTGCCAGTTGGCGTCGTTGGAGTACTGGTCAGCGTAGAAATATTTCCCGGGATCCTTGGCGTAGAGTTCGCGGGCGGAGCGAATGGCACCGTCGGAGCCGTCGGCCGGGTCGGTATAAATGATGTTGGCGCCGTAAGCATGCAGAATATGTTTGCGTTCGATCGAGACATTTTGCGGCATGCACAGGGTTACCGGAAAGCCTTGCGCGGCGGCGATCATGGCATAAGCAATTCCGGTATTGCCGCTGGTGGAATCGAGCAAGGTCTGGCCGGGTCCGAATTTTCCGCTGGCGCGAGCCTGGGCCACGATGTTCGATGCGGCGCGGTCTTTGACTGATCCGCCGGGGTTGTACCACTCGGCTTTGCCCAGCAACTCGATTCCGGGCAGGTCGCGAGTGACGCGTTCCAGGCGTAACAGAGGCGTATTTCCGATCAGTTCGAGGCTGCGCCGGCCGAGCGAAGCCGCCTGACTCGCGAGTGGTTGTGGCACGCCTGCTGCAGGCGCAGCGACCAGCGAATCAGGCACTTCCGTTGGTTTTGCAGGGACAGGTCGCATAGATTCGGTGACTAAGGCCGTGACCATCGTAACCTACTGCAAACTCGAATTAACGGAGCAGTAACGGTTGATTGGATTATAAAAGAGGCTACTTCGATCCAAACAGGAATGGGGAAATTGCACTCTTTAGTGCAAACCGGCATCTGATGAGATTGGAAGAGAGTAGATACGAGATCTGTACGGGATTGGAAACCCAACACGAATGACCACCAAGGTAGAGCAGAGAAGTTACGAGGAAGCCCTGAGTTGGTTGCGCGAGCACGGCTTCGACTTGATCGAGGCGCCGGGCACGCAGGGGCGCGTGTTCCTGAAGAAATATAGTGTTTCCGCCGCCATCCAGAAAGACGGCGACGATGGCGTGAAAATCTTCGCCTATCCCGGATACCTGATCGGCAGCGAGATTTCCAAGCTGATCAACCGAGGCTACCAGCAGTTTCTCAAGACCGCCAAGACCGAAGTTCCCGCCACCGCCGACCACCTGAAAGCGCTGCAGCAATTTACCGATGAATTGAAGGAAGGCCTGGGATTGCCCGTCCTGTATAACGAGTCACTGGGCACGGTGAGCGAATCGTACCACTACGACCGCATCAAGGACCGCGACAAACCCACGGCGGAGCGCCCCAAGCGTCCCTGGGAAAAAGCGGGAGTCACGGCTGCTGCCGCAAAAAAGGGCCGCGCTTAATAAAGCGCAAGACGCTCTATTTCTTCACCCGCACCTCTACGCGTGTTCCATCCGGCAACTGTCCGCTCCGCAGCTTTATCACGCCGCCTTGCACTACGCCTTCAAACTCCTGGGGTCCAGCAGCGGTTCGCGCGGGCGAGGCGCCCGCGAGCCCGTGAGTTGTGCCGCTGGTTCGGCCCATGCCCTTGTCCATGGCCTGGTTGGCAAGTTCGTCCGCTTCGCGGTTGTGCTCGCGCAGAGCGTGATCGATGGAGAACCACTCCAACTGCCCTATCAACTCTTTGGCCCGTCCGTGGAGTTCCTGCAGCGTCGAGTTCTTCACTTTGTAAACGCCTTTGATCTGTCGTACCAGCAGTTCGGAGTCGCTTACGACCTTGAGAGCTTTGTGTCCGTGCTCGATGGCATACTCGAGCGCCGCAATCAGGCCTTGATATTCAGCAAAATTGTTGGTCTGGTGGCCGAGGTATTGGCTCAGCGCGGCAACTTTTTGTCCCGCTTGGTCATTGATCACGACGCCATAGCCTGCCGGCCCGGGATTGCCGCGTGCGCCACCGTCACTGTGAGCGGTCAGATACTGTTCGGGAGTTTTGCCTTGCTGCGAGGAGAACAGGCTGCGCGATGGATAGGAAGGCATGGCAGAAGTTTACATCTGCAAGCGTGTGTAGGGCCGGACTCCCCCACATACACGGGTGGTTTGAAGTGCCAGGTTATCTTCCTGCGGCCAGGCGGGTGGCCAGACGTTGGGGCAGGTTGGCGGCGATGATCCGGTCCTGGGCCTGCTTCAGATTGTAGGGCACGCGACAGAACGTCACGATGCGCGCATCGGAGTCGAACACGGCGAAGGCGGCCCGCCAGTCTCCGTCGCGGGGCTGACCGACCGAACCGGGGTTGACCATGTAGCGCATGTTTTCCTTGAGCGGAAACTCCATGGTCTCGCTCTGTCCAACCGTGTTGTATTGCGGGCGGTAATAATCGCTGGCCACGCTGTTGGTGCAAAAACTGCCCTGCAAGTGAGTGTGGCCGAAAAACGTCAGGGGCGTAGTGGAAGTCAGAAGGGGCTCGATCGCATCGCGCAGAGTCACGACATACTCGTCTTCATCCACGGGAGAGCCGTGGACGAATTGCGTGGCGGGCAGTTCCCCGGTCTGGATCGGTCCGTGAGGCAGGCCCTGAAGCCATTTCAGGTTTTGGGGAGAAAGTTGATCGCGCGTCCACAATGCCGCCAGGCCGGCGATGGGATTGAAGTCTCTCAGGTCCATCGCTCCGCTGGCCGCCTTGTCGTGGTTACCCCGGACAAAGATGTGTCCCAAGCCGCGGGAGCGCTCGATCACTTCGTTGGGGCTGGCGCCGTAGCCGACGACGTCCCCGAGGTTGACTACCATGTCGTGCGCCGGGGCAGCGGCCAGGCACGCTTCGAGAGCTTCGAGATTGCTATGAATATCGCTTAAAAGAAGAATGCGCACGAATCACCGGACAAACAGGGGATTATAGACCTCTCAGGCAAGCGCGTGTGCTGAAAACATTCCGCGGTTACTTATTCACCACGGGGCATCTGGCCCAGTGTCCAGCCGAAACCTCGGCGAGCGGCGGGAGGCCGCGTACACACTCTTGCACACGAAACTCGCAGCGCGGCTCAAAGGGACATCCGGGAGGAACCGCGTGCAGAGGCGGAACTGTGCCTTCGATGGTATCGAGCGCCCGGTTGCGGTCGGTTTGCAGAGTGGGTACGGCATGGAGCAATCCGCGAGTGTAGGGATGAGCCGGGGCATGAAAGATGTCGCGCTTCGATCCCAGCTCCACCAGGTTCCCGGCATACATCACTGCCACCCGGTCGGCAACCTGCGAGACCACCGCGAGGTCGTGCGAGATAAATAACATGGTCAGGCCAAATTTGGACCGCAGTTCGGCAAGCAGTTCGAGAATCTGGGCCTGAATGGTCACATCGAGCGCGGTTGTGGGCTCGTCGGCGATCAGCAGCTGGGGATGATTGACGATAGCCATCGCGATCATGACCCGCTGCCGCATGCCCCCAGAAAGCTGATGCGGATAATCCCGAGCGCGGCGTTCGGAGTCCGCGATGCCTACTTCGTTCATGGCGACCACTGCCCGCTTCCAGGCCTCGCTCTTCGGCACCTGGTTGTGAGCCAGCACAGCTTCCGCAATCTGGTCGCCCACGCGCATCACGGGATTCAAAGCGGTCATCGGTTCCTGAAAAATCATGGCGAGTTGGGAACCTCGCAACGGACGCATGGCTGCGCTGGACAGTTGCAGCAGGTCGCGAGCCCCGTTGCCATTGCCAAATCGAACCTCGCCGTCCACGCGCGCTTGCGGAGGGAGCAGGCGCATCAGGGCCAATGACGTAACGGATTTTCCCGAACCCGATTCGCCGACCAGCCCCAACACTTCGCCCGGAGCAATGGAAAAACTTAAATCGCGAACCGCGACCAACCCGCCTCCGTTGCTCGAGCGGGGGAATTCGACAACGAGATTCCGGACTTCGAGAAGATCAGTCATGCCAGCCCGACAGGATCTAATGGAGGACGGGCGTCCCGCCCGTCATGTCCGGACCTTTGCCCGACGGGCGGGACGCCCGTCCTCCATCACAATTTCGAAATGCCACGCTACTGTCCCAGAATCAGCGGCAATCCATTCTTGCTATTCCCAATCACAACCACTTTGGCGTTCGAACTCTTGGCTAGACTTTCGGTGGCCTCGATGCCCTTCCACTCCAGCAGTTGCGGGCTGATGCCCTGGGCGACGATCTGCTGGAAGTCGCGAATGCCGGCGGCTTCAATGCGCTTGCGCTGGGCCTCCTGCGTTTCCTTCTGCAGGCGGAAGTTCATTGCCAGGGCTTCCTGCTCCGCCTGTTGTTTGGACTCGATCGAAGACTTCAGCGTGGCCGGCAGCTGGATGTCACGCAGAAGAACGCTCTCCACCAGAACTCCGCGCTGCCCCTAATTTTTGGGTGAGCTGGTCGTAAATCTGCTTGGCAACCATCTCCCGCTCTCCGGTGTAGAGCGCGTTAGCGGTGTGCGAAGCGGTTGCCTCCCGGATGGCCGCCCGCAAATTTGGCTCGACCAGCACATTCATATAATTGGGACCAATCTTCTGGTAGACCTCGGCGGCCTTCTCGGGATTCAGGTGATAGATGAGTGACGTGTCCAGGTTCATTACCAGCCCCTCGCTGGATGGCACGCTGGCAGATTCCTTAAGTTCCTGGGTGCGAATCGAAAGCTCCTGGTTGGCCTTGAAAGGATTGATCAGATGAACGCCTTCGGGCAAGACCTCTCCGGTCACCCGCCCAAACAAGGTGAGCACTCCGACATGCCCGGAATCGACGCGCGCCACCGAGGCAAAGATCAGGATCACCAGAAAAAAAGCGGCCACGGCGATCCCGAACAGCCGCAATACAGAGCCGGAGTTGGCGTCGATCACATGGCCGCGTGGCTCATTGAATATCGTCATAGGAGTCCCTCCCCGGCGATTGTATGCCAACTGGTCTGTGTGGTCGCGGGCGACTCGCCCGCGAGGAGTAGAGTCAAAAGCCGCGGGCGAGTCGCCCGCGACCACATAAACACATTCCCACCAGATCAAAACCCGCTTGGCGATTGATTTCTCCGGAAATTTTCACAACTGCTAAATGGCGACAATCAAAGTTCGCGCACCGAATACGAACCGAATCGTCCAAGAAATCGCAATGCTGGCAACGCCTCCAACATGGGCTGTCAAGCCAGATGCACCAATTCCGGTCACCCCCTTGTGGACAGGCTGCACTCGATTGCATGCAAACGAGATAAATCAGGCCATTTTTTATTGACTATAAAAATGAAAGGAGTAAAAACAACCTCGTTCTTTGACACGTTCTAGAGTTTACCCGGTTGGTGCGGCGTCCGGGGCTCAAGCGAGGTCACTCTGAAGCATCGCAAGATGAGTCAGGGAGGGTCAGCAAGGGTCTATAGCCAAGCGCTGGTCGAGGCGAACAGGAACACCCGTCAGAGGCAAGATAGAGTCCCGAGGCGTTGAACAGTTTTTCCGGTTGGCGGTAAGCCCGGAGCCCAAGCACAGATCGCGCGCCGTCGTCTTCGCAAGAAGACCACGAAGGCAGGTCAGCAAGGGTCTAAAGCGAGCTACTGGCCGAGGCGAACAGGTTCAACATCACCTCGGGACTCTTATTTTTGGTCGTCCGCATTCTCCCCATTTTCAGAAATCAGTGGTGTCACCCTGAGCGAAGTCGAAGGACCCCTGGCAGCTTATGCAGAGTCGTAGATCTATGGGTCCTTCGAAATCGTGCTGCTTATAGGGGTCCTTCGACTACGTGGCTGCTTCGCTGCGCGAAGCCGACCCTCCGCTCAGGATGACAGGCTTCTGAGCGCGACATTTGAACCCGCGCCTCCGGCCCCTTATACTTGCAGCCCGCGATGAAGGTCGTAGTCATCATTCCGGCGGCCGGGTTGGGGACACGTATGACCTCTGTCTCTGACGCACGGGGCAAGAAGCCGGCCGCATCCAAACAGTTCTCCGAGATCGGGGGAACGCCGATCCTGGTTCACACGCTGCGCAAATTCGCTGCCAGCCCGGAGGTCGCGGAAATTTACGTGGCGCTGCGGGCGAATGAGATCGCAGGCTTTCGCGCCCGTCTGCAGGCAGACAGAGATCTCTCGCGAAAAAAAATTGAACTGGTGGAGGGTGGCGAGCATCGCCAGCAGTCTGTGGCGAATGCGATTGCCGTGGTTTCAGCCGGTCCGGAGGACATCGTTCTAGTGCACGATGCAGTTCGTCCATTTGTCACCCCGGAAATCATTCGCGATGTAATCGAGGCCGCCCGAAAATACGGCGCGGCTATCGCGGGATTGCCGGCCATGGACACGATTAAGGAAGTGCAACGAACCGCAGAGGGAGCCGTGATCACAGCGACGGTCCCGCGCGAGCGCGTGGTAATGGCGCAGACTCCACAAGGCTTCCGGCACAGCGTGCTGAAGAAAGCGTTCGATGAAGCCACTGCGGACGGGTTTCTCGGGACCGATGAGGCGTCGCTGGTCGAGCGTTCGGGACACGAGGTGGTGGTCGTGATGGGCTCGTCGCGAAACATCAAAATCACCACGCCCGCGGACATGGAACTTGCGGAGTTCTTCCTGAAACGGTAAAGCGGCCACGGATTTCCACGAATCGCACGGATAAAACCTTTTTGGCTTGTACACTTTGTGCATGAGTGGCGGAACTATCGAATTAAAGTATGCCGAGTTGACCGAAAAAATCATTGGGATCTTCTACGACGTCTATAACGAACTCGGATACGGATTTTTGGAATCGGTTTACGAGGAGTCCCTGGTGATTGCTCTTCGTGATGCAGGTTTCAACGTCGAGCGCCAACTGGCTATTCCCGTTTGGTTTCGGGGACACGAAGTTGGCCGGTTCCGTGGAGATATTCTTGTAGAGAGACAGGTCTTACTAGAACTCAAGAGTGCGCGCATTCTCGAAGGCGCCCATGAGGCTCAATTGCTTCATTATCTGAAATCGACCGAGATCGAAGTCGGGCTGCTCTTGAACTTCGGATCACGCCCGCAATTTCGCCGACTCCTGTTTGATAACAAAAGGAAAAAAATCCGCGAAAATTCGTGTGAATCCGTGGCCAAGGCTTCTGCATGAAAATCGGCTACGGATGGGATTCACACGAGTTCAAACGCGGCATCCCTCTCAAAATTGGCGGCCTCACGCTGCCACACCCGAAAGGTCTGGGCGGACACTCCGACGGCGATGTTCTTTTACACGCCATCACGGACGCCCTGCTGGGCGCGATTGCCGCTCCCGACATTGGCTCTCTTTTTTCTCCCTCTGATCCACGCTGGAAGGGCGCTGATTCTGCGCTTTTCCTGGCGGAGGCGGTGAGGCGGGTGCGCGCGGCTGGATATTCGGTGGTGAATTTGGACTCGACCCTGATTCTGGCTGCGCCCAAAATCGGCCCACACGCGGCAGCGATTCGAAATCATGTGGCGAAATTGCTCGGGATTCCTGCGGATTGCGTCGGCGTGAAAGCCAAGACGCCCGAAGGCATGGGGACGGACAACGCTGCCATCGCGCATGCCATCGTGCTGCTGGAGAAAACAGCGGTGAAGGGTGTTGCGAAGAAATCCGGGAAATAGATTGTGGGTCATGCGCCACGCTCGCGCCGCATTGCTCAATGACGCGCGGCTTCGACCAGCGCACGAAAGATGTCCCGCGAGCCCTCGTCATCTTCTACGGAACGTTCCGGATGCCATTGCACCGCCAGTACAAAATGATCGGGTGACGTTCCCTCCAACGCCTCGATGATTCCATCCTGCTCGCAGCGCGCCACAATGCGGAGACCGTCGCCGATCTCTTCCGCTGACTGATGATGACTGGAATTGACCGCGATCGAGACCTGCCCTCCCTTTGCGGAGGGAGTGACAATCCCGCCCAGCTTGGAGGCGGAGTCCAGTTCCACAGTGTGCGCGATCGGAACCTCTCTCCCGGCGTCGTGATTGATTGTCGACTCAATGTGCTGCAACAACGTTCCACCGCGAAATACGTTGAGGATTTGCAATCCGTAGCAGATGCCGAGGATCGGCTTGCGCGCGGCGTAGGCATGGCGCAGCATTAATTCGTCGACCGCATCGCGTTTAGGATCGGCCGGCGCGGTTTTGGGATTGACGGTGGCAGCGTACTTCGCAGGATCTATGTCGGCTTTGCTTCCAGGCAGCAGCACGGCATCGCTGCCCTCGAGCAGTTTCATGACATCCGCGGGCGACTGGTCCAGTGGGATGCGCACCGGGTGCCCGCCAGCCATCTCTACGGCGCGCAAGTACTGCGGCAAGGCGCGTTCCGCATATTCGGGGTCGGCAAAGTGGGGAACGGGGATGGCGATGCGCGGAGGCATAGAACGATTGTAGCGCCAGTCCTCAATACGAAAGCTAGAGCAGCCTATCTCCGCGATAGATCAGTTCGCCGGCAATCACGCGTGCCTCGGAAAGTAACTTGTGAGGTTTTGCTGGGCCGGTTCCGTCGATATGACGCACTGCGTGTCCATGAGCCACGAGCCAGTCCGATACCAGCATGCGGTGGCAACGGAAATAAACGCGCTCGGCGCACATGTACGCGGTGGGTGAGAGTTCGGCCATGCCAATCAATTCCTTTGCGGCTGATTGGAACTCTTTCGTCAACATGTAGTCGGCGTAATTGCGAAAGCTGGAGTTCCGCAAGGCGATGTTGGGCGAGTCTTGGCGAATAGTCTTGCGCCGTCCGCCCAGGTCTTGCATCCACACATATCGAATTCCCGCTGCGGGCAAAGTCTTCTCCAGTGACTCCCGGTTGAAGTGAGGTAAACGACGCGACATGGGGAAGGAGCGAATATCGGTGAGCGTCGCAATGGAATGGGCCCGTAGTACCTCGATGAATTCATCCAGAGGTCGAGTGGAATGGCCTACGCTGTAAAGACTCGCCATCGCCTGCCTGCAATCAGAGCGCCCGCAACGCCGCAATCACGTTCTGCTCCTGCTCGGGGAATACCGTCCGCAGATCCAGCAGAACGCGGCCTTCTTCCACGCGAGCGATGATCGGAGGCTCCGAGGAGCGCAGACGCGCGGAGATCTCATCCGCGCTCAGGCCCTCGCGGGTAACGGCCAGCAGGCGGGTGGGCAGCACCGCCGAAGGAGCCGCGCCGCCGCCAATCACGGATTCGCCGTCGATGATCTCGATGCTCAATCCCGATGACCGGGCTGTGGTGGCGACCGCTTCCGCCCGCAGGCCGATTTCTTCTTTAGACAGATGCATCATGCGCAGCGCCGGGATCGCGTCGTGGTCATGTTTCAAGTAGGCCAACAGGGTGGCTTCGAGCGCGGCGTAGGTGAGCTTGTCTACGCGCAGAGCGCGGAACAGGGAGTTGGCCCGCATGCGGGCGATAAGATCGCTGCGGCCACTTAGAATACCGGCTTGCGGGCCGCCCAGCAGCTTGTCTCCACTGTAGCTGACAACGTCCGCTCCAGCGCGCAGACTGTCGAGCACGCCCGGTTCGCCGCTGACCCCGATAGATCGCAAGTCGAAAAGCGCGCCGCTGCCCAGGTCTTCCATCAGCGGTATGTTTCGCCGCTGAGCCAGCGCGACCAGTTCCTCAATCGCGGGTTGCTCGGTGAAGCCAGTGATTTGAAAATTGGAGCGATGCACCCGCAGCAACATCCGGGTCTTGTCATTGATCGCCCGCTCATAGTCGGCGACCCGGGTACGGTTGGTGGTGCCCACTTCGCGCAGGGCCGCGTTCGATTTCGACATTACGTCCGGAATGCGGAACGATCCCCCGATCTCGACCAGCTCCCCGCGCGAGACGATGACTTCACCGCCTTCGGCCAGAGTATTCAATGCCAGCAGGACCGCCGCCGCGTTGTTGTTGACGACGATGGTAGAGACCACAGACTGTGTGGAGACGGGGCTTTGCCCCGTCTGGGCGGGTCGAAGACCCGCCTCCGCATGAGCGCTACCCAGCAGCTTGCGAAACAAGCGGTCAACGTGCACGTCGCGCTTGCCGCGTTCACCAGTTTCTGTATCGAACTCGAGGTTCGAATATGCGGAGGAGGCGTTGCGAATATGTTCCAGCGCGGAAGCCGCCAGCGGAGCGCGTCCCAGGTTGGTGTGAAGGATGACGCCGGTCGCATTGATTACCGGACGCAGCGAATAGCGTAACGATTGCCGAACCTGGCGCTCGACCGCGGCCGAAATTCCGGAAAGAGCGAGGTCGAGGGTATCCGCGTCCAGTCTCGCGGCTGCAATCTCCGCGCGCAGGCGGGTGAGCACGGCGCGGGCGGCGTCCGTCACAGAGGCCAGGCCCTCACCGGCCGCGAGGACTGCCAATTCGGGGTGGTGCAGCAACTCATCGACGGACGGAAGTTTGCGGTAGAGATCGGCTTTGGAGGTCGTGGGCACCGGGATGATTATCCCATTCGGTGCGTTGGAAGCCAAAGTCGAAAGCTGAACCACGAAGGACACAACGACCTCGAAGGAAACCTCAAGCGGAGCAGTTCCTTCGTGGATCTTTGTGTCCTCGTGGTTTATGCCTTTGCCGCCGCTATCGTCCCACGATCTTGCTCTTCAGCCCAGCAATGGCGCTTACTACTTCTCCCTGTTCGCGGGCGGGCACCTTGAACTTGTTCAGAGTGTCGCCCAATGCCTTGACCGAGATGATCCAGTCCTCTTCGGTGATGTTCAGCCCGGTGTGGGCAGTCTCCATATCGCGTCCAGTGTATTTGCAGGGGCCGCCGGTGGCTACGCACAGGAAGTCCACAACGTGCTGCCGGACGCGGGTCTTGGACTCGGTGCTCAAGCCGACAAAGAAGCGGCCCTCTTTGGGGTCAGTTGCCAGACGGCCGAGGAAGTCGTCGGTGACGGCGGCCAGGGCGTCGTATCCTCCGAGGCGCTTGTACAGCGAATCCTGGGTGGCCGTCTGGGGTGCTGCCGGAACGGGTGGTACGGCAAAGCTGGTCAACGTGCCTGCCGGGATGAATCCCAGCATGAGCGCCACCAACAGGGACTGCCGGAATGTGCTTGGCATGGTGGAAAGTCTCCTTCAGAGATGTGACTTCTAGGGCCCACATCAAATACGGGACGAAGCAGATTCCGGATTTAGGGGATGGTTGTCAGGGCGGGTAGCGACGGCTCCTCGCTCCCCACAGGCAGGGAAACTAACCAACTTCTACCAGGCCGTAGGTCTTTTGCCAGTGGGTGCGCATGTGGCGGAGGGCGCGGTCTACTTCTTCTTGGGATACTTCCTGGTTGGGGCCAGCCAGCACGGCGGCGGCTTCGCGCTTGGCAGCTTCCAGCAATTGCCGGTCGCGGATCAGGTTGGCGACCTGGAAACTGGGCATGCCGGCTTGACGGGTGCCGAAGAATTCGCCCGGGCCGCGGAGTTCAAGGTCGAGTTCGGCGATCTGGAAGCCGTCGGTGGTGCGAACCATGGCGTCGAGGCGGCGTTCGCCATCCTCGGACGTCTTTCCGCCGGTCATGAGAATACAAAAAGATTTGGCGGCGCCGCGGCCGATGCGTCCGCGAAGCTGATGTAGCTGGGCCAGACCGAAGCGCTCGGCGTGCTCAATCACCATCACCGTGGCGTTGGCAACGTCGACTCCGACTTCGATCACGGTGGTCGAAACCAGAATGTCCACCTCGCCCTTCTGGAAGCGTCGCATCACGTCTTCCTTCTGGTCAGGGTGCAGGCGGCCGTGCAAGACTTCCACGCGCAGACTGGGAAAGATTTTCCGGCTGAGTTCTTTGTGCATCTTCAGCGCAGCTTTCAGCTCGGTCTCTTCGCTCTCCTCGATGACCGGATACACCACGTAGGCCTGGTGTCCGGCCGCAACCTGCTTGCCCACGAATTGCCAGACCTCGTCGGCGCGATCGTCGGAGATGCGGCGGGTGACGATCGGGGTGCGGCCGGGCGGCATTTCGTCGAGGACGCTGATGTCGAGATCGCCGTAGAGGGTCAAGGCTAGAGTTCGCGGAATCGGAGTGGCGGTCATGACCAGGACATCGGGCTCGGCAGCCGGGCTTTGCTCGGCTGGGCGGACAGGGCTTGTCTTGAGCGAAATCGAAGGAGCGTCTGACTCCACTCGGTTATTGCCGCTTCCTTCGTCTGACGACTTCTTCATCAGCTTGAAGCGTTGCATCACGCCAAAGCGATGTTGTTCGTCGACGATGACGAGTCCGAGTTTTGCGAATTCGACCTTTTGCTCAATCAGAGCATGGGTTCCAATGACCAGTTGCGCGTTGCCTTGGGTAATGTGGCGGCGGATTTCTCGCTTTCGATCTTCTTCTACCGAACCGGTGAGGAGCACAATCCGGTATCCGGCATTTTCCAAAATCCGGCGAGCGGAAAAATAATGCTGCTGGGCCAGGATTTCGGTGGGCGCCATGAGCGCGACCTGGTATCCATTCTCGATCGCGATGATGGCTGCTTCGAAGGCTACGATAGTCTTGCCCGATCCGACATCGCCCTGCAGCAGGCGTCGCATGGGAAAGGGCTTCTCCATATCGGACGCGATTTCCTTGAGCACGCGCTTCTGCGCCACGGTGGGATGAAACGGGCAGAATTTGTTTGATTGCATCGCGGGCCCGATTGTCCAGGTTGAATGCGATTCCGGTTTGCGCCTTCTGCTCGCGTCGCTTGAGTTCGAGTCCCAACTCCAGGAAGAACAGCTCTTCGAAGATCAGCCGGATGTGCGCCGGTGTGCGGGAGGCCTGCAGGTCTGGAAAGCTCTCGCCAGGATCGGGCCAGTGGACCTGGCGCAAAGCGTCCTGCGGCGAGATCAGGCTGAGGTGGCTGCGCACCACGGCGGGTATCGGGTCGGTGAGCTGGGGAGAAAGATTCTCCAGCACGCCGTGGATGATGCGCCGAAACCAGCGCGGAGTGAGGCGACCCTGCCCAGCCGATTCATAGATAGGGACAATCCGGCCGACCTCCAGCGAGGAGGCTGCCTTCTGTTCTCCTGCTTCGGCCTCGTCGGAGGAGTCGCCAAGAATTTCAAACTGGGGCTGCACCAGCTGCAGTTCTCCACTGCGCTCTTGTTCGACCTTGCCATAAAGCGCGACGAGCTGTCCGGGCTTGAAGCGGTCTCGAAGATAGGTGCCGTTGAACCAGATACACTTCAGCCGGCTTCTACCTTGCCCGGCGGTCATCTGGAAGATAGGCATGCGGCGGGTGCGGAACAGGCCCGAGGTGCGGACCTCGGCGATGACTGTCGCCATCTCTCCCACGCGCAGCTCGGAAATTCCGCGGGGGTTCACGCGATCTTCGTAGCGGAAGGGCAGATAATGAAGCAAATCGTCGACAGTGTGGATGCCCTTGGCACCCAACACCTCGGCCAGGCGAGGGCCGATGCCCTTAACGTATTGCACCGAGGTGGTCAACTCGAGCATCTCAGCGATGTTAGCAGGATCGGAAAATAGTCAGTGTGCACCAGTAGCCGCAACGCGGCGGAAGAATGTAGCCCAGGGCGTAAGCCCCGGGTAAGTTTGCGATAGCGCAGAAAGCCCCGCGGGGGCGAAAGAGAGCGGGGCCGCAATTTTCGCGCGTTGTGCGATCCTCACCTCCGGTGAGGCCGTTGGCGGTTTCTTTCGCTCCTTCGGAGCTCCACCGGCGCGCGGGCGCTGACCCAGGGCTTACGCCCTGGGCTACATTCTCGCGCCGCTTTTGCGGCTTGTTTCCCCACACGTTACTTTCGGAACATCGGGCGGGTCTGTCGAGCGGGTTACAATCCGGCTGGGCTCATGCAGAAAATCGCCATCCTATACGACGCCAGCCAGGCGGTGCTGTCGACGTTTGACCTGGACGAAGTATTGCAGCGCATCCTGGTGATCGCGCGCGATTACTTCCACCTGCAGAATGTCGCTATCCTGTTGCTGGATAAGGACACAAACCAACTCTGTACGCGGTCCCAGATTGGCGGCGAGCCAGGCTTTGACGACGTCCGCATCAGCATCGGCACGGGGCTGATTGGCACGGCCGCTCAGAAGAAGCGTCCGCTGTACGTTCCCGACTTCACGAAAGAGAGCCGCTACGAGCCCTGGGGGAAGAAGACCCGTTCGGAGCTGGCGATTCCGCTCATGGTTCGGGACGAAGTGGTGGGCGTGCTGGACTGTCAGAGCGAAAACCCCGATCACTTTGATTCCGAAACCCTTGACCTGTTGACCCTCTTTTCCACCCAGGCCTCGATGGCCCTGCAGAATGCGCGATTATATTCGCTGGAACGGCGGCGAGCTTCGCAACTGGAGGCGATCAACACAGTCGCGCGGGAGACTACGGTCGTGCTGGAAGTGAAAGAACTTTTAGCCAAGGCCTGCGTAAAAATTCGGCCGGCGTTTGAGGTCTCTCACGTTTCCATGCTGGTCAAGGAAGATGAAGATCTGGTGCTGCAGGCGCAGCATGGTGAGCTGACGCTGCTCATCCCGGAAGGCGGAAAGGTGCCGGCTGGAGCAGGTCTGTGGGGGCGCGCCCTGCGCGAGAGCAAGACGGTAATCGAGAACGACGTGAAGAACGAACCGGGCGCTTTCAACATTTATGCGGAGTCCGGTTCGCGGATGTGTATTCCGCTGGTTTCGTTTGGGCAGACGCTCGGGGTTCTGGTCCTTGACAGCGTCCGGGCCGGCTCGTTCAGCGGCAGCGACATACAGTCGCTGGAATCTGTCGCCGATATCTGCGCGACGGCGATTCAGAACGCGCACTATGTGGAACGAGTGAAGCACCTGGCCTATCTCGACGGTCTGACCGGAATTTTCAACCGCCGTTACTTCGAGCTTCGCATCGAAGAGGAACTGGAACGCGCTCGCCGCTTTGATTCCGGAATGGCAGTCATCATGGTGGATATCGACCAGTTCAAAAGATTGAACGACGAATTCGGGCATCTGCTGGGAGATGAAGTACTCCGCCAGGTATCCTCGATCTTCTCCCAGCAACTCAGAAAAATCGATGTGGTCTGCCGCTATGGAGGCGAAGAGTTCGCCATCCTGCTGTCGCAAACCAGTCAACCGCATGCTCTCGGGGTCGCAGAGAAGCTGCGGCGGATGGTGGATAGCTGGCAGTTCCCCGGGGTGCCGCGATCGGTCACCATCAGCGTCGGGGTGGCCACATGTCCCGATCACGGCAGCACTCGCGAGCAGCTGGTAAAGGCAGCGGACGCTGGTTTGTACGCCGCAAAACAAGCCGGGAGAAATTGCGTCCGGGAGGCGGCGGCCATCGAGCAGCGGGCGTTGGGAATCGGGCGATAAGGGCATCCCCGTGTTTTTTTTGATCGTCCGGCGCATGGGGGACCTTGGTCGCAGCCGGTCTTTCGCCCTTTCAGGGCTGACTCATCATCCTGTTCCTACCCGGGGCTGACGCCCCGGGCTTTATTCTTCCGCCGCTTCGCGGCTTCCATCAAACAGCTAAGAGCTAAAAGCTAAGAGCTGCTGTTGTAAACTCCACGCAATGGCCTCCACCGACCAGCTTGGATTCAGTTTCAAACCGCCCGATCGGCGCATATGGACGGTACGCGACTTGGTGGCGGCTGTCCGAACTCACATTGAACGGGAGTATGGCGATACCTGGGTGGAAGGCGAGATTTCGAACTTCAGGGCGCATGACTCGGGCCACTTGTATTTCACTCTGAAAGATCAGAACTCGCAGATTCGTGCCGTAATGTTCCGCTCGCAGGCGCGTTTGCTGCGTTTTCGTCCTGAGAATGGCATGCAGATCGTGCTGCGCGGGCGCGTCACCATCTATGAAGATCGAGGCGAACTGCAGATTTCGGCCGAGTACCTCGAGCCCAAGGGTGCGGGAGCTCTGCAGATTGCATTCGAGCAGCTTAAGGCGAAGCTTGAGGCGGAAGGCCTGTTCGACCCCAGCCGCAAGAAGCCGATTCCGACTTTGCCGCGTCGCATTGGGATTGTTACTTCACCGCAAGCGGCTGCGTTGCGCGACATTCTCAACATTCTGCTGCGCCGTCATCACACCGCCGGTGTTCTCATTTTCCCGGCGCAGGTGCAGGGCGAGGCCGCGGGCGCTGAGGTAAGCGCGGGTGTCCGCTACTTCAATAAGACTCGAAGCGTTGACGTCATCATCGTGGCTCGTGGAGGAGGCTCGGCGGAAGATCTGGCCGCGTTTAATAACGAAGCGCTGGCGCGCGTGGTGGCGGCGTCGGAAATTCCTGTGATTTCCGCAGTGGGGCACGAAACCGACTTCACCATTATTGATTTCGTTGCCGACCTGAGGGCTCCGACTCCTTCCGCTGCCGCGGAACTGGTGATTCGTTCCCGGCAGGAAGTGGAAGATCAGGCCGAAGGGCTGCGCCAGCGCCTGGTGCGCGCGGTACGTTACCGCCTGTTAATGGGCCGGCAGGCCCTTACCCAGCTCGCCCAACACGGCGCGTTTGGACGCATGGTGGATGTCATCAACCGGCGTCAGCAGAAACTTGATGATCTGAAGAACCGGTTGGAACGGGCGCAGCGCCAGATTCTGGAACAGCATCGGCGGCGCTTGGAAGCGGGTGCTGCGGCTGTCCGGCACTACGATGTCCGGCGCATCCTCGGCGGCATTCGCCGGGAACTGGATTCTCGTTTGGCCGCTCTTTCGGCTACGACGCGGACTTTGTTGTTGCGGCAGACGGGCATGCTCAACCAGTTGACGGGACAGTTGGAGGCGCTGTCTCCGTTGGCCATCCTCGATCGCGGCTACGCTCTGGTATTCGATTCCTCAGGGGTGCTGTTGAAAGATGCGGCCCAGGTGAAAGTTGGCGACGAGATTTCTGCGCGGCTGGCGAAGGGCTCGGTGAATGCCACCGTGAGTCCCAAGAACTGAAATAACTGACTAACTTTGTCGAGCTGCGCTCGACCTGGACGGGTCGAAGACCCGTCCCTACATGGTCAATGCCCGCTTTCAAGGTATCGACATTTCTTTACAAAGCCTTTACTTCGATAAAGATAGCCGGGATGCTGTGACCCTGGATTACAATTAGTTTTTGCCTGCGCTTGAGTTCCAGAATTTTTTCGAAAGGGGTCGCAAGTGAAGTACTTCGCAGCGCCCTGGCCGCATGTGTCGGTGATTTCGGCTATCGACATTCTGCTGGTCGCGGTGATTATTTACGAGCTGCTGGCTCTGATCAAGGGCACTCGCGCAGCCTACATGCTGGTGGGCGTGGCTGGCCTGGCGCTGGCATTTTATTTTTCCCGCGCCGGCGAGCTGGCCACGCTTAACTGGATGTTGAGCACGCTGTTGCCCTATGCCGTGTTCGCGCTGATCGTGATTTTTGCGGGCGAGATACGGCAGGCCCTGGCGCGGCTTGGCCGCCGGCTTCTGCGCAGCCGCACGGCGGCGTCCGAGGCAGACGCCTACGACGACATCGTACTTGCAGCCAACCTGTTTTCCCAGAACCAGACCGGCGCTCTGATCGTGATCGAGCGCGAAATCGGGCTGCGAACCTATATCGAGAGCGGTGTTCCGCTCGATGCTCGTCTGTCCTACGATCTGCTGGCGACGGTTTTTCGCCCCAGCGCTCCCCTGCACGATGGCGCTGTGATCGTGCAGAAAGACCGTATCGGGGCGGCGGCTTGTTTCCTGCCGCTTTCCATGAATCCGGTGCTCTCGACTCAGCTTGGCACCCGGCACCGTGCCGGCATCGGCGTGACCGAAGAGACCGATGCCATCGCCGTCATCGTCTCGGAGGAAACCGGCGCTATCAGTCTCGCCGTGGGTGGGACGATCGAACGGGACTTATCCGTGGAGCAATTGCGGGAGCGCATCGGAGAATTGCTGCGGCGTTACGTGCCTCCCTCCACCTTGCCCACTCCCATGACAAGTGGCGGCGGAGGAAACCGGGAGTTCCGAGGACAACGACTCCAAGACATCCGCGCCGCGCGCGCTCGATTCTCGGGTGAGCCCGGGAGGCGAGCGTTAACCATGAAAGACTTCTTCCGCCGCCACGTAGTCCACAATTTCGGTATCAAGCTGCTCTCGCTGGCCCTGGCGGTAGGCTTGTGGTTGGCGGTGACGCGCGATCCGGTAGCCGAAGTGGCGGTAGAGGTGCCCATTGAGTTCCGCAATATTCCGGAGAATCTGGAGATCAATACCGAGAGTGTTCCCCGAGCTGCAGATCCGCGTGCGTGGCCCGCAGCGCATCGTGCGGCGCCTGCAGCCGGCGGATATTTATGCCGAAATCGAATTGAGCGGAATGAGGCCCGGGGAGCGCACCTTCGACCTGACAGCCCAGCAGGTCCATCAACCCCGGGAACTCGAAGTGGTTCAGGTTATCCCCAGCCAGTTCCACCTCATTTTCGACACTCGTCTTGTCCGTCAGGTTCCAGTGCGTCCGCGGGTGGTCGGGAGTTTTCGCCGAGGGCTACCGGATCGGGCAAGTCGACGTGGAACCGGCTGCCATCTCGATCAGCGGACCACGCAAGCGGGTAGAAGCGGTTGAGTCGGCGATTACCGACGCCATCGACGCCAGCGGGACCATGGACCGGGCCATGTTCGTGCGGCATGCTTACGTTTCTGATCCCCTGGTCCAGGTAATGGATGCGAATCCGGTGCGGGTCACGGTTATCATGGAAAAGGTCCCGTCCGGAACGGGCGGCCGCTAGGCGTTTCCAACTCAGCAGTCAAGTCAGCATGACAACCCAGACACGACAACTCTTCGGCACCGATGGGATTCGTGGAGTCGCCGGCGAATTTCCCCTGACGCAGGACAGCACCTACATGATCGGCCGCGCGCTGGGCCACGATCTGAAACGTTCGGGAGGAACCGGAGCGGGTGGTGATCGGGCAGGATACGCGCGAATCGAGTGCGTGGATCGCAGACCGGGTGACGCTTGGGCTGACTTCCAGCGGGATGTGAAGTCCATAGTGCGGGCGTGATTACCACGCCCGGGGTGGCGTACCTGGCGCGTTCGCGTAAATACGCGGCCGGGCGTGGTGATCTCGGCATCGCACAATCCCTGGACCGACAATGGCATCAAGGTCTTCTCCGGCGACGGCTACAAGTTGCCGGACACGCATGAGCTTGCCATCGAACAGGAAATTTTTGCCCTGCTGCAGAATCCCGAAGCCCACGTGGATTCTTCCTTTCAGCTTTCGCCGAGCCTGCCCGGGCAGGCGGAACTGCGGCACGCCTACATCGCATGGCTGGCGAAGAATGTCGGCGCCGATTTGAGCCGCCTGCGCGTGCTGGTGGATTGCGCGAACGGCGCGGCCACGGCTGAGGCGCCGGAGTTATTTCAGCAATGCCGCATGCAGGCGGTCTTTCTCAGCTCCGCTCCGGACGGCAGGAACATCAACGAGAACTGCGGCGCCCTTCATCCCGAGACGGTGGCCCGGGCCGTGGCGGAAAAGCCTGGGCAATTCGATTTGGGTGTGACCTTTGATGGCGATGCGGACCGTGCGCTCTTTTGCGATGCCGCCGGCCGCGTAGTAAATGGCGATGCCGTCCTGCTCATGACGGCGCGCTACTTGAAGTCGCAGGCGGCGCTGCCCGGAGATACCGTGGTCGCGACCACGATGTCGAATATGGGCCTGGAAATCGCGCTGCGTAAATCCGGCATTCGCCTGCTGCGCGCCAACGTCGGCGACAAGTACGTTCTCGAAGAGATGCAGAAGAGCGGCGCGGTCCTGGGCGGGGAGCAATCGGGCCACATTATTTTCCGTGACGGTGAAGCCACCACAGGCGACGGTCTGCTCACCGCCTTGCGCGTCATGGAGACCATGGCGCGGACCGGGAAACCTCTGGCCGAGCTGGTGAGCGACCTCAAAGTATTCCCGCAGACCATTCAAAATGTGCGGGTGCGCGAGAAAGTACCTTTTGCCAAAGTGCCGGAGATTCAAAAAGCCATCGACAGCGCCGAACGCGAACTGGATGGGAATGGCCGCGTGGTGGTGCGTTACTCGGGGACGGAAGGCCTGGCCCGCGTCATGATCGAAGCAGAGTCGGAAGAAAAGATGAAGGCGCTGGCGCAAAATATCGCAGCGGCGATCGAAAGCGCCTTGGGCGCGTGAGCCACCACCGCCTGTGTAGGGACGGGTCTTCGACCCGTCCGGGCCGAGCGCGGCTCGGCTTGTTTTCGGTTTGATCCTGGGCTGTGAGGACGCGCTCGAAAAAGCTAGTCGAGCTGGCGCTCGACCTGGACGGGTCGGAGACCCGTCCCCACATGGCTGGTGGTTACTCCAGGTCTCGCCAGTTGTGTCCTACTCCAATTTCAACCAGCAGCGGCACGGTCAGCGGCGGATGGACATTTTCCATCTGCATCGCGCACCAGCGTGCGCATGGCATCGATTTCCTGCTCGGGCACTTCGAACACCAGTTCGTCGTGAACCTGCAGCGTCATGCGCGACTTTAGCCCCCGCTCTCGCAAGATCTGCATCGATGCGGATCATGGCAATCTTGATCAGGTCGGCGGCCGTTCCCTGCAGCGGCGTGTTTACCGCGGTGCGCTCGGCGAACCCGCGCTGATTGGGATTCTTGCTGTTAATGTCGGCAATCGGCCGCACTCGTCCGAACAGGGTCGTCACACGCTGTTCCCGCCGCGCTTCGTCCAGAGTTTTATCGATGAAGGCTCGCACCCCTTTGTACTTTTCAAAATAAGCATCGATAAACTGCTTGGCTTCCCTGGGTTCGATACCGAGTGTTTGTGACAGGCCAAACGCCGACAGCCCATAAACGATCCCGAAGTTCACCACCTTGGCCTGGCGGCGGTGATCGGGGGTGACCATCAGCGGCGGCACGCCGAAAACCTGCGAAGCGGTCAGAGTGTGTATGTCGTCGCCACGACGGTAGGCTTCAACCAGCAGCGGGTCTTTCGAGAAGTGGGCGAGCAGGCGGAGTTCGATCTGGGAATAGTCCGCGGCCAGCAGCACGTGACCCGGTTCGGCGGTGAAGGCGGCGCGAATCTCGCGGCCCAGTTCGGTGCGGATGGGAATATTTTGCAGATTGGGATTGGCCGACGACAGCCTTCCCGTGGCCGTGCCGGTCTGGCCGAACGTGGTGTGCAACCGGCCCGTGGCCGGATTGAGCAGCGCGGGCAGCGCGTCAACGTAGGTTGATTTGAGCTTGGAGAGCTGACGGTATTCCAGCACCAGTCGCGCAATATCATGGGTGAGAGCCAGTTGTTCCAGCACATCGACTGCGGTCGAAATCGTCTTGCCCTTGCCGTACTTTACCGGCTTGGGCAGGTTCATCTGGTTGAACAGCACATCGCCCAACTGCTTCGGGGAGTTGATATTGAATTGTGAACCGGCGTGCTCGTAGATTTCACGCGCCTTGGCTTCGACTTCGCGCTCCAGCCGCGACGACATCTCTTCCAGAACTTTGCGGTCGATCTTGACTCCAGCCTGCTCCATGCTGGCCAGCACGCGCACCAGGGGTAGATCGATTTCTTCGTACAGTTTCAGCAATCCTGCATTCTCGATCTCACGGCGCAGAGCGGTGGCAAACCTTCCGGTGACGTCGGCGGACTCGGGCAGCGTCCCGCTCAGCTTGAGGTTGAAGCGGCGCAGCGCCACTTCGGCCAGGCGATGCGAGGAATACGTGGGATCGATCAAGTAGGAATACAGCATGGGATCATGCCGTACGCCGCGCAATGTGACGCCTTGCGGCTGCAAGGCATGAATCGCGGCCTTGTAGTCATGAATCGCTTTGGGCACGCCATCGTCTTCCAGCGCAGAGCGTATGACTGAGCCCGGCTCTCCCTGCATTGCGACGGATAGCGCCGTTCCTGGGGCAGAGGAAATGGCGAGAGTCTTGGCCGGCGCAGCTTCGGCCGGCGCGGCGGTCAGCGGCAGCATACTCGTCTGCGGTTCGTCGTCTTCCTCTACATCCTCATCCTCGAGCACAGGGGACTCTGCCTCGATCGCAATCGCCAGCGGGTTTGTGACCGAGACGGTCTTCAGCACTGCCTGCACGTCAGCCGCGGAATTGGCTTCGGTGTAGTGCGCTTCGGCCACCTCCACCACCGGCAGCAACTCCTTGAGTAAAGAAGTGAACTCCAGCTCGGTGAACAGGTCGCGCAGAGCTTCGACGTCGGGCGCCCCGGCGCGCATGGCATTCAAATCCAGATCGACCGGGACATCGCAGTCGATGGTGGCCATGCGCTTGCTGAAGCAGCACCGTGTCGCGGTTGTTTTCGAGCGACTCCCGGTAGGATTTCCTTTCGACCTCGGCTGCGCGATCGAGCGCCTGCTCCACCGTGCCGAAGCGCTTGATGATCTCAACCGATCCCTTGTCGCCAATTCCTGGAGCGCCAGGAATGTTGTCCACGGAGTCGCCGCGCAGCGCCATTACGTCCACCACTCGCTCTGGCGGAACACCGAGAATCTCTTCGACTTTCTTGGCGTCGCAGACCAGATTATCTTTGGGCGGATTCAGTACCAGCACCCGGTCGTTGACCAGTTGCAGCATGTCTTTGTCGCTCGAGACCACGTACACCAGATATGACTGCGCGGCCGCCTTGCGGGCGAGCGTGCCGATCACGTCATCCGCCTCGAAGCCGGCCAGTTCGAGGATAGGAATGCGATAAGCCTCGAGCGCGCGCCGGATATAGGGCACCTGTTGCACCAGCTCTGCGGGCATCTCGCTGCGATTGGCTTTGTAGCCGCGGTACTCGACTTCCTGAAAGCTCTGGGTTTTGGGGTCGAATTTGCGTATCGTGGTGATCGCTTCCGCCGCCTGATCGCGGAAGGTGGGCGCGGCCACGTCAAACACGGCGGCCAGATATTCGGGTGAGAAATCATCCCGCAACTTGCGCAGCATGTTGACGAAGACATACGTTGCCGCCGTGGGTAATCCGGTCTTGGTGTTCATGCCGCGGGTTCGCGCCATGGCGTGATAGGCGCGGAAGATGAAGGACATTGCATCCATGAGAAAGATGCGGCGTCCGTCGGTCGCTTTCAGTTGTGGCTTAGAGGCTGGCGAGGCGGCTTGGTCGGGAGCGGGAGCACTCTCCAACTGAGCATTCGATGATTTTCTGCGGGGAGGCAACGAGCTAAGTTTAACAGGACACCAGTCGTTAGATCGCAGTTCTCAGTTCTCAGTTGGCCGATTGCTAGCTGCGCCCTTCACCGGCTTCCCATACTCGGTCTGATAGTGCAGTTTAATCACGCCGCAGGTGCGCTGTTCCTGAGAATAAACGACACAGGTATCAAAGGGACGGGAATACACGTGCAAACTCACGGCGCGCTGGCCAAACTCGCGGGGATTGTAGACCCGGTGCACAGGCTCGAGAGGATCCACGGCGCAGGGCCGGCGCGGATTCATTTCGACCGTATCGGCAGTTTCGAGTTCACAGGTGCCGGCCTCCAGATTCTGTGAAATCGTGCGGTAGTTCTCGACTCGCAGCCGCCCCCTGGGGACGGCCATCCAGCAGTTCTGCTCGCGGTGATTGTGTATTGAACTTGCCTGGCCGACTTCCCAGCAGATGGCGACCAGTTCGTACAGCGGCGTTTTGTCGATCAGGTTGCGGGTGTAGTGCTGACGGTCCCAGGTCAAGTAGGGCGTCAGCGTTTCAGATTCGACCGGTGTGCTTTCGAGAAAACGGATAATCTGCTCGATCCGGGCAAAAGCTGGTTCGGGAAATTTTCGTAGCTCGGCGACGAAGTCCTGAATTGGCACCGGCTTGGATAGGGCTTGGGTTTCCATATTTTACGCCCCCTGCAGAATCAAGTATATCCCTGCGCTTGACTACCGGCATCACTCCACGAACATGCAGTCTCCGTAAGAATAAAATCGGTAGCGCTCAGCTACGGCATGGCGATAAGCGTCGAGCACACGCTCGCTGGCCACCAAAAGCGCAGACCAGCATGAGCAAGGTGGACGACGGAAGATGGAAATTGGTGAGCAGCGCGCCTACCACCCGGAATTCAAAGCCGGGATAGATAAAGATTTCGGCCTCGCCGCTCCCGGCCGTAACCCGTCCCGACTTTCGGCCAGCGTATTCGAGCGTCCTCACGGTGGTGGTGCCCACCGCCACGACTCGGCGTCCCGCATCCAGGGCGCGGTTGACGGCCGAGGCAGCCTCCGCAGAAATAGAGTAGGACTCGCGATGCAGCTTGTGGTCTTCCACCCGCTCCTCCCGGACCGGCTGGAATGTCCCCAGGCCAACATGCAGTGTGACTTCCGCCGTTTCAATGCCCCGCTGCCTGATTCGCGCAAGCATCTCAGGAGTGAAGTGCAGGCCCGCCGTCGGCGCAGCCACTGAACCGTTTTCCCGGGCGTAGACGGTCTGGTAGCGTTCCCGGTCCGCCGGCGCATCGGGCCGGTCAATATAGGGCGGAAGAGGTATGTGGCCGATGCGTTCGACCGCGGCAAAGAAGTCCGGTACGGGTTCGAACCGAAGGCGGCGCTCTCCGAATTTACCTCTGGATATGACTTCCGCCTGTAGTTCGTCGCATTCGCCGAAAGATAGGCCCTCGCCCACTCCAATCTTTCTTCCGGGGCGCACCAGGCACTCCCATTCATTAGGTTGGTGGGAGAGTTGGCGAGTCAGTAGAACTTCGATCCGGCCCTGCAGAAAATCGCGCGAGGCGGGATTTCCCGGGCTGAGCGCTTGCGATCTTAACCCGCTTCTCCTGCCATAGAGCCGGGCAGAAAAGACGCGCGTGTTGTTAAACACAACCAGGTCGTCGGATCTCAACATCTCAGGGAAATCGCGGAAACATGAGTCACACAGCTCCTGCGAGCTGCGATTCAGGCGCAGCAATCGCGAAGCCGCCCGGTCGGACAATGGCTCCTGAGCGATGAGTTCTTGAGGAAGTGAATAATTGAAATCGGAGACCAGCACTCTGGCCGATTATAGGTTTTTTTCGCGGGTTGCCGCAAAGGCGGCCGAGTCGCAATGTAATTGTGTGTAAACGGCGTTGTAACCACCCACTGCTTGGTTTACCATACGCGGAATCAGCCGGAGCTTTGCGGCCGTGCCCTTCCGAAACGATGCCCAGCGAACGTCAATATCGGCGCGAAATTTCCCTCTTTGGCAGGGCCTTGCATGAACGCGGCTACGTGGCTGCCATGGACGGCAATCTCTCAGTTCGCCTCAACGAGCGCCACATCCTGGCCACGCCGACTTCTATGTGCAAAGGCATGATGAAGCCCTCCGACATGGTGATCGTTGACATGGAGGGCCGCCGGGTGGAAGGGCGTCGCGACGTTTCGAGCGAAATCGCAATGCACCTCCTGATTTACAAGCTGCGTCCTGACGTGCAGGGCGTGGTGCACGCCCATCCGCCTACCGCGACCGGCTTTGCGGCCGCCGGCATGGCGCTCAACCAGCCTCTGGTGTGCGAGGTGGTGATCGGACTGGGCTCGATCCCGCTGGCCAAATACGGCACGCCGGGAACCCCCGAGCTTACGGCCGCGCTCGAACCGCTGGTTCCCCAGTACGACGCCATTCTCATGTCGAACCACGGCGTGGTGGCGTATGGCGCCGACCTGCATCATGCGTACATGAAGATGGAGACGGTCGAGCACTTTGCCCAGATTGCGCTGGTCACGCATCTGCTCGGGCGGCAGCAACCTCTGGGCAGCGAAGAGTTAGGAAAATTGATGGCGGCGCGGAGCAAGTATCAGGGCTCGAGATCGGCCGCGCCCCTGCCACTCGCCGTCCCCTGCTCCGCCGAAGCCGATGATCGGCCGCTGGAAGCTCCCCGGCCGCGTCGCGTCCGTCACCGCTGACTTTTATGGCCAAAGACCCGATGTGGTCGCAGGACTGGCCGGCGCGGCTGTCCGGGTTAAGAAGAACTCAGCCAGTGACTCGGACTTCAATCAATCGCTTTTAACTTAAAAGCCGCGGGCGAGTCGCCCGCGACCACATATCCACGCAATCACGGCCTCTACTCTCCGCCGATTCTGAATCGCATTCCGGCCCTCACGTTTGCGCCCAGCGCAGGGTATCCCACCACTTCCTGGTAGGCCTTGTCGAGTGCATTCTCGAGATTCACATAGGCAGTGATCCGCGAGGTGATTGCGTACCATCCACCCAGATCCACGCGAGCGTAGCCGGCAGCGTGGTTGATGTTGTAGCCCAGGAAATCCGAGTCGGTGCGTCTCCCGATGAAACTTCCGCCCAGATTCGCTCCCCAGCGGCTGCTCAGGTAGGTCAGCAAAAGACTTCCCGAATGCTTGGGACGGCGAAGCAAGGGCTCTCCGGGCTCGAGCAGCGGATCGAACGCGAACGGCTGCTTCAGAATCTGCGTCGAAGTGTACGTATAGGACCCGTCGAGAGAGAGTTTCGCCAGCGGGCGTCCATGAAACTCGATTTCAGCGCCATGGGCGATCGCCTCGTTGACGTTGACATACTGTCCGCAAAACGCGCTGGGCGGGGGACAGGCGGGCCCGGCCAGAGAGTTGAAATCGATCTTGTCGCGAAACAAGCCGTTGAAGTAAGTAGCCGTTAACCAGTAGTTCCGGGAAAATTTCTGCTCGAAGCCGGCTTCAAATGAGCGCACCTGCTCCGGTTTGAGATCGGGGTTGGGGATAACCGGAAAGCCTCCGCCGTTCCCGAATGATTGCGCGAAACTTGGCTCCTTGATGCCCGTAGCGTAGCTGAAGCGGAAGCGCGTGCCCGAAAAGAAATCCCCTCCGCGCAGCGCCGTAAACCCCAGGGCAATTCGGGGTACGACTTTGTTTCCGAAACTATCGTTGTGCACATAGCGCGCCCCGGCCACCACCGAGAGGCGCCCCAGAGTCAGAATCTGCTGCCCATAGACAGCATGGTTCAGACGGACGCCGTGACTGAGCGAGTCAGGCAAGCTGCCGGTAGTTCCGTTCTCATCTTCGAATTCATATCCGATCGTGGTCTGGGCCCAGCTTCGTTCCGTGTAATCGCCCTGATAGTCAAAGCCGGCGCGGTTGATGTCGCTGATGGAATGGAACGGGGTATCAATCTGATCGCCGAAAGGATCCACCCGCCCGGGCTGGTTGACGGGCTGGATGTTCGCGCGATGCAACGCGTACTCGAAGCCCGTGAAGCGGTGCTGCCAGCGCGACGGCCCCGCGATTGTCAGCTCCGCGCTGGCCAGCAGATTATTCTGGCGAGCGCGCTGATCGAGGTCCGGGGGGAGGATGGGGTCACCGTTGAAATTCCAGTAACTCTGCACGCCGGTGGCGCTGTTGGAGTGGCGGGCGCGCAGACGCAACGCGGCCCAGTCGGTTAGCCTGACGCCGACGTTGCCACCTTCCAGCGAGTTAGAGTAATCGTCGTTCGGGCCCTGGCCCATGGTGTTGAACTGGTCTGCGAAAAAGTTGTAATCGAAACGTCCGTTGGCCCCTGCCAGCGATGCATAACCGTTTGCTGTTCCCTGGTTCCCGCCATCCGCCCCGAAGCGCAGCTCAGGAACCGGCGTGCTTCCGCTGCGGGTAAAAACTTGTACGACGCTGGTCATGGCGTCGGAACCGTAGAGAGTGCTCTGCGAGCCGCGAAGGAATTCCAGACGGTCCGCGCCCGCCAGCGGCAACACGCCGAAATCAAATATTCCGCCCGGATCGTTGACGGGAACGCCATCGACTATCACCTTGTTGTAGGTAGACTCGCCGCCACGCACGAAAAGAGATGACAATCCGCCGCGCTGTCCCGCGCTGCTGACTACTGCGCCTGGAAGAAAATGCAGAGCGTCATCGGCTGCGACCGGCCGCATGACATCGAGTTGTTCGGCATTCAAGCTGTCGACATCCGCTCCGGCCACGCTAGCTGGAACCAGCGTGCGGGTGGCGCTTACGTTGACGGTCTCAGTCGCTGGCGCCAGTCGAAGGCTCACGGTGATGGTTTCTGATTTGGACGCAGGGACATCCAGGGTTTCCTCGGCAAAGCCCGCGGCCAGCACGCGCACGCGGTACGACGCAGCATCGGGTGCGCGAAGATTCGCCAGTCCCTCAGGCGAAGTCGTCTGGATGGCAGACGGAGTTGAGGAATCAGAGCGGAACACTTCCACCTGGGCACCAGCGACAGCGGCTGCGTGGGGATCGATAACTTTGATCTTAAGATCGACAGCCGACGCTGCCAACGAAAGAAGTAACACAGAGACGGAAATTCCAAGGAACCGCATGCACTCCTCCTTTGTCACGCGAAAGGGGTTGGTGTGGACGGTTCACGCCGGTCTCCTGGCTTGCGAGTAAGGACATCGTTCTGGATGTCCGGTGAATGCAGCGGGCCTTCCCGGGTCTCCCCAGTGACCGGCTGCGATTTCCTCGCTTACAGTTGCGCGGCAGCGCGGGATTTTCACCCGCTTCCCTCCTCGTCGGTGTGACGAGGGTGCGCGAACCAAAGAAATTGTGAAAGAACAAAAGTGGTGTGGTTGGAAAATTTACTCGCTCGGGAGAGTGAAGTCAAACCGCGGAGTAGACATGTCATCCTGAGCGTAGTGCCGGCTTCGCTTCGCGAAGCCGGTACGAAGTCGAAGGACCCCTATAAGCTCTCCGGGTGCCGAAGATAACGGACGGCATTGCCCAAAAGCCCACGATGACTAAATGCCGCTACGATGGTAGGGGTCCTTCGACTCCGCCGGCCCATTCGTAAACGAATGGACCGACTGCGCTCAGGATGACAATTTGCAGGGTCTGGTGTGATTTCAGAGGGTGTGCAGGTAGGCCAGCAAGTCCTGGATTTGCGCTTGCGAAATTACCGGGCCGAAGGCGGGCATCATGTTGCGGCCGGTCACGATCATCTCGCCGACGCGTTCGTCATTCGCGGGCATTCCGCTTTGCGACAGGAACGGCCTTTTGAAAACTCCCTGCAGGCTGCGACCCTTTTTTTCGCGGGACGAGTAAGGTTCATGGCAGCGATCGCAATATTGGTCATAGAGCCGCCGTCCGGCTGCCTGCTGCGCGTTCAGTCCGAGTTCAGCATCACTCTTGCGAAGCGCCGCATCGCAGCCACTGCTTACCATCAGAGCCGCAACCAGGATGGCGAGAGCCAAAGCTCCTCTGAAAGCTGGGCGGCGATTAGTCGCTCGATGTGATTTCATTTGTCCTCAAGCAAATCTGTGGCGATCCTTTCTGTGGCGATCCATAACACGCGGCGACGAAGTACAATATTGGAGCATTGTCCATGTCCGCCGCCGGCAAACGCATCACCGTCAAACGAGTTTATGAGAAGCCCGCGCGCGGCGACGGCTATCGCGTGCTTGTGGACCGGTTGTGGCCGCGCGGACTCAGCAAGAGCCAGGCCGCGCTGCACGCCTGGTTGCGCGAACTTGCTCCTTCGGACGAACTGCGCCACTGGTTCCACGCCCGCCCCGAAAGCTGGCTTGCCTTCCGCAAGCGCTACCTCAAGGAACTCGCGCTACCCGAGGCGGCGGAAGCTCTCAACAAACTTTATCGACTGGCACGCGCCCGGAAAAAGAATCTTACTCTCCTCTTCGCCTCCAAGAACTTGCAGCACAACAACGCCGTGGTCCTGAAAGATCTGCTGAGCGGGATGCGCAAGCCGCCAACCGGCAGTGGTCCCGGCGCCGCCAGCAGCCTGCGCGACCGCCAGTCGAGGCGCATGCCGCGGTAGGTGGCATGCTTTCCCCAGGCACCCAACCTGCTCAGTCCGGTTACTTCTTGGGCTTGTCATCGTCCAGGATTTCAGTGACGAGGCTGTCAATGGTTTGGTTGATGCGTTTCTCGGGCAGGTTGAAGTTGTTGGACAAGATCGCAAATGCAACCCGATCGCCGTGATTGGTGGTGGCATAGCCGGAGAGCGTTTTGACTCCGCCGAGTGAACCCGTCTTGGCGTGCACCCGTCCCTGCACATCCCCGTCCTTGAAACGATTGGAGAGAGAGCCGTCGGTGCCGGCCAGGGGCAGAGTATCGCGGAAGCTGGGGCCCCATGGTTGCGTGTCGGCATAGAGCAGCAGGTGGACCAGGGCTTCGGGTGTCACCAGATTTTGGCGCGAAAGACCTGAGCCATCGTAAAAAGCGTACTGGTCAGCACTGATCCCCGCCTGGTTCAGGAATCCCCGCAGCACCTCGAGGCCGCCCTCGACGGTGCCGGCAGTCCCTTTTTCGCGGCCCAGCAGGCGCAGCAGAATTTCGGCGTGCAAATTCTGGCTGACTTTATTGATGACTCGCACATCCTCAATCAGCGCCTTGGACTGGTAACTGGCCAACACCAGGGGCTGGCTCTGAAATGCGAGCGAAGGTTCGTCGCCGCCACGAGCGGCAGCGGAAGCCGTGACCGTCAGAGTGGAAAGACTGGATAACTCGGTGTGGCGCGTCCTCTGCTTGCCGTAAACCGCGATGCCGCGCACTTCCAATAGCCGGCGAAACAACTCCGCCGCAAATTCCGCCGGGTCCTCGATCGCGAGGGCCTCATTGGCGCCGGCGTCGCCCAGCGGCATGTTACCCCAGAGCGTCAACACCGTGGCGCCGGGTTCGCGATTAATGAAGATCTTGCGCCCGGTGCCTGCGGGCGTAGTCATGATGCGATTGTCGATGCGATAGTAATCGGCGAAAGGCGTAATGCTGACGAAGGCACGGTCGCCGGCCCGGTCGGCAGGCAGGATGTTCACGAAGATTACGTTGTCATTGATGGTGAGCGCCGAAACCGGAGCGCCGTCGGCCCAGACCAGATCGTCCTGGCTCCAGCCTTCGCCGTAACGCTCGAAAGCGAAATACGAGTCGTCAGCGATAATGTCGCCGTCCACGTACTTCACGCCCTTTTGCACCAGAGTGTCGGCCAGTTGTTCCAGCACGCGAATCGGGTGGTCATTACGCTCCGTATGGAGAGCGTAGGGCAACTCGCGGCCCGAAAGATTGGGATCGCCGCGCCCCACCAGCACGAGGTCCCCCGTGAGCCGGCCGTGAGTGTCGAGCGCCCCGTTGGTTTCGACGGTAGTGTGAAACGTGTAGTCGGGGCCGATCAGCGCCATGGCCGCGGCGGTGGTGAACAGTTTGGTGTTGGAGGCAGGCGTGAACAATTTGTCCGCATCGTGGGCGTAGAGCGTTTTGCCGGTGGAGAGCGAAACTACCTCGATGCCCCAGAATCCGCGCGAGAGGTCGCCAGATTGAAGAATTGCGGCAATACGTTTGTCGAGCGGTTTGCGGGAAGCAGCGTGCAGCTGCCCCAACAGCAGCAGGCACAGCGCAATCTGCGGAAACAGGCGCGTACGGCGCATGGTGAATTGTACATCGGAGATGGTGCTGCCCTGCCATGGGTAAGTAGTGTGGGGTGCCCGCCCCGCACACAGGGTTTAGAATCGCTGCCATGCGTCCGGTTTTCGAATGGCAGATTGGTGCCCGCGCCCTGCAGTTGGGGAAACGCACGTTGATTATGGGCGTGGTCAACGTCACCCCGGATTCATTTTCAGACGGCGGCGCCCATTTCGATCGCGATCGCGCGGTTGAGCATGCGCTCGCGCTTCTGCGGGACGGCGCTGACATTATCGACGTAGGCGGAGAGTCTACAAGGCCCGGGGCCAAGGTGGCTTCTGCGAGCGAAACGGGCAGTGTTACCGAGAAGGAAGAACTGGAGCGGGTCATCCCGGTGATCTCTGCAGTGAAGAAAAACAATCCACAAGCGGTGATCTCCGTGGATACATACAAAGCAGGTGTGGCCCGTGCCGCGGTGAAGGCGGGGGCCGAGATCGTGAACGATGTCAGCGGATTTCTCTGGGACCCGCAGATGAAGAAGGCGCTGGCCGAACTGAAGTGCGGGGCAGTGCTCATGCACATGCGCGGGCGTCCTCAGGAATGGAAAACCTTGCCGCCGTTGTCTGACGTGGTGACCGTGGTCAAACGGGAATTGCGGGAGCGCTCCGACGCGGCGGTGATGGCAGGGATGAAACGGGAGCGCATGGTGCTCGATCCCGGGTTCGGCTTCGGCAAAAATCGCGAAGAGAACTATCCCCTGTTGCGCCGCTTCGACGAATTTCATCAGCTCCGCTACCCGTTGCTGGTTGGAGTATCGCGAAAGTCTTTCATTGGCCGCGCGCTGGCGCGTAACGGAGCTGACGTAGCTGTGTCTGACCGGTTAGTTTGGGACTTTGGCCGCCGAAACCGTGGCCATCATGAAGGGCGCCCATATTATCCGCACCCACGATGTGCGCGCCTGCGCCGACGCCGTGCGCATCGCCGACCTGGCCACAAGCTGAGACTTCTCTCCGAAGTCGCGACTCGATCGTCGCTGCTCAGACGGATAATGCCTCGGCGAACTTTCGAATCAATTCAGACTCCAGCTTCTTGTTCCACGCCATTCCGATGTCCCAATCCGCGTAGTTGCTATGAACGGACGCGAACTTTACTCCGCTGACGTGCATCGCCCGCGCCGCTCGCGGGACCAGCGATACGCCAATGCCGGCGCTGACCAGGTTGAGAATCGTGAACATGTCATTGGGCTCATAAACAATGCGCGGGGTGAATCCAGAGCGGTCGCACAAGCTGATGCAGTGATCGTGATAGGTCGCGGAGACTCCACGGTCGATGAGAATAAAAGGCTGCTCCTGAATGCCCTTCATGGTCATCGGCCCTGAGAATTTCTCGGAGGTGGCGATGGTCAGGCGCTCGGTCAGCACCTTTCGTACAGCGACGAGAGGGTGCTTCACTGGCAAACGCACGAAACCGACGTCGAGGCGGCCGGCGATCAGGGCCTCGACCTGGCTGAGCGTGGGCATGTCCGCGATCTCGATTTCTACTCCGGGAGAGCTTTCGCGAAATTTGAGCAGGGCACGGGGAACCAGACTGTGCACGGTGGACATGCCCACGCCGAGGCGCAGCTTTCCCAGTTCGCCGCTGGTGGCTCCGCGCACGGCTTCGAAAGCCACGTCTACATCGCGGACGATCCGGCGAGCCTCTTTGTAGAACATGGTGCCGGCCGGCGTCAGCGCCACCCCGCGCCGGTTGCGGACCAGCAGCGGGCCTCCGACCTTGTCCTCGAGGCTCCGGATGCGCTTGCTCAACGCCGGCTGGGAAATGTGAAGACGGGCCGCGGCCCGGCCGAAGTGCAATTGTTCGGCGAGCACCGCAAAGGAGGCCAGTTCCTCGGTTTCAAGTGCCATAAGCAGAAGTTATCACACGCTTCCAAACATTTCATTGGACGAATCGTCTATCACGGCCATCTACTGTATAGAGAAGAGAGGTATTGAGCATGTCAGTAACCGGATGGATAGGCGTCGTGGCTGCTTTTTGCACCACCGTGGCATTTATCCCGCAGATCGTGAAACTGCGGAAGCAGGGCGGCAAGGACCTGTCCTATTCCATGCTGTTTCTGTATTTGACGGGAGTGACGCTTTGGCTGGTCTACGGCGTTCAGGTCCACGCGGCGGCTGTGGTGTGGGCTAACGCGCTGTCCGTGGTGTTAGTGCTGGTATTGATTGGGTTGAAGGCCAATCCGCCGGCCAAGAAACTGGTTGCAGGGTCTCGCCGATTGCGCATCGCGGTGGACATGGATGAAGTCATCGCCGACGCCTTCAGCAAGCATCTGCAACAGTACAACGAGCAGGCAGGCGCTAATCTGACTCCGGAGATGGTTGCCGAGCAGGGACTGAGCGCAGTGATTCCGATCGAGCAGCGCGAGCTGTTCCATGCCATCCCCCATGCCGAAGGCTTCTTTGCCGACATGAACCTGATGGCCGGCAGCCGGGAAGCGCTGCTGGAGCTGTCGCGCCACCACGACATCTTCATCACCAGCGCAGCTATGGAAGTCCCGGGCTCATTCGCGGACAAATTCCAGTGGTTGGAAACACACTTTCCGTTCATTCCGCCCAGCCGGATCGTGTTTTGTGGAGACAAGAACATCGTCAACGCCGATGTTCTAATCGATGACCGGTCGCGGCACTTCAAAGGCTTCCGCGGTACGGGAATTTTGTTCACGGCTCCGCACAACGTGAGTGAGCCGGCGAATCTGCGCGCCGACAACTGGAATGACGTGCTCGAAATCCTGGAAGTCCGGAAGACGAAAGCCGCAGGCGCGGAGGCGCTCTCTAGAAAGCTTTCGATGAATCCAGCAAGATAGTCACGGGACCGTCGTTGACCAGTTCTACCTGCATCATCTCCTGGAACCTGCCGGTTTCGCAGCGCAGGCCGGCGGCGCGTATGCGCTCCACGAAATATTCGTAAAGGGTTCGCGCCTTCTCCGGCTGAGCGGCGGCATCGAACGATGGCCGTTTGCCGCGGCGCACATCGCCGTAGAGTGTGAATTGCGAAACCACAAGGACGCTGCCCCCGGCTTCACCCACGCTCTGGTTCATCTTGCCGGCGCCGTCTTCGAAGATTCGCAAACCGGCGACCTTTTCGGCCAGGTAGTCAGCGTCCGCTTCGGTGTCGTCCCGCGCGATCGCCAGCAGGGCCAGCAGTCCCCGACCGATCTCGCCGACGGCATCGTCCCCGACCGTTACCCGGGCGCGACTCACGCGCTGTACCACGGCACGCATAGGCTTATTTCGCCGGTTCCGGCAGCAGGGTTTCCTGCCCGGCAACGGCGAGCCAGCGCTGATCGCGATAAACATAGATGTCCGTGAACCGTACTCGGGCCACGGTCTTGCCCTGAGCGTCTACCAGCGTAGCGAGTCCGCGGATGTAGCCGGTGTCGCCGAACACGTGCGGGGCAAGCTCGCTGAGGATGTTCCGGCCGGGACGGCGGTGGGGGATTTGGGCCAAAGTCTCTGCCCGGCTAAAAAGCCTGCCGCTGGGGTCGGCATCCTGAAATTCGTCGGCAAGAATGCAGCCAACGGCATCGGCATCGCGCACTTCGAGCGCCTTGGCCCAGGATTGCTCGATCTGAACGAGGGCGTTCCCATCTTTCGACTGATGGCTGGCGCAGGTGGCGGCGAGGGCCGGCAGCGACGAAATAGCGAACAGGCAAAGGCACAACCGAAGTGTCATATTTGTTCCCTGCGAAGGTAAGCGTTCCATAATAACGCGCGCCGTACCCTGGGAGACGCCGCGGGTGCTGGAATTCGTTGACCCAAGGGCGCTACGTTGACCGCATACAGCGCGCGCAGTAGCATCTCTCTTGCAAGAGTTTGCGGGCTTTACATCAATTCGTACGGGCCAGTACACTACTCGTTCCTTTTTTAAACCTTGAGGAGGTGGGATTCATATGGCGGCCGAAGAAAAAAAAGAGATTGTGGAGAAGGTGAAACAGATCATCTCGGAGCAGTTGGGCGTGGATGAAAACGAAGTCACTCCCAGCGCGTCGTTCGTGGACGATCTGGGCGCGGATTCACTTGACCAGGTTGAGCTGGTGATGGCCCTGGAAGAGCACTTCGGAGTGGAGATCCCGGACGAGGATGCGGAGAAACTCCGCACCGTGCAGGATGCCATCGCCTATATCGACAAGCACGCGAAAGTGAGCAAGTAAGACGCCTGACGCGCTGTCGGCCGCGTCCAAGCTTATAGGGGTCCTTCGACTCCGCAGCTGCTTCGCTTCGCTAAGCAGCTGCTACGCTCAGGATGACACAGGGACAGGGCGGAGCTAGGAGCTAGCAGCCAGCAGCGCACCTTGGGCGGTGGATTCCCGCTAGGAGAACCAATGGCAGCCGTTGACGACAAAGTGAAGCAGATCATCGTGGAACAGCTGGGTGTGGACGAAGGCGAAGTCACAGCCAACGCGTCTTTCGTGGACGACCTGGGCGCCGACTCGCTGGATACCGTGGAACTGGTGATGGCCTTCGAGGAAGCCTTTGAAATCGAGATCCCTGACGAGGATGCGGAAAAGATCCGCACCGTGCAGGACGCCGTCGATTACATCGGCAAGCACGCGAAAGGCGGGAAGTAGTTGGGACGTAGGGTCGTAGTCACCGGAATCGGCCTGATCTGCGGGGTGGGCAACACCGCAGAAGAGGTGTGGGGAAAACTTCTGGCCGGGAAGAGCGGAGTCGCCCAGATCACTCAGTTTGACGCTTCCCAGTTTGCCTGCCGGATTGCCGCTGAAGTCAAGAATTTCGATCCTCTGCAATTCATCGAAAAAAAAGAACTGAAGAAGATGGGGCGCTTCATCCACCTGGCCATCGCGGCGGCGGATGAAGCCATGAAAGCGTCGGGTCTGGAAGTTACGCCCGAGATTTCAGAGCGCGTGGGCGTTCATATCGGATCTGGAATCGGCGGATTCGACGTGATCGAGCGCGAGCACCGCAATCTGCTGGATGGCGGTCCGCGAAGGATCTCTCCCTTTTTTATTCCAGCGGCCATCGTCAACCTGGCGGCCGGACACGTCAGCATCCGCTACCATGCGCGGGGGCCGAACGAGGCCACCTGCACGGCATGCACCTCGAGCGCTCATTCCATCGGCGATGCTTTCAAGATTATCGCCCGCTGCGACGCGGACGTGATGATCGCAGGCGGTACGGAGGCAGCCATCACCCCGATGGGCGTGGGCGGGTTCGCGGCGATGCGCGCGCTTTCTACCCGGAATGACGATCCGGAAAAGGCGAGCCGTCCCTGGGATGCGGGACGCGACGGATTCGTGATCGGTGAAGGCGCCGGCATTCTGGTGCTGGAAGAATTAGAGTTTGCCCGCCGCCGTGGGGCGCGCATCATGGCCGAAGTCGTGGGCTACGGCATGAGTGGAGACGCTTTCCATATCACCCAGCCGGCCGAGAATGGCGACGGCGCATACCGCGTCATGCTGAATACGCTGAAAGACGCACAGGTACGGCCGGAACAGGTGCAGTACATCAACGCCCACGGAACGTCGACCGATATCGGCGACAAACTCGAAACCATTGCCATCAAGAGAGCGTTCGGCGAGCACGCCTACAAACTGGCGGTGAGTTCGACCAAGTCGATGACCGGGCATTTGCTGGGCGGAGCCGGCGGACTGGAAGCCGGGATTACACTCCTGGCTCTGCGCGACCAGATTCTGCCTCCCACCATTAATCTCGAGAGTCCTGGAACTGACTGCGATCTCGATTACATCCCGAACACGGCCCGTAAGGCCGATGTGGAATACGCCATGTCGAACTCATTCGGCTTTGGCGGGACGAATGGCGCGCTGCTGTTCCGGCGCTGGAGCGAGTAACGTCTGGTTATCAACTGCCTAAAGTCTGCCTGGCTGTAAGTCCCACAAAAATCTGGCTTTGCAGGCCCAAATTGGACCTCGTCAGGTCCGGTCCGGGTAATGACACCTTGGTACCTGTATATTGGCCTTCTATCCCTTTGCCAAGCGCCGCAAGGCGGGCCAGAATAGGGTTGCAAGGCATTCCCAAAGGCCATGGAAAAATCGTCAGGACTGGTTCTCGCGCCCCCTCCTCGCAGCAGAAAGGTTTCCGCCCGAGTCGCGCTGGTTGATATCAAGGAACCCGCGCGCGCTTTGTTGGCTGATTGTTTCAAGCAATTTGGGATCGAAGCGGTGGTGCTGACCGGAGATGTCCGGGCACGGCTGCACCGGGAGAAGCTGGAAGCCTGCGTGGTGCATCTTTCGCCGGAAGCGGTGCCGGTGATGGAATCCCTCCGGACTTCGCCTTCGAACAATCGCATGGTTCTCTATGGGCTGGGAGGCAGCGCCCAGGAGGCGATGAAGTTTTCCAAGTACGGCATCAATGCGGTCTTCCATGAACCGCTCGAACGGCAAGCCGCGCTCAAATTGGTGCGGGCCACGCAGATGCTGGTGCTGCACGAATACCGCCGCTATATACGCATCCCGATCATCACCGAAATCGCCATGGTTTCGTCCGACAACCGCCGCTTTACCGCTACCAGCAAGGAGATCAGCACAGGCGGCATGTCGGTCAAGAGCCCCGAGGATGTTTCGCTCGGCATGGAACTGGAAGTTTCGTTTGCCTTGCTGACTCTGCCTCGCATCTGGGTGAGGGGACAGGTCAGCTGGCGCAAGCCGGACAAGACTTTCGGGGTTCGCTTCGACGCCAAGGACGAACGCCGCCTGCGCATCAAAGAGTGGATCGAAGCCTATCTGGAGAATTAAAACCGCGAAAGTAAACCCGCAACTCTGTCATCCTGAGCGTAGTCTTCGTCCCGCGAAGCGGGACAAAAGCAAGCGAAGGACCTGTGTATTCCTCGCCACCCTTGCGTACAGCGTTTGCTCAAATTTAAAAATGAAAGCGCCGGGCTGCCCATCGTCCGAATGCATAGGTCCTTCGTCGGGAATCCTTCGCGCAGCGAAGGATTCCGCTTCCTCAGGATGACAGCTGCGTAACCCTTCGATCGCATGTAAAATCGAAGGCAGACGATGGCCGCAGGCTCTCAACTCGTCCAGATCGAACTCAGCCCTCCCGTCCGGCAACCCAAGCCGGAGTGGCTTCGGGCCAAAGCCCCGGTCGGCGAGAACTTTCACAATCTAAAAAAACTGGCACGCGGGCTGGGACTGCACACGGTGTGTGAGTCGGCGCAGTGTCCCAATATCGGCGAATGCTGGAACCATCGCACCGCCACGTTCATGCTGCTGGGCGATATCTGCACCCGGCGTTGCGGCTTTTGCGCCGTGCCCAAAGGCAAGCCTGGCCCCATTGAATGGGACGAACCTCGCCGCGTAGCCGAAGCCGTCGCGACCCTCGGCCTGAAGCATACGGTTGTCACCAGCGTGAATCGCGATGACGACAACCTGGGCGGCGCCCGCATTTTCGCTGAAACCATTCGCCAGATTCGCGAGTTGGTGCCGGATTGCCGGGTGGAAGTCCTGATCCCTGATTTCCAGGGGCTCGACGAAGCCTTGAAAATTGTCCTCGAGGCCCGGCCCGACGTCCTGAATCACAACACGGAAACGGTGCCACGGTTGTATCGCTCTGTGCGCTCCGGCGCCCGCTATGAGCGCACCCTGCGATTGCTGGAGAACGCAAAGGCGTTTGCGCCCGCGACGGTGACCAAATCGGGAGTGATGGTTGGTCTGGGCGAGACCATGGAAGAACTGGTGGAGGTCTTCCACGATTTAGGTTCGCGCGGCGTGGATATTCTTACCGTAGGGCAATACTTGCGGCCATCACGCGATCATCTTCCCATTTCCCGTTTCTACACGCCGGCAGAATTCGACCATTTGAAAGTTGAGGCATTGCGCTGCGGCTTCCGCCACGTGGAGTCGGGACCGCTGGTGCGGTCGAGTTATCACGCCCACGAGCAGGCGGAGGCTACGAGGCCGGTGTAGTTCGTGCTCCGAAAGTCAGAAAACTTTGAAATGGATGGTCAGATACTGCTTGGGATTTTCCCGGATCGATTTAACCAGGCCGCGAGTTTCTACCAGCATCTGGTCGGCGTTGTTGTAGAGCGACGGATCCCGCAGCAGCTTGCCGACTGAACCTTCCCCAGCATCCAGACGATCGGAGATGGCGGAGAGCTTGTCCATCGTGTCCCGCAGCTTGCGGGCAAATTCTTCGTCTCTCGCCAGCACGCCCAGCGTGCCTTTGCCGGCATTTACGTCTTCCGTAAGCTTCTTCACATTTGCGATGGTGGCATTGGCGTTATCGTACAGCACGGGGTCCTTGAGGAACTTGCCGGCGCTGCCCTTGCCGGCGTTGATGTCATCGATCACCACGTTGAGCTTGTCCACGGTGGCGTTGGCTTTGCGGTACAGTTCCTCGTCGGAAAACAGCTTGCCCAGCGTGCCTTTGCCCTGGGCCACCTGGTTCACCAGTCCCTGGAATTCGTTGACGGTCGAGTTCAGCCGGTCGTATAGCGTCGGATCGTATAACAGCTTGCCCACCGAGCCCTGGCCACTCTCGACGAAGGCTACGATGCGATCCAGCCGCTTCAGCAAGGCATCCATGTTTTGCAGCGTGCTCTGGCCGGAGCGCACCATGTCGCCGAAGTCCGGCACTTCGCGGCTGGGCAGGACATCTCCATCCTGCACTTGCGGGCCTTTGGATTGCGAGCTGTCGATGTCGATGTAAGTTTCCCCCAGCACGCCCGCGGTGGAAAGCAAAGTCAACGAATCTTTGCGCAGATTAAAAATGTAGCGGGTGCTGACCTTCATCGTGACTTCCACCGGAGTGAGTTGCTTGGTCCGGTCCCGCACCACGAGGATGCTGCTCACGTTGCCGATGTCCACTCCGGACAGGCGCACCGGCGCGCCCTCGCGCAATCCGTTCGCGTTGTCAAAATATGATTTGAGCTGGATTTTAGAAGTGAACAGGCCGCCCGTACCGCTCATCAGAAAAATCAGGATCCCGAGCGTGACACACGCTGCCAGTACTGTGAGCCCCACCTTCAGTTGAGACCACTTCAACTGCTTCTGGCTAGGCACGCATTCTCCCGAGCGAAGTTTATTCTACTTAGCCCAGAATCATAGCAGACCGCAATCCGGTTCAACCCACTCTCTGCACAGGGCGAAGCGTTGTAGTCAGCAGGAGAGCGACAAGATAGGCGGCAGCCCCGGATGCCAGGGTGACATTCAGTCCGAACTGGATAGCGATGATAATGGCCAAAACCGAACCCAGGACGCTCGAGGCGGCATTCATCGCCCAGGCCCATTCCACGAGGTTGGGACTGTCCGCCGGCAGCAACTCACCCGAGCTGCGGCCCGCCAGGGCCCGCAAACCGGTGGGAAACGGCATCCCCATGGCGAATCCCAATGGAACCAGCAATCCTGCACTCACCAGCAGCTTAACGATAAAGGGCAAGCCGACCAGCCGGCCCAGCAGTCCGGGCAGTACGCCAACATAAAGCAGCACGGCGGCCGCGATGAGGAACAGCGGCAGCCATATCCGGCTGGTTTCGGCCAACCACCACCTGGAAACCATGCTGCCGGCCCCGCTTGAAAGCAGAAGCAGAAAGACCACCACGGTCAAGGCGTAGACCGGATGTCCCAGGAACAGGACGAAGCGCTGGATGAAAGCGATTTCGACCAGGATGTATCCCAACCCGACGGCGATGAAGTAAAGCAGCCGCACCGGGCGTGGTTGGTGCCCTCGCGCTCCTCGCGCCAGGGGAAGGACCAGAAACACCAGCACGGCCAGAACTGAGATGGCCAGGACCATCCCGAGCACTGCCACGCCTAAGTTATTTTTCCAGTCGACGCCGCGTTGCAGCGACTGCGGATGCAGGATCTGTCCCAAGCTTTAGCGTGAAAAAGAAGAAGGGCGCATTGTCGGTCACCGGGGACACGTTGTAGACGTAGCCCGCGGCAAAATGTTTCGGGTCGTTCGACTGGATCAGCTGGGTAAAGGAATCGGCGCTGGCGGAATAGTGTTCCTCCTGCCCGCTCACGACACGCGGTTGCACCATGGTCCCGGCTGGATCGGCTGGCACATAGAGCGGAAACAACCTGGAATGACTTGCCATGTGCTCCCTGACCCGGCCCAGCTCCTCGGCAGTGAAGGCGGTGCGTTTGGCCAGCACGACGACCGGGATTCCGTCCGCATCCAGATGTCCCTCGGAAACCACGATGAAGTTGCCGGCGGGGTTCGCCACCCCCATTTCATGCAAGGCCTGCATGGCGACCGAAACCACGCGCAAGGCTTCGCGGGGCTGTTGGAACTCCCAGCGGGTGATGGCGATCATCCCATCCGGCTTCAGGTGTTCGAAGTATTCGCGGAAGGCCTCCACGGTATACAGGCTGTTTTCGCTCAGGGCAAAGGCGCCCGCGGCGGTGGAGGCCCAGGTGTCCACCAGCGTCATCTGCACCACGTCGAACTTCTGATTGGCGTTGCGCACAAACGACCGGCCATCGGTGACGTGAATGTGCACTTCGGGCTGCTGGTAGAGATGAAAGGTGTAGTCTGCGTAGCGCCCACGCATGATGGTGTTGGCAATAATGGGGTTGATTTCGATTCCGGTGACGCTCGGACTGCCGCTGCCCACCGCGCGCAACACGTCCACGCCGCCGCCGGGGCCGATGATGGCGAACTCGCCGTGGGGGCGCAGCACATTGGCCAGCGCCGGCGGCGCCGACATCAGATTTCTCTCCCACGGCCCTTGCCAATGTTTGGGATCGACATTCATCAGGTAGGTGGAGGCGTCGGCATCGATGACGATGGCCTTGCCCGGGCCCTGCTTGTCCACTTCCACGCGCGAGATGGCATTCCAGCGCGCGAACTCTACCCAGGCAGAATCGCGAAAGCCTCCCTTGGCGTAAACAATGTCGAAGAGTTTGCCGGAGTAGTTGATGGCGATCAGAACCAGCAGAAATAGCGCACGTCCGGCGCCCGATCTCCGCGCCTTGCGGTCAACCGCCCACACCATCGCGGCCGCCGCCATGCAGACGCCGGTAAAAAATACGGTGTTCGGGCCGCCCAGCCAGTTAAGCAGCGGGACGATCGCCAGACACGCCAGCGCGCCTCCTGCCAGATCGGCGGCATAAAGCGGAGAAACGTGCCGGGCTTCACGCGCAAACACGATGGAGAATTCCAGCCCGGTGATAAAGAAGGGAACCGCCGATGCCAGGTAGATCGCGGTGAGCCTGAGGAAATTCGCCTTCGATATTTCCAACGACACCGGAATGCGCAGCACGATCACCAGCACGACGGGAACGATCAGCGCGTTGATCGAACACAGCCGGGAAACCAGACGAGCGGGTCTCGAACCGCGCCAACTGGTTCTTCCTCAGGTGGGCGAAGACGCCTCCGGCGCCGAGTCCGAGCAGGGCGATCGAGATCGCCAGAAATGCGAAGTGGTAAAACAGCACAACGGAAAATAGCCGGGTCAGCGACAGTTCGAGCAGGAGCGCGGCAAAGCTGCACAGCGCCGTGCCGAAGAGCATGGCGCGATCCGGAGATTGGTCTGTGTCACTGGTGGGGGTCAGCAGGGGTGTCTCACTCATCGCGAAAGGTTCGCTCGGAACGCGGTCAGTCTAACAGATGGTCGGGCGCAACCGTTGGCCTTCAGTTTTCCAGAATTACCTGCGCGATGGCCTGCTCCGCAGTGTGCGAGAGCGAGAGCGCGACATGAGCTGCGCCCAGGCGCGCGGCAAATTCGGCCGCCTTGCCGTGGAAGGTGATGGTAGGCCGGCCTCCGGGCTGGCGGGAGACTTCGATGTCACGCCAGCGCACGCCATGACTCCATCCGGTGCCGAGAGCTTTCATGCCCGCTTCCTTGGCAGCGAAGCGAGCGGCGTAACGTTCTACGCGATTGGCCTTGGAATCGCAGTAGCGGATCTCGCCTTCGGTAAATATGCGGTGCAGAAAACGGTCGCCATGGCGGGCCAGGGCTTGCGCGATGCGCGGGACCTCCGCAATGTCGATACCGGTGCCGACAATCATGAGCACATACGTTAGCACGGAGCAATGTAGGCAGGGCGTTTCCAGTAGCGCCGGCGTCCCGCCGGCTGTCCCGAGGGCGTCTCGCCCTCGGCTGCCCGCACTATCTCAGACGCAGCGGATATTTCTCACGGCGATGGTGCCGGATCTCCATGACAATCGCGCCTACCAGCGCTGCTCCTCCCGCCAGAATGGCAGCCGGGAACGCGATCTCGCGGTAGGCAATCGTCATGTTGGGATGGACACCTCGTGCCCCGGCGCTGATCACGAGCCCAACGATTCCCAGCAACAGGCAGACAGCGAACGAAAGCAGCGCCAGCAGAAAGGTCACCAGCAGCACACGCACGGGAGGCAGAAGCCAGCGAAACGGTGTCGGCGGAGCTTTGGCCGAAGGCATGCCTCTCGATTGTAGCGCTGGTACCGTTAAATTCGTCCCGGGGTCAGCAGTTGTCCCGCAGTGCGCTAGAATACTGCCTTATGCCGCCAGCAGCGCCGCCGATTACGCGTCCCCCGGCGGAGGTCGTTCGTCTGACCCCCGTCTCGCAAGCTCCGAATGGAATCTGTTATGCCGCTTCGGGAGAGATCACCGTCCCCGAAGCCGACCTGCGGCGCATGGTGTCCGCCGTGCCCGACGCCGCCGCGGCCGCACTGAAGCGCAAGGCTTACTACTTTGTGCCGTTGACCGTAAATCAGGGCGACGAGACCGTGATCGCCGACCGCTATGACGTGGCCCTGAGCGACAACGCAGTCTGCCATCGCAATCTCGAACTGGGCGATTCCCAGTGCGTTTTTATTTCCACCCGGTTGATGGACGACAAGTTCTCGGTGGCCTTTGAGTTCTATATCAATGTGGGTCATGCCGTGGTGGAGCGCGCCGGAGTGTCGCAGGCTTTTGCCGATCTGGTGTGGAAGCAGGTACAGACCAAGTCGCGCGGCGAGACTTCGCTGGATGCCTGGGAGTCGCGCAAGCTGGCGCTGGATGGCGGGCCAGACGCGGAGAAGTACAAAAACGAATATTTCGCCGCCAGCTTTTCCGATGCCATCTCCATCTATCTGCTGTCGCTCTTTATCGATGTGGATTACTACGATCTGCGGGAGCGCGACTATCCGCTGCTGGCGCCGGCGCAGATGGCGGAGCGGTTGAAGAAAGTGGCGGAGTTGTTTCCGGCAAATCCGGGATTTGAGTTCACGATTCACTACAAGAGAAGGACCTAAAAGCCGGCCACGGATTTGCACGGATCTCACGGATTAAAACCGCGGGCGCCAAACCTCTGTGTCCTCAGTGTCCTCTGTGGTTAAATCATCACGCCATGGCCCCCGTTATGCCCGTCACCGTCCGATCCTTCGCCAAGATCAACCTCGGCCTGTGCATTGGAGCGCTGCGGCCGGATGGGTTTCACGATCTGCGCACCGTCTATCAGACGATTGCTTTGCACGACATCATCCGCGTGCAAGTTGGGCGCGGGACCGGCATCGAAATTCGGTGCGACGATCCTCGTGTCCCTAAAGACCAGTCCAACACCTGCTATCGCATTGCTGAGCGCGCCATGGCCACTCTTCGCGCCCGTGGCCGGGTGACGATCACCATCGAGAAGCGATTGCCGGTGCAGGGTGGGTTGGGGGCTGGTTCGGGAAATGCAGTGGCTACGCTGTTGGCGCTCGAACGAGCGCTGAAGAAAGAAGCTGCCAGGAGCCGAGAAGCTGCGCATCGCGGCCGAGGTCGGCTCGGATCTGCCCTTGTTTCTGGTCGGCGGGACGGCGTTAGGAGTGGGACGCGGGGAGGAGGTTTATCCGCTGCCGGATTTGCCTTCGACGCACTGCGTGGTGGTGACGCCGGAGATTGGGGTGTCGACGCCCCAGGCGTTTGCGGATTGGGATGCGATGATGGGCGGCGCGCCAAACAGCGCTGCCGAGCTGCGCTCGGCCCGGACGGGTCTGAGACCCGTCCCCACACTAGTCTGAGGAGGATGCAAATTCACCAAAATTGACGCCTCCGCCACCCTCCGATAGAATGATTGAGTTCGGTCGCGTGGTTTCTGCGTGGCTGAGTGGTCAACCTTTATCCGGTGTCCCTGTGAGTAAAGGCAGGGGCCGGGCCGAGACCTCGCTTCTCGACCTTGTCCGTACCGGGATCGAAAACGACTTTGAACAGGTCGTCTTTCCTAAGTATCCCGAATTGCGCGAGGTCAAGAGTGTGCTCGAACGTGCCGGGGCGTTTTATGCCTCGCTCTCAGGCTCCGGTTCCGCGCTTTATGGGCTGTTTCGGTCGCGGGCGGCGGCCAGAAGGCGGCGGCCAGGTTGCAGCGCGACGGCGTTCCGGCAGTGGCCACCACTACCCTGACGCGACGGCAGTATTGGAGAAAGTTTCCAGTTTCCGGTTTCTAGTTTCCAGAGGATAATGCGGGCACAAGGTTTACCTGAAACTAGAAACTTGACACTGATTTACTGGGCCGTCGACTAATGGTAGGTCAAGTGCCTTTGGAGCACTTTGTCTAGGTTCGAATCCTAGCGGCCCAGCCAGAAACCCAGCTCTTAGCTCATTAGCTTTTAGCTGAGGACAAGAGCCGACGGCTGTGGATTCAGCTAAAGGCTAAGAGCTAAGCGCTAAAGGCTGACTCCATGGCAACTCTTGCGACAGCGACCGAAAAGAAGGCCCAGATGAACGCCGACGAGAAACCTGAGCGCAAGCCTCAGCGCTCCCGGGTGGACGACAAGTTCAAGATCTTCTGTGGCACGGCCAACGAACCGCTGTGCGACGAGGTCTGCGCCTTTCTTGGGTTGACGCGCGGCCAGGCGCAGGTCACTCGCTTCAGCGACGGCGAGGCTTACGTCCAGATTCAGGAGAACGTTCGCGGCGCGGATGTGTTCGTGCTTCAACCGACCTGCCATCCGGTGGACGAGCACCTGATGGAGTTGTTGTTGATGATCGATGCGCTGAAGCGGGCGTCGGCCCGGCGCATCACTTCGGTGATTCCGTATTTTGGTTATGCGCGGCAGGACCGCAAGGACAAGCCGCGGGTGCCGATTTCGTCCAAGCTGGTGGCCGATTTGCTGACGACGGCGGGCGCCGATCGGGCCTTGATCGTGGATTTGCATGCGCCCCAGTTGCAGGGATTTTTTAACATTCCGGTCGACCATCTGTTTGCGTCGCCGGTGCTGGTGGACCATTTCAAGCGGCTGAACTTGCCCAACCTGACGGTGGTTTCTCCGGATGCGGGCGGCGTGGAGCGGGCCCGGTTCTTTGCCAAGAAAATGGATTCGGCCCTGGCTATCGTCGACAAGCGCCGCCTGGAGATGAATGTGGCCGAAATCATGAACGTCATCGGCGATGTCAAAGGCCGCACTTGCCTGATCATCGACGATTTGATCGATACGGCAGGCACACTGGTGAAGACGGCCAGCGCGCTGATGGAAAATGGCGCGACTCAGGTTTACGCCTGCGCCTCGCACCCCGTGCTCTCGGGCCCGGCGGTACAAAATATTTCGACAGTCCTGCATTACCGAGGTTGTCGTAACCAATACCATCCCGCTGAGCGAAGCCGCCAAGCGGGAACCGAAAATCAAGGTACTCACGATCGCTGGTTTGATCGGACGCGCGATCCAGTCGATTCACGAAGAGACGTCCGTCAGCAGATTGTTCTTATAGGAATCAAAATTTATGGCAACCGCAACTGAAAGCAACGTTCTGGAAGCGCAACCGCGAACTCCGGGCAACAAGAATGTGGCTCGCCGCGTGCGTATGGGCGGCAAGATTCCCGGCGTGCTCTACGGCGCCGGCAAGGAGTCATTGAGCGTGACGCTCGATCCCCGCCAGGTGACGCGTATTCTGCACTCCGCGACCGGCCACAACACCATTTTCGATCTCGCGGTCGAAGGCGGCGAGAGCACCAAGGCCATGATCGTGGACTGGCAATACGAGCCCATCAAGAGCCATCTGCTGCATATCGACCTCAAGCGCATCGCCATGGACCAGAAGCTCACGGTCAGCGTGCCCATCGTGCTCAAGGGAGAAGCTGCCGGAGTGAAGCAGCAGGGCGGCATCCTGGAGCAGATTCTGCGCGAAGTGGAAGTCGAGTGCTTGCCGGGTGACATTCCGAGCGCCATCGAAGCGGACGTCAGCGAACTGGTATTCGGCAAAGTTCTGCGCGTCTCCGATCTGACGCACGACGAGAAGAAGATCCAGTTCATCACCGACGCCAACCAGCCCGTGGCCCACATCACCACGGTCAAGGAAGAAGTGGCGCCGGCCGCAGATGCAGTTGCCGCGGACGCCGCTGCCGCTCCTGCCGAGCCCGAAGTCATCAAGAAGGGCAAGCAGGAAGTCGAGGGCGAAGAGGGCGCCGAGGCTGCCGAGAAGCCGGAGAAGCCCGAGAAGAAAGAGAAAGAAAAGAAGTAGCTGGGCAGTGGCAAGGACGGTGTGGGGACGGGTCGGAGCTTGCCGTGAGCGAAGACCCGTCCGGTCGAGCGAAGCTCGACAGAGGGTTTTTGGTCGAGGAAGATTGATCAGGCGTGAAACTGATTGTCGGGTTGGGCAATCCGGGCATCGAATACCAGTTCACGCCGCACAATCTGGGTTTCCTCACCATCGACCGCATCGCCAATGACTGCGGCGTGGAAGTAAGAAATCGCCAGTGTCATGCGCTCACGGCCCGGGCGGCAATCGGCGACGAGCAGGTCCTGCTGGCCAAACCAGAGACCTTCATGAACCTGAGCGGCATGTCGGTTCGTGAACTGGTGGCCAAGCACGAGATCAGGCCGGAGACGGACCTGATTGTGATTTACGACGAACTGGATTTGCCGTTCGGCACGATTCGTATCCGCCAGCGCGGCAGTTCGGCGGGCCACAATGGCATGAAGTCGATCATTGGGGCGCTGGGCACGCAGGAGTTTTTGCGCATCCGGCTGGGAATTTCACCGGAGCGGAAGATTGCGGATGGCGTGAAGTTTGTGCTGACTCCATTTCGCAAGTCGCAGCTGAAGAAAGTGGACGAAGTGCTGGACAACGCAGCCGAAGCGGTAAGCGTGATTTTGAAGGAAGGTCCGGCTGCGGCCATGAACCGCTTCAACCGGAAGGCAGAACCAGAAGCAGAGTAGCCACGGATTTACACGGATGAGCGCGGATTCGAATCTTGATTTGCGTCGAGCAAGTCGCGTCGATCCGTGAGAAACCGTGGCGGATGAAGATGGAGAGAAAATGAATCGCACTTATGAGTTGATGTTTATCGTCCGCCCCGACATGGTGGAAGAAGAGCAGGACAAGCTGATTTCCACGCTGGAGACCGCGGTCACATCGTCCGGCGGAAACGTAAAGAGCGTGGAGAAGATGGGCAAGCGCCGCCTGGCCTACATGGTCCGCAGATTTCACGACGGCATCTACGTGCTGCTGACGGTGGAGGGCGGCGGCGGGCTGATTCACGAACTGGAACGCCGCCTGCGCGTCACCGAACCGGTGATCAAGTTCATCACCGTGCGCATCGACGAGGAGCAAAAGCGTCTGGACAAGATCAAGGCGATCCGCGACGCCAAGCGCAAGACCCCACCGCCCGCCCCGGTTACAGAAGCCGGCGGAGAAACGGCAGCGGTCACGGCGTAAACCAGTCGTCGGTCGTCAGGCTTCAGTCGTCAGCAAGGCGACTGACGAACTGGATTGCTGACGACCGACGACCAAGACCAACGACTGATTTTAAGGAGCATCATGGCTGAAGAAATTAGAGCAACAGCAGCAAGTTCTGGTGGGGAGCGTCCGGCGGGCGGGGATCGGCCTTCCGGGGATCGTCCATCTGGCGACCGGCCTTCATTTGGCGACCGGGAACGCCGTCCTCCACGTCCGGGCGGCCCGGGTGGCGGCCGCGAAGGCGGACGCAAATATTTTCGGCGCAAGAAGGTTTGCAAGTTCTGCGTGGAGAAAATTGAGGCCATCAATTACAAGGACGTCCGGCTGCTCGCCCAGTTCGTGGCGGAGAGCGGCAAGATCGTCCCGCGGCGCCTGACCGGGGTCTGCACTCCGCACCAGCGGCGTTTGTCCCTGGCCATCAAGCAGGCGCGGAATATCGCCCTGCTGCCGTTTGCCGGACGCGCTTCGTAAAAATCGGCCACGGATTACACGGATTCTCACGGATCAATCTAAGAATATGAAAAATCCGTGAAAATCCGCGTGAATCCGTGGCAAAAAGAATTTCTAAGGGAGTCATTCATGGAAGTCATCCTGAAAGAAGATGTGCCCAAGCTGGGCTCGCGCGGCGACGTGGTGAAAGTCGCCGAAGGTTTTGGACGCAACTATCTGCTGCCGCACAAGCTCGCCATCGAGGCCTCGAAGGGCAACAAGGCGGTCATCGAGCAGATGAAGGCTGCCGTCCGTCCGGCGTTCCGCCAAGGAAAAGACCAGCGCGGAAGCTCTGGCCAAGCAGTTCGAAGGCGTGTCGGTTTCGTTCACGCGACGCTCGGGCGAAAACGATCAGCTCTTCGGCTCAGTCACCTCCGGCGATATCGCGGACGCGCTGGCCAAGAAGGGCTTTGACGTGGACCGCCGCAAGATTCAGATCCACGAGCCGCTCAAGACCGTGGGCGAATTCACGGTGCCGATCAAGCTGCACAAGGATGTGACCACGCACCTGAAGGTGGTCATCGAGAAGGAAGCGGCGGAATAGGTTTCATTGTCACGATCCGGTTGGGGGCGGGTGTCCTCGCCCGCCCGTCGGAGCGCCGGCTCCGCAAGTCTATGCCGGAGTCCGCAACTTCCTACGGCGAGCGTTGCTCGCCTGCCCCGGACGACTGCTTCAAACCAGCCCCCCTCTAAGCCCATGCACGGACAGGGCCAAACTCCTATAATTTGTGCTCACGGTTCTTTTGCTGCCACGTCCATAGCTATGCAACCGGGAAGAACGGCAAGGCACCCGGCTTAGTCGAGGACAACTAGAGATGCCGGCCGATGCATGGGCAGTACATCTAGCGGTTGGCGGGTGTTCGCATCCGGACGCGAATCGCGGGGTGGAACGAAGCAACGATTCCCAGGACGCCCTCACTCGGGGCCAAATGGCTGGGCACAGTTCAGGCCGTATCGATGACACGTTGCTGGTCCGCGAAGCGCAGCGCGGCAATCGCGCCGCCTTCGAGGAACTGGTGCGGCATTACGACCAGGCGGTCCTCCGGCTGGCCATGCACCTGACCGGGTCGGAGCACGAAGCCCAGGACATTTATCAGGATGCGTTCCTGAAGGCGTACAAGAGCGTGGGCAACTTCCGCTTCGAGTGCTCCTTCTACACCTGGATCTACCGCATCGTGACCAATCTTTGCCTGGACCACTTGCGGAAGAAGCAGGTACGCAAGGAAGACGCTCCGGTCGCGGTGGATGCGCAGGGCGAAGCTTACGACGTGCTGGCCCAGGTTCCCGATGGCAGGGCCGGCGCCAATCCCGAGCGCGACCTGATGCGCCGCGAGCTGGGAACGCGCATCAACCACGCTCTGGACAAACTCACTCCCCGCGAGCGCATGGTTTTTGAGTTGAAGCATTATCAGGGATTGAAGTTGAGGACCGTCGGCGAGATTTTGAACACGACGGAAGAAACGGCGAAAAATACTTTATTCCGGGCCACTCAGAAATTGCGTGGCTCTCTGGCGGACATGCGATGAAGAAGGTTACGAGCGGACGGGCGTCTGGCCCGTCGAAACAAACGACCTCCCCTGTGAAGGGGTGAAACTATGAAATGCGAATGGGTCCAGGAAAATATTCTGCTTCATATCTACAACGAGCTGCCTGACGACGCTCGTTACGAACTGGAGCAACACGTGGCGCGCTGCACCGATTGCGCGGCCGAGCTGAAAGCGGCCCGCCAGCTTCATGCCACGCTCTCCCAGTTTCCGGTGCAGGAGCCTTCTCCTAATCTGGTTACAGCTTCGCGGATGCGCCTGCAGGAGGCGCTCGAAACCACGGAGCAGGGCGGCTTCTGGCAGCGCCTGGTGTTCGATCCGGGCGCCTGGCTTCGACCCATCAAGCTGGCTCCGGCGCTGGCGGCGGCAATCTTCATTCTAGGGTTTGCCGGCGGAATTGGCGCCACCTATCAAATCATGAACGGCCGAAACCCGGTCGACCTCTCCGCCGCCGCTGCTCCCACAGAATCTTCCATCACCGGAATTCAATCCATCTCGCAACAGCCTGGGTCTTCTCAGATCAGCATTCGCTACAACACAACTTCGACGCAGGAGGCGCAGGGATCGCTCAACGATCAGCGCATCCAGCAGTTGCTGCTGTTCGCGACGCGGAACAACTACAACTCGGGCGTGCGCATGGATTCCGTGGACCTCTTGACCCAGGCGCCGAACGACACCCGCGTGCGCGAAGCGCTTTTGTATGCCTTGCGCTATGACTCGAATCCCGGAGTGCGGCTGAAGGCGATCGAAGGGCTGGGTTCTTATGTAAAGAATGACGTGCGAGTCCGCAATGCCGTGCTCGAGGCGCTGGTGAACGATTCGAATCCGGGCTTGCGAACGCAGGCTCTGCATCTGCTCGAACCGGTGCGCGCGGACAGCAGTGTGCGCGTGGTGCTGCAGAAGCTGGCGGAGAACGATCAGAACCTCTACATCCGCACGCAGGCCCGAAATATGCTTTCCCAGATGTCGGAGATTGATTAGAGAGACTGATCAGGAAAGATCGATGGGCCGGTAATTTCGAATCGGAAGGTGGAACTTTGAAACAATTTCGCAGAATCGTTGCAGTGATAATGCTGCTCCTGCCCTTTGCGGCAGCCCAGGAGGCACGTTCCGACGGACAGACCCGGGTCTACCAGGAAAATGGCAGATGGTCGCGGCAGATAACCGGCTCCCTGGCGGCCGCGAGGAATCTGCACGTGAAAGTGGATTCCGGCGTGGTTCGAGTGATTGGCGGTTCGCAAGCGACAATCAACTACGTCATCAACAATCACTCGAATGCCTCGTCAGAGGAGAAAGCGCGCCGCGAATTCGATTCCTACAAGATCAGCGTTTACGTGCGCGGAGATACCGCATGGGTGGTCGGCGAGTGGGAAGGCAGCAGGCCGCGGCGCTCTTCCAGCGAATTCGTGATCAACGTCCCGCGCGACATGGACCTGGTGAAAGTCGAAACTGAGGGCGGCGATCTCACAGCGACGGGAATTGGCGGCCGGGTCGAAGGTGAAACCGGAGGCGGCAGCATCCACCTCGATGATATCGGCGGCGTGATCACCGCTGAAACTGGTGGGGGGAGCATAGATGTGGGCACGGTCGGTGGAGATCTCAAGGTTCATACCGGCGGCGGCGGCATTACGGTATCTTCGGCCAAGGGAAAGATCAACGCCGATACCGGCGGTGGAAGCGTGAAGGTGATCTCCGGCGCAGGGTGGTGTCCTCGAGACTGGAGGCGGCAACATCGAAGTGCAACGTTGCGCCGGATCACTGAAAGTCACGACCGGTGGCGGCAGCATCGATCTGGGGGATATTGGTGGCCCGGCTGAGATTGAAACCGGCGGCGGAAGTATCCGTCTGAGCTCGGCCACGGGAGCGGTGAGGGCAGAGACGGGCGGGGGCAGCATCACGCTCAACGGCGTACCTGCTGCCAAGGCCGAAACCGGAGCCGGCGGCATTGTGGCCAAGTTCGTTTCCGGAGGGGAGCGCACCGATTCGGTGCTGGAGACTTCCGCCGGGGACATCACGGTATACCTGGCGCCCAACCTGAACATCACCATTCGGGCGTCGATTGAACTGGCCAACGGGCATCGCATTCGCTCCGATTTTTCCGAGATTCGAGTTACAACTGAAGGCGGCCAGTGGGGCCCCGGCACCGCCACCGCCGAAGGCAACTTGAACGGAGGCGGCCCGACGCTGAAGGTGCGTACGACAACCGGCGACATCACCTTTCTCGCCAGCCGCTAGAGATCAAATTTCGATGGAGGACTGGCGTCTCGCCGCAGCCGGGCGGGACGCCCGGCCTCCACCAGCGGAAGGGGGAGGAACATGCGAATATCAATCCTCGCAGTATTGATATTGCAGATGTTCGCAACCGTTGCTAGCGGAGCCCAGCTGTGCTCGCAGGAGCCCTTCAGCGAAGCCTTCGGCTACTCCAGCGAGGACTTCGGCGGCGGGTCCTATCTGGGCGTCGACACTCGCGACGTCACCGCCGATCGCCTGTCCGACCTGAAACTGAAAGAAGAACACGGCGTCGAGGTCACGCTGGTCGATCAGGATGCTCCCGCCGGCAAGGCCGGTGTCAAAGAGCACGATGTAATTCTCAGCATCAACGGCAACCAGGTCGAAAGCGTGGAGCAGTTGCGCCGCATGATCCGCGAAATTCCTCCGGGACGATTGGTGACCCTGGGAGTCAGCCGCGATGGCCAGTCCCTGACCCTCAAGGCGCAGCTGGCGGACCGCAAAAAGACTTTTGCCATGGGCGGTTCGGGCAAGTCATTCAGCTTCGCGATGCCGGCCATACCTGCCATGCCTGCCCTGCCCGCCATGCCGGCAATGCCGGCTACTCCTTTTGCCCCAGAGATGGACATGCCGGTTTCTATCGTCGTAGTGCATTCCTCCGCGCGCAGCGGGTTGATGGTCGAAAATCTTACCCCCCAGTTGGGAGATTTTTTCGGCGCGAAGAATGGCAAAGGCGTTCTGGTGCGCTCCGTCGAGAAAGGAAGCCGCGCCGAGCAGGCGGGTTTTCGAGCGGGCGATGTGATTGTGAAGGTCAACGGAGAATCCATCAGTGACAGCGGCGACTTCACCCATTCCATGCGCGGCCGCAAAAGCAGCACCGTCACCGTCAGCATCATTCGGGAGAAGAAGGAACAGAACCTCACCCTGAGCGTGCCCGAGCGCAACCAATCGCAGATTCTCGATATGGACGAGACTCTTGAACTTCCTGACACTGACGCTGAAACCGTGATCGACCTGAGCCAGGTCCAATCCGAGATCGCGCGGGCGAAGCCCGAGATCGAGCGCGCCATGCGCGAAATAAGGCCAAGCCTGGAAAAAGCAGCGCGGGATGGGCGCAACTATCAGCAAGAATTGCGCAAGCAAATGCGCGAACTGCAACGGGAACTCGGAGATCAGGAGCGCGAGATGCAAGAGAACCAGAGAGTGCGACCCTGGCGGCCCCAAGCCGATATTAGATAAATGGCTCCGTTGGATAAATTCGCTAGTATCTCGCGCGCATCGTCACGATCGCCCAAAGGGACAGTAGCGCTATCTAGCTTTACTTGCCGCCGTAATACCCGTCCCGTGCCTGGACAACGAGGTCTTTCTTTTTCGCGGCAACCTGGATTTTGTGATATCCGGGTTCGATGGCGTTAGGGGTGTAGCCGAGGCTGTATTGATTGCGCAATTCTTCCTGAATCTGCGAATAGATTTGTCCCACCGGTTCTTTTTTTGAGACCTCAAACAGGCGTCCGCCTGTTTCCCTCGAGATTCGCTCCAGGACTTTCTTGCCGTCGGCGTGCTGTTCCGGGTACCGGCGTCCGCCCCCGCCGCCCCGGCCTCCTCCCATCCCGCCGCGGCCCATCCCTGGTCCGCCCATTCCGGGGATGCTGATGCCGCTCCGGCCGAAGCCTCCGCCATTTCCGTAGGCGTCGTCATCTTTGAACAGAATGGAATAGACGATGGTGTTGGCTCGTTGCGCTGCCTCGATCGCTGACTCCAGGCTCTCTTTGCTGCCCATATCCACGCCATCCGAGAGCACGATCACTGCTTTGCGGCCGGGTTGTTTCTGCATCATTTCGTCGGAAGCCAGGAAGACCGCGTCATAGAGCAGGGTCCCGGCGCCATGATGCCCGGAACCGCGTCCTGGGCCGGACCCCGGGTCGCCGCCGCCTCCGCTTCCTCCGGCGCTGGTGCGAGTGAACTGGGGCGTTTGCAATGACTCCAGCGCGGCCCGAAGCTGCTCGTGCGATGAAGTAAGATCCTGCAGAAGCTCGACCTCGCGGTCGAAGTGGATGACGAAAGCCTTGTCCTTTTCCTCGCGCAACACCTGAGCCAGAAAGCTTTCGCTGGCGTCGCGCTCCTCGTTGAGCACCCGTCTCTGGCTCATGCTGGTATCTACCAGTAGGCCGAGGGTGAGCGGGAGATCGGTTTCGCGGGCGAAATACTTCACGGTCTGCGGGCTGCCGTCTTCAGTAACAGTGAAATCGTCCTTGCTAAGGTCGTTTACGATCTTTCCATGCTTGTCGCGTACCGTGGCCAGTACATTGACCACCTTCACCTGAACGGACACCGTGGTTACCGGCTGGTCCCCGGCGCCGGTGGTAGCGGAAGCATTTGGCTTCCCTGTACCACCGGATTGAGCCATCGCCGTCCCAGCAACCAGGGCGGCGACCGCGGCTAAAGCGACAAAGCGGTCGAAGACTATTTTCACTAAAGGACCTTCCTGAGAGCTTGCAGAGATGATACCGCTCTATTATCCGGGCTGCCGGGAGACGATTTGCTCCGCAGTGGTGAGAACGCCAGGGACCCTTAATTGGTTGTGAGTTGGATCGTAAAACTTTGTAAAGGTGCGGTGCTGGTTGCCTATAATCAGTTGAAGCAACCGAATGGACAAAACCTTGTCTCATGTCGCTGCGCCGATTGGGCCTCGCGTTCTTGGTACACCGGCCCTGCGCCCGGCGCGGACCACGTTGCCAGGACGGCTGGTGACCCTGGCGCCTCTCGATCCCCGGGCTCACGGAGATGCGCTTTACGAGGGGACCAGAGGAGATGCCGGCGACCGCTTGTGGGATTATCTGTTTGAAGGACCGTTTCCTGATCGGGAGGCTTTCGACCTCCATCTGCAGCGGATCGCAGCTTCGGAAGATCCATTGTTTTTCGCCATCCTCGATAACACAAGAAACGCCTCCGGAAGCGCTGTCGGGTACGCTTCCTACATGCGAATCGAACCTGCCCACCGGGTGATCGAGGTCGGCAGCATCCTGTTCACTCCGCGCCTGCAGCAAACCGCGTTGGCCACGGAGGCGATGTATCTCATGGCGCGGCATGTCTTTGAGGACCTGGGTTATCGCCGCTACGAATGGAAGTGCAATGCCCTCAACCAGCCTTCGCGCCGGGCGGCGCTGCGCTTAGGCTTCAGCTTCGAGGGGATTTTCCGCCAGCACATGATCGTCAAGGGGAGAAATCGGGATACCGCATGGTTCTCCATGCTCGATTCCGAGTGGCCGCTGCGAAAGGCCAATTTCGAGCGCTGGCTTGATCCCTCAAATTTCGCCGTGGATGGCCGGCAGAAGGCAGCGCTCTCCCACCTGAATGAAGCTTCGGGAGATTAGAGCTCCAACAAGCCCACAGTAGTGAGAAGGGTCGTCGTAGACTGAGCGGTCTGCAGGTCAACGGTCTCAAGCGTCACCCTGAGTAATCCCGCTGATGGAACGTGGTTGCGCCTCGCGATTTTCCTGCCCAGCTCCGCTCGGCTGGGGGACGAGGGGTCCGGCCCTACATGTTTCGTGCCAGTTCGGTTCGCCCTTGCTGTCGTTCCGGCTTTGCGACGGCCTCTCATCCCTATTCCGGTTTTCCGACCAAGTGGATTTTAATCCGCAAGCCGCTCATTTCAGGGGACAATCTGCCAGCGACCGAGCGATAAAGCGCGGGTAGTGAGGAGTCTGCCGGCATGAGTTCTTCCGCGACCAGCACGGCGATGGGTCGTGTGCTTCTCGTATGTGACGATGCCGCGGCCATCCAACAACTGGCCGAGGGCATGCAGCAGTTTGCCATTGCGACTGAAGTGTGTGTCGAAGTCAACATGGCGCTTAGTCTGCTGAATCGCAAGAAATTCGAAGCCATCATTATTGACTTTGGGATGCCGCAAGCCGATGAAATGCTCCACCAGATTCGGCTGTCTCCCTCCAACCGGACGGCTGTGACCTTCGCCGTGACCGATCCCGGGAAGCCGTCCAGATTCGAAACCCAGCCGAATTTTGTTATGGAAAAACCTCTTTCCACGAATACGGTGGGACGGACACTCAGGGCCGCTTTCGGACTGATCGTGCGCGAGCGTCGTCGTTCTTTTCGGTGTCCTGTCGAAATTGCAGCGGTGATTCAAACCAACGGCACGAAAGTTGACTGCCAGCTGGTGAATGTCAGCGAGGGCGGAATGGCCATCTCCGAATCGCCCTTACTAAAGCCGGGAACGCAGGTGAACGTATCGTTTACTCTGCCCGGCGAACTGCTTCGCTTCAAGATCGAGTCTGAGGTTTGCTGGTGTGACGATAAGGGACGCGCGGGACTGCGATCGCTCATAGTTCCTTCTGAGCAGAAGACCATTTTGCAGGGTTGGCTGGCCGCCAAGCTGGAAGAAGACTTGCCGGAATCGGTAGCGCGACGTTTCCGGAAGGAATAAATTCTTTGTTTTCTCCAGCCCTTTCTTTCGCTCGCGAAAGTCCGCTCAGGATGACAATTCGCTCCGTGTGACAGTTACCGTGGGCACTTGTCCATTAGGACAGGTAACCGGCCGCGCAGTTACGTGGCCGGCAGGGGTCGCATTTCGGGTACTTCGTAACTTGTTGACTCCGTCCGGGCCTACTAGTCTCGTTACTATGTGGCCACACTCTCTGCTGTTCTCCTCCGATGAGGAGGCCTCACGCGCGCTGAGTCACGCTTTCAGAGACCTGGAATTCCAGGTCGAGACTTGCCCGGAGATTTTCAGCGCGGTAGAAAAAATCACCAGCCGCAGTTTCGACGTCGTGGTGTCGGACTGGAACGAAGGTCTGGAAGCTGTATTTCTACTGAAGACGGTACGCGACCTGAAAGCCAACCACTCGGCGTTCACCCTGGCGATCGCCGACGCGGAAGGCGCAGCCGCGGCCCGTGAAGCGGGCGCTGACCTGGTCTTGAGCCGGCCGCTGATTGCGGATGAAATCAAGTACGCTTTGCTGACGTGTGACGCATTTCTGATCCAGATGAAATCATGGTTGCCGAAGATGGGTTCCACTCAGGCCGAGCATGCGGCATCGAAGCTGGCGGCAGCCAGGCCACCTGTCAAGTTTTCAGAACCTGCACCTGGAAGCCAGAGTTCCGAAATCACGGGCTCCGAAAGCAAGGATTGGGAAAACCGTTCGTTCGATTCGTTGCCGCGGCTTCGTGCGTGGCCCTCCCCTCCTCCTCCACGCCGGGATGAATCGGCTTCGCCGGTGGTCGCCGCCGAAGCCATCTTCGACGACGACCTGTTGTATCGATCCCGGGTGCAGACATTGTTCCAGTCTCCCGAACCACGCTTTTCGACATCGGCGAGCCTTCGGCCAAAAAGCCGTAGCCGGGTGTTGCCGGGTCTGGCAATCGCCGTGGCCTTTCTCTCCGTGGGCTATGTATTCAGCGAGCCCCTCCGCGGGCAAGGTACGACCAATTCCGTGGCCAAGATATGCGGGCGCGTGCTGGAGCGGACGGAAGGGTGGCTGAGCCGGCCCAGTGGAGATGACAACCCAGCGGCTGCGGTCCAGATGGCCCAGAATGAAGATGAGGGCGGCGCACTCTTCGCGCGCCCTGGACACGCGGTCTCACGCATCAGAATCACTCCGGTCAGAGATCCATCCCAGGCCACCCCTGTTTCGCCGGCGGAGCCGGCGAAAGCAATTCCGGTGGAAACCCCCGCGCCAAGCCAGCCGACGGCTGCGGCCACAAACGCGGTCCGGATTCCGGACAGTTTGAAGGTTCAGGTTCAGAACGCGAGTATGCGCAGCGTGGCGGAGCGGATAACGCCGTCTCTGCTCGCCGCCCTGGAGCCCGTGGCCCTGTCTGAGGATCTTTCCCGGCGCTTGCTGCTGCAGAAAGTTCTGCCCAATTATCCCGAGCAGGCAGTCAAAGCGCGTCTGCAAGGTCCGGTCGTGTTGCAGGCCTGGATCGCCCGGGACGGCACCATTCAGGACTTGAAACTGGTTCGGGGGTCGTTCTTGCTCGGCCAGGCCGCGTATCGGGCCGTGAAGCAATGGCGCTATCAGCCTTACCTGGTGAACGGCCGCGCGGTCGAGGCGGAAACGTTCGTGACTGTCGATTTCCGCTTGCCGTAGTTGGCCACGGATTTCACTGATCCTCACGGATCAGGATCAAGATCGTTTTCCCTGATTTGGCGGGTTAACCCGCGAAGATCCGTGGCCGTTTTTGATGTTCCCTCCTGATCAACCCGTTCACAACTTTTTACGTATTTTTACCCCCGATTGACACCGGTCGGGCCCCACTTGACTATGTTGGTTGTGGCCTTGGGACCTGCCCCGGATCTGGAACTCTTAAGATGAAAACGAAACGGCGGAATGAAAAGACGCGATTGCTCCTGACCCTGGAGCTCGCGGTCATATTGCCCGCCGCCGCGCTGGTATTCCTGAGCGCCTGGCACGTTCTCCACATTCAGCGCGACCGCGCCGTGGAAGCCGCCATTCAGCGCGACTTCAGTCAGGTGCTGGCCATCTCGGAAAAGCAGATCAACCATAAAGCCTACGAACTGGCGGACGACGTGCGTACCGACCTCCCCGCGCCCAGCGAGGCTTGCGGGCCGACGCTGGACAAGATTCTGGCCGCGCATCCTTACGCCGCCCACGTGTTCATCTTTTCCCCAGAGACGGGGATGGTATTTCGATCTCAACCCGGCCGGATGAAGGAGGCCGCGTTCCACGACGAGGCCGACTACCTCAACAAAATGTTTGAGGGCTGGCTGGGGATGGATTTCAAAGAGCTGGCCGAGAAGTTGGCCAAGAATCAGAAAAGCGGATCGCCCTATTTGTTTGACACGGCATGGGTGCCGCGCGGCGACAAGCGGGTCTATCAGACCACCGCGTTGTTTATCGTCGACGGAGAAAAGAAAGGCTCGCTGGCGATCGGGGGCATAGCTCTTGACGCCGATTATTTGAAGGACCATTTCTTCCCCGAGATGCTGGACGACGTGATCAGCCGCAACGTAAACGACGCCGAGACCGACAAGAACCACGCGGTCATGATGCTGCGCGGCAAATATGACTCCGATGCGCTTGCCCAATCGAGCGGATGGGACGGGGGCGCTCCCGAGGTGGAGCGAAATCTGGAAGGCGCGTTCCCGGGCTTGACCCTGGGCATCAAGCTACGCGGGACCACGCTGGCGGCCATCGGCGAGCGCTTCGCGCGAATCAGTTTTCTTACGCTTGCAGGCCTCTCCCTGGTGCTCGCGGGAGGAATTGCGCTGACTTATCGCAACGTCACCAAGGAAATGGCGCTGGCGCGGCTAAAGTCGGATTTTGTTTCCAACGTTTCGCACGAACTGCGCACGCCCCTTTCACTGATCCGCCTGTACGCGGAAACCCTGGAGATGGGACGGATCACCAGCCCGGAAAAATATCAGGAGTACTACCGCATCATCCGCAAGGAAAGCGAACGGTTGACCGGGCTCATTAATAACATTCTCGATTTTTCGCGCATTGAGGCCGGACGCAAGGAATACGACTTCCGCGAAACCGACATGAGCGAACTGGTGCACAACACACTCGATTCATATCGCTATCAGTTGGAACAGAACGGCTTCCAGTTCGAAGAGAAGATTGACGAAGTGCCGCCCATGCGGGTAGACCGCGAAGCCATGGCACGGTCGCTATTGAATCTGGTGAACAACGCTCTCAAGTATTCACAGGACAGAAAATATATCGGCGTGAATCTGTATCGCGACAACGGCTCGGTGAAGCTGGAAGTGGTGGATCAGGGCATCGGCATACCTCATCAGGAGCAGCAAAAGATTTTCGAGAAGTTCTATCGCGTGGGCGACCCGCTGGTGCACAACACCAAAGGCAGCGGCCTGGGACTGTCGCTGGTGCGCCATATCGTGCAGGCCCACGGAGGCGAGGTTGCGGTAGACAGCACTCCGGGCCAGGGCAGCAAATTTACCATCGTGCTGCCGGTCAGGGTTGCTCAGAACACGGCCCCTCAGAACACGGCATCGAGCGGGTAGAGACAGGCAGCGCCGGGGTTGTTCAGCTCAATCAACAGTTCGCACCAACAGGAGCAAAGGCCAGGGATGACCAGAATCCTGATTGTCGAAGACGAACCGAATATGGTGGCGGGATTGCGCGACAACTTCGAATTCGAAGGATATGACGTCATTACCGCGCCCGATGGCGTGGCTGGCCTGGAGCGCGCTCTGAAAGAGGCTCCGGACCTGGTCATCCTCGACGTGATGATGCCCCGCATGAGCGGCCTCGACGTCTGCAAGCAGCTTAAAGCCAAGCGGCCGTCGGTGCCGATCATCATGCTCACGGCGCGCGGGCAGGAGGTAGACAAAGTAGTCGGCCTCGAACTGGGCGCGGATGACTATGTCACCAAGCCGTTCTCCATTCGCGAACTGCTGGCCCGGGTAAAGGCGGTCCTGCGCCGCGCCAAGACCGTACCCAAGGAGCAGGAGCGCTACTCCTTCGGCGAGGTCGAGGTAAATCTGAAAAGCTGCCAGGTCTCGCGCAGCGGCAAGGCGATGGATTTTTCGTCGAAGGAATTCGAGCTGCTCAAGTATTTTCTGTGTCATCCCGGCGAGACTCTGAGCCGCGATCGCCTGCTCGAGGATGTGTGGGGCTACGACCGCTTTCCCACCACGCGCACCGTGGATGCGCACATCGTACGCTTGCGGCAGAAGGTTGAACCGAAGCCGGATGAGCCTCGCTTCATCCTCACGGTTCATGGTACGGGGTACAAGTTCGTTGGGTAACCATATGAGTATGTCCGAGAGCGGCAAAATTCGTGTGACGCCATACCTGAACCCCCCGGTGCTCGGTCCCGTGAAGCCGATCGGCGCTGCGATCCGGGTGGACGATTCCGCGCTGATTCGCCAGGCCCAGCAGGGCGACACCGCCGCGTTCGAAGAACTGGTGCGGCAGTACGATCGCGCCGTGTTGCGGTTGGCCATCCACCTCACGGGTTCGCCGGAGGATGGGCAGGACATTTATCAGGAAGCTTTCCTCCGGGCCTACATCAATCTGGCGCGCTTCCGTTTCGAATGTTCCTTCTACACCTGGATCTATCGCATCGTCACCAATCTTTGCCTGGATCATTTGCGCAAGAAGAATTCGCGCGGCCGGGACTTCAATCACGCGACTTCTCCGGATGGCGAGCCGGAAGATGTGCTCGACCGCGTGCCCGATCAAAACCCTGCGGCCAGTCCGGAGCGGAGTTTCGCCGGACGGGAACTGCAGCAAACTATCGTGCGCGCCCTGGGCCGCCTCTCGCCCCGCGAACGGATGGTGTTCGAACTGAAGCACTACCACGGCATGAGGCTGCGCACGGTTGCCGGAATGCTGAATACAACCGAAGGCACGATCAAGAACACACTGTTCCGTGCCACCCACAAACTGCGCACCCAACTCGCCGAAGTGCGCTAGCGCCTGTTGTGTGAGATAACGAATCACGTAGGGACAGATGTCCTCATCTGTCCCAGTCGAGCGCAGCTCGACTGGTTTTTGCCGAGAGCGAAATTAGCGGAGCGTTGCTCCGCCGGACAGATGAGGACATCGGTCCCTACGTGGTTCGTGGTTCGCGAAGACTTCGCGTAAGAGTTTACGTTTCTTCGAAACGTGGAGGCTCGGGATCGAAAGCCTGGTCCAGATAGATCCAGAGGACGCGGGCGAACAGTGAAATGCTCGGGGCCAGCGGCAGGAACAAAACCACTGCCCAGATCACATCTTTGGTGATCCACCAGCCGGTCAGAAGCCACAACAATGCGGCCAGCAGCGCGATGATCGCGAGCGCCAGTCCAAAGCTGATGTACATCGCACCCAGAAAGTACCCTTCCTCGCGCTGGAATTTCAGGCCGCAGATAGAGCAGCGCGGATGCATCTTCGGAAAGCCCCGGAAGATCGAATAAACGAAAATTCGTCCCTCATGGCATCGAGGACAGCGCTGGTTAAGAATCGCAAGCAGCGTCGACGATCTTGTGGAGCCTGTCATACTCAGAATGGCGGGGATGGAAAAGACAGTGTAGCTTCAAGTCCCGGAGGGAGCACGGCCGAAGCGATCATTCGAAAAAAGGAAGCCTTATGGCTTTTGCGGCGGCGCGTCGTCGGCCAGCACGGCTTGCGCTTTCGGGGCGACAGCGTGGGCGGCGCGGGCTTTGCGGGCTATTTCTCCCAATGATGGATTCAACGGCGGCAGAGCTTTCGGCTCGATTGCAGGCGCAGGCCGCCCGGGCGAGCCCGTGGCAATCATCTGCTCTGAGGGCGCGGCAGAATTCTTGACCGGCTCCTGGGGAGCCACGGCATGGGCTGGTTCCTGGGCGAGTGCGGTCGCGACCAGCATCACACCGCCAATGAGCACCTTCAGTAATAGCTTCATAAAATCCATCCAGTCGATTCGGGAAATTCCTAGCTTTCAGGTGCCTTGCTACCTGGATTAAAGCATGTTCGGGCCCATCGTATGATATACGTATCTGTATGATAATAAACATGATAACCATAGGCGTAGGGGAGAGAAAAGGGGCGGTGGAACTTGTCTTCCACTCTCCAGTGGAACTGGCTTTCCCACCCCTGAGACCGGGGAACGCTCTAAAATGTCAGGTCATGTCCTCTCGGCTGATGCCTTCCACGCCAACCATCGGAGCAGAACCTCAACTCGTGCGCATTCCGGAGGGCTGGTTCTGGATGGGATCGGAGACTGGCCAGGACAACGAACGCCCGATGCATCGCGTCTGGGTGGATGAATTTCGGCTGGCAACCTGCGCCGTCACGAACGCCGCCTATGCTCATTCCGTGCGGGCCACGGGAAATCCACCAGCGCCATTTTGCGAGAAGGCCGAATTCTGCCATCCCGAACAACCCGTTGTCGCCGTCTCCTGGTTTGACGCGGTCAGATATTGCCAATGGCTTACCCTGAGCACTGGCCTCAGTTATCGCTTGCCGACCGAGGCGGAGTGGGAGCGGGCGGCGCGTGGCGGCGTCGAAAACGGGCTCTATCCCTGGGGAGATGATCCGCCACAGTCGCTGCCCGACTACGAAAAGCGCTGGAAGCAAGGCCCGGAGGCGGTGGCGCAATACGCGCCCAACGCGTTTGGCCTGTACGACATCTGCGAAAACGTGCATGAGTGGTGCAGTGACTGGTATCAGGCGAGCTACTACGCGGTTTCGCCGGAGCGCAATCCGCCGGGTCCGGAGCGGGGCGAGCGGCGCGCATCCCGCGGTGGCTCCTGGCGTCACCACATCAAGGCAACGCGGTGTGCTGCCCGCTCCAGCATCCCGCCCGAGTTTCATTACTCTGACTATGGATTTCGCGTGGCCTGCAATCGATAGCGCCGGCGTTCCCACGACTTCGCAAGAGTTTCGGATAGAACGACCTGCCGAAGAGTTCGTCTAACCGGAATTTCTTGCGGTCCCTGCCAGCCAGCGGAAGAACATATTGACCAGTGCGAGAAAGATCGCTCCGATGAAGGCCGCCCCGAACGTATCCACATGAAAGCCGGGAACAACCGCCGAAGCCAATTCGATCATGGCCGCGTTGATGACCAGCCAGAACAGTCCCAGGGTCAATAGGACCAGGGGGAAGGTAACAATTTTAAGGAACACTCCGAGGGTGGCGTTGACGAAGCCGATCACCAGCGCGGCGATCAACGCCGCCAGTGGTCCGCTGACGTGAAAACCCGGCACCAGGCGGGCCACGATCCAGACTGCCAGCGCGCTCAATGCCCAATTCAGGAGATGTCTCATGGCACTCTCCAAAAGTAACGGTGACTATAGACTGCCAGCGGGCGGCGTGCAACTTGGGTTCCGAATTCCTTTGCGTCCTTTGCGGTTTAAGATTTTTCTTTTTGGTCGGCTGCGAGATCAAAATCTTTAACCGCAAAGTTCGCAAAGAAATTCGCAAAGGACGCAAAGGGATCAATCCCGGCTAGGAATGTTCCTTGCGTTTAAGCAGCGCCGCTCCTAAAGCTCCACCCAGTCCGGAAAAAATGACGAACGCCAGCAGGGTGCCGATCAGGGCGGTGGCCAACAGCAGCGCGATTCCGTCGGGAGATTTGAAGAATTCGAGGGCTTGCTGGGCTTGCGGGTCGGGATTGCGGGCCGCAGTCTGTTCGATAACTTCAAAGAGTTTTCCGCGAATGCTGTCCCAGGCGTGGAACAGCACGGTTCCGATGCAGAGCAAGCCAGCGAAGATTCCTCCACCCAGGACGCCCGTCACCATTCCTAACCGAGCCCCCATGCCCGGGGTGACGTGCGCAACCGGGGCGCGGCGCCGGTAAAAGACGACCGAGAGACTTCCCCCGATGAGCATTCCCAATCCAAAACCTGCGAGAGGCGTCATCATGAGCAGGGCTGCGATCAATCCGGCCAAAGCGGTGGCGGGTAGAGCCTGCGACCACTCAATCCGGGTGGCCAAGGGCGAGCCGAAATACGTTGGCAAGGAAATGGGCGAGTCCGATGCAACTCCCGAGGGCGCGAAGTTCTCCGGGACGGCAACCCGAATCTGCGGTGCGCGGCACTGTGGGCAGAAGGCAGTTCCTTGTTCCACAACTGCACCACATTGATGACATGGATACTCCACTGACTTTCAAGTTACAGCAGGGCGGCGAGCAGAGGCAAGGAAGGTGGAGCAACAAAAGATTGAAGATTGTCGATTGTAATTTCAGATTTCGAGATCATTGAACGAGCCCAGGCGTTAATTTGGGGGAGCAGCCCTTTAGCACTGGATGAAGGGCGTTCCTGTTGTGCGCATTCAGCCGCTCAGATAAATACCCCGGGGCTAAAAGCCCGTCGGGTGCCGGGCAAATATGCAGGCCTGAAGGCGTGCAACCATCCTCCCGCCCAGCGCTGACTGCACAATCTGAAATCTACAATCTGAAATCTACGATCCGAAAGTCTTCAATCTGAAATCCGCAGTCTACAATCTGGAATCTCTCTAGATGGTGTCCTTTCCGCCCCGCATCTGGATGTAGACCAGGCCAAAATCAGAGCCCGTGCCATTGTCGGCGGGTTTGATGGAAACGATGTGTTGGTTCTGGTCGGTACCAACTTTTAACTCGATCGTCTTGCCATTGTGGTCGTTGTCGTCGCACTTCAGTTTCCTGGAGTCGCCAGAGGTGTCCATGCCGTTCATGTTCGTGGCAGTGTGAGGATTGTCGGTGTGGCACTCCAGCACGTTGCCAAATCTCTTGAGCTGGTCTTTGTAATATCCGACCAGCTTTTCCGGAGGATCGTCGGATAAATATTCGATCGCCGCTACTTTAATGCCAAACAGGTTGGTCGAGATGTTCACATGGGCGTTGTTTTCGTTCCCGTCGCTGCTTTCCTCCTTGCGCCGAGCGCCAGGATAGACCGGCAGCCCGATATCGCGCACATCTGCGTCTTTGGCGACGTGGATCGCGCCCAGCGGCGTCTCGATGTCCACTTTCTTTTCTTCTCCCTCGCCGCTTTTCTTGACGTTGACGTTACAGGCGGGCAAGGCCAGCAAAGTGGAAGCCAGGGCCAGCAGCAAGAATGCCGGCCGCGAATTACTGGTGATCCAGTTGAGTATGCGCATGTTGCGATCTCTCCTCTGCAAGTTGCGGCGGCCGCTCGATTCCTGAGCCCCGCTGGGCGATGTTGGGAATGCTGACCGGAAGATGGCCACGAATGGCGATTTCTCCGAAAAGCGCTTTGACGGCGCTGATTTCCGAAACACTGGCGTTGGAAAAAGTGCAAAGGTAGTTTTGTATCGCCGGAAAATCTTGCGCCACGTAAGGATTTCCAATGGCGAGAACTATCGTTTTCTGCGCGGCACGATCGAGTACCGTCTGCAACAGCGTGCCGCTGGCGTCGTTGAGCGAAACCGAGTTCGTCAAACCGTTGGCGCTCTTCATAGCCTTACCGGCGGTAGGAACGATGTAAACCGCTGCAATCACAGCCTGCGCCTGCTCCACGGCGTTCAAAACTGCCTCCGACATGCCCGCTACGACGCGCGGGTCGACATAGATGACATTGGCATCGGGCACGCGAGCCTTGAGCGCGCGCTCTAACGCGCGTCCGGATTCTGTTCGGACGTCTTCCGTCAGCATCAGCGCCACCACTCCATTGCGGACCTCTTCCACATGTTGATACGGAAGCCCGTCCTTAACAGTTCCAGATTGTTTGAGCGGCAGCAGTTTGCCATTGTCGCGGATCAGGGTTACGGCGTCGTCGGCAATCTGCTGGCCCACGGCCAGGTTTTCGGGTTTGCCCACGATTTCGGGAAGAGCATCCGTATCGACAATGCGGGCCTTGTTCAATCCCAATGAAGCCTTTGCCTTCAACAGCTTGAGAACTGATGCGTCGAGCCGGGTCGAGGCGATCTCTCCGCTGCGCGCGGCTGCGAGAACGGCGCTGTACGAAGCTTCCAGATCGGCGGGGATGAGCAGCAGATCGCTTCCGGCCTTGAAAGCTTCCACTGCGGCGCGACCGGGATTGGCGGAATAAAGACGGGTGAGGCCCGCCATGTCGAGCGCGTCGGTTACGACGATTCCCTGAAAACCAAGCTGGCGCTTTAGCAGATCGGTGACGATCGCAGGAGAAGTCGTGGCCACGCGATTAGGGTCGGGCTCAAGCGCCGGCACCGTAACATGCGCCACCATCACGGAATCGACTCCGGCTGCGATGGCGCTGCGGAAGGGTGCCAACTCCACGGAATCCAGGCGCGCCCGGTCCCCGGTGACCTGGGCCAGGCTCAGATGCGAATCGGTTGCGGTATCGCCGTGGCCGGGGAAGTGCTTGGCGGTAGTCATCATTCCGTTGGCGCGTGATCCCCGGATGTAGGCGGCTACGAGGTCGCCAACCTGTTGCGGATCTTCTCCGAACGAACGGGTGTTGATGATCGGGTTTGCCGGATTGGAGTTGACGTCAGCGTCCGGAAAGAAGTTCCAATGCACGCCGATGGCGCGCGACTCCTGCGCCGTGATGCGGCCGAAAGCCTCGGCAAACTCAGCCTTCCCGGCAGCGCCGAAGGCCATGGCGTGCGGGAACGTGGTAGCGCCATGCAGGCGCATGGTGACTCCGCGCTCGAAATCGGCGGCGATGAGCAGCGGCAGTTTGGAATCCTGTTGCAAGCGATTGAGCAGCTCGGCAGCCTCATAAGGCTGGTTGCGATATAAAAACGGGGGCTCCCAGCGCACCGTCATGGCGAATGACCCGACGTGATATTTGCGCATGGTGTCGCGCAGATGGAGATACTCAGGACTGTTGACGTTGAGAAATTCCGCCCGTACCCAGACCATGAAGAGCTGTCCGACTTTTTCTTCCAGCGACAGTTTGCGAAGGGTCTTCTCCGCCCATTTTTCTCCGTCGCGATCGAGATGAATCGGGCCGGCATGCTGATATTTTTCTTTGGCCAGTCCGGGCGCGACGAGGGAAAGGAGCAGGAAGAAAACAGCCAGCGATCGCCTCATGAGAGGACGATAGCATGGAGCGGCGTATGCGTGTCATCCTGAGCGTAGTGGCTGCTTCGCGAGCGAAGCAGCTGCGGAGTCGAAGGAGCCCTATCAGCTTTGACGCGGCGGGCGGCGCAAAGATTCCCGGCTGCGATAGAGCTAGTAGGGGTCCTTCGACTTCACGTGCACTTCGCGTTGCGAAGTGCACGCTGCACTCAGGATGACAGTTCTTTGAGAGAGTTGCCGATCACTCGATGGAATCAACTCTTGTGAACCCGAGCCTTGGCGAATTCCTGTACCCGCTCGTGCACGCTGAGCACATGCTTGGGCAACGTGAGGCGACTGCCCTCTTCGAGGATGGGAATCAGCTTGTCGAATTCCGGTCCGGAGTGCGAACCGGTGACTACGATGCGAATGGGATGAAACAGCTCTTTTCCTTTTGCGCCGGTCTCAGCTTTTACTTCATTCACGATCTGCTTGAATCGCTCCGGCGCGAGCTGCGCCGCCGTGGCCGATTCGTCTTCCAGAATCTTGACCGTGAACCTGGTCAGGACAGCGTCTGTGTTAGGCCAGGCGAGCACCTCGGCATTGTCGGGCGCGGCCAGGGCCGCTTGGGCGTCGTAGTGGAAGATTGGCTGGGCCCGCTCCGGCAACTGATCCAGCCGGTCGACCGAAGGGCTAAGAAGCTGAGTAATCTTGGCCAGCCAGTCCAAAATCTCCTGCGGCGGGATCCATTGTGCGACCTTGCTCGAGAGGTCTTGATCCAGAGTCGATCGGAAAGGCTTGGCCATCTCCTCGACGATCGCGCGGGAGTAGTAGGCCAGGGCGAGCTTGTTGATTCGCTCGGGCGCAGCCTGCTTGATGTAGTGGCGATTCAGCCAGTACAGCTTTTCCATGTCGAACACGGCTGCCGAAGGCGTGACGCGTTCCAGCGAGAACTCCTTTACCAAATCCGCGGGAGTGAAGATTTCCCGCGTACCTCCGGGCGGCGCCCATCCCAGCAGAACCAGATAATTTACCAGCGCCTCGGGCAGCACACCCATGTCGCGAAAATTCGCGATCGAAGTGGCGCCGTGGCGTTTGGAGAGCCGCTCCCGGTCGCTTCCCAGAATCGTCGAAAGGTGGGCAAACTCCGGCACCGGCCAGCCCAGGGCCTCGTACAGGGCAACCTGTTTGGGCGTGTTCGAAAGATGATCGTCGCCGCGAATAACATGCGTGATCTGCATCAACGCGTCATCAATCACGACTACGTAGTTGTAAACCGGCATGCCGTTCGATCGCAGGATAATGGGATCGCTTACCACCTCGTTCGAGAACTCGACCGCGCCATGCACAATGTCGTGAAAGCGGATGGGATGCTCTGGAATTCTTAGCCGGATGGCGCAGGATTCGCCCGCAGTTCTTCGCTGACTGGCTTCCTTCGGATTGATGGCGCGGCATTTGCCGGAATAAATCGGCTGACGATGTTCGACCTGGGCCCGTTCGCGCTCCTTCTGTAGCTCTTCCTCGGTGCAGAAGCACAAGTAGGCTTTGCCCTCATCGACCAGACGCTCGGCGTGCTCGCGATAGGTGTCGAGACGCTCGGACTGGCGATAGGGAGCATACGGTCCACCGATGTCGGGCCCTTCGTCCCAGTCGAGACCGAGCCACTTGAGGTCGGCAATCAGCTGATCTTCGAAGCGGGCCTCGCTGCGCTCCACGTCGGTGTCTTCGATGCGCAGCACCATGGTGCCACCTTTTTGCCGGGCAAAAAGCCAGTTAAATAGCGCAGTGCGCGCATTGCCCACGTGGAGATGCCCGGTTGGGGAGGGAGCAAAGCGTACGCGAACAGGGGAACGTTGAGGTCACGAAAAAGATGTTAGCAGACCACAACCCACGCAGGGGTGGGTGTCCCCGCCCTCGGACGATGGCGTCCGAGACTACGTGGCTTGGGCCTCTAACTTTTTTGGGGAGCCATGTAGGTTCTGGTGATGCGGTCGTGCCAGCAGAGCTTGTCCTCGTCGAGAAAGCACCAGGCGTAGCCCAGGCCCAACGATAAGCCGGAAAGAACCGACGTCAGCACGCGCCAGCGCCGTATCCGTACCGGAACCGGGGTTCCGTCGAAGCGGTGCAGTTCGAGCCGCGCCAGCTTCAGGCCCGGCGTAGTGCCACTGTAAACCAGCAGAAGGTACTGATAGGCGGACCAGAACAGCCCGATGAGCAGCGCGCCGGTACCAGCTAGCTTGGTCAGCGGCGGCAGCTCAGCGGTGATCCGAAAAAAAACATAGGCAAAAGCCGCGAAAGCGGAGATGACCAGTATGGCGTCGATGGCCGAGGCGGCCAGGCGACGAATCATAGGCGCAGCCTGCAACGGAATCTCGAATCCAGGCCGTCGTTCATTCGCAGGTTCCTCGACCGGCTCGATCAAAATTCCGCCGAGGGCTGGAGGCGGGGGCGCCAATTCCGGAGTATCGATGATCCTGGGCCGGTCGAAAACGGGTTCGGCCAGTTCGTCGAACGCTCTGGGCGCCGGGTTGTAACTGGCGAATTCAATCACCTTGGCGGTGGTCTCGGTCGTCGCAGCGGGCAATATTCGCGGATAGCCTGGCGGAAAGCTCGCCGGCTCGGCCAAAGTTATGCGCGGCGCGGCTGCGGCCTGCACATAGTTCGCTGCCTCTGCCGCAACGGGAGCCGATGGCGGCGGACCGGGAGCAGCGGAGAAACTCGGCTCAGCCTCGAACTTCAGTTGCAGCGAGGGATAGCGGGGCTCCCGCGTACGCCGGCGGGAGCGATAATGACTCAGCCGGGCTGCCACTTCACGCCGCCACGAATCGGGATCCTGCGGCGGCTGCGGTTCGGCCGGCCCTGGGGAAGCGACTTCCTGCGTTGCGACAGCGCGGGGATCTGGCTGAGGCTGACTGGCCACGGGCTGAGACGCGTCTTCCACCACAAACCTCGGCGCTGCAAACCTTCGGGTTGCCAAGGTGGGCTCAGTCCTCGATGCGGCTGGCTCCAGGCTGGCAGCAAACTGCTGCTCGCTGGCATCGTACGCTTCAGGATCAATCAATCCGGCTGAGAGGTCTTGGTTCGCATCGGCTGGAACATCGGGTTCGAATCTCGGTTTCATGAATAATCGATCGGGTCCTGGTGAGCTTCCGGCGGCAGAACGAAAACAAATCGGTCAAGCCAGATTGCCAGCGAAAAAGCTGGATCCCAAAGTAAATTGCGCGGAAGCCTTGCTGCTTTTGCCACTCGGGCTGGCGTCGTGCTAACGTCACTTACCCCCACGTGGATTTACTCACCCGGGGTTTCGTCCGCTTGCGATGACATCCCGCACACGATTCCTTATCACGGCGGCGTTGGTTTGTCATCTGCTACTCGCTCTGCCTGTAGTTACCAGCCAGTTGCTTTTCGCTTCCGGGAAAGCAGAAGACCCGGCTTCGACGCCGTCCGCGCCTTCCACTGTAAGAGAGCAAGACGTAACCATTCGCGCCCTGCAGCAGGAAAAAGACGGAGTGGTGTACAAACTGCGCGGCCAGGCGGAGATCCACTACGGCACTTACATTCTGTACGCGGATTCGATCGACTACAACTCCGACACCGGAGATTCGATCGCGGATGGTCACGTGGTGCTCAACGGCGGACCCAACGACGAGCATGTCGAGGCCAGGCATGCCACCTACAATGTCCGGGCCGAGTCTGGCCGGTTCGAGCACGTGGTCGGGACCACCGGGATGCAGTTGCGCGGGAAACGAATGGTTTTAACCACCACAAATCCCTTTGCCTTTACCGGCGCGGTGGTGGAGAAGACCGGTCCCGACCACTACGTCGTGTATGACGGCACGATCACGACCTGCGAGCTGCCGCGTCCCAAGTGGGAGTTCAACGCGCACAAAATTATCGTGGAAGTCGGCGGCAACGCCACCATCTATCACAGCACTTTTCGTATCGAGGGCGTGCCGGTCTTTTATTTTCCCTTCGCGACGCACCCGATAGAGCGGGAGCCGAGGCAGACCGGGATTCTCATCCCCAACGTCGGCAGCTCTTCGATCAAGGGAACGATCCTCGGCGACTCGATATTCTGGGCCATCAATCGCAGCATGGACGTCACCGCCGGAGCCGAATATTTTACCCGGCGCGGTTGGGCGCCCGCAGATACAGTTTCGTGCCCAGCCCAGCGAAAAATCCTACATCTACCTGAACTATTTCGGCGTGTTCGACCGGGGAATCGGTAATCCACCGGTGGACCAGGGCGGTCACGAGGTTCGCCTCGACGCGGAAGATACTTTTGGACATAACCTCCGCGGCGTGGCCAGCATCGACTATCTGAGTTCTTTCGTCTTTCGGCTCGCCTTTAACGACGTTTTCAGCCAGGCGGTGAACTCGGAGGTAAAATCGGAGGCCTTTCTTTCCAACGCTACCCGTGGTTTTTTCTACAACGCCTCTACCCAGCGTTACCAGAACTTCGAAAGCACGACCCCCGGCGACGTGGTCACCATTCTGCATGCCCCAAGTTTTGAGGCTTCCAGCGTGGATCATGCCATCGGGCACTCACCTTTTTACTGGTCCTATGACGCGGCCGTAGAAGGCTTGTCGCGCAGTGATCCTTCGTTTCGAACCGCGCCGCTCGTCGGGCGTTTCGATTTACGCCCCACGTTGTCGCTTCCCTTGCTGCTGCATGGCTGGTCGATGCGTCCGGAGCTGGCGCTGCGCGAAACTTTCTATACCCAGCAGCTCGTGCCTGCAAGCGGCGGTACGAGCGTGGCCGAGAGTGACGTCATCAACCGCAAGGCGGTCGAAGGATCGGTGGAGATTCGCCCGCCCGCACTCGAGCGCGTGTACGACCGCGAATTGTGGGGACGAAAATGGAAACACGTCATCGAGCCTCGCGCCACCTATCGCTATGTCACCGGCGTGGATAATTTCGCGCAGATCCTGCGCTTCGACGAACGCGACATCCTGAGCAACACCAACGAAGTTGAATATGCGGTGGTGAATCGGCTGTATGCCAAGCGTACTTCGCAGAAGGCGGAAGATTGCGACGCCACCGGCATGGCCTCTCTTGTTATCGGTCGCCCAGCCGTGTCGAGTTCGATCCCCTGGGAGCGGCCGCCGGAACGAAGCGAAATTCCCTGCGAGCGGGAACCGCAGGTGCGAGAAGTGATCACATGGGAGCTGGCCCAGAAATACTTTCTTGATCCAAACTTTGGCGGGGCCCTGGTGCCGGGCCAGCAGAATGTATTTACCACGACCGTCGATTTCACCGGGATTGGCTTTCTGACGGATGCGCGGCGGCTCTCGCCCCTGATCTCGCGACTGAAATTCCAGGTCACAAGCCGGACCGAAGCAGAGTGGGACATCGACTACGACTTCAGGCAAAGTCGAATCAACGCGAGCACCGCGTTTGTAAACTATCGCTTCGGCTCTTACACCATCGGGGGCGGGGATGCGTACCTGCTGGCGCCCAGCAGCACTCCCACCGCCACCGGGCAGCAGGCTTTCAATCAGTTCCGGATTCTCCTGGGCTATGGACAACCCAACAAGCGTGGATTCAGTGGAGCGGCCAATCTGGGGTTCGACGCCAATCTGGGTTTTCTGCAGTATGCGGCGGTCCAGACCGCCTACAACTGGGACTGCTGTGGTTTCAGCGTTGAATACCGCCGGTTTGCTCTCGGTTCGGTCCGTAACGAAAATCAGTTCCGCTTTAATTTTGCCCTGGCAAATGTAGGTTCATTCGGAAATCTTCGCCGCCAGGAAAAGCTGTTCTGACACGTGGAGCCGGCTTCCCTGCGTTGCAGGAATTTTCCTACTGCACGTTTACCGTAACCGCCGCCGTGGTCCGTCCAAACTGGTTGGTGGCGTAGAGCGTGTAAGTGGTGGTCTGCGTCGGCTGAACCATCACGCTGATGCCGCGTACTGCTCCCACCTGGGGCGAGACGATAACGTAAGAGGCGTTGCTGACATCCCAGGACAGGGTCACGCTGGTCCCCGCAGCTACGGTTGTGGGGGTTGCCGTAAAGGTGTTGACCGTGGGAGCTGCGCCCTGGGGAACGTTGGAGGCCGTGTAAACCGGATTCATCTGGACTACTTCAAAAGCTGATGCGGGCACCTGTCCCAGGTTGTGGAGGTCGTTGTTGTCCCAGCGGGAGTCGGGCGCGCCGCTGATGTACATGGCGCTGCCGTTGTCGGCCATGATGAGGCCGTACTTCTTCATCGCCGACAGGATGACTTGAAGGTTGGCTGAGAATCCGGAGATGTCATAGCCAGATTTCAGGCGCAGCTTCATCCCCATGGGTGGCGCATTTGGGCTCGTCGAGTTGGCGGCCCAATGCGTGGCAGGTAACACCGCGGCGGCCCGGCTCTGCGGCAGCGTGAAGCGAATAGCATGCTGGATCTGTCCGGCGGCTACTTCATCGTAACGCACCAGGCCGGGGAAAATCGGGAGCCCTGCGGCATCGGCGGAAGTCCATGTCCAGGGACGCTGCTCGTCGCCCAGCAGGTCCCAAACCGCTGCTGAGGCGGCATTCCAAGTCCCATCGCCGTTGGGAAAAGAGCTGTACAACTCGTAGAGGAAGCAATTGCTGTTATCCAGCACCAGCACATGGCGATCGCCGTTGCCAGGATTCGGATCGCCCTCAATCGATGCGTTTCCGGGTACTGGCATGGGCCCCGGATCGCTCTCCGAGCCGTAAGCGGTAAAAGTGATGTTCACCGGCGCCTGGGTTCCGTGCCGACATGGGCCGAACGGCTCGCGCCCGGCTTCAATTTGTCGAACTCGTCTCCGACCATCTTGATGACCGGCGGCAGCTTCGGATCGAGGCTCTTGGGATTGGTGAGCCAGATCGAGATCGGATCGATGGTGAAGAGGTAGTTGGAATCGGCGCCGAGGCTGTCCTTGAGCTTGTCATAGACACTGTAGCCCGCGCCCTGGCCGACGATGGCGCCGACCTTCAGTCCCTGTTCGCGCGCCTGGCGCAGCAGCAGCGTGATGTCGGGGTTGTAGCCGGTATGGAAGATCACATCGGGCTTCGCGCGCTTCAGCTTGGTGACCAGCGCCGACAGGTCGGGGGCGGTGACCGAGTAGCCCTCGTTCAGCACGACGTTGAAGCCATGCTTCTTCGAGCCGGCATCGTCACCCTTGGCGACGTCCACACCGTAGGCTCCGTCCTCGTGCACGATCGCGACGCGCAGATCTTTCGGATCCTTGCCGAATTTGGACTTTGCATATTCGGCGATCATGTCCGTCGCGGCGACACCGTAGAGGTTGCCGCTGACCTGCGGGCGGAAGACATAATGCAGGTGCCTGTTCTCCAGCACGGCGCTGGAAATGCAGGTGGTGATCCACATGAACTTCTTGAGCTGCTCGACCTTCGCGGCGGCCGGAACGCATTCCGCCGAGGCGTAGAAGCCCAGCAGCATGTCGACCTTTTCCTGCTCGACCAGGCGCGTGGCTTCGTTGATCGCCACGTCCGGCTTGCTCTGGGCGTCGGCGTAGACCGCCTCGATCTGATAGCCTTCCACCCCGCCCTGCTGATGAAGTAGTCGATCATGATCTTGGCGCCGGTGTACTGCAGCTCCGAGCCGCCGCCCGCGAATGGACCGGTCAGGTCGTATATGACGCCGATCTTGATCTTCTTCTGCTGCGCATCTGCGGCGCTCGCGATACCGAGCGCCGCGACTGCGGCCAATGCAACGCCGATAAGACGCCCAAACTTGCCCTCGGACTGCTTCTCTCCCTGAAATTTGTGTATTTTTGACGTTTTTGTTGACGTGCATCACAGGGGCCGTGCCGTCCGATGTCAAGCGCCTAGCGGCCGGCACCGGGTTTCAGGACGTCGAACATCAACCCCTGCGGCTGGTCGAGCATGCCGAACAGCAGCGCGAACCGCGACGCATCGCCGTCGATCTTCAGGGCCCCCGAACCCAGCGCCTCCTGTGCGGTGATCTTACGCAGCACCAGATCGTCCAGGAGGGAGCGCGTGGTGGTGATGGCGGCAGCGGCCGCGCCCGACCAGTCACCCATGCGGTGCGTCAGCGTACAGTGCCTGAGGCAGAGCGACAGTGTCTCGTCGCGATCGGTGAAGCGCCAGTTGAGCACGAAGCTCTGGCCGGCCGCCTTCGCCGGATCGAGCCGGATGGCGAGCGCGTCGAAGAACACATCGGTGCTGAGGCCCGCCAGCGTGTCGGCGCTCGCGATGCCGCGCGCCGGAACCTGAAACACGCCGTGGCGCAGCTCCTGCGCGCCGTAGAGGAAGGCGTTGCGGCAGGGTCGGCGCGACTCGGCGGCGTACCCCATCTGCTCCAGGGCGTCGGCGCCAAGGTCGCGCGCCTCCGTATTGTCGGGCTCGGCGTAGACGACCTCCGTCATCGCCTCGGCGACCCAGCGGAACTCGCCCTTGGCAAAGTCGACCTGCGCGCGCGCGATGACGGCGGCCGCGCCGCCCATGTACTCGACGTACTTCCGGGCCGCTCGACGCCGGCGGCAGCGGATTGAGGTTGCCGGGATTGGCGTCGTACCAGCCGATATAACGCTGGTAGACGGCCTTCACATTGTGGCTGACCGTGCCGTAGTAGCCGCGCGCATGCCAGCGCCGGCTCCAGACGCCGGCGGCAGCTCGAGACGCTCGGCGATCTCGGCCGGCTTGTAGCCCGTGGTTCATGCAGCCGCAGGGTCTGGTCGTGCAGGTACTTGTAGATGTCGCGCTGCTCGCCAGGAAGTCGACGACGTGTCGTGGCCCCACACCGGCCAGTGATGCTGGGCGAACACCACGTCGGCGTCGGTCCGCAAACGGTCGATGGCCTCGTTGAGGTATCCGACCAGGCATGCGGATCGCGCACCAGCGCGCCGCGAAGGGAGCAGGTTGTGCAGGTTGTGGGTGGCATTCTCGGCCATGTTGAGCGCGCGGAAGCGCGGGATAGAACATGTGCATCTCGGCGGGCGCCTCGGTCCCGGCGCCATCTGGAAGACTCGATCTCGACGCCGTCGATCGTGTGCGTCTCGACCGGTCGTGCGAATGATCGAGCGTCGGCGCGATCAGCGCGACGTGCGCCGGGCGAGGTCAGCCTTGCCGAGCCCGGCATCGACCTGGCCCGCGGGCCCGTGCGGCAGCAGGCCGCCGAACTGGAACTGCGCGCGCCGATGCCATCGCGGGCCGGCCAGCACGTTCTCCTGGACCGATCGCCTCCATGAAGCCGTCCGGCGCGATCATCGCGACCCGCCCGGCCTCCACGTCGCCTTCGTCGATGACGCCCGCACGCCGCCGAAGTGATCGACATGGCTGTGGGTGTAGATCACCGCGATGACCGGCCGCCGCCGCGGTGCGGTACGGTACAGCTGCAGCGCCGCGCGCGACCAATCCGGGGAGACCAGCGGGTCGATGACGATGCGCCCCGTGTCGCCCTCGATGATCGTCATGTTCGGAGATGTCGAAGCCGCGCACCTGATAGATGCGGTCGGTGACCTGGAACAGGCCGTTGGACATGTTGAGCCGGGCCATGCGCCACAGGCTGGGGTTGACCGTGGTCGGCGTCGAGCTCTCGCCGGCGAGGAAGGCGTATTCGCCGAGGCTCCAGAGACACGGCCGCTCGCGGTCTTGATCTCGACCTCGGGCACCGTGCGCCATCAGGCCGCGCTTGGCCGCCTCGAAGTCGCGCGCGTCGGCGAACGGCAGCCCGGCCGTCATCGCCGCGTTGGCCGCCTGGGTTGCCGGATCGGCGTCGCGCGCCACGTCGAGATGCGATGCCGGTACCGGCACGGCGGAGGCTGCAGCCATTTGGTCTTTTCCTTCTCGCTCTGACGCGGCACTTTGGGTTTCGCCATGGCCGCCCACAGGCTCACGCTCTCGACCATCCGCCGCGTCGCTTCAGCACTGCCCGGACTGCAAGAAGGCACGTCGTACGGCACCCCGGCCTGGCGTCACAAAGGCCGTCTGCTGGCGCGCCTGCATCAGGATGGGAAATCGCTGATGCTGAAGGTCGGCTTCGAGGCGCGCGAGCACCTGGTGCGCGCCGATCCCGAGACCTTCTTCGTCACCGAGCACTACCGCAACTATCCCAGCGTGCTGGCGCGGCTGGTTACCGGTTGAGTGCGGCGGACTTGCGCAAGCTGCTCGCCCGCGCGGTCGGGCGGCGTTAGCCCTCGATCTTGATGTTGTTGTCCTTGACCACCTTGGTCCAGCGCTCGGTCTCGAATTTCAGCTTCTCGAGATAGGCCTCGGGCGTCGAGCCGGTGGTGAAGAAGCCGAGGTCAGCGAACTTCGCCTTCACGGTAGCGTCCTTGATGATTTCCAGGCAAAGCGCGTTCAGGCGGTCGACCACCGGGCGGGGAATACCGGCAGGGCCGACGATGCCGAAGAACACCGCGCTCTCCATGTCCTTCATGCCAAGCTCTGCCACGGTCGGCACGTCGGGGCACATCGGCGAGCGCTCGGGCGACGCAACGACGAGGCCCCTTCAGGCGACCCCGCCTTCACGTGATTGCCGGTCGGCAGCACGACGTCGCAGATCAGCGGCACGTGGCCGCCCATGACATCGCGCAGCGCGTCGGCCGAGCCCTTGTAGCCCACGACCTCCATGTTGAGCTTGTTGCGGGTCCTTGAACAGCTCGCCCCAGAGATGCGGGCTGGTTGCCGACGCCCGAGCAGGCAAAGCGCACGCGGCTCGGCTTCTTTGCTTGCCTGCCCATCTTTCGACGAAGTCGGCATAGCTGCGCGCCCGGCACATCATTGTTCATGGCCAGAAGATCGGGGATGTCGGCGATGGTCGAGATCGGCTGGAAGTCCTTCAGCGGATCGTAGGGCTGCTTGGGGCCAGGGCTGCGTTGGTCGCGAGCGTGGTGGTGCCGAGCAGAAGCGTGTGGCCGTCGGGCTTGGACTTGGCCACCGCCTCCATGCCGATGATGGTGTTGCCGCCGCCCTTGTTGTCGACGATGACCTGCTGGCCGACCAGCGCCGTCATCTTCTCGGCGACGAGGCGGCCTGCCGTGTCGGTGGCACCGCCCGGCACGTAGGGCACGACGATCTTGACCTGCTGGCTCGGCCAATTCTGCGCACGCACCGCCGTCGCGGCGATGATCGTCCAGCCGGCCGTTCCCGCCAGCACACTGCGTCTTCTGATCATCGGTCCTCCCAAGCGGGAGGGAGTCTTACTCTGCAGGCTTCAGCGCCGCCATAGCACGCTGCCGTTCGTCAGGCAGAAACGCGATGACGATCATGGTGAAGCAGGCCACGCCCGCGAGCAGCATCAGCAGTACCGGGAAGCCAGCCTCCTTGACCGATGGGCCGATGCCTGCCGTAACCAGCGAGCTGACGCCGAGCCGATGGCGAGCGCATGCCGGTGACGCGGCTGCGCAGGCGATCGTCGATGTTCTCGCGATCGTCGCATCGGTGAAGGGAATCGCGCCGAACACGACACCATGAAGAGCGTCGTGACGATCAGGAGCACCCAGCCATCGACCTGCGAGGCGAGAGAACAGTCGGATCTGGCAGAGCAGGATCGGCGGTCGATCTTCTTCGGCGGTAGCGATCGATCAGCGCGCCGACCACCAGCTGCGTCGCGAGGCCACGGCGGATCACCAGCAGCGCCAGCTGAGCAGCCACGGGCTCTCGGCCAATTCGGTGATGCGCGCCTTCAGCATCTCGCCGTTGCCATTGGTGGTGAAGTTGAAGACGGTCGAGCCGGACACCGCCGCGCAGGTCATGATGAAGAAGACCCGCGCCATGAGTTGGGCGCCAGGTCGAGCACCTGCTCCTGCGCTTCACCGGCGCCTCCTCCTCCTCGGGACTGCGACGGCGAACAGCACCGCGGAGATAAGGCAGATCACGCCCGGGATGATGTAGGCCATCTGCCAGCCAGTATAGCGCGTCGCCAGCAGCACCGAGACGCTCGAGCCGATCGCAATGCCAAGATTGCCGACCAGCCCGTTCACGCCGATCACGAAGCCCGGCTTCTCGGCCTTCTGCACCAGCATGGGAATGCCGACCGGATGGTAGATCGAAGCGAACGCGCCCATCACCGTCAGGGCCACGCCGATCTGCCACTTGTTCTGGCAGAGCGCGATCACCAGGGAGGACACGCCCATGCCCGCGAAGAACAGCACCATCATGGCGCGCCGCCCCCACTGGTCGCCGAGCTTGCCCGAGACGATCGAGCCCGCGCCGAACATGAACGATGCGCCAAAGGCGTAGGGCGTCAGTTCCTTCCAGTCGGCTCCCCAGACGCCGGCGATCACGCTCACCGTGTAGAGGAAGATCGCAGGACCCAGTGATCCATGGCGTGACCGAGATTGAGCAGGAGGGAGGTCGGGCTGCTGAGCTTCATCGTTGTAGAATAGGTGGAGCGCTATTGGCTGTCTTGCGCTAGAATGCCAACTTATGTCGAGAAAACGACAAACCATCCGTTCCACAGATCCGGCCGATTACCAGCGCGTGGCGCGCGCGGTCGCGGCCATGCCCAAGGACTTCGCCGCCGGGTTCGAGATCCTGCCGCACAGCCACGAGCGTGCGCAGTTGATCTACGCCACGGCCGGCACGATGCGCGTGGCGACCGACGACGGTATGTGGATCGTTCCGCCGCTGCGCGCGCTGTGGATGCCGGGCGGCGTGCGGCACGGCATCGTCATGCTGGGCGAGGTCACCATGCGCACGCTCTATGTGCGCGACGATGCCGCCGCCTTCATGCCCGGCACCTGCCACGTGCTGCCGATTTCGGCGCTGCTGCGCGAGCTGATCGTGCGCGCGACCGAGCTGCCGCTGCACTACGACGAGCGCGGCCCGGCAGGTCATGTCGTGGCATTGATCCTGGCCGAGCTGACGCGGCCTGCAGTCGCTGCCCTTGCAATTGCCGATGCCGCGCGATGCGCGCTTGCGCGCCCTCTGCCAGGTGCTGCTCGACGCGCCAGGCGACCAGCGACCGCTCGCCGCATGGGCGAAAAGCATGAATGCCAGTGGACGCACGCTGGCGCGCCGCTTCCAAAGCGAAACCGGTCTCAGCTTCGGCGCCTGGCGACAGCAGGCTCGGGTGCTGGAAGCGATGGGACGACTGGGCAGCGGCGCGCCCGTCACGCAGGTCGCGCTCGATCTCGGATATGAGAGCGTGAGCGCCTTTAGCGCCATGTTCAGGCGTGCGGCGGGGGCTTCACCAAGCCACTACCGCCACCGCCCGCAGATCGACTGAGAAATCCCTTTGGCGTGTGGGGATTTTTTGTGTCCCTGCAACCTCTTCAGCGCACAAAATCCTCGACGGAATGCTTGACGGAAAGCCCCTGAATATCCCAATGCGCCACCCATTTGCGGTATCTAAACCGTCATTTACACCAGATCGGCCGCTGCTCGGCGCAGCCCGGAGTTCGTTTTGAAGCCGACCGACATCGCCAATCCCGATTACTTCCACAAGGTCGTGGATTGTCAGTGGGCATGCCCCGCCCATACGCCCGTTCCCGGTACATCCGACTGATCGCCCACGGCCGGTACTCCGACGCCTACATGATCAATTGGAAGTCCAACGTCTTCCCGGGGATCCTGGGCCGGACCTGCGACCGCCCCTGTGAGCCCGCCTGCCGGCGCTCGCGCGTCGAGGACGAGACCCTGGTCAAGGGCAAGAAAGAGCCCGTCGCGATCTGCCGGCTGAAGCGCGTCGCAGCCGACTATAAGGACGACGACGGCATCAAGGCCGCCATGCCCAAGGCGCCAAAGAAGAACGGCAAGCGCATCGCCTGCGTGGGCGGTGGCCCCGCCTCGCTCACCGTGGCGCGTGACCTTGCCGTGATGGGCTACGAGATCGTGATCTACGACCAGGATCCCAAGCTCGGCGGGTTCATCCGCACGCAGATCCCGCACTTCCGTCTGCCCGAGTCGGTGATCGACGAGGAGGTCGGCTACATCACCGACATCGGCAACATCGAGTTCCGCCACAAGAAGATCAACTCGATGAAGGCGATCCTGGCCGAAGGCTACGATGCGGTGTTCGTCGGTTCGGGTGCGCCGCGCGGCCGCGAGCTCGACGTGCCGGGCCGCAAGGAGGCTACGGACAATATCCACATCGGGCTGGACTGGCTGAGTTCCGTCTCGTTCGGCCACACCACCAAGGTCGGCAAGCGCGTCATCGTGCTGGGCGGCGGCAACACCGCCATGGATTGCTGCCGCACCGCCCGCCGCCTCGGCGGCGAGGACGTCAAAGTGATCGTGGTCGCTCGGGCTTCGCGGGATGAAGCGTCGCCCTGGGAGAAGGAGGATGCGATGGGCGAGGACATCCCTATCCTGGACTTCCTGGTGCCGAGGCGGTGACGCGCGAGGGCGGCCGGCTCAACGGCGTGCTGTTCGAGAAGGTCAGGCGGTGTGCGACGCCAAGGGTCGCCGGACGCTGATGCCCACGGGCGAGCCGACGAGTTCCATGAGTGCGACGACGTGCTGATGGCGTCGGCCAGGAGAACTGCTTTCCGTGGATCGAGCAGGATGCCGGGGATCGCTTCGACAAGTGGGGCCATGCCCAAGCTGGCGAGGCGACCTTTCAGCTCGACGTCGCGCAGGTGTTCTCCGCGGCGACGCCGCCTTCCAACCCAAGTACATCATCTGGGCGGTCGCGCACGGCCATGATGCGGCGGTGTCGATCGACGCTCTGCTCGGCGAGGACGTCAAGGAGCGCCGGCCGCCGACGATCAACCTCGCCAGCCAGAGATGGGAATCCACGAGTGGCGCTACGACAACGCTACACCGTCGAGCCGCCGCTTCAAGGTCCGCATCGCGTGAAGCAGAGGCGCTGAAGGACATCATGACCGAGGTCGAGCTGGCATCGATCCCGGCTCGCTTTCAAGGAGGCGCAACGCTGCCTGAACTGCGCGTTCCAGACCGTGTTCGAGGGCAAGCTCTGCATCGAATGCGATGCCTGCGTCGACATTTGCCCGATGGATTGCATCACCTTCACCGAGAACGGCGAGGAGAAGGAGCTGCGGACGCGCCTCAACGCTCCGGCCGTCGATCCGACCCCAGGATCTCTACGTCGCCAACGACCTCAAGACAGGTCGGGTGATGGTCAAGGACGAGGATGTCTGCCTGCATTGCGGGCTGTGCGCCGAGCGCTGCCCAAGCCGGCGCATGGGACATGCGCAAGTACTACATGGAAATGACTCAAGCGGAGCACGCATGCCGCAAGCACTAGCCGCCGTTAACGACTTCGTCGTCAAGTTCGCGAACGTCAACGGCTCCGGATCGGCTTCCGCCAACGAACTGTTCGCCCGCTCGATCCTGCGCATGGGCGTGCCGGTCAGCCCGCGCAACATCTTCCCGTCGAACATCCAGGGCCTGCCAACCTGGTATGAAGTGCGAGTCACCGAGAAGGGCTATCTCGGCCGGCGCGGCGGCGTCGACATGATGGTGGCGATGAACCCGCAGACCTGGGCCGAGGACGTCAAGGAGATCGAGCCCGGCGGATACCTGTTCTATGATTCGACGAAGCCCATGCCGTCGTCGATGTTCCGCGAGGACATCAACATCATCGGCGTGCCGCTCACTGCGATCACCAACGCGACCTATAGCGACGCCCGCCAGCGTCAGCTGTTCAAGAACATCATCTATGTCGGTGCTTTGTCGGTGCTGCTCGACATGGACGAGACGAAGATCCAGGGGCTGTTCGCCGAGCAGTTCAAGGGCAAGGAAAAGCTGATCGATTTCGAACGTCAAGGCGCTGCAGCTTGGCCGCGACTGGGTCAAGCAGCACATCGAACCTGACACAGTGAAACTCAAGGTCCGGCCTTCCAATAACGTCGGCGACCGCATCTTCGTCGAGGGCAACAACGCCGCCGCACTCGGAGCGGTCTATGGCGGCGCAACGGTTTGCGCCTGGTACCCGATCACGCCCTCCTCCTCGCTCGCCGAGGCCTTCCAGGCGCACTGCAAGCGGCTGCGGCACGACAAGGAGACCGGCAAGGCCAAGTACGCCATCGTCCAGGCCGAAGACGAGCTCGCCTCGATCGGCATCGTGATCGGCGCCGGCTGGAACGGCTCGCGCGCTTTCACCAGCACTTCCGGCCCCGGCATCTCGCTGATGACCGAGTTCATCGGTCTCGCGTCGTTCGCCGAAGTCCCGGCGGTGATCATCAACGTGCAGCGCGGCGGCCCGTCGACCGGCATGCCGACGCGCACCCAGCAGTCCGACCTGTTGTCCTGCGCCTACGCCTCCAACGGCGACACCAAGCACGTGATGGTGTTCCCGGAAGACCCCAAGGAGTGCTTCGACTTCACCGCTACCGCGCTCGACCTCGCCGACCGCCTGCAGACGCCGGTGTTCGTCATGACCGATCTCGACATCGGCATGAACCATCGCCTGTGCGAGCCTTTCGCGTGGGACGAGAAGCGCGCCCTCGACCGCGGCAAAGTGATGACCGCCGCCGACCTCGACGCCGGCAAGGTGTTCGGCCGCTATCTCGACGTCGACGGCGATGGCATCCCGTTCCGCACCTATCCCGGCACACACCCCTCCAAGGGTTCGTACTTCACGCGCGGCACGACCAAGGACGAGTACGCCAAGTACTCCGAGGCTGGGCCGGTTTATGTGCGCAATATGGAGCGGCTGCAGAAGAAGCTGCACACCGCGGCCAAGATCGCGCCGCAGCCGCTGCGCTACTCCTCGCCCAAGGCAACGCGCTACGGCGTGATCTATTTCGGCTCGACCAGCCCGGCCATGAAGGAAGCGCTCGACCATCTCGAGGAAGCCGGCAACCACGTCAATGCCCTGCGCGTCCGGGCGTTCCCCTTCTCGCAGGCCGTCGAGGACTTCATCCACGAACACGACAAGGTGTTCATCGTCGAGCAGAACCGCGACGCCCAGCTGCGCACCATGCTGATGGCCGACTTCACGCTCGACGCCCGCAAGCTCGTGCCCGTCCTGCACTACGACGGCACGCCGATCACGGCGCGCTTTATCGCCGCCGACATCGCCAAGAAGCTCGCCCAGCTCAAGGTCGTTCCGTTCGAGAAGGCCGCGTCATGACCTATATCGCCAAGCCCAAGCTGCGCCATTCGTCGCTGGTCAAGAACAAGGCCGGCTTCACCCGCCGCGACTACGAAGGCGCGGTCTCCACGCTGTGCGCCGGCTGCGGCCACAATTCGATCAGCGCCGCAATCATCCAGGCCTGCTACGAGCTCGATATCCTGCCGCACGAGGTGGCCAAGCTTTTCGGCATCGGCTGCTCGTCCAAGGCACCGACCTACTTCGTGGGCGCCTCCCACGGCTTCAACACCGTGCACGGCCGCATGCCGTCGGTGATGACCGGCGCCAACCTCGCCAACCGTGACCTGATCTACATGGGCGTGTCGGGCGACGGCAACTCGGCCTCGATCGGGCTCGGCCAGTTCGCGCATATCATGCGGCGCGGCGTGAACATGACCTACATCGTCATGAACAACGGCGTGTACGGCCTGACCAAGGGCCAGTTCTCGGCAACTGCCGACCGGGGCTCGATCAGCAAGAAGGGCGTGGCCAACTCCGATACGTCGATCGACATGGTGTCGCTTGCCATCCTGATGGGGGCCACCTTCGTCGCCCGATCATTCTCCGGCGACAAGCACCAGCTCGTGCCGCTGATCAAGGCAGCGATGGCACACAAGGGCGCGGCATTCCTCGATGTCATCAGCCCCTGCGTCGCGTTCAACAACCACCCCGGCTCGACCAAGAGCTACGACTACGTACGCGAGCACAATAAGTCGCTGAACCGCATCGATTTCATCGAGGGTCGCGAGGAGATCACGACGCAGTACGAACCCGGCACGGTGACCGCGGTGCAGCAGCATGACGGCTCGATCCTGCGCCTGCGCAAGCTCGGAGAGGATTACGATCCATCCGACAAGATCGCCGCCATGAAGCGCGCGCAGGAAGGCGAGGCGGCCGGCGAGGTCGTGACCGGCCTGCTCTATGTCGATCCCTCGCCCAAGGACTTGCACGATCACATGAATACCGTCGCCGCGCCGCTCAATACGCTGAACTCGGCCGAACTCTGCCCCGGCACCTCGGCGCTCGACCGGATCAACGCAGGACCTGCGGTCAAGACTAGGCCGGCGCCGGCAACGGCAGATCGACTAGGCGGCCGATCTCTCCCGGCGCACGTTGCAGTTCGATCCGGCGATCGTGCCACTTCTGCAACGTCGGGCGATGGCCGATCGACACCATGGTCGTCGCCGGCAGGCTGCGCTTCAAGGCGTCGTACACGGCGGCTTCGGACGCGTCATCGAGCGACGCCGTGGCCTCGTCCATGAACAGCCAATCCGGCTTGAACACCAGCGCTCGCGCCGCCGCCAACCGCTGCTGCTCGCCGCCCGACAGCACGTTGTTCCAATGCGCCTCCTCGTCGAGACGGCCGGCGAGATGGTGGCGAGCGTGACGGCCTGCAGCGCCGCCACGATCTCGGCATCGCTCGCCGTCGACTGCTCATCGGGATACTTCACCGCGTCGCGCAGAGTGCCGATCGGGATGT
>CAWJBA010000009.1:0-321405 GCA_963841075.1 Terriglobia bacterium
CCCGCCCATTCAACGGGTGCAATTGAAAGCCGATCGGCGCGCCGGACACAGTCGCGATGGGCGTAGTCACGCGGGACATGGCAAAGGCGGCCAGTCGCGCGAGATCGAGATTCCAAAAGAAGTCCACATCACGCCGCGCATGTATCAGAAGCTGACGGAAAAGATCGCGGGCAAACCGGAAGAGCGCATTCTTTCCTTCCTTATGCTGCGTTCGCTCAAGCAGGCGCGATACTCCGAAGAGAACATGGGCCACTTCGCGCTGGCTGCGACTGCCTACACCCATTTCACCTCGCCGATTCGCCGTTATCCCGACCTGATCATTCACCGCATCTTGAAATCGGTATTGGGTAGCGCCGGCGTCCCGCCGGCCCGAAGGCGGACGGAACGTCCGCAAGGCGAGACCGATTCGGCAGGAACAAAAGAAGAAGGATTGGGGGTGTCATACGGAAAGCAGTCCAGTCCCGATTACAAGCGGGCTTCGAGCCCGCCACCGGGCCGGCGAGACGCCGGCGCTACAACTGCTACGCCTTGGTCGAAGCGGCGCGAGCGCGGTCCACGGAGGCGATCCCTTCCGACGGCGGGCCCATATCGATCGAGGAGCTGCACAATATTGCGGAAGAATCCAGCCAGTCGGAACGCCGCGCCGACGAGGCCGAGCGCGAACTGATGGAGTGGAAGAAAGTTAAGTTCATGTCGGATCGGGTCGGAGAAGATTTCGACGGCCTGATTATCAGCGTCACCAAATACGGACTCTTCGTGGAGTTGACCGATCTGTTCATCGAGGGCCTGGTGCCGCTCGATTCCCTCAGCGACGACCGCTACACCTATCACGAAAATACCCGCGAGATCATCGGCCAGCGCAGCCGCAAAATCTATGGCATGGGAGAGAAAGTGCGGGTGCTGGTCGACCGCATCGATCCGGTGGAGAAAAAGATCCAGTTCGCCATGCTGGAGGAAAAGCCGGCCTCGAAGCGCAAGAATCGCTGAGCCTGGTGTAAAATCCTTGAGTCAACCCCACCGCCGCTTTTAAGCATGCGGCCGGTTCCTTCCAGTCGGGACGTGGCTCAGCCTGGTAGAGCACTCGCTTGGGGTGCGAGGGGTCGGCAGTTCAAATCTGCCCGTCCCGACCAATTCACATCGGCACAGAACGTCGATGTCGGTTTCTTTGCGACCTGCTGGTGTGTTAGTCCAGCTTCGACACCACACTCGGCCGTTTGAAGTCGGGGTCGTTTGCAGTGCCACGAGGCCGTTCTGGGCACGTTCTTCATCGCTGTTCTAGAACCCGCAGGAGTCGACATCCGTGCAAAGCGGCTCTGGCGGCCCGACTGATGACGGCCGCTCGCCTCGCCGGCGACGGCACAAGCCACGGTCCCTAGCAGGGCAGCAATGCCCCGATACCGCCTGCTTGGACGCCGGCGAATAGTGCTGAGGCGCCCGAATGCGGCCAGGGAGGCTGAGCCTCGCTGTTCAGCAGCCCGGAACCAAGTCCACAGCGGCGGAGCGGGGCGCAACCTAGGCGCATACGACGACAGAGCAGCACCGTCAAACTTCTGCCGCAACTTCTTTTGAAACCGAGTGACACTGCCCAGACGAACATGAAAATCTGCGAAGAGACTGGCATCGAACCGAAGAGTGCCTCCTGCTGGGCAGAGTCACGAGCCGTGAACTCTGTGTCGAGACATCACTTTCGGCGATGTCAGATCAATTCGAAGCAGTCGCGATAGTAAAAGATTGCGACAGAACATTCACGCCCGGTCGAATGGCATCGAAATTCGAGGTCTGCGGTGCATGGACGAGTCGTCTCCCATGACTCGGTTGGCGACGAGCCGTAGGTAATTTCCATCAACGAACACGTATGTCGTGTCTGCCAAATTGGCTGGCGAGTCTGCCAATCGTTCGCTCCTACAGAGTCGTGCCCGAGGACAGAATCAACGATGCCGGACTCAGGAATAGAGGGTAACCCGTTAAACAGAAAAAAGCCCCGCCGAGTGGCGAGGCCCTTTTCGCAGGGTTACGGCAGTGTAATCCAACTCTGCCAAATGTCCCGGGGGCCTGGAGATCTTCCGCTTGCCCCTTGTTACCACCAGAGAACGGCAATCAACAAGGGTCAAACATCGTTCCCTAGTGGTGCTCATAACAAGGGAAGCACGGGTCGGCGACCGTGAGTTCTCACGGCCCCTTTTGGACTAGATCGCTCGCCATCCAATGACATCCTCCGACTCACAGAATGCTGGCGACTTAGAGAACTACCCCAACACTAGTCGGCGTCCAGTCGAAAGCCCTCAAATCTGCCCGTCGGGCCGACCAATACCCGATTACTTCTGGTTCGCCCGTCATCCAGTCGGAATCCGCGTGCTGAACAGGTGGCGGAGCGAAACTTAACGACTGGGCCGCTACTTAAGGCGGCGGGGGTGCGGCCAGCGTCATGCCATGACGGCGGAAGACGTCCATCATTTTCGCGCGATCGGGCGGGCCACCGCCGGCGGCGTCTATCAACTCGGCAGCTTCTCGGAAGTACGCGGGGCCCATTATCGCAGGGGATATGACGACGAGCTGTTTCACATCTCGCTGCCGAGATTATCGAAGCGGTGCACCGCGCCACGGGGGATGCACAGCGCCTGTCCGGGGCCAACCTCGATGGGCGTGCCGTCAACCGTCCAGGTAAGGACGCCCTCGATACCGTAGAGGATCTCCTCGTAGGCATCGTTCTTGTGGGCCGGCGCCGCCAGCTTCTGCCCAACCGGGACGAGAATCTCGAACACTGAGACGCTTCCACTGGAATCATCGCCGGTGAGGAGAAATCGGATTCCAAGCGGACCAATCTTGATGGTCTCTTCCGAAGCATTGACCCTGATCCCACGCTGCTGCATGATCGTCCCCTCTGAGTCAGCTTATCCCACATTTCTTCCCTTTAGTCGAGGGGCAGTCTGAGCCCGGACTGAGTCCGCTTGGTCGGCAACGCGGAAGTTAGGACTTGGCCCGGGTTCGGTAATCGTCTGCCAGAGTGTGACCATTCGCATAATTCAGTCTTAAACAGCTAAAGGGTTAGTTCAAAAATGTTGGGATGCTCCCGGTTCGAGGAGCGCGCCGGGATGGGGGCTGTCAAACGTGTCATCCGGAACGCAGGGCCACCCGGTCTGAGCTATTCGGAGGACGATCGCCGGGCGAAGGGAGTAGCCGTCGTGGCGACCGGTGGAACCGCATTCTTCAGTTGTTCAAGTTCGGCTTGGACTTTCGCCCAGTCTTTCGGCTTTCGTTTGATCGTGTAGGGAGCGTCGGGATGCCCGAAGAATTCCAGAAGTTCGGCGCGCGCTTGCGGCGAGACATCGTTGAATTTCTGCTTGGCCAGCGCATCCAGCCATTTGGCCTGGGTGTCATCGTTGAGTTCATATTTTCCCGGCCCCGTGACTCCGCCGGTGTCGAAGTTGTCGTTGGGTAAATCGAGGGCGCCTGTGCCGGCCTGGCTCAGCAGTTGCCGGTAGCGATCAAGAGTGGCGTTGAAGCTGGCTTCGAACATGCGCTCTGTCTCGGGCGTGGGCGTTCGCAGCTGCAGAACTTTGAGAGGGCCAAATTTTGGAAGAAGCCGGATCACAAAGGCCAGCACCTTTTCGCCAAAAGTAGGTGGCTGATAATTCTTTCCCCATTTCTTCTGATAGCTCGCCTTGGAAAGATTAAAAAGGAACTTCCTTTTCGTGATGCCGGGCTGGTCCTTCATGATCTCGTTCTTCTTGAGGTCCCAAGCCACGCGGGTCGCCTTGGGAAGAAGCTGGCTCACATCGTGACGGTACGAACCGAGAACCTTCTCTTCGTCGGAGAGGACGCTTTTCAGATCGAGGCTGTAGGTCTCCTGAAAAGCCTGTTCCAGTAAAGCCGTCGACACTCCGAAGCCGATGAAATCGTGGTAACTGTCGGGCGCGTAACGGCCTCGCGCCACCTCGAGGATGTCGAATCCAAATTCTGTCTTGACGTGCGCCAACTTGTCCTGCTCGTAGGTAACCGAATCTCCATACTTGCGCTTCAACTTGGGATAAAGGATGGGAACGGCGCGATTGGTGCCGATGGGATGACCATCGATGTCGGAAACGTAGTGAGCCAGCGCGCCCAGTGCGAAGGCATAACCGTCGAGGTCTTTGGCATCGCGGATCAAAGCCAGGACGAAGTCTCCGCTGCGCACGTAGTGCGTCAGATCGCTAAAGAAAAAACTGCCATGCGGGTAGTAGCCCATGTCCTGAATGATGGCGCCGCCGTAGGCATAGCCATGAGCTTCTTTAAGCTGCTCCGCCGTAGCATTGGGAAAACGCTTAAGCAGCAGGGGGCGTATGTCGGCATCCCATGCACTGTCGATGACGGCCTCATGGGAAAGAACAGAGTAGGCCGCCAGCTGAGTGGGGAAACTGACGCACAGAATCATCGCCACGGTCACGGCGAAGGTTCTGGGGAACAACGCCTCGCAACGGCTCATCCACTCCCTCCGGCCTCGCTGGTCCAATCTGGCTGGATGGTAGCTCTCCTTGGGCCCATTGGCCACACGGACGATTTTAATGGTTACGCAGCACCTGGTAGCGAGCAATGGTATAGCCGAGAACGGCCCCAAGAAGTGTATCCGATGGGAAGTGCGCCAGCGTGGTCACGCGCGAAAGGCTGACTGCCGTGGCGAAGCCGTACGCCGCCCACGGCACCCAGCGGTGGTTGTGGTACCGCCCAGCCACGACGGTAGCTACGGAAAACGCACCGGCCGCGTGTCCGGAAGGGAAACTGCTTCCCTTGAAGGGCGATGTTCCACCGCTAAAAAAAGTATCGTTAAACCCGGCGCCCGGGGCTACGTCGGAAGGCCGCTTCCTGCGAGTGACGGCCTTGATCGCAAGATCAACGACAGCACTGTCGGCGTAAGCCTCCCCCGCGAGGAGCGCTGTACCGACCTGATAGGGGTCGTGCCGGGCATAACCCGCGATCATCAGCGAGGCCGGTAGCGCAATAACTTCCGCAGATGTTATAGGACCGTCGAAAGTGTCATTCACGTCATCAAGATTTGACGAATGCGAACGAAAATACGGCATTACATGGGGATCGGCGAAGATCAGCCCCGCGGTACCGCCGACAACCACAAGAACGGGGAGCCAGTGGTGTCCCTTAGCCAATTGGGAGGGAAATAACCAAATGGCCTTTTGGTCGCGCAAGAAATCCCCTGGCAGGCCGCGCCACGATATGTCCCGGCTGGCCTCGCTTTCCACTTGCCGCGTATGAGACGGGCTGTCAGGCCAGTTGGAGCTCGTATCCTGTGAATGGCCCCAAATGCCTGTGCAGGCAATCACGATGCAAACCATGACGATGCGGGAGCGGGTGGGCATGCGGAGGTTTTCGATGCGGCCTCGCTATAGCAGGTTGGCTGGCGATGATGGATGACGGTGTGCTGGCGCCATCGGACGTCGCACGAGCGACGTCCCATTCCGGAAAGATGATGTTCGAGACGAGGATGATCCATCCTGCAAGCGGCCATCGCGTGCTGGAAACACCGTACAATACCGCAAGTTCAGTTTCCTAAATGCCTGCCCAGATCGACAAGCACCGCCGGGGTTACGTCGTGGCGGCCGCTTTGTTTGCCCTGGTTGCGGTCGTGCGTGTCCTGTTGAGCTACTCGCATACCGCGCAGGCATTTGATGAGCCCACCCACGTGGGCGCGGCGATCGAATGGTTGGACAAAGGCACCTACACGCTGGATCCGGTGCATCCTCCTTTGTCGCGCATCGCGATAGGTCTCCCCCTCTACGTCGCGCGGGAACGCTTCCCGAACCTGCCTTTGCCGGACTCGAACAATGCCAGCGCGGTCGGAGTTGCCATTCTGAGCGGCTCGGGACACTACCTTCGTAACCTGATGCTGGCTCGTATCGGAGTTCTCCCGTTCCTGCTTTTGGGATGCCTGGTTGTATTTCTTTGGGCGCGGCGCGAGTACGGCGAGTTCGCGGCAGTGGCGGCAGTTGGATTGTTTACCACGTTGCCTATCATTCAGGCGTTTTCCGGCCTGGCCTACACCGATATCGTGGCCGCGTCCACACAGGTCGCAGCGTTTTGGACTTTTGCCACCTGGCTCGATGAAAAGAACAACCGAACGACAACATGGATGGGAATCGCGACGGGATTCGCGCTGCTGGCGAAAGCCACAACTTGTATTTTCCTGCCAGCCGCCGCTCTGAGCATGTGGTTATTGAAATGGGCGGTCACTCGGCGCGAGCCGAGAACTGAGCCGCAGAGCTGCAAGAACCTGGCAAAGCAGGTTGCGTTGGTCGCGGTCATTGCGATTGCCCTGGTTTGGGCGGGATATGGATTTTCTGCCGGGCATGTCAGGGAGACCATGCAGCTCTCGGCCGAGTCCATGCCTTCGTTTCAGCACTTCCCTGCGCCTCTCGGAAAAATCGGACGCAATCTTATTTTGGCGGATCCGATTGTGCCGGCGCCCGCTCTCATCCGAGGGCTTGCGACTGCCTGGGTCTTGAACAAAAGCCAACCGCCGGCTTATCTCTTCGGCCACATCAAACCGGGAGGATGGTGGTACTTCTTTCTGGTGGCCATAGGAGTGAAAACGCCCATTCCTTTCCTCCTGCTGGTTGTTGCCGGTTTGTTTCCTTTTCGCCAATTGGCTAAAGATGGACGCTGGACTGCGATGGCTCCAGCGGCTTGCGCTCTTGCCATTCTGGTGGTGACCATGCCGGTGAAATATAACGTCGGCACAAGGCACGTCCTCGTGGTGTTTCCTTTGTTGGCCATTGTTGGCGGTTACGGCTGCGCATATCTTTGGCGATTACCGGGACAGCAGCGTCCATGGGGACGAGCCGCGCTGGCAGCTTTGTTGATCTGGCAAGGGATTTCAACGGCACGCGCCAGCAGCGACTACATTGCCTACTTCAACGAACTGGCGGGCAAAGACCCCAGCACGGTTCTGGTTCAGGGTTGTGATCTGGACTGCGGTCAGGATCTCTTCGCTTTGTCCCGCGAGCTTCAGCTAAGACATGTTTCACACGCCACGCTTGCTCTGTGGACAAGCTCTAATATGAGCCAGATGGGCTTGCCCGAATTCGACGTTCCTGAACCCTACAAACCCGTTACGGGATGGTTTGCGATCAGCCAGCGAGCGCTGCGCGTAGGAGACTTGTTTCACACCACCTATCCTCCTGATGCCTTCGCCTGGCTCGACCACTATCATCCGCAGGAGAAAGTCGGAAAGACCATTCTTCTTTATTACATTCCAGGGCAGGCGCCGGCGCTACTAAAGTGAGAATTGTGAAAAAGCTTTCGGCCACCGAGCGTTCTTTTCTAATTCTTTGCATCGTGCTGGCCGTCATCCAGTCCTGGATCTGCAGGCACGCCATGATGTCGGACGGGGTGTCGTACTTGGACATCGGAGACGCCTACTTCCGTGGCGACTGGAGCGCCGCGATCAACGCCTATTGGAGTCCGCTCTACTCGTGGCTTTTGGGCTTCGCTCTGTATCTGCTGAAGCCTTCCATGGGGTGGGAGTTCGTCATAGTACACATCGTAAATTTGATCATCTACATTTTCGCGCTGTTGTCTTTTCGTTTTTTCATCCATTCAGTTTTGCGGGCGGTCAAAGAGGACACTTCCGCCACTTCGGATAATTGTCTTGCGCTGCCCGAGAGTGCCCTGCTGGGAGTGGGATACAGTCTCTTCCTCTGGTGTTCGCTGGTGCTGATCGATATCTGCAAGGTCACTCCCGACCTGCTGGTCGCGGCCCTGGTATTCCTGATCGGAGCCTATCTGGTGGAATTGCGGGTTCGCCACTCTTACTGGAAGTTTGCGATATTCGGCGCGCTCAATGGGGCGGCATATCTGAGCAAAGGCATCATGTTTCCGCTCGGGTTCGGATTCCTTGCGATCCTGCTGTTCTCCGGCAAGATATCGAGGGGCAGAATCTCTGGTGTCTTGTTGTCTCTCGTGGTGTTCCTGATCGTGTGCTTTCCCTTCATCTACGCCCTTTCAAAGGCGAAAGGGAGAGTCACTTTTGGCGACACCGGAAAATTGGCTTATGCCGCGCTGGTCAACTCCGAATACTCCGCAGAACCATTGGCAGGGGGATCCCCCGGGAAGCGGCACACCTCAGCATCCCACCAGAAAGCTGATGGATGATCCTGCCGTTTTTGAGTTCGGGCAGCCGGTCCGCGGAACGTATCCTCCCTGGGACGATCCCTCGTACTGGAATGAAGGGGTGCGGCCGAGTTTCCGGTTGCGATCGCAGTTCCGGGTGCTGGTAGAGAGCGCCTTCGTCTACGAGAAGATGTTCCTGGGAGAATCTGGCCTCATCGCCGGTGCTCTGATCTTTGTTTTGTTAGGCGGAAAGCCAACGCGCCAGGCGATCGCGTCAAACTGGCCATTGCTAGCCGCCGCCATGCTGAGCATTGGCGCTTACTCCCTTGTCTTCGTGTTAAGCCGCTACGTCGGCGCTTCCATGGTCCTTTTGTGGGTCGCCGTCTTTGCCGGGATTCGTCTGCCCGATGGCCCACAGATACGGATAAAGATGGAGTCAGTTTCGAAATACGTTTGTGCTGCGGTGGCGTTTACCATCCTTTTGTCGGTTGCGGGCCATATGGCAGATGTCGCTTACGCGAAATTTACGGTGGGCGCGGAGCCTTCCTCAAAGGACCAGATAAAGGTGGCTGCCGAGTTACAGAGTCTCGGACTGCGGCAAGGAGATGAGGTCGCAGTAATCGGCTACGGCTTGACCAACCACTGGGCCCGATTGGGACGGTTCAGAATTGTCGCCGAAGCCGCGTCCGGAGGAGGCGACTTCTGGGCCTCCTCCCCGGAACGGCGGAATGCTGCATATGAGTGCATGAAAGGGGCTGGGGCAAGAGCAGTGATCGCGTGGAGCCCGCCATCGAGTGCGATAGACGCACGCTGGAAACAAATTTCCGACAGCCAGTACTATGCCTATTTTTTACCGAAGTAACGGGCGCCGATTTCTGGTGAAGCTGTCACTATTTAGTCGACTGCCGCGACGGCGCCGATATACTAGCCCTCGCTTCTAACCCGGAAATACAAATCTCGAGGAGAATAACCAATCCAATGCCTGCTCCCGGCCAGAAACCTCCAGCCCACATCGGCATGATGCAACTATTAAACGGCGCGCATGTCGCCGGCGCCGTCTCCTGTCTGGCTCAGCTTGGGATCCCAGACCTGGTTGAAGCAGGTCCACGATCTGCTGAAGATCTGGCGAATCAGATTGGAGCCCATCCCCGAGCGCTCTACCGCCTGATGCGCGCGACCGCCAGTGTCGGCGTGCTATCGGAGGGGCCGGACGGAAAGTTTTCGGAAACTCCGATGTCGGCCGTTTTGCGCAGCAATGGGAAGCCCAGCTTGCGGGATCTGGCGATCATGGGCGGCCGGGAGTGGCACGGGCTCGGATGGGCGCATCTCGAGTATTGCGTGCGGACGGGTAACCCCGCTCCCAACCAGATCTACGGCAAACACATGTTCAAATATTTTGAGGAGAATCCGAAGGAAGCACAAATCTTCAATGGAGCCATGACCTCGCTCTCGGCCATCGACAGTCCGGCCGTGGCGGAGGCTTACTCGTTCGACCAGATTCACTCTCTGGTAGATGTGGCCGGCGGGCACGGACTCCTGCTCGCAACTATCATGGCGCGAAATCCGCACCTGAAGGGGACGCTCTACGAGGAGGCGCACGTGGTCAAGGGCGCCAAGGACGGCCCACTCAAACCAATGATGGAGCGATGTACCCTGGTTTCCGGCGATATGTTTTCTTCAGTTCCCGCCGGGGCCGATGCCTACATCATGAAACATATCATTCACGATTGGCCCGACGAGCTGTGCGTGAAGATTCTTAAAGCCTGCCGAAGCGCCGTAAATTCAGGGGGCAAGCTGCTGGTGGTGGACAGCGTGATTCAGCCGGGAGACGATTTCTCCCCGGCAAAATTTCTTGATCTGCAGATGCTCATCTTCCCCGGAGGGTGCGAGCGCACCGAAAAGCAGTTCCGCGAATTATTCGCGGCAGCGGGCTGGCGGTTGACCCGAATCATTCCCACGGCTTCCATGGAATCTATCGTGGAAGGAGTTCCGGCCTAATATCTTCAGTTCGATCCCGGTCAACTTCCATCCGGGAAGCCGCCGCGGTGCAGGATCATGGGAAAGTGCGGCAGTCCGCCGGGGCGCGGGACTGCGGCCCGCCATCCATCAGGGTAAGGTTCCAGCCCACGAAACAGAGCTGACACCGGCGCCGCGGGTTCGCCGATCAAAAGCTCAAGCGACTGCCGCAGATTGCGGATGATGTCTTCGCCGAATTTCGCCCGCCAGCGCTCTTCGATGGCTTCAGTCCGTTGATAGTAAGCATTCCGGGCTTGCCGCCCTCTTTCAGTAAGGAAGAGCATCTTCATCCGGCTGCCGGGCGACTCGGGTTGGACGACAGCAAATCCGCGCTCCTCGAGACGAGCCACGGACATGGCGATCGCCTCCTTCGATACGGCCGACAGGCGCGGAAGATCCCGGAGGGGCACTCCCTTCGGGCCAATAAGCCGCAAGACATTCGCGCTGATCGCAAGCGATACATTTGAGTCGCGCTCGAATTCGATGGTGAACGCCAGCAGCACTTTCGAAAAGAGTGTCGGCAAGACGTACTCGGATGGCGGCGCCTTGGCGGACCTGTTCGCTGCCGCGTTTCGCTTAGGATCCCCAATCTCGCTCAATAACTCATATCCCAGGATCGGAAGACAATCCGGCAGATCGCGATCCAGGTGGTCGACCAGTTTCTTAAGGCATTCTCGCAACCGGTCGATGGCGTCCTTGCCGAACCGTTCCCGCCAACGATTCTCGATGACGCCAGTCAATGGCCGCCATGCCTCCAGAGCCTTCCGGCCCCCGGGTGTGGGCCGGACGATTAAGGCGGCGGGCGACTGTTTCGAAGGAAGGGCTGCCGCATCCGGCTCGACGACGATGTAGCCCCACCACTTTCCCATCCGAGTCAGCCATGTGCGCATTTCCTTGTCGGTCAGCCGGGTAAGGCGCTGCAGCTCGCGCACCGGTATGCCACCGTCGGGAACAAACCGCATAAATTTTACCCACATCACCATCGACACCAGCCACGGCACCGAGCGTGAACCGCCGGTCGAGCCGTGGTTCGTGGTGCGATGCGGTACCTGATGCTCAAACTCGTTGTCGAACTCGATGGTGAAAGCTACCAGCGCGTGCGACAGCAGAGTCGGCAGTGGGAGCGGTATATCCATAGCAGTTCATGATAAAAGACGGGGATGGCTTGCGATTGCGAAAGACCGGGCTGGAGCGGTACATTCGGCAGTGCCTGAAATCCACCGACTTCGGGAGTTTTCCGTTTGATCTCGCTGCTCCGCATGCTGGTCCGTCCCTACCGTGGCAGTCTCCTATTGATCTTGTGCTCCATGCTGGTGCAAACCCTGATGAGCCTGGCAGCGCCCTGGCCTCTCAAAATTGTTCTGGACAACGTGGTCGGCAGTCACAAGCTTCCGTCGTGGCTGGACGACGTGCTGAAACCGGTGCTGGCCGGCAGCAGCAAAATGCAGATCGCAGCGGCGGCGGCGATGATGGTGGTGGTCATCGCCCTGATCGGCGCGCTGGCCTCTTACATCGCGAACTACTACACCGAAAGCGTGGGCCAGTGGGTGGCCAACGACCTGCGCATGCGCACTTACCATCATCTGGAGCGCCTCTCCCTTGGCTACTTCGACAGCCATCAAACCGGAACGCTGCTGAGTACGATCACCTCCGACATCCAGACCATCCAGGGCTTCACGTCTTCGTCGACGCTCAGCATTGTGGTTGACCTGCTCACGATTCTGGGCATGCTCGGCATCATGTTCTGGCTCAATTGGGATTTCACGTTGATCATCGTGGCGGTCACGCCGTTCATGCTCCTGCTGGCGTCACGGTTCAAGAAGGTGGTCAAGAAGGCGACGCGCGAAGTGCGAATGCAGCAAAGCAACATGGTCGCAGTGGTGCAGCAAGGCCTGGAGTCGATGCGCGTAGTCAAGGCATTTGGACGGCAGGACCTGGCGCAGCAGGAACTCGGTGAAGTCAGCAAGGCGACCGTCGCGGCCGCGCTCAAAGCGCGGCGGGTGAAGGCGCTGCTTTCACCCATGGTCACGGTCATTGTTTCTCTTTGCACCGCCATCGTGTTGTGGCGAGGCTCGTCTCTGATTCTTGCCGGGACGATGACCGCGGGAGCGCTCATTGTATTTCTCTCGTACCTGACCCAGTTCTTCAAGCCGGTGAAAGACCTTGCCACCATTACCAATCAGATCGCGCAAACGGCGGTGGGTGTGGAGCGGGTTCGCGGCATCCTCGATGCCGACATCATCATTCCGGAAATCGCCCAGGCTCGCGATCCCCAGGTTTTTCGAGGCGAAATTGAATTCGACGACGTGGCCTTTGCGTACGCCTCTGACGCTCCCGTGTTGCAGCGAGTCAGCTTCACGATCAAGCCGGGGCAGATGGTGGGCATCGTCGGCGCGACCGGTGGAGGCAAGTCCACCATCGTGAGCCTGATTCCCCGGTTCTACGATCCGACCGCGGGCGCGGTCAAAATCGATGGCGTGGATATTCGGCAGTACAAGCTCCAGCCCCTGCGCAACCAGATCGGTTATGTACTACAGGACACAGTGCTCTTTCGCGGGACGATTCGCGACAACATCGCTTATGGCCGGGCGGGAGCCACACAGGACGAAATCGTCGCAGCCGCGAAACTCGCCAACGCGGATGAGTTTATCGAGCGTATGCCTCATGGATACGACACCCTGGTGGGCGAGCGCGGTGAGACTCTTTCAGGAGGCCAGCGGCAGCGCATCGGAATCGCGCGCGCCGTCATTCGCAACAATCCGATCCTGATCCTGGACGAGCCCACTGCCGCCCTCGATACCGAATCGGAGCGAGCGGTGATCGACGCCTTGGACCGGCTGATGAGAGGCAGGACCGTAATCACGATTGCCCACCGCCTGAGTACCATCCGCAATTGCGACAAGATTCTGGTGTTGAAAGGGGGCGTGGTGGCTGAAGAGGGGACTCACGAAGAACTGTTGGCCCTCGGCGGAGTCTATGCCGAACTCTATCGCGCGCAATTCGAGCCTTCGCCGGTGAAAACCGATTCGTAGCTGCCGATTCTTGAGTATCATAATTCCGGGCGTCCCCAGGAATTACCCGTGATAGCCACCTTGTATTCGTTGGAGGCAGCTTGCCGCGTTCCCTGATAGTCCTACCCGACGACTCGGCCCGGCCGATCATCGCTGCCATCGCTGGCGCGGTGAAGTCGCTCCGGGTCAAGATGTTCGTGTTTTCCGACCCCGAACTTCTGAAGGAAGTGATTGCCGCCCACGGCCGCGGCGTCAAGGTCCAGGTCATGCTGAATCCAGCGCGCCGGGATGGAAAAGCAGAAAATCAGCAGTCCCGGCAGCTTCTCCGCAAGGCGGGAGTCGAGGTCAGGGACAGCAATCCCTGCTTCGATCTGACTCACGAAAAATCGATGGTGGTGGATGAGAAAACGGCATTTGTAAAATCCCTTAACTGGGACACGAAGAATTTAACCGAGACTCGCGACTATGCGGTGGTGACCGACCATCCCCACGAAGTGGGAGAAATACTGGAATGTTTCGAGGCCGATTGGGCGCGTCAAGAGTTTAACTCGGGAGCGAATTCGCACTTGATCTGGTGTAAAGGCAACGGCCGCGAGCGAATCGCACAGTTCATCGATGAGGCCAAACATTCGCTGTGGCTTCAAAATGAGCGCTATCAGGACCCGATCATTATTGAGCACCTGGTCCGCGCCAATCGCCGGGGCGTGAAGATCCACGTGATGGCCCGGCCTCCGCACAAGCTGAAGAAGGAGAAACTCATCGAGGGCGTCGGCGGGTTGCGGATTATGGATGACGTGGGAATCAAGATCCACAAACTCAAACATCTCAAACTGCACGCCAAGATGCTCCTTGCCGACGGAGTCCGAGCCATTGTGGGGTCGATCAACTTGACTCCCGGAAGCTTCGACAGCCGGCGCGAGCTGGCGATCGAAGTGCGTGAAGACGAAGTGGTGGAGCGGCTGCATGACATCGTGCGGCAGGATTGGGAAAATTCGCGTCCGCTCGATCTGACCGATGAAGGTCTTCTGGCCGACCTGCAGGACGACAAAGAAGAAGCGGAGACTCTCGGACTCGCCGTCCACCCCGGAAAGCATGCCCGGAAGAAATGAGACCCACGGGATCCCCCGGGCGGTGTCCAAAAGCTCCTTTCAGCCTGCGCCATAGCCTCTGGCGCGAAAGGCGACAACACCGCCCTCTTGTTGACTTGCGTTGCCTCACAGCCTAAGATGCACCTTCCATAGAGGGATACGCTGAGAAAAGCCACGGTTTTTATCCCAATCTGGCAAGAGTTGGCTACTACAGGCCGAGATATGTTCGCAGCTCCGCGCCGTGTTTCTCCCTACCGTCTTTCAATCATTGCACTGGTTTTGCTGTCGTGCGTCGGCCTGGCATGGGCAGGTCCGGCCAAAACCACCGTGAACCAGGCCGATGCGGTGGTCGCAATCGGCGATGTTCACGGCGACTTTGACGATTTCGTCGCCATTCTGCAGCGCACCGGGCTCATCGACAAACAGAACCACTGGGCGGGTGGCAAGGCCATGTTCGTCCAGACCGGGGACCTGATCGATCGCGGCCCGAAGCCACGCCAGGTGATGGACCTGATGATGGCGCTCGAGAAGGAGGCGCCGGCGGCGGGGGGACGAGTCGTAAGCCTCCTGGGGAACCACGAGATGATGAATCTCATGGGCGATCTCCGCTACGTCACCCCGGAGAACTATGCCAGCTTCGCAGACGCCGGTTCCGCAGACCGCCAGAAAGCCGGCTTTCAGCAGTACATGAAATGGCGCAGCAATCACAAGCAGCTATTAGCTGAGCTTCAACAGCCTATGGAAATGACCGAGGCGGAGTGGATGGCGAGGCATCCCCAGGGCTTCATCGAGCATGCCGACGCTTTCGGTCCCAGTGGAACCTACGGCAGTTGGATACGCCAACACGCCGCGCTGGCGGAAATTGACGAAGTGATCTTTCTGCATGGCGGAATCGATCCCAGTCTTGCTCATTTGAAAGTTGACACCATCAACGGGCACGTTCGCGACGAAATCAAGGCCTTCGACGATGCCAAGAAATACCTGGTGGACAAGAACGTGATTCTGCCATTTTTTACCCTTCAGGAAATGACCAATGTAGTGCAGGCGGAGATCATGGCGGAACGCAAGTCGCAAGTCGCCACGGACCCGCAGGGTCAGGCCAGGATGGTGCAGTTCCTGGGATATGGAGATTGGCTTAGCGTGCGGGTTGACGGGCCGTTGTGGTTTCGCGGTTACGATAAGTGGACCGATGACGAAGGCATGGCTCAAATCGGCAAAGTCCTGGAAGCCTACGATGCGGCCCACGTTGTGGTAGGGCATACCGTGCAGAAGGGCGGCGTAATCCGGCCGCGCTTCGACAACAAGGTTTTCCTGATTGATACCGGCATGCTCAGCAGTTACTACCCCGGCGGCCGGGCCTCGGCGCTGGAAATCTGCGGCGATACCCGGTTCACCGCCGAATACGCGGACCAGCAGGTGGTGCTGATTCCTCCCGCGGCGGCTGCCTCGCCACAAAACGGAGCGGCTGCGGGACAGTCACAGCCGGCCGCGGTGCCGAGCGGCGCTATCTGTGCGGCTGCTGCGGCGGGGAAGTAGGTATCGAAGCAAAGGGTTTGGGGATGAAGAGTTGGATTGAACGCGCGCTCAACGTTCACCCCGGAGATCTGGGGCGCGGCACCCTGCTGTGCTCCTCGCTGTTCCTGATCATCACCGCCTACAAAATTGGCGGGGTGGCGGCCGCTGCCCTTTTCCTGTCGCGCTTCCAGGCCAGGCATCTGGCCTACGCCGACATTGCCAGCGCGGTGCTGGTGGCCTTTGTCATCGCGGGCTACGTAATGATTGCCCGGCGAGTTCATTTGCGCAATTTGCTGGTGGGCAGCATGTTGTTTTTCGCCAGCAATTGCGCCGTGTTCTGGGTACTGGCCCACTACGATTCCCACCTGGTGTGGCTATTTCCGGCGTTCTACATCTGGGTAAAGATTTTTGGAGTTATCGTGCCTACCCAGATCTGGACCCTGGCGAATTACGTCCTGACCACTCGCGAAGCCAAGCGCGTCTTTGGCATGGTCGGCGGGGGAGGAGTTGCCGGCTGGATTTTCTCAGGCTACTTCTCCAAGGCCATGACCCGGAATTTCGGAACGGAAAGCCTGCTGCTGGGCATGGTGGTCTTCGTTTCGATTTGTGCCGGGCTGGTGGTCCTGATCTGGCGCAGCGGGCGGGAGGCGATGGCCGGAGGCCATGAAATCGAAGAAGGGAGCGGTAAGAACAGCCCGCGAAACCTGCGCCAGAGCGCGCGCGTGGTGTTTACCACCCCTTATTTGCGGGCCATCGCCGCCGTGATCTGCATTTCCTCGCTGGTCACAACGTTGACCGGCTGGCAGTTCCTGGCCATTGCCCAGCAGGCCCTGGTTAGAAAAGACACACTTGCCATCTTCCTGGGCAACTTCAATTTTTATGCGGGCATACTTTCGCTGTTGTTCCAATTGCTCTTTACCACCAGGTTCCTGCGCCGGTTCGGTATCGGTACAGCGCTCTTCATGCTTCCCGCCACCGTTCTCATGGGTTCGGCGGGCCTGCTGGCTTTTGGCACCCTGACGGCGGTCACTGCCTTGAAAAGCTGCGACCAGGTGCTGCGTTACTCGCTCGACCAGTCCACCCGCGAACTGCTTTATCTGCCGCTGGCCGTCCGGGTCAAAATACAGGTCAAGTGGTTCCTCGACACTGTGGTCTGGCGCCTGGGCGACGGTTTGTCCGGGCTGGCGGTCCTGGTGTTCGCTAGCATGCTGCACATGCCGGCGCGCCAGATCAGCTGGGTTGTGCTGGTGCTGGTCTGCGTCTGGCTGCTGTCGGTTGCGATTGTTCGCAGGGAATACGTCGCTACCCTGAAAGAAAGCATCAGCCAGCACCGCGTGGATGTGGAGCAGGTTTCTACCCAGGTGCTGGACCGTTCCACCGCCGACTTGCTGGCCAGCGGTCTAACGGCGTCAGATCCCAAGGAGATCCTCTACGCTCTGAGCTTGTTTGAAGTGGAGAGGCAAAGGGCGGCCCATCCTGTAATTCGGAGCCTGTTGAGCCATCCCGCTCCAGAGGTGCGCCAGAAGGCCATCCAGATTCTCTCCGAATCGGGCGACAAGACGGTGCGGCCGGACATCGAGCGTCTGATCAGAGACCCCGATCTCAACGTGCGCACGGAAGCGTTGCTTTACCTTACGCATCATGCCCATGTTGACCCGCTGGAGCTGATGCAGGACGAGGCGGACTTCGCCGACTTCTCGGTCAGTTCGGCAGTGGTGGCCTATCTGGCCCGGCCCGGCGAGACTCAGATCCTGGAGGCTGCGCAGCAGATTCTCACCACCATGGTTGGCGACCCGCTCCCGGAACGGCAGCGCCATCGGGTCGAGGCGGCGCGCCTGCTGGGTGAACTGCCAGACTGTTTTGATCCTCTGCTCTCGAACCTGCTCGCGGATCCCGACCCCGTGATCGCGCGGGAAGCCATTCAGGCCGTGGGAAAACTGCGCAAGCGGCGGCTGGTCCCCGATCTGCTGGACCGGCTGGCTAATCGCGAACTGCGCGTCCAGGCCGCGACCGCATTGGGCGAATTCGGTGACACCATCGTGGGAGCATTGCGCGACCATCTTGGAGATCCCTCGGTGGCAGTCGAGGCGCGGCGGGAAATCCCGTCAATCATGGTGAAGATTGGGACGCCGGCGGCGGCACAGGTGCTGATGGAGAATCTGCTGGAGCGCGACACTACTCTGCGCTTCCGCATCATCAGTTCTCTGAATAAACTGCAGCGCCTTCATCCCGGGATTGAGACGGACGCCCAGACTCTGGAAACCGTGTTGGCCGCCGAAATTCTGGGACACTACCGTTCGTACCAGATCCTAGACAAACTCGGGACTATCGCCAGTGACGAAGATCCCGTGGCCCGCGCCCTGTCGGAATCCATGCAGCAGGAACTGGAGCGAATTTTTCGTTTACTGGGCTTGCTTTATCCGCACCTGGATATCCATAGCGCTTACGTTGGGTTGCAGTCCAAGAGCGTATCGGTGCACGACAATGCCCTGGAGTTTCTCGACAACGTGCTGAAGCCGCAGTTGCGCGAAATGCTGGTGCCGGTGCTGGACGGCAAGGTTACAGTCCACGAGCGGGCTCGCCAGGCGACACGGCTTGTGCATACGACGATCGAAAACCAGGAACAGGCGGTGGCAGCGCTGGTAACGAGCGACGATCCCTGGCTCCGTTCCTGCGGCGCGTATGCCATCGGAACCTTCGGGTTGAAATCGTTGCAAGGCGAACTCCACCGTTGTCTGAACGACGGTGATCCGCTGCTGCGCGAGACCGCCCGGACCGCAATATTGCGCCTGGAGGCGACGGTAAAAGGCGTGGAAATCGAGTGAGGTCCCGGCCGGGTGCGCGGCGTTCTGCTCGATTTCAACGGCGGCTGGGGCGGCGGTCGCGAACATTTTAGGTTGCCGAACATGATCGAATGGGGTAGATTTGTGGGCGCAATTTGGCAGGGAGGTAATCTGATGCGCGTCCTTCATCAACAAAGGCGAAGGTTGCTGGCGGCGGTGCTGGTCTCTTTGCTTTGCCCGTTGGTTGTCCGGGCCGCAGACGAGGCTCCTCTTACCAAGGAGCAGATTGAAAATTTTCTGACGACCGCCAAGATCGTGGGCAACAAGTCGGTTGGAAAAGGTATTACGCACACCAGCCGGCTTACGCTCTCGGACGGGACCTTGACCCACGATGCGTCCTTCCAGTCGGTGAACGTGAACCAGACGACGGCACAAATGAGCAGCGGCACCGAGTTGAACTTCGTCGACTCGTATCGCTATAACATCGCTGCCTTTCGGCTGGCGGAGATGCTCGGCATGGACGACGTGGTGCCGGTATATGTCGAGCGCAAATGGAAAGGCGATTCTGGATCGCTCAGCTGGTGGCTGCCGGTAAAAATGGATGAGAAGGAACGCGTCCAGAACAAAGTTGCAGTGCCCGATCCGGATGCCTGGAACAATCAGATGTACCGGATTCGCGTGTTCGACCAGTTGGTCTACGACAGCGACGCCAACCTCACCAACGTATTGATTACCGATGACTGGAAAATCTGGCGAATCGATTTCACTCGCGCTTTCCGAATGCACAAAGACCTGAAGGCCCCTGGGGACTTAGCGCAATGTCAGCGAGCGTTGTTCGAGAAGCTCAAGGCCTTGAATCAGGATGAGGTGATGGAGAAAACCAAGCACTACCTTGACAAGGATGAAGTCAAGGCCCTGATGGCGCGCCGCGACAAGATTGTGGAGCAGTTTCAGAAGCTGATCGCTGAAAAGGGCGAGAGCCAGGTTTTGTACTAAATTAGGCGACTCGACTGATGTAACCCAGCTTTGTCAGTGGCCAAGCCGGACGGTAAAGGCCGCTGGCCAGGAACTCGAAATCGGGCCGATCCCAGGGCGCAAGCACTTGCTCTTTTTGGTTCTCAGGGCTATCTTTCGTGTTGCACAGCACAGCTTTCCCGCAAACAAGGAGAAGATCAAATGGCGAAGAAGTTACTTGCACTGTTGTTCATGGCTGTTATTGCTTTCTCGACGGGGGTGTTCGCACAGGACGCAATGAAGTCGGACAAGAAGCCGGCGAAAGAGGCGAAATGGGAGGGCAGAGTCGTCCGGACCAACGCGGATAAGTCCACCCTGACCGTGAGAAACGGGAGTGGAGTGGAGATGAACGTCGTGTACGACAGTTCGACACACTGGGTCAGCCAGTATCATGCCAGCAAGACGGTCAATGAAATTGATGTGAGCCAGGTGAAAGAGGGCGATACCGTGATCGTCAAGGGTACATGGGAGTCGAAGGGCGTGCTGCACGCTACGCTGATCTCCAAGCGGCTTTCCCACCCGGCCTAGACTGTCGAAGAAGAACCAACGCGGGAACTTGCTCGAGTTGCTGCGGCAAGAGCGCGGGAACCAGTCGGCACACCCCGGTAACGATCGCCAGCCAGATCGATACTGCGGGTGTGCCGGTTCTCGTGCGTAAGGCTCGATCCCTCCGGCTTCAGACTGACACCCCCTGGCCCCTGCCACCCCGACACTCTCGTTACTTGCCTCCAACCCATTTTCACGGTGCAATTGTGTGATGCGGAGGGAGTTATGGGTCGTGTTTTTGGTTTCATAGGCACTATGGCTGTGCTGGCCGTGGGGATGTATATCTATTCCACGCAGCTCAAGGACGCCTCGGCGACTGGCGGGGGCGGTACACCTGCCGGAACCGCCAACGTGGTTGGGGTAAAGAATGACCTGATCAGTATCGCCAACGCCGAGCGGGGATATTACGCTACCGAACAAAAGTACGCTTCCCTCGATGAGCTGATTTCGGCCAGATACATAACCATCGAAAGGCAGCGGCCTCCCTATACCTACGACATTGAAACCACTTCCAGCGGTTTTCGTGTGACCGCCACTCGTGACGGCGCCGGCGGTCCTGCCCAATTCTGGATCGACGAAACCATGCAGGTGCAATCGTCGAATTGAGATTGGCGCCGGCATTCGGGTTGCTCGCCAGATCCGTTGGGCCGTCAGCCCCTTTCTTCCTCGGACTCTTCCTGCTTTTTCTGCCTTTGCGCCAAGAATTGCTGACTGCAAGTTGAGCCGGTCTGTATCATCTACCGGTCAGTATGGCGAGACCCATTAAGCGCATCCTGGTGACCGGAGCCGCCGGCAAGGTAGGCAGCCATTTTATCGGCAGCGTCCTGCAATCCGATCCGAAAGTGATTGTTCGCGCGTTATGTCATAACCGGCTTCTGCAGCCGGGGGAGCGCTTGGAGGTAGTCCGGGGAAGCATCTCCGACCGTGAGGTCGTGCATGCCGCCATGCACGGAGTTACGCACGTTCTGCATTGCGCCACCTGCAAGGAGAGTCCCGAGCACGTGATGGACGTTACGATCAAGGGCCTGTTCTGGCTGCTGGAAGAGTGTCGCACCAGCCCGGATTTCAAACAGATCATCCTGATTGGCGGCGACGCCGCGTTGGGACATTTTTTCTATCCTCATCCTCTGCCCGTCACCGAACAGCAGAAGCACAGTGCGTACCCTGGCTGCTATGCCCTCTCCAAGGTTCTGGAAGAAGTGATGCTGGAGCAATATTTCGTTCAGTACGATCTCTCCGGATGTTGTTTGCGGGCCCCCTGGATCATGGAGAAAGACGACTTCAAATACTCGCTTTCCTTTGGCGAGGACGTCTTCGGGGGACCGCGATGGCGCGAACTGGTGGGGCCGCAGCGTGCCGATGAGTATGTGAAAAGGGGCGCCGTACCCTTGATGCTGGACCCGAAAGGGCAGCCGGTGCGACGTAACTTCGTCCATGTCAGCGACCTGGTGAATGCAATCCTGCGCGCCCTGGACCACCCGGGGGCCCATCAGCAGACTTTCAATGTCTGCATGGACGAGCCGGTGGATTACCAGCAGGTGGCTGACCACCTGAAAGAAACCCGAGGACTTGATTCTGTAAGAATCGAAACTCCGTTCTGGTCAACCTGGCTGGACAATGCAAAAGCGAAGTTCATATTGGGCTGGAGACCGGCTTTTGATCTTAAGCGACTGATCGAAGGAGCCTGGACGTACGAACGAAGTGCAGCCGATCCGCGCCGGGTGTGGTATCCGGGTTAGGGGATGTTGTTTCCAATTGAAGGGATTTGTTGAAACTCCGCCACGACGTGACTCTTGACACCTATGCACATTGACGCTCATCAGCACTTCTGGGTTTATGATCCGCGCGAGTTTGACTGGATTGACGATTCCATGGCAGCGCTGCGCCGCGATTTCCTGCCGGCCGCGCTGAAGCCGGAACTGGATCGGGCCGGATTCCAGGGCTGTGTCGCGGTGCAGGCGCGGCAGACGCTGGAGGAGACGCGATGGCTGCTCGAGTTAGCGGCTTCGTCTCCATTTATCTTGGGGGTGGTGGGATGGGTTGATCTGCGGTCTCCGGAGATCCGGTCGCAGCTGCAGGCCCTGGCGGGGAATCCAAAACTGGTTGGAGTTCGCCATGTGGTGCAGGGCGAGCCCGATGATCGATTCCTGATGCGGCCGGAATTCCTTCGCGGGATTTCGGCGCTGGAAGAGTTTGACCTGGCGTACGACATTTTGATTTATACGAAGCACCTTCCCGTGGCGGCGGAGTTTGTGCGTCAATTTCCGCGCCAGCGTTTCGTGCTCGACCACCTGGCGAAACCGCCGATCAAGAGCGGGAGCCTGCATCCCTGGGCTGACGGAATCCGGGAGCTGGCGTCGTTCCCGAATGTCCTTTGCAAATTGTCCGGCATGGTGACGGAAGCGGACTGGCAGGGCTGGAAGCCAGAGGACATGGCGCCGTATCTGGACGTCGCCTTCGAATGCTTCGGGCCTCAGCGACTGATGATCGGGTCCGATTGGCCAGTGTGCACCGTAGCGGCGCCCTATTCCCGAGCCATGAACGTGGTGAAGGATTACCTCGCTCGTTACCCGGCCCAGGTGCAGGAGGCGGTCCTGGGGGAGAACGCGCAACGGTTCTGGAAGCTGACGCCGCCGACCGCGCCGCGCTCCTAGCAAAGCGTCTGTTCTACAATAGAAGCGATGGCCGATAAGCTTTTGCAACTCGATTCCAGGGACAACGTCCTGGTTGCGCTCACCGACCTGAAGCAAGGCGAGCAGATCGACTTCTCGGGCAAGACCTATACCCTGGTCTCGAACGTGCCAGCCAAACATAAGTTCGCCATCCAGGATCTTGCCATCGGCGACGATGTGATCATGTACGGCGTCGTCGTGGGCCGGGCAGCGAAGCCGATCAGCCAGGGACAGGCGCTGACTACCAGCAACGTTCAGCATCAGGCCTCCGATTTCCACGAGCAGTCGGGCGCGTACAGTTGGCAGGCTCCTGACGTTTCGCGTTGGCAAAACCGTACCTTTCTGGGTTACCTGCGGCCCGATGGTCAGGTGGGCACGCGAAACTACTGGCTGGTCGTTCCACTGGTATTTTGCGAAAACAGAAACATCGGTGTTCTGAAACAAGCTTTTGAAGAGGAGCTGGGTTTCGCTGCGCCACAAGTCTATCGCCGGCAGGTCGCTGAACTGGCAAAGCTGTATCGGGATGGCAGACTGGACAACGCCGGGACTCCCGGTTTGCCCGGGAACGGATCGGGACAGCCGCGATCCCAAGTCGATCAGAACCAAGCCGGTGAGAAACAGGTACGTGACAATCGGGTTTTTCAGAATATCGATGGCATCAAGTTCCTGCTGCATGAAGGCGGGTGCGGCGGAACGCGCGAGGATTCCAACAATCTGTGCGGCCTGATCGCGGGATACATCAACCATCCCAACGTGGCCGGAGCGACGGTGCTCAGCCTGGGCTGCCAGAACGCCCAGGTTGGCATGCTGAGGCAGCAGATCGAGAAGCGCAATCCGAATCTCAAGAAGCCGGTGATCGTTCTGGAGCAGCAACAGAAGCGGCACGGAATACACCATGCTTTCGGACGCCATCCGCCAGACATTCCATGGGCTGGTCGAGGCCGACAAGGCCAGGCGCACGCCGGCGGCGCTTTCTCATCTCTGCCTGGGCCTGAAATGTGGCGGATCGGACGGATTTTCCGGCATCTCGGCCAATCCTGCCATCGGGCACACCGCCGATCTCCTGGTAGCGCTCGGGGGCCGGGCGATTCTTTCTGAATTTCCGGAATTGTGCGGAGTCGAACAGCAGCTCATCAATCGCAGCACGCGGAAAGAAGTCTCGGACCGGTTTGTGAAGCTGATGCGGGACTATCAGGCCCGCGCCCGCTCGGTCGGGTCCGGCTTCGAAATGAATCCGTCGCCCGGGAATATCCGTGATGGCTTGCTGACCGATGCCATGAAGTCGGCCGGGGCCGCAAAAAAGGGCGGAAAGTCTCCGGTTGCGGCCGTGCTCGACTATCCGGAGTATTCGACCGAACCCGGATTGACGTTGCAGTGCACGCCGGGGAACGACGTGGAATGCGTGACCGCGCAGGTGGGCGCGGGAGCCAATGTGGTCCTGTTTACCACCGGCCTGGGCACGCCGACGGGGAATCCGATTGCTCCGGTGGTGAAGCTGTCCACCAACTCATCTCTGGCCCAGCGCATGCACGACATTATTGATATCGATACCGGCGGCGTCATTTCAGGCGAGAGCCACCATCGAGCGCATGGGAGAAGACATCCTGGAGCTGGTGATCAAGGTGGCCAGCGGCGAGACCCGTACGAAGGCCGAGCTGAATGCCCAGAATGATTTCATCCCCTGGAAGCGAGGCGTTTCGCTCTGAGCCAACCGGAAGGCAACACCAATTTCAGGCTTGACGGCAAAGTTGCCGTGGTCACCGGCGGCGGCAGCGGTATTGGCCGGGCGATTGCGCTTAAAGTTTGCCGCCCACGGCGCCACGGTGCGGATCCTGGACATCAGTCTTAAGGATGCGGAAGAGCGGTCTGCCAGCAAATCATTTCGGCCGGAGGGAAGTGCCGTCGGCTCATGCCTGTGATGTCACCGACCAGAAACAGGTGAAGGACACATTCGCCACGCTGGCGGCGCAGAAGCCGTTGTCGATTCTGGTGAACAATGCGGGAATCTCTCACATTGGCACGGTCGAAAGCACGACCGAAGAGGATTTCGATCGCGTCTTTCGGGTGAACGTGAAGGGGTTCTACAACTGCATTGGGCCGCCATCGCGCACATGAAAGCCAATGGCGGGGGCGTGATCCTGAATATGGCGTCGATCGCGGGGTCGGCCGGACTCGCTGACCGCTTTGCCTATTCGATGAGCAAAGGCGCTGTGATCGCCATGACTTATTCGGTTGCGCGGGACTATCTTGCTTCCAAGATCCGCTGTAATTGCATCTCGCCGGCGCGGGTGCATACTCCATTTGTGGATAACTATCTGCGCAAGGCTTATCCCGGGACGCGAAGCGGGAAATGTTCGAGAAGTTGTCGCAGGCGCAACCCATCGGCAGAATGGCGGAGCCCGACGAAGTCGCTTCGCTGGCGCTATTTCTGTGCTCGGACGAAGCGTCCTTTATTACCGGCGTGGACTATCCGATTGATGGAGGATTTTTCAATCTCCACGGCTGAACCCTCCCCCTTGTCATTCCGCAGCCGGCTCGACCGGCGAGGAATCTGCTTTCTGCGGTTGCCAAACAGCAGATTCCTCGCGCGAGAATGCCGCGCTTCGGAATGACAATTCTTTGGAAACTTCCAGATTGCGCCACTACCCCGGATGGCGAAGCAGTGATACTTCTTGCGATTTGATGTATAGTTTCGCGGAACTCACCCTGGTTACAGATAACACTTCAGGAGGATCTTTTATGCGCCGTTATCCCATGCCTCGGAACTTTTCGGGTTTGGCTTTCGTGTCATCTGTGCGCGCTGATTTTTGCGGCATCTTCGGTCGCTCCACATGTGGGCCCAGGTTACGAACCAGCAATACCCGGGAGGCCAGTATCCACCGGGGCGCCCGGTGCCCATCGCGATGCAATGCCAGAACGCGCTCGCGGACCGGATCAGCGCCGACGCCGGCAGGCGAGTGTCTCTCAATCTGGATACCCAGAACTCTTACTCTCCGCCAAACGGGCGCGTAGGGTCTTCAAGGGCGGCTGCGTTATGGTATCGGAGGCCCGAACAGCTGGAGAACGGGGACCTATGACTGCATCGTCGACCCGCGCTCGAACCGTGTGGAACGAGCGGACTACAGTCCGCGAGCCAACAATACGGGTTGGCCGGGGGCCGGGCTACCCAGGGGGGCCTGGCTATCCGGGAGGACCTGGATATCCTGGTGGCCCCGGCATTCCTAACTATCCCAGAGTAAGAGTCGATACTTCGGGACGAGGGACCTACAGCAGCCGATCGGTCGGAACGGTGAACATCACGCGCGGGCTACGTGGACAGCACGGGTGCGCGGCCGTCAGTTTCGATGCGCGGCGGGAACTTCAGGATTACGTTCTATGGAGTGGTCGAGCGGTCCGATGGCGGCGGCTTCACCATGCGTATTACAGGCTCCGATCGCGGAGATGCGCGAGGAACGGCCCAGGCACGACTCAATAGAGATCGCAACGAGGTTGAGACTGATCACTGTGAGCGGGCAGATCGGAAGGGACAACTTTACCGGCAACTTTAACCGCTGAAGGGCTCGTGTGGGACCGGGTCTCCGACCCGGTCCGGCGGTGCGAAGCACCGCAGATAGTCTGCGAGATTAAAACTGCGGCCCTTCGGGTCGCTCGACCGGGTCAGAGACCCGGTCCCACACAGACCCAAATTAACGCCGGGCTGAAAGCATGGCGAGAATGTCCTTCAATCCCTGGCGAATATATTTCAGGTCGGAGGTTGAACGCGCCGGGAAAGGCAGCGGGTCCTGCTTCTTGTCGGTCTTGATCTCAGCCCGGAGGTGCTGGCGCGCGCCGGGAATGGTGAATCCTTCTTCGTAAAGCAGCTGCTTGATCCGCAGGACGCTTTCGACGTCCTTGCGGCGGTACATGCGCTGGCCCGTACTGCTCTTTACCGGCTTCAGCTGGGGGAACTCGGTTTCCCAGAAGCGCAGCACGTAGGCTGGCAGGTCGCACAGACGCGAAACCTCTCCGATGCGGAAGTAAAGTTTTTCGGGAATCAGCACATCGGTGGCGGTGGATTTAACGTTGGCTCGAATTCGTGGGCTCATTTAATTTCCAGAGACCGCATTCGCTGCAGAGGCGAATTTCCCTTACCGCGTTTCTAGCACGATCGCGCCCCCGGGACAACCACATTGTAAAGGAATCCTTTAATTTCGGCGGCAGTCTCGGTAGAAAAACGGCAGAAGTCCAGTCGGGGGAGGCTTTGCCGGGGAGTGATCGGGAGGCTGTCGTACACTGGCTGAGGTTTGCCGGGCGTCGAGATCGTGATGGAGATAGTGTGGCGTGATGCGACAGGATCCCATCGAACTGGAAATCTTTAAGAATATTTACCACTCCATTGCCGAGGAGATGGGGGCGGCCCTGCGGCGCACGGCGTTTTCTCCCAACATCAAGGAGCGGCGGGACTATTCGTGCGCCATCTTTGACGCCCAGGGCGAAGTGATTGCCATGGGCGATCACATGCCCGTGCATCTGGGCTCGATGCCGATGTCGGTGCAGGCTGCCATTGAGAGCTTTTCGCTGGGGCCCGGCGACGTTGCCATGCTGAACGATCCCTTTCGCGGCGGGACCCACCTGCCCGACATCACACTGGTGGCGCCGGTCTATATACGGCGCGCCACCCTCACTGCGGAAAACCGGCCCCGGAAGCCTGCCGTCTGTCCTGATTTTTATGTGGCTTCGCGGGCCCATCACGCGGACGTGGGCGGGACTTATCCAGGATCGATGGGCTTGTGTCGCGAGATCTATCAGGAAGGCTTGCGTATTCCCCCGGTGCGAATCATGCGCGCGGGGAAAATGGAACGCGATGTACTGGCCTTGCTGTTGAACAATGTACGCACGCCGAAGGAGCGCGAAGGCGACCTGGGGGCGCAGATCGCAGCCTGCCACACCGGCGCGGAACGGCTGCGCGAAGTCTGTGACCGCTACGGACTGGAGCGGACGCGGTCGGCGTCGCAAGCTTTGCTCGACTACTCCGAACGGATGATGCGTGCCTTTCTGGAGCGCGTGCCGAAGGGAAATTACCGGGCGCACGACTTCATGGATGGCGACGGAATCAGCGACCGGTCGGTGAAGATTGCGGTGGCGGTGAAGGTCGAGGGAAAGCGCGGGCGAGTCGCCCGCGGCCACATGGTCACCGTTGATTTCAGCGGGTCTGATTCTCAGGTCGAGGGCAGTATTAATGCCGTCGAAGCGATTACTTACTCGGCTTGTTTCTATGTGTTTCGCTGTCTGCTGGCTGAAGATGTGCCAGCGACGGCGGGGTTGATGCGGCCGATACGGGTGATTGCGCCGTCAGGGAGTGTGGTGAATGCGCGTCCTCCGGCGGCGGTGGCCGGAGGGAACGTGGAGACATCGCAGCGCATTGTCGATGTTTTGCTGCGCGCGCTGGCGCAGGCTTTGCCAGAGCAGATTCCGGCGGCGGCGTCGGGAACCATGAACAATCTGACCATCGGGGGAATTGATCCTCGCACCGGCGAGCCCTTCGCCTATTACGAAACCATCGCGGGTGGGATGGGCGCTCGTCCCACGAAGGCGGGCGTTTCTGGCGTGCATACTCACATGACGAATTCCCTGAACACGCCGGCGGAAGCGCTGGAATATGCGTATCCACTGCGGGTGCGGCAATATTCTCTGCGGCCGGAAAGCGGGGGCGAGGGCAAACACCGCGGCGGGGACGGCATCATCCGCGAGATCGAAGTTCTGACCGAAGCCGAAGTGACGCTGCTGGCGGACCGGCGCTTGCGTGGACCCATGGGGACTTAGCGGGGGCGCGGATGGCCAGCCGGGGACCGCGCGGCTGATCCGGCAGGACGGATCGGTTGAGAACCTGCCGGGCAAGTTCAACGTCCGGCTGGCGAAGGGAGAACGAATTCGAATCGAAACGCCGGGCGGAGGCGGGTGGGGCACGAAAGAGGGGTCCAGCCAATGAGTGCCTGGGCAGACCACGATTCCCATTTCGTGGGAAGATCCAGCTCTTAACCGCAAAGTGCGAAAAGAGTTCCGCAAAGGTCGCAAAGAGCCCCATTCCCGGGCCGGTGCTAGAATCAGATTTCGACTGCTCTCGACACCTATCATGCCAAAAACCATGCTGGCCGTTGTCAAACCGGAAGCCGCGCCTGGCGCGGAGATCCGCGAGGTCAGAGTCCCTGCGTTTGGCCGGAACGAGGTGCTGGTCAAAGTAAAGGTTGCCTCCATCTGCGGTACCGATCTGCATATCTATGAGTGGGACCGTTGGGCGCAGAACCGGATTCATCCGCCGTTGATTCCCGGCCATGAGTTTTGCGGCGAGGTGGCAGCCTTCGGCGACGAAGTCACCAGTGTGAAAGAAGGCGATTTCGTTTCGGCTGAGATGCACGTGGCCTGCGGCAAGTGCCTGCAGTGCCGCACCGGAGAAGCCCACATCTGCCAGAACGTCAAGATCATTGGCGTGGATGCCGACGGAGCCTTTGCCGAGTACGTGGTGATTCCGGAATCGAATATCTGGAAGCTCGATCCCGGCGATCCCGCAGGAGTATGCGTCGATTCTCGATCCGCTGGGGAACGCGGTCCACAGCGTACTGGCGGGCGAGATCGCGGCCAAGACGGTCGCCATCACGGGGTGCGGGCCCATCGGGCTGTTTTCGATTGCGGTGGCGCGCGCCGTCGGAGCGACTACGATTTTTGCGATTGAGGTGAATGAGCATCGGCGGCGGCTGGCGCGGGAAATGAAAGCCGATTTCATCCTCGATCCGTCCAAAGACAAAGACAATGTGCGCGGCATTGTGATGGAACAGACCGGCGGACTCGGCGCCGACGTCGTACTCGAGATGGCGGGCCATCCCAGCGCCATACGAACCGCCTTTGACGTGGTGCGGCGCGGCGGACGCATTTCTCTGCTGGGGCTGACCTCGAAGCCTATTGCGCTGAATTTTTCTGAGGACATCATCTTTAAGGGCATCACCGTTCAAGGCATAAGCGGGCGGCGAATGTATCAGACCTGGTATCAGATGACTGCACTGTTGAAGGCTGGAAAACTGGATCTTCATCCGGTAATCACCGACCGTATCGGAATGAAAGATTTCTCCAAGGCCATGGAGCGGTTGAAGACTGGCGAGGCCAGCAAGATTCTGGTCTATCCCAATGGAACCAAGTAACTCAGTTTTCAGATATCAGTTCTCGGTTCTCAGCTAAATCGATCTCTTCGGATACAATTCCAAAACAATGCTTCGATACTTCACGGCGGGGGAATCTCACGGCGAGGCGTTGGTCGCCTTTCTTTCGGGATTGCCTGCCGGCCTAAAAGTAAACCAGGCATTCATCGATCGTGAACTATGGCGCCGCCAGCAGGGATTTGGCCGCGGTGGCCGGATGAAGATTGAGACCGACAAGGCCCACATTCTCTCCGGCGTGCGGCACGGAGCGACCATCGGATCGCCCATCGCCGTTCTGCTGGAGAACAAGGATTGGAAGAACTGGCAGGAATCGCTACCGGTCGAGCAAGGAGATTCCGCCAAGCATAAGCGCGTGGCTTCTCCGCGGCCTGGTCACGCCGACCTGGCGGGCGCCTTGAAATATAATTTTTCTGAAGCCCGCTATGTTCTCGAACGGGCGTCGGCGCGAGAATCGGCGGCTCGGGTTGCCATCGGCGCTCTGGCCAAGCTGTTTCTGCTCGAACTGGGAATTGAAGTGCTCAGCCACGTCGTTGCTGTAGGCGGCGCGATATTGCAGAAGGACGTTTCGTGGGAACAGATTCGCGGCCTTGCGACACTCAATGAGGTCCTGTTGAACTGCGCCGATCCTGAGACGGAGCAGCAAATGAAGGAAGAAGTCGACAAAGTTCTGCGGACCGGAGACTCCGTCGGCGGCGTTTTCGAAGTGGTGGCCCACAAGGTCCCGCCCGGACTGGGCACGTACGCGCAGTGGGATGAGCGGTTGGACGGTCTGCTGGCGAGCGCCGTCATGTCGCTGCAAGCGGTGAAAGCAGTCGAGATCGGCTCGGGAGTAACCGCGGCGGCCTCTCCGGGCTCTGCCGTGCACGATGAAATAGGATATTCGGCGGCGGCCGGGTTTACCCGCAGCAGAAATAATGCGGGAGGAATCGAGGGCGGGGTTTCAAACGGCCAAGACATCATCGTGCGCGGATATCTGAAGCCGATTTCCACCTTGCGCCGTCCGCTGCAATCAGTGGATTTTGCCAGCCGGGAGCCGGTGAAAGCCGCCTACGAGCGCTCCGACGTGTGCGTTGTGCCGGCCGCGGGGGTGGCCGCGGAAGCCATGGTGGCATTGACTCTGGCCCGCTGCGCCCTGGAGAAATTCGGAGGCGATTCGATGACCGAGACCTCGCGTAACTTTAAAGGATATCTGGAGCAAGTAAAGAATTACTGAATACCGAGGCTGATGTCTAGACCTGCATGATCTATCCCATTGTGAAGTTTGGCAACCCGGTTCTGGAAAAGCCTGCCGAACCGGTCACGTTATTTGACGCGCATTTGAAAAAGCTGGTCGATGACATGTTCGAGTCCATGTACGCGGCCCACGGCGTGGGATTGGCGGCGCCTCAAATCGGAATTTCGAAGCGGATTGCGGTCATCGACGTCACCTTCAAGGAAGATCCGGATGCCAAGCTGGTAATCGCGAATCCGGAAATCGTCCGGACCGAAGGCCGTCACACACAGAATGAAGGGTGCCTCAGCATTCCGGAATTTCGCGAACCTGTGGCCCGCGCGCGCAAAGTGACCATCCGGGCCCAGGATGTCCATGGAAAGTGGTTCGAAAAAACCGGCGAAGATCTGTTGGCCCGCGCTTTTCTGCACGAAACCGACCATCTGAACGGCAAGCTTTACATCAGCCACATCAGCGCGCTCAAGCGGGACTTCATGAAGCGGAAGATCCGCAAACTAATGAAAGCGGGAGAGTGGTAGGCGAAAGCGGTGCCGGACGTCGGACCTCGGGCGTCGGCACAATGGTTTGTACTTTGATCCAGGCTGGGGTCTGAGGTCCGACGTCTGACGTCCATGCCTTCTTCGCTCAATCTCGTCTTCTGCGGCACGCCGGCGTTCGCCGTGCCTACCCTCGAAAAATTGGTAGAGGCCGGGTTTGGCCTGCGTCTGGTGGTCACGCAACCAGACAGGCCGAAGGGCCGGGGCATGGAGCTCGCACTTTCGCCGGTGAAGCAGCGGGCGTTGCAACTCGCCTTGCCCGTCAGTCAGCCGGACAAGATCAGGAACAACGAGGATTTTCGCCGGCAGCTTGCCGCGATCGCGCCGGACGCGATCATCGTCGTTGGATACGGGCGCATTATTCCGCAGTGGATGATTGACTTGCCGACGTTGGGAAATCTCAATCTGCATGCCTCGTTGTTGCCCAGGTATCGTGGAGCGGCGCCGATTCAGTGGGCGATCGCCAGCGGCGAAAGCATGACCGGCGTCACCACCATGCGAATCGATGCGGGACTCGATACCGGAGATATCCTGCTCCAGAGAGAAATTCCGATTGCGCCGCAAGATACGGCGATCACCCTGTCCCCGCGAATGGCTGCGATCGGGGCTGAACTTATGGTGGAAACTCTGCGCGGACTGCAGGCCGGAACCGTTCTTCCACGGGCGCAAGACGATGCGCGAGCGTCGCTCGCGCCCATCCTGAGGAAAGAAGATGGACGTGTGGATTTCAGTCTCACGGCCCAGGAAATACTGAATCGCTTGCGCGGGTTTCAGCCCTGGCCGGGAGCCTGGACTAGTTTTCGCGGCAAAAATCTCCACATCTGGGCCGCGCAATCAGCCGAACGAACCGTGCCAGCGGGCGAGGTTGTGGTTGACGGCGGCCGTCTGTTTGTCGGTTGCGGAGGCCGAAGCGCTCTGGAACTGCTCGAAGTGCAACTCGAGGGCAAGAAGCGTATGCCGGCGGCCGACTTTGTTCATGGCCATCAACCACGCCCCGGGGAAAAGCTGGGCGACTGAAAACCGGGAACTCGTCACTAACAACCGAGCTTTTTAAAATCCATGTCCACGTCTCCCGCTCGCGCCGCGGCCTTCGACATCCTGGTTCGCATAGAACGGCAGGATGCCTACGCCTCGGAACTGTTGCACTCGAAGCAGTATGCGGAACTCTCGCCTGCTGACCATGGCCTGGCTACCGAGCTGGTCATGGGAGTATTGCGGTGGCAGTCGCTGCTGGATGCGGAGATCGCTCGATTCTCCAACACGGCAGTGCATAAGCTCGACATCGAAGTACTGATGGCACTACGGCTGGCGGCGTATCAATTGCTATTCCTTGACCGGATTCCGAAGCGAGCCGCGGTGCATGAGAGCGTGGAGTTGGTGAAGCGCGCCCGCAAAGGGTCGGCTGCTCCTTTTGCGAATGCAGTGCTGAGGAAATTGGCGGGTTCACCTACGACGCATTCTGCTGCGGAAGATGAAACAGCCGAGCCTGTAAACGCTGCGGAGCTGTCACAGAAATTGGCGCATCCGAAGTGGCTGGTGGAGCGATGGGTGCGCAGGTTCGGCTTGGAGCGGGCGCGGCAGATTTGCAGCTACGATCAGCATGCTCCAGCGGCTGCGGTTCGCCTGGCTGATGCCGGCGTAGAAGCAGAATTGAAGCGCGAGGGAATCGAGCTCGCTCCAGGCCAGCTGCTGGCGTCGGCGCGCAGAGTTCGGGCTGGGAATGTTTCTCGCACTCCCGTCTTCGCGGAAGGAAGAGTCACCATCCAGGACGAGGCCTCACAACTGGTGGCGTTGCTGCTGGGCAAAGGATCGAAAATTCTGGATTGTTGTGCGGCTCCCGGCGGCAAGACAAGAGTCCTGGCAGAGCGAAACCCTGGAGCCAGCATTGTTGCCTTGGAGTTGCATCCACACCGCGCACGGTTGCTGAGGAAACTGGTTTCAGCCGGGAATGTAGAAGTGATCAACTCAGACGTGCTGGAATTCGCGGCGAGCGCGAGCTTCGATTGTGTATTGGCCGACGTACCCTGCTCCGGTACCGGCACGCTGGCGCACAATCCCGAAATCAAGTGGCGATTGAAAGCCGAAGACCTTGCCGACTTGCAGAGGCGCCAGTCGGATATTCTACGAGCCGCCATGCGGCAGGTCGCGGAGGGCGGAAGGCTTCTGTACTCCACTTGTTCGCTGGAGCCGGAAGAAAATGAGCAGGTCGTCGGTTATGCACTCTCTGGTGAGACCGCATTCCATGTGCTCGATTGCCGGGAGGAACTCGAACGTTTGCGTGCGGGACGCGAGTTGGCTTGGAGCAGTCCTGATTCGCTGATTGACGGCCGGTTCTTGAGAACCATTCCCGGAGTGAATCCGTGCGATGGCTTCTTTGTTGCGATCCTGCAGAAGAGCTAGAGACTCAATCCGCGTTACCGAACTTCGAAATTTATTGCTGCCCCGGCGAAAACCTTCTCTCCAGCAGCGGGATTCTGGGTCACGATCATGCTTGCCGGGGATGGGACCGTCTGCGGCGCAGAAGAACTTTCGGCAGGTGGGACAGTAGTCACACTTCCCACGTGCATTCCCGCATCCTGCAGGGTCTGCGTGGCTGTGCCGAGCGGCTGTCCGACAAAGTCGGGCATGACCAGGGCCTGTGGTTGCGCAGGTGCGGCAAGCAGCAAACTGATTTTAGGAGCGGAGACGCCGCTGGCATCGGCGGGTGGGGCTTGTGCCAGGATCTGGCCTTCTGAGGCATCCGGCAGTTGCATTTGCGCGATGGCACCGACGTCCAGGCCGCGGCGGCGGATATTGATGTCGGCCACGCGTTCGGTCTGCCCCAGAAGATTCGGGATCGCTACTCGCTGCGGGCCCAGGCTCTCCGCCACTCGAATTTCCCAGCCTCGCCGTACCTGGCTTCCGGCGGGAGGGAGCTGCGAGAGAATTTTTCCTTCCGGCACGGTGGGGCTGTAATACTGGCGCTCAACGCTTACTTCCAGCCCGCTCTGCTCGGCGATCATGCGGGCGGCGGCGGGACTCTTGCCTACTAGATCGGGGACGGCGACTTCGTGGCCATGAATGGCCAGACGCATGGCGGTCAGCGCGGAAACCAGCGCAACCACCAGCAGGACCAACGCCAACAGGACCAGCCGAAAAAAAGACTTCATTCAGCGACATTATAGTTGGTGCTCATAATTGAGGTCGGCGACTCTTCAGATGACAACTTTTCGCGGGCGAGTCGCCCGCGACCACACAATTACCGATCACGTCCCGTCTATACTGTTTGCCATGTCAGCGGTGACCGTAACCCCGGGAAATGATCTTCTGGAGACGCTGCGACGTCACTGGGGATACGATTCGTTTCGTCCTCTGCAGGAACGGATCGTGCGCAGTCTGCTGGCTGGGCAGGACAGTTGCGTGGTCATGCCTACTGGAGGCGGGAAGTCACTGTGTTACCAGTTGCCGGCGGTAATGCTGGGACGGACCGCCATCGTCATTTCGCCGCTGATCGCGTTGATGCAGGACCAGGCGGCGCAGCTCGCGCAAATGGGAATTCCTGCCGCCGTCCTGAACAGCTCTCTGCCCAACGATCTGCAGAGCCAGGTCATACGCAAGGCATCGGAGGGCGAGTACCGCCTGCTGTATCTTTCTCCGGAGCGGCTGGCGCGGGCCGATACCATGGCCTGGCTGCAACGGGTCCCGATTGCTTTTTTCGCGATTGATGAGGCGCATTGCATCTCCGAGTGGGGTCACGAGTTTCGCCCGGAATACCGGCAGTTGAGCCGGTTGCGGGCGAATTTCCCGGATCGTCCCATCGCCGCCTTTACCGCCAGCGCTACCAAGCAGGTGCGTCACGACATTCTTCGTCAGTTGCAGCTGCGGGATCCTCACAAATGTATTGCGAGCTTCCACCGATCGAACCTGCGGTATCTGGTCAAGGAATGCCAGGGCGGCGAGCAGCCAAGCCTGTTGCTTCGCGCCTTGCGCAATTACCAGGACAGCAGCCTCATCGTGTACGCGCCGACCATTGCGAAGGTTGAAGAGACGGTGACTTTTCTCGAGGAACAACAGATCTCCGCCATCGGCTACCACGGCAAGATGGACGCAGCGGAAAGAAGAGACAACCAGGAACGCTGGATGTCGGACGAGGTGCGGGTGCTGGTGGGCACGATCGCCTTCGGGCTGGGCATCAACAAGGCTTCAGTGCGCGCGGTGGTGCATCTCGCGCTGCCTAAATCGATCGAGCAGTACTACCAGGAGGCTGGACGCGCGGGGCGTGATGGGCAGCCGGCGGATTGCATTTTACTCTGGCAGAAGCGCGACGCAGCCTTGCTGGCATACTTTGCCGACCAGATCGTCGATCCGGCCGAGAAAGAGCGGGCCTGGCAGCGTTATCACACGATTCGCCGCTTCGCCGAATCTAACGGGTGCCGTCATCGGCAAATCTGTTTGCACTTCGGAGAGAATCCGAAGTGGAGCACTTGTGGCGCCTGTGACGCTTGCGGTTGTGAATCCGATTGGCTGGTCAAATCGGTCAAGGCTGAGTTGCCGAAGCTGAGTCTACCCGCAGCCAGGAGGGTAGCTGCAAAACCCGCGGCGGCTGCGGATATCGACCCCGATCTGCGGGAGCATTTGCGGGAATGGCGGCGTGCAGTAGCGAAGCAGCAGGGGGTTCCGGCCTTTGTCGTCATGCACGACTCTTCTCTTGAGGAGGTGTGCCGCAAGCGTCCGGCATCGATTCCAGAATTGCTCAGCATCTCCGGATTCGGAGAGCACAAGGCCGCTCTCTATGGCCCACAGATTTTCCAGGCCTTGGAGCAATTCCGCAACGGGGCCCGTGCAGCGCCACTGCCGGCTCCCGGAAAGAAGCCACATTCTGGCCGGCAGGTTAGTGGTTTATGATGGTGAGTCTCAAATAAGACTTACATTCCCGATATAGCGTTCGGCTGAGGTCCAATATGAGCACCACAATCGTTCCGCCTGAGAAGGCAAATCTGACGCGCGAAGAAATCAATCGCAAGCAGAAGGAATATATCTTCCCTTCAGTCTCGACTTACTACTCCGAACCGCTGCCCATGGACCATGCCTCCATGCAGCATGTGTGGGACGTCGAGGGCAAGAAGTATCTCGACTTCTTCGGCGGCATTGTCACCATCAGCGTCGGCCATTGCAATCCGCGGGTGACGTCGCGCACCAAGGCGCAGATCGATCGCCTGCAGCACGTCTCGACCTGCTTCCCCAATGCGCCGATGGTCGAACTGGCGGAGAAGCTGGCGCAAATCACTCCGGGCGCGCTGAAAAAATCGTACTTCACCAACAGCGGAACCGAAGCCAATGAAACCGCGATCCAGGTGGCGCGCATGCACACCGGAAACTTTGAAGTGGTGGCATTGCGGCATGGTTACAGCGGCCGATCGTCGCTGACCCGCGGCCTTACCGGCATGAACACCTGGCGCAAGGGGACGATTGAAGTTGGCATCGTCCACGCCATGAATCCGTATTGTTATCGTTGTCCGCTGGGGTTGAAGTATCCCTCCTGCGAAGTCGCCTGCGTGAAGGATATCGAGAACGTGATTCAGTTTTCGACTTCCGGGCGCATCGCGGCGTTTCTGGCGGAGCCGATTCAGGGCGTAGGCGGTTTCATCACGCCGCCGAAAGAATATTTCAAACTGGCCTTCAACATCGTTAAGCAATACGGCGGGGATTTTATCTCCGACGAAGTGCAGACCGCATGGGGGAGAACCGGGCGCAAATGGTTCGGCATCGAGCACTGGGAAGTGGAGCCGGACATGATCACTGCCGCCAAAGGACTGGGCAACGGCACGCCGATCGGATTGACCGTGGCCAAGCCTGAGATTGCGGATTCATTTCAGGGCCTGACGATTTCAACTTTCGGCGGCAACCCCGTAACCAGCGTGACTGCGCGGGCGGTGATTGACATCATCGAGGAAGACGATTTGCGGACGAATGCACAGGTGGTGGGCGAATATTTCCGCAAGAAGCTGGAAGAGTTGCAGGCCAGGCACACGATTATCGGCGACGTTCGTGGCATGGGTCTGATGCAGGCGCTTGAACTAGTGGAAGACCGCGATACCAAGAAGCCGGCGTCCGCCGGGACCAATGCGTTGATGGAAGAGGCGCGGAAGCGTGGGTTGCTGGTCGGGAAGGGCGGGTTTTACGGCAATGTGGTCCGCATGTCGCCGCCATTGAATATTTCGAAAGCGGATGTAGATGAGGCGACTCGGATACTGGATGAGAGTTTTGCGGCGATCAAGAACTAGTTTGTCATCCTGAGCGGAGAGACTGCTTCGCGAGGCGAAGCAGTTTCGTAGTCGAAGGACCCCTACCGGTTGCAGCGGCCTGATTTAGTTTGCTCCTGTCAAATCGGTGGCTCTAGCCGAGCTTTGCTCGGCCGGACAGGTCGGACACCTGCCCCTACGTGGTTCGTGTTCGTGGTGGCTAATGGGTTTCATCTCCGGCTGGTGCCGTATCCTGCGTATCGACTGGGTGCGGGGTTGACGTCGGCGCTCCCTCTGGTGGCGTTTGGAATTCTCCTGGATCTTTCCCGGCCAGCGCGGCCTTCATGAATTCCATCCAGATCGGGAGCGCGGCGCGGGCTCCAGTCTCTTTTGCTCCCAGAAACTTCTTTTCGTCGTAACCGATCCAGACACCGCAAGTGATCGAAGGTGAGAAGCCGACGAACCAGGCGTCGGTAAAGTTGTTGGTGGTGCCGGTTTTTCCCGCCAGAGGATAATGCAGCGAGTTTGCTGCGATGGCCGTGCCGTGCAGTACGACCTCCCGCAGCATGGAGGTCATGGTGCGCGCGGTGCGGGCGCTGACTGCGTCCTTTACGTCGGGAAAGTTTTCCTCCAGGGTGCGGCCTTCGTAATCTGTGACTTTGGTGATGTAGCGCGGCATGATGTGGACGCCGTCATTGGGAAAGACGCTGAAAGCGGAAGTCTGCTCTATCGGCGTTACTTCGACTGCGCCCAGTGCGACCGGCAGGTAAGGTGGAATGTTCGAGGTGATGCCGAAGCGATGAGCGTAGTCGATGACGGTCTTGATGCCGATGCTGTCGGCCAGTTTCAGCGCCGGGATGTTGCGGGACTGGGCCAGCGCGCGCCGCAGCGTAATCGTGCCTTCAAACTTTTCATCGTAATTGTGCGGCTCATAGGGGCCTGACGGAGTTGGGAAGGTTGCGGGCGCGTCGAGAATGGTGTCATCCGGAGTCGCGCCGCGATCGATGGCGGCGGTATAGACGTAAGGCTTGAACGAAGACCCCACCTGGCGCAGTGCCTGCGTGGCGCGATTAAATTTGGAGAGATTAAAATCGCGTCCCCCGACCATGGCTTTAATCTCGCCCGTGGCGTTGTCGATTGCGACCAGCGCGCCTTCGACGCCGGTATCTTCTTCCAGGCCGACTCGCGCCTTGCCATCGGGGCTCAGCGCAAGAATCTTCACGTAGGCGAGGTCGCCGGGTTTCATGATCTCCGGCAGCTTGCGGCGAACCCAGGCTGCGTCGGCGGCCGTGAGGACAGCCGAGTAGCGGCCAAATTTGACCGTGGCCGATGCTGAGGTCACGGCTACGACCAGAGCGTGGACGTAGCTGTTGACTTCGGGGTCCGTGTCCCAGTCCGGATGCAGATAGTTGGCCGCAGTCACCTCTCCGGCAAAGACATTCTGGAGACGGCCCCTCCAGCCGTGGCGGCGCTCGTAGGCGGCCAGGCCGTCGAACAAGGCGCGGTTCGCGGCGCGCTGCAGGTCCGTATCGAGCGAGGTATAGACTCGCAGCCCGCCCTCGTGAACCTGGTCGCTGCCGTATTTGCTCTCCAGATAACGGCGAATTTCCTCGACAAAATAAGGCGCTAGCGAATCGGGATCGTGGGCAAGTTCGAGCTGGATCGGCAGATCGCGGGCCACCGCCGCCTGTTGCGCCGTGATCTCGCCGTCTTCGAGCAGCGAGTTGATTACCAGGTTGCGCCGCTTCAGAGCATGGTCAGGATGGGTGACAGGTGAATAGTAGGAAGGTGATTTGGGCAGGCCAGCGAGCAGGGCAGCCTCTTCGAGGGTCAATCGCTTCGCGGGCTTGCTGAAGTAAAACTGGGAGGCTGCCTCGAATCCGTAGACGCCGTGCCCGAGATAGATCTGGTTGGCATAGAGGGTGAAAATCTGCGGCTTGGTGAAACGCCGCTCGATCTGGACCGCCAGCAGCGCCTCCTGAATCTTGCGATGAAAAGACCGGTCGGGCGAGAGAAAAAGATTGCGCGCCAGCTGCATGGTCAGCGTGGACGCGCCCTGCACCCTGCCGCCAGATTGGATGTCGCGGTAGGCCGCCCCGGCGATGCGCCAGACGTTCACGCCCCAGTGCCGGTAAAAGTCTTTGTCCTCGATCGAAATCAGCGCCTGGCGCAGGACTTCAGGATAGTCGTCATAAGTTGCGACCACGCGGCGCTGCAGCGCAAAAGATCCGATGGCGCGTCCCTGATCGTCGTAGAGTTCAGTGATCGAACTGGGCCGATAGTGCTCAAGCTGATCGACCTGCGGCAGGTCGGTGGAATAGACCAGCAGAAGGCCAGCCGTGGCTCCCACCAGAGCCGAGACCAGCACCAACAGGCCGATAACGAAGCGGCCGACCAGTTTGTTCTCGGCGGGGTGGCGCGTCGGTGAGTCCTGCAGCTGAAATTTCACGGGAGATCGGATTCAGAATAGCAGGAGGGAAGGCGGCGGTCGCCCGTCTGCTTAAATCCAGGCGAGGCCGGAGGGCCTGACGGCGGAAGGGAATGATTCGACCGCGTTGTGCCTGCTTCAAATCGATCGCAGAGGTTTGAATCAGTAAATCCTGATCGAGAATCGCAGCAGGTCCTTTCCGAGGTCACGGGTTCATTGTGCTAAGATTGCTCATTCTCTGGCGCGAATATTGGAGCCCGTCCAGCAATGCGAAAGAAGGCGTTAATCACAGGGATAACAGGTCAGGATGGGTCGTACCTGGCTGAGTTTTTGCTGGAGAAGAACTATCAGGTCTACGGTCTGGTACGCCGTAGCAGCACCATCAACTTCGAGCGGATCAATCATCTTCAGGACAAAGTCGAGCTCGTCCCCGGCGATCTTCTCGATCAGAGTTCGTTAATTTCAGCTTTGCAGAAGGCGCAGCCCGATGAAGTCTACAATCTGGCCGCCCAATCCTTCGTCCCAACCTCCTGGAGCCAGCCCGTTCTGACCGGCGAGTTCACGGCGCTGGGTGTCACCCGCATGATCGAAGCGATTCGGGTCGTGAACCCGGCCATCCGTTTCTATCAGGCTTCGTCCAGCGAAATGTTCGGCATGGTTGAGGAATCACCGCAAAATGAGAGGACCCGCTTCTATCCGCGCAGTCCCTACGGGGTCGCGAAGTTGTACGGGCACTGGATTACGGTGAACGCACGTGAGAGCTACGGCCTGTTCGCTTGTTCGGGAATCCTGTTCAATCACGAATCGCCTCGCCGCGGAATTGAATTCGTGACCAGGAAGGTCAGTTACAATGTCGCCCGCATCAAACTTGGACTTCAACAAAAGCTGAAGATGGGAAATCTCGAGGCCGAACGCGACTGGGGTTTTGCGGGGGACTACGTTCGCGCGATGTGGATGATGCTGCAACAGGAAACTCCGGAAGATTATGTGGTTGCGACCGGAGTGACCCATAGCGTCAAGAGCCTGCTGGAAGTTGCGTTTAGCAAGGTCGGCCTGGATTATCGTGACCATGTCGAGATCGACCCAGAGTTTCTGCGGCCGGCTGAGGTCTATCATCTGCTCGGAGATTGCGCCAAGGCCCGCCAGAAGCTGGGTTGGGCGCCTTCCGTCGGGTTCTCAGACCTGGTCGGAATGATGGTGCAAAGCGATCTTGACCTGGTGTCAAGAACAACTTCCCGGGCAGTATCGTCCGCAGCAGGTTAAGGGACGGGAAGCACGATCGAGTTGGACTTCAAGCCTTAGTGTCGCGGATTCTCATCACCGGCGGAACTGGATTTGTCGGTACCCATCTCGTTCAATTCCTCAAATCCAACGCCTCACACATTGCCGTTCTAGCATCGGGCGGCAAATCCAAACCTCAGGCCGGCGTAAGCTACCACGAGGTCGACATCCGCGAGCAGGATGCTGTCCGTTCGGTCGTACAAGAGGTCAAGCCCGATTGGATTTATCATCTGGCCGGCATTTCCTCGGTGAACGACTCCTGGTCCAATCCGCGGCTAACCTTCGAAGTCAACGTGATCGGTGCCTACAACCTGTTCGATGCAGCGATGAGTCTGCCTTTCCCGCCGAAGATACTGAATGTCAGCACCTCCCAGGTTTACGCGCCCTCCTCCTCGCCGTTGAGCGAGGACAGCCGGATTCAACCCAACAATCCTTATGCAGCGAGTAAGGCAATGGCCGAGCTGCTGGTGGTGGAATATCGAAGGCACACGGCAGGAGGGATCATTACGACGAGGTCCTTCAACCATACCGGGCCCGGTCAGCCGCCCAACTTCGTGCTGCCTTCCATCGCGAAGCAGTTTGTCGAAATTGAATTGGGACAGCGCCCGCCAGTGCTCAACGTCGGCAATGTAGAAGTTCAGCGCGATTTTACTGACATCCGGGATGTGATTCGCGCATACAACATTTTGCTCGAAAAGGGCAATCCGGGCGAGGTCTACAACGTTTGCTCCGGATCGGCGGTTCGTCTCGCGGACATCATTCGAATGTTTGAGTCTGCCGCTGGGAGGAAAGTAGCCCTTACGACCGAAGAATCGAGAGTACGCAGCAATGACGTCCCCGTGATCTGCGGCGACCCAAGAAAAATTCGAGAAACAACCGGCTGGCAGCCCGAGATTTCGTTGTCAAAGACAATTGCCGACTTGTTGGACTATTGGCGGTCACAATTGACTTCACGCCCGGGCGCCTAGACGAAGCGGCTCCGGCACAAGTTTCGACCCGTAGATATTGCGAAAGTTCCGTATCGATATCTATCGCACTACCAAGGTGAGCGGCATCGTTCTCGGTCGTGCCTGCGAACTTGGCTGTGACTGTCAGGTCGTACGTTCCCTTCGGCGTGCCGCCGACTTCGCCTCCGCTGATACTCCCACCGCAGGAACAGAGGAACATCAGCAGTAACAAGAATAACCGGGCCGGGTACCGTCGTGCCGACCGCTTTGCATTTACCCCGGCCGGCAGAACAACCCATCCCAACAAAGCCAACGCCCATAACCAATGCGTGGAATGCATATCTGTCGGGCGAACGGCTCCCATGGACGGGGCACGCGTCGCAACCCTCACAGCCAACGGCGTGGCCTGAGCAGCGTTGATGGCTACGGTGGCGGGCACGCTGCAAGTCGCGCCCGTGGGCGCGCCAGTGCAACTCAGCGAGGCGGTACCACTCGTCCCCGTCCCGCCGATGGAAAGCGAATAATTAGCAATCGCCCCGGCGGTAACGGTCACCATGTTCGAACTGCCAGAGCCGAGGCGAAGGCCCATACTCTGGGAGACGCCGACGCCGGTCAGTGAAATCACCAGTGGACTGTTAGGTGCGTTGTCGGTGATGGTGAGCGTGCCATTGATCGTACCTGCCGCTGTCGGGGTGAAGGTTGTCGTGATCTGGCATGACCCGAATGCCGGCAGCGTTGCGCCGCAGTTGTTGGTCTGTGAAAAATTGATGCTGGCCTGAATGACCAAATTCTGGATCGCCACCGCGCCTGCCGTGAATGTGACCGTTTGCGCCGAACTGGTGGTTCCTATCCCCTGAGGGCCAAACGAGAGGATGGATGCCGGCACGAACTGTGAAGAAGCCAGAATGCCATCTCCGCCGTCAAGGTTGCCGGAAAAATTGTCGTTATCCAGAAATGCCCAAGCGGTATTGGCAAATTCCAGCCCATAGAGCTGAAATCCTACCCCCGTATTCGTTGACGTGACCCCGGAGATCGTCCCGGTAGTGCCATCGGCCCAGTTGATTCCTACCTGTGTCTGTCCGCCCATCTGAGCGAGAGCGTTGTCATTGATGACGGAGTCGCGGATGTCTTCAGTGGTTTCCACCCCCCAGGCCACGGGAGAGGAGTGGTCGGGAGGAGACGTCATGAGTGTGAGATGGAGGTTATCTGTGACCGACGCAATGGGATAGTTCACGCCATCGAGAGAAAAGGGGGTGCCGGGAGCCCACGACACGCCAAAACCGCCGGAGACACCCTGAACCCAGGTGACTTCGGGGCCGACATTCGTTGCCGTCCCGCCTTGAAACTCGGCAAAGACGCCCTGTTCCTTGTTGCGAAGTACCACGTCGCGGAGGAGCAGAACATTTCTGCTGCCGGCAGCGGCGATTCCTGCCGTCGAACCGTCACTGACCTCGGTGTCCTCTATCACCACGCCATCGTCAATGAAGATCCAAATTCCCGGCTGATGGTTAAGCGGGCTGCCGCTTCCGATCACCGTGCAGTGAGAAACGAGGGCATGGCTCACCTCAATAAGATCGATGCCATCCCCTAGTACACCCTGCACCTGATTGAGCCCGCCTGCGCCGTTGAAAGAGGAGTTCACCCTGCTGATTGTCACGTAGGAAGAAGGTGTGACAAAGAGATAGGTCTGTGCAAGGATCCCATCCATATTTGCGTTGTTGGTAATAGTGCCGCGGTTTATCTCTATGTGGGTAGAGCCTTCCATCATGATTGCAGCCGCTCCAGGAGTGAAACTGGCATCCACGTTCTGAATCACCGGATTGCTTACCTTTATTTCGCTCGACAGATCCATTCTAAGAATGCCCGCGTTAGTGACCCCAACCGGGAAAACAAAATTGCCGGAGCTCAGATTGCTTACCTGCCCCCGGGCGCATTTCACGAGGAAAATTCCGGACTGCGTCTCTTGTTTGGCGGGATCGGTAGCCGTGATGTTTACGATCTTCGTGTTGGCGATGACGAAGTCAGTCACGCTCTCCCAATACACCGAGTTTCCGCCACCCACAAAGGTGACGCCGTGCAGTTCCACGTGATCGGTGTTGACGGATTGGATCTCTCCTTTGATCGGAGTGGTCGTCGATGAAATGATGCAGTTCGAGATTTGAGTATGGCTATTCTGATAGAGGTAGGAACCGGCGGCCAGAGAAATCGTAACCTGATCGTCGCATACCAGGTTGTGTCCGGCGGAAAGCGACACCTGGCCTTCGCTGATGGTTCCAGAAGCAGTAATGTGGATTTCCCCGGCGGCCGCACCCAATGCCGCGTCCTGAGCGGCAATTTGCGCGCCCAAGTCACCGGTTTGCCCGGCGGAAAAGTGTGCCAGAGACAAAATGATTCCGATTACCATCAGAAGACGATTCACTCGCATATCTCAGTTAATGGTTTAATCGATTACGACGATACAGGCTGAAGCTCATGGAATTTGGCGCCGCCTGCATTTCGCGAAAAGTCGGAGGAAAATCTCGCGCCGAGCAACCGGCGGATCATGGCGCATCGTAACCTTGATGTCACGTCAGATGCTCGAAAGCATATCGGGTTTGCTCGTCCGCCGTTCGTTTCTCGACCGCGATTTGCTCGATCCCGGAGATCGTACTAGAGTAAAGTTAATTGTCTTCAGGCTCCTGGGGGAATGCAAACTAACTGAGCATGTCTTTAAGCAAAAGCAAGCAACATTGGGAAGACATGGGCGATCTCGACCCATATTGGTCAATTTTGACCGAGCCAGGGACCAAGCATGGAAACTGGGATCTCGAAAAATTCTTTGAAACTGGCGCTGACGAGATTTCTGGCCTGATGAGCGCGGCTGAAAAGTTGGATCTGCCCAGGCAACGCCAGTGGGCATTGGATTTCGGATGCGGGGTGGGAAGGCTCACTCGCGCACTGGCACCGCTGTTCCAAAATGTCGTCGGAATCGACATCTCGGAATCCATGCTCCGCCGCGCTGTTGCTCTGAACCCTCAGAAGAATTGTCAGTTCGTGCACAACGATTCCGATTCGCTCCCGTTTCCTTCAGAGAAATTTGATCTCATTTACACCGCGCTGGTGTTACAGCACGTTCCGTCCCAGGAGTCGATTCGCCGTTACATCGCGGAGTTCGTGCGAGTTTTGAAAGTGGGCGGCTTGCTGGTCATGCAAGTGCCAAACCACGTGCCGCTTCGCCGCAGAGTGCAGGCGCGTGCCCGGATATATTCCTGGCTTCGATCGGCTGGCCTCTCCGAACAATTGCTGTACAAGAGGTTGGGCCTTCATCCCATACCCATGAATTTTCTTCCCGAGAGCGATGTGGTTTCGATCATCGAATCGGGCGGCGCAACGGCATTGCAGATCGTGCCAGATCAGCGTGCGGGTCCTCACATCGCCGGCCGGACTTATTACGTTTCCAAGAACGTGTGAGCCTTTTCCCGCTGAGCTTTTCCCTTCGGTCCGAAATCATCTCGCGAACGGAATGTGCTCTTGCCCGTCTTGTCCGGGCTGCTCGTCGTCGTCGGCTACGCGGCTCGCAGGAATGCAGAATACGTTCGCCAGCATGGGCTGTTGGGGAGCAGAGTGGAAAGGAAGCAGGTGTTCTCGTTTGGTCGTGAAGAGTTGATACCCGAATGATCGTAATAAGTCTTCGAGTTTCCCCACCGACGTCCCCGCGGCTTCCAAAGCGGACGAATTAAACTCAATCATGATTATTGGTTGGTGGTGCGAGAGAGTTTCCCTGCCACCTTCGATCACTCGAAGTTCGCTGCCCTCGACATCTACTTTGATGACGTCGATGTGGCGGACCTCATTGACCTGACAGAAGTGATCGAGTGTATCGAGCTCAATGGCGTCACCTTTCGCCTGCGCGGAAAGTGTCGCCGCTCCGGAGTTGCCGTCGAGCTGATCGAGATAAGCAACCCCCACTCTTTCGGAAAGCCCACACGTCACGGGGTGGATGATGGACTCTAGTTGGTTCAACGCGATGTTGGTCCGCAGGCGGGTGAAGGTCGTCTTGCACGGTTCAAAGGCGAAGATCCGGCCATCGCCCTGCATCGCGGAAGCAAGCTTAATGGAATAATAACCAAAATTGGCCCCGACATCGAGAATTACAGCGCCTGGTCGGACCCAGCGGGACAACCGAAGTAAGTCCCAGGGTTCGTACTCGCCGGTCCAATACAGATGGGTCTGCACAAAGTCGGACGGATTCAAACACCAGCGCAAACCCTGCCGTGTGACTTCCAAATTGCAGTCCGCATCGGCTCGTAACAGGGAACGCAGAAACTCGTGAACCCGCCACTTCCCTCGATGGTTGATTCGAGTTCCATAGAACTCCAGCGTTTTCCAGATCAGGGAAGTTGGCTGCATTTTACTTTCGGAGTGTACGATATGCGCCGTTGCATGTGAAGATTAACCTCGATCAGGAAATATCTTTTCTGCTGCCATGTACGCGTCGCCAGGTAGGAATTGCCGAACCACGTCCAGGATGTGGGTTGCTTCTTCAACCTTCAACAGCCGTGCCATACCTAGAAATGCCGAGCCGCTTATGGCCATCAAGGCGCATAGGATGACCAGTCGGAGCGGCGCTTTCCCGGCGTCAAACGATGATTGTAGAACACGCAGACTAATCCAGTTCACCAGAATCATGGCCGTACAGGCAAGGGCAGTCCGGATGACGAACTGCAAGAGTTTTGAATCTACGGTGAGCAAGTGCTTTTTACGCCACAGGACGAAGGCCAGTATGGTGGTGACGAGGAAAAACGACAAGCCGCGAGTACCTGCCAAGCCCGCAATCCCAAAATGGCGGGTCAGCAGAATGGCGACAACGGTGTAAAAGACAAGGTTGATGCTCTCCGCCACCAGAGGCGTGACCGTATCCTGGATGGCATAAAAACAACGAAGCAAGATTACCGCAATGGCGTTCGGCAGAATTCCTATGCCATAAAACATCAAGGCTCGCGAGGTGATGATGGAATCACCCGATTGAAATTGGCCTCGTTCGTAGAGAAGCCGAGTAATCGGGAGGGCATTGAAGATGGTCCAGACCGTCACTGGAAGAAACAAGAACACGACCAACCGGAACATTCGTGAGACCTGGCCGCCCAAGTCGCCGTGCCTTTCGAAAGCTGCTTCGCGAGCAAACTGGGGATAAGAAACAATGGCCAAGGGAGCCGCCAGAAAATTTGCGGGCACCGCGAACAGTCGCATGGCATAGGTCAGTGTTGAAACAGCTCCCGTCGTGAGTCGCGAAGCCAGATTGCGCTCCAGAAATAAAGAGCCGTTGGCGACCGCCAAATAGAGAAGTAGCGGCCCTCCCACGCGCACCAGTTTGGCAATCGCAGGATGGTCGAACCGAAGGAGCAGCCGGTACCGAATGCCCAGATATGCGGTTGCCGGTACCAGCAACAAGAACTGCAACAGGAACCCCAGAGCCGTGGCGGCTCCCACAACATAGATTGCTTTTTCTCCGCGAGCCGAGAGAGCAGCAACCACGACGGTGATGCTGGACAAGGCAGGAGCCAATGCCGCGAGCGCGAATTTGTGAAATCCATTCAGGACAGCCGTGAGTATGCCGGCCACGGCCACGAAGAGCACGGATGGGAAAATGATGTAGATCAGGCGGGCGGATACTTCAATAGTGGAAACATCGAAGCCCGGAAATAACAGCGCAAGCCATTTGTGGACCGTAAGCATTGCACAACCCACGATTGCGCCCAGGAACAACAGAACAAAATTCGTGACTACGCTGAATGTTTCGGACAGCTTCTCGCGGTCCCCGCCCTCGTCTGCCTGTAATAAAATCGGAATAAAAAGCGGTGACAAGGTGCCAGCGATCAGGACCATATAGACAATCGTCGGCACAAAAATAGCGGCGAAGTAAGCGTCCATTGTGGTAGACAGGCCGAAGCGGGCCGCCAGCGCCGCCTCTCGAAAGTAGCCAAAGGCGGCGACAACCACGGTCAGAACGCTGACAATGCCGACAGTGCGTCCGCGGCGGTGAACCGAAGACTGAGGCGGGCGAGTCTTGACCGCAGGTTCCGTCAATGAGCTCCTCAATTGCGTGCAATGGAACGATCTAAAACTCTGTACTGACCAGTGAGACGAAAACTCGGAGAAATTCTCGAGTGGTGGGGCACCACTTATGCAGGAACGGGTATTATAAGTACGTCACGCCGCCAAACGTGCAGACCCGCCTCAATGATATGAAAACTGAACTTGTGGAACGCTGTTATGTCTGCGATGGCAGCACGCTTGAGACAGTCGACCCTGCCTGCAACATTGCGCAATGCTCGGGTTGCGGATACGTCTTTGACAACCCAAGGCCTACGCTGGAGGAGTTGGTTAAATTCTATTCGCGACCGTCCCAGTACGATAGTTGGCTTGAGGAACTGGCAATACGGCAAGAGGCGTGGGAACGAAGATTGAGCCATATGCAATCCACGAAGAAACCTGGATCCCTGCTTGATGTCGGAACCGGGATAGGCCAGTTTCTGGCCACGGCACGTAGTTCGTATCGCGAGGTTTACGGAACCGAAGTGTCAAGCGTAGCCATCCGCCTCGCAAAGGAAAAATATAACCTGGACGTCTTTCAAGGCACCATCGAGGACATCGACTGGCAGGGGAAGGTCTTCGACAACATCAGTCTTTTTCATGTCCTGGAACATGTGCACAATCCGAAATCGGTATTGCGAAGGTGTCACTCTTTGCTGTCGGCAGATGGTGTCCTGGTGATTGCGGTTCCGAACGAAGTAAGTTCGCTTCGAGCGCGTGCAAGAACGTGGATGATGAATGCCGGATTGAAAAAGCGAGGCGGGTTGGGCAGGTTTGGCCTCCCCCTGGTAAGCCTCGGCCCGGAAAACGGGGAGGTGCATTTGTCGCACTTTGTTCCCGAAGTCCTGGACAAGCTGTTGCAGAATTCCGGCTTTTCAGTGCTGAAGAAAACCCTCGATCCATACTACTTACGCGCTCAACGCGTCGCGCGGTTAAAAGCCGATGCCTACTACTATTCCTGCCTCGCCTTCATGCAGGTATCCGGGATCAATGTCTATGACACCATGCTGGTGATTGCCCGCAAGAACACCATCGATTCGAAGCTGCGGCTGGCAGCCGAATCCTGATCTGATGCGCACTCTGAAGGTGGCGTGGGATAACAGTCTCGCGGGCCGCGACAAAGCCGGGACCGGTGTCTACGCCGCGCGCCTGCTAGAACAGTTTGCCGAACGCAGCGACCTCCACGTGGAAGTCTTAAATGGATGGCGCCGGAATTCGTTCGCGAACGGGCTTGATCAGCCGCGGCACCGGAACGATTGGCGATTTGCTCTGGACCCACGCCTATCTGCCGCGCATGGTCAGGAAAAGTCAGGCCGATCTGCTGCATTCACCTGCCTTCATCGCACCCGCCATGCCCGTCCCTTGCCCGGTGGTGGTGACGGTCCACGACATTACCTATTTGCTCTTCCCTTCGCACTTTTCGCGCTGGTGGGTGACTTACATGCAAATGGTGATGCCGCCAGCGATGAAGTCAGCGACCGCCATTATCTGCGGTTCCGAGCACTCCAAGCGGGACATTGCCCGGACTTACAGCATTCCTCCCGGCAAAGTTCACGTAATCCCCTACGGCGTGGATCATGAACGCTTCCATCCCGGCATGACGCTTGATGTTAATTGGGCCCAGTCTCTGGGGATACGTCCTGGCTACGTTCTTCATGTCGGCAGCTTTTCCTACCGGAAGAATATTCCTACTTTACTTCGCGCCATTGCGCGCCTGCGCTCCCAGGGAAAGTGGAAAAATCGCCAGTTGGTTTTAGGAGGATCGCAGGATGTTTCCATGAAGGGAGCGCATGAGGTCTTCGATACGATTCAGGAACTGGAGTTGGACAATGTTGTGCTGGCCGGGCACGTACCCGAGCAATATATTCCCGGTTTGTATGCCGGGGCCGCCGTGCTGGTCATTGCGTCCCTATATGAGGGATTCGGACTGCCCGTGCTGGAAGCGATGGCGACAGGGACACCAGTCGTATCCAGCAATAGCTCAAGCCTTCCTGAAGTGGCTGCCGACGCGGCCATTCTCTTTTCGCCCGAAGATGAACTCGCTCTGACTGAGGCGCTGGCCGATGTGCTGGAAAACCGTTCAACCGCCGATGAGCTTCGACGGGCCGGTCTGCAGCGTGCGCGGCAGTTCAGTTGGCAACGCACGGCTGAGGAAACCCTTGCAGTTTACAGAGCCTCTGTTAAGACCTGACCAGGCGCGTTTGGCGAGAGGCCAGCCTCAGTTCTATTTCTAAGCCGCCGGTCTCAACAACACAATGTCCTGATAGCTCATGTAATGTTGCCGGCCACACCAGGAGCCATATCGTATGGGCATCTGTGGAATCAGCTTCGACTTTCCAGACCAGTCTACGAATGAAGGCTCCGGTATTCCCACAGCCGTTTCCGGAAACTTTTTGTCCGCCACGTAGCAACCATCCGGGTAGGGGACAAGGTCCAGCGTACTTTTGCCGGCGCCGATCAGTTCGGTCGATTCCTCGTTGATCAGAAAAAGGGTAGCCAGGCAGGTGCCCGACGGCTTCATCACTCGCCTGATTTCCCGAAGATAGTTCTGAATCGAGTCCGCGAGCAAATGAGTGAATACCGACTTAAGGAAAATAAAGTCAAAGCTGGCATCCTCATAGGGAAAGCGGAACGAACTGGAGGACAGCTTCCCCTTGGGATTGTAATGTTTGTTAAAAATATCCGAATGAACAAAGGAGAAATTTGGAAAGCGGGACGCGATATTTTTCTGTGCCCAATTGATCCCCACGCGCACAATATCAAAGCCCGCGTAAGAACCTTGCGGGCTGAGAAAACCGGTCAGGGAAGAAGCCATAACGCCGATTCCACATCCCACGTCGAGCACGCGATGGTGAGGCTGCAATCCTGCCAGGTTGACAAAATACCCGAGGTACTCCTGATTGACCTGCTTGTAGTCGGATTCGCCGCCAACGAACCAGAGGCCATGCGGGGGAATGAGCGGTTCCCGGCGCCCGGTCAGGCTGTCGAAAGTGTCGCGGGGGAGATTGATTGCTCGCCTCACTGCCAGACGTGAGTTAAACCCAGGCAGCAAGCGCTTAGCCAGACTGCGCACATTCACTGAGACAGCACTCCCAAGATCCATAATTTTATTCCCGATCCGTACCGCGCGAATCTGCCAGGTCCGAATCCGTCGCTCCCGAAATCCAGATTGACGACTGCGGTTGACGACTGGCTCTGATATTCACGTTCCATGTTCCCCCCGCCACCATCATCGGCCCGGCAAAGGCCCGGCCGCTGCCGGCAACATAGGATATTCGTCAGCGCGATCCGCCATCTCGTCACAAACCTTCGCGACATCCTCGGCAAATCGGTCCCAATTGTAGGTATCGCGAGCCAGCCTCATGCCCTTGCGAGCTATTTCGGATCTCAGATCGGGCTGGCTGACCAGCACTTCAATTTTGTTGGCGAGTTCTTCCGGATTTCTCGGCGAAAACAGCAGAGCGTTATCTCGATCCGACAGCACTTCGTGCACGCCAGATCCGCGTGAAACCAGCACTGGACATCCGCAAGCCATAGCTTCGAGGACAGCAAGGCCCCAGGTTTGCAGGTCGTTCGGAAACAAGAACGCGTCACACGCGGAATAGAAGTCTCGAATTTCTTCCTCAGCCACCTTGGCTGCAAAGGTAACTTTATCCTGCACGCCGAGATTGCGCGCTAACGATTTCAGCGAAGCGACATACGCCGGATAGGAACGATCGGAACCCGCCAGCAGAAGCTTCACCTGGAGGCCGCGCGCGGCCAGGTGGCCGACAGCGTTGATCGCATCCTCCAATCGCCGGTGAGGCATGAAGATGCCAAGCCACAGCAGAACAAAGTCATCGCTGAAATAGCCAAATCTTTCCCGGATTTGAGCGCGGTCGCCGCCTGGAGTGAACTTCGCGGGATCCATTCCGCATCGCACCACGCGCGTGCGTCCCGGATAGATGGCCCGATATTCACTCTCCGCCCAGTTGGAGAGCAGCAGAGTCAAATCGACTTTGCGGTTCTGCCCGCGATCATACCGATAGTAGAGCCAATACAGAGGCGCAAAGGCCTTCTCTTTGAGCGATTGAGGATGGACTGCCTTCAGGTGATAATCGGGCACATCATTGCAATTCCAAACCACCGATCCGCCTAATTTGCGCTTGAGCCGCACTGCGCCCCATTGCGCCGGCGAATGATGGGCATTCCAAACCTCGTGTTTCTCCTCTACCACTGCCGCGAGCCTGAGCATATCGAGATATCCGCGGAGAAACAGCGGTCTTCGGAGCCAGGGGAAGCGGCCGCGTCCGACGGCTTTGACGGTGAAAGCTTTGCAAACTTCCGGAAAGCAGTTCGCCTTGTCATAGGCGCTGGTGTAAAGAACCACTTTGTGCCCTTGCTTGGACAAGGCTTCAGCCAGCGAAACACACAGCCTCTCTCCGCCTCCCTCGACTAGCAGTTCGTGGATAATTACAGCGATGTCCATGGTTAATGGGGATGAAACGTTGTCAGAACGTCCGGCGGTCCATAAGAGCCATCAGGCGTTGCGCATAACCTGTTCGTACACTCTGATGGTCTGCTCGGCGGCGTTCTTGAAATTGAATTGGCGACTCCTTGCCAGGCCAGCCTGGCCAAGCTGATGGCGAAGTTCGGCGTTGCCGAGGACCTGGATGAGGGCGTCCGCAATCGACCTTTCGTCCATCGGATCAACCAGCACGGCTCCGGCTCCGGCCACTTCCTCGAGCGAAGAACCGCGGGAAGTAATCACCGGCGTCCCACACGCCATTGCCTCCATGACCGGCAAGCCGAACCCCTCATAGAAAGACGGATAAATGAAAACCTCTGCGGCGTTGAAGAAGATGGGCACGTCCTCGGAAGGCACGTACCCGGGCAGGAGAATATCATCCTCGAGTTTAAGCTCTCGTATCCGGGAGAGAACGGGCTGAAACAAAGTGTCCTGTTTACCCGCCAAGACGAGTTTGTGAGGGAGGCCGGAGCGGCGAACGCTGGCGTATGCCTCCACTACCCGCGCCAGGTTCTTGCGGGCTTGTAGCCGGCCAAGATACAAAATGAACTCGCCATGGATTCCGTATTTGCGGGCCAGCTCTTGCCTGGCTTTTTCCCGGTCGAGCGGCAGGAATTCGCCGCTGGCGCCTTCATACGTGACCGTGATCTTTTCCGGGCTGACGCCGTAGGTGTGAGCAATGTCCCTCTTTGAATATTCTGACACGGTGATGATGTGGTCAGCTCTCTTCGCTGACTTTCGGACGAGCAGCTTTTGCCAGGTCCTCTCGCGCGCCGGGAAGAATTGGGGGATGTGTTCGTAAGCGATGTCAGGGATCGTAGCCACCGTCTTGCATCGCAGAAATGGAGGCACGATGAACTGAGCATGGAATACATCCAACTTGTCATTTCGAACAACCCAGGGGAGGGTGAAGGGAATCCGCAGAATTCGGTGGGACGGCCGGAGGCGTTTAAGAGTGAAGCGCTCGCCGGCTGCGATCTGTTGGGCGACTTGAGGATTGGTGTAATAAAGGAAGAACAAGTGATCACAGGGAAACCGGATTATTTCTTTGATGAGCTCCCGATAATAGGTTTCGTTACCGCCCTTCTGGGTGCCGATGCTGTGGATGTCTATTCCAATCCTGAGTGGTTTCATCCGAGACATCGATGCCAGACGCAGCAGGTTCCACGGAGCAGCTTCTTGAATCACCTTCCCGGCGCAGGACATGCCGGGCCTACTGGCTTCAGTCAAAACTGGCTCTCAGCCGGGCGAGTGAAATGGTCCGGAAGTCGGAGATGATAGGGTCCGCGCCGGCATCGCGAAGCGCTTCGGCGCGCTGAGGGGAGGCCACGCCCAGGCAGCGCATTCCCGCCGCCCGCGCGGATTTCACTCCGGAAACCGCGTCTTCCACTACCAGCAAACTTTCGGGGGTTTCATCCAGGCGTTCCGCGGTCAGGCGGTAGATGGCGGGATCGGGTTTGCCTTTGCCGACTTCGTCTCCGGTCACGATGGCTTCAAAGTAGTGTGCCAGTCCCAGTTCTTCGAGCGTCCCGCGGGTGCGCCGCCGGCCTGCGGAAGTCGCAAGCGCGATACGGATGCCCGCGTCGGTGAGAGATTGTAGAAACTCAGTGACTCCCGGAAGAGGCTTCAGGTCCTCGCCCAACTGCTGTAACATCTCGTCCTTCAAGGCACCGTACTGGGCGATCTGCTCGGGACTTAGTTCCCCCAGAAAGTAGCACAGAATGTCATCGCGCTTGCGGCCGTCCAGAACGAAATCGAGCTCCGCGTCCGTAACATCGCGTCCGACGCTGTGAAGAAATTTCTGCCAGGCTCGCCGGTGTGCCGGATGACTGTCGATCACTACTCCATCCATGTCAAACACAATTCCGCGCAGCAATGGGGATCTCAGGCCTCCCGAAGGCCAGGCCAGGTTGCCTGCGCCTTCTCGTAGTTTTCCATGGTGCCGATGTCGAGCAGGTAATCACTGATGGAGTATGCGAGCATTCGGCCCGTCAGCTGGGGCAGAACGTGGAATCCGATGTCGGCCGGGGTGACGTCGGGTATGGCGTCCAATACCTCCGCAGTCCCGATCATAAGTCCGGAGAATGCGAGGTTACCCGCAGGATGTTCCGGCTTCTCCACAAACTGCTGGATCACTCCATCGCGGTCTGCCATCACGATACCGCAGCGCCGCGGGTCCGGAACCTCATACACTCCGAGAGTCGCGGCCGGCTTTCGCTTCCGGTGCATCTGCAGCATGCCTTTGAGGTCGGCGCGGTTCAGGACATCCGCGTAAAACACCCAGAAGAATTCGTCCCAAACGACCCAGTCGCGATTGGCGCGTAACGTTCCCGCGCTGCCCAGCAATTGCTCCTCGACCACAACGCGAACCCGAGGACCATGTGTCTCCCGGCGGAGGAACTCACAGACTGAGGCGGCGTGAGCGTTCACATTGATGAGTACTTCCTCGATGCCAAAGTGCTTGCACAGTTCCAGCCAGATCGAGAGCATCGGCGTGCCGCGGATAGGAACCAGGCATTTTGGGACAGTATCAGTGATGGGCCGCAGCCGTGACCCCGGTCCGGCAGCGAGCAAGAACGCTTTCACCGCTTCCTCTTGGCTGCAGTGTTCTCATCGGCGACTTGTCCGGCCGGCGTCTTGGGTATGAAAACCCACCGCGAACCGCCGCGTCCATCGCCATCGATAAATGGATCGTTGACGATGGACTGCGCTCCTTGCATATCGAAGTCGAAGGTCATCTCCTGAATATCCTGGCTGCCCATGGCCTCGCGCACCGCCTGCTGTTCCCCAGGTTCGCAATACAGCAACAGAAAACCGCCTCCGCCGGCTCCGGTAATTTTTCCGCCCACGGCCCCATGTTCCAGGGCGATGGAATAGAGTTGGTCGATGCGTGGCGTGGAGATCTTGGTGGAGATGCGCCGTTTTGCCTGCCAGCCTTCATGCAGGAGTTCGCCGAATTGGCGAAGGTCGCCGCGTTGCAGGCTTTCCCGCATGCGCCCGCTGAAGGCCTTCACTTCGTGCAACGCCTCGACTGCCGGGCCCGCCTGTTTGCGGGTGGAGTCTTCCTGCTCCTGCAGGATGGTCCAGGACTGGTGGGCCGAACCGGTGAAGAACAGCATGAGGTTAGTCTGCAGTTCACGCAATACGGCGGGCTCGATTTCGACCGGTTCGACCTGGGCCGTGCCATCCGGGTGAAAGGAAATATAATTAAGGCCGCCAAAGGCGGCAGCGTACTCATCCTGCTTGCCAATAGGCTTCCCAAGGACCTGGCGCGCGATTTGAAAAGCTTGTTCCGCCAGGTTGTACTTGGAGAGTGGTTGGTGCAGATAGGTGGTCAGCGTCTTGAGGATGTTTACGCAGACGCTGGCGGAAGACCCTAACCCAGTGCCGGGAGGGATCTCCGAGGCCAGAAACAAATCGATGGCAGTGTCGCAGTGCACCTGCTTCAACACAGCCAGGGGAATTTCCAGAGCGTTGCCGCTTACGCTCATGTTGGCGATGTCACGCCAGGTCTCGAAAACTCGCAAATCCGAGGAAATTACCTGAATGCGGTCGTCCGAACGCTTGCCCAGAATGGTGTAGAAGTACTTATTGATGGTCGCGCTCAGGACCGCGCCGCCGAACTGTTCGTAGTAAGCGGGCAGATCGGTCCCTCCGCCCCCGAAACTAATCCGAACTGGACTGCGCACTATGAGCACGATGCAGACTCTCCTCAAACACAGGCTCGAAAAAAGATTCTCCCGAGGGTTCGACCGCGGGCGGAGGGACCTTCCGCAACTGAAGCACGCGTCCCAGCAGCGTCCAGATCGTCTGTAACAGCAAAGAAATATCCTGGAACACGGATTGGTGCATGATGTATTGCAGGTCGTAACGGGTTTTGTCTTCCGACGAGTTTTGATGGCGCAGGCCGTGGACCTGTGCCAGCCCCGTCATTCCTGGCTTGGCGCTCAGCCGTTGCCGATGCCAGTCGGTGTAACGGCGCGCCCGGTCGAGTCCTTCCGGACGCGGTCCGACCAGACTCATGTCACCGCGCAGCACATTTAAAAGTTGCGGCAGCTCGGTAAGGCTAAGCTGCTGCATGACGGATTCGGCGCGCGTCAACCCGGACGCGTTACGTTCCGAGTTCAAGCGGTAAATCCAGAATGGTTTTCCGTGCTGGCCGCAGCGCAATTCGCGGCAAAATCCCTGCCCCTTCAATTGCCTCAATACCGCAGCGGCGATAAGGATGACCGGCAAGGACAATAGCGACAGGCAAGGCGCCAGCACCAGGTCCAGAACCCGTTTCCATATCGGATTGGCCGTCATCCTGGTGGCCGCATCCTTCAGTTGAAGAAGCGGCAACCCACCCAGATCTACCAGTTCGGGTTTTGAAAGGTACAGCAGGTACGGCTGAGGCACCAGGCTGACGGCGATTTCCCGCCGCCGGCACAGAGCGACCAGATCCAAAACCTCCGGATGGCTGGTCTGAGGTATGGTCAGAATGACTTCATTTACGTCGTGCGCCTGCAGTAGATCGACAATGCCCAACGACTGGACGTTGATGAGCTCCGTCCCCGTACCGGGCAAAGATGCATCGAAGGCGGTCCCGGCGGGACACAGGAACCCGACCACGTGATACAGACTCTCCGGATGCAGCTCTATCTGCGCTGCCATCTCACGGGCCAGAGAACCGTTCCCAACGATAACCACCCGGCGCACCGCCCCTTTGCGATACCGGGAACGGAAGGCGGACCACGTGGCGAAACGGATCAGGACGAAACCGGCAAACAACAGCAGTCCAAAATAACCAAGCAACAAGCGAGAGACGTATTGGCGTGCGAGGTAGCCGCCGACAATCAGCGACATCATCAAGAGCGAAACGGCGGACAGCAATTGCGAGACTACGGCCGAAAAACGCCAGCCGCCTCGAAACCCGTCCAAGTGGAGCCGCGAGGAAAGCAAACTCCACACCAGGACAGCGGCCAGCGATGGGAGCAGGAAAAGTCGCCGCCGAGCGCCCTGGCGGCCCATCCCAGGCCCACCCGTAGCGCAAAAGGTAGGCGAGAGCCATGGCGATGGCGACCCATGCCGAATCGGCCACCGAGATCCAGTTCCGCAGATTGTCGAATTTCATCAGGGGCTTGAGACTTCGGACTAAGACGAACTGCGACCGCTTGCCGCTACCGCCAGAATACGCTGCGAAGTCAATCTCAACGATGCGCGCTCGGAGTGATGTAAAAATCGAGTGCGCCACGGAGAGGTGCACATCTTCGATCACTTGCATATTCTCTGAAGGAATCACGACGCAGAGTTCACAGAGCGATTTCATTTTGCCGCCTTGAAATCCGGTCAATCCCATGGTCAATGCGCCCAGTCTCTTGCGCCAGGCTGAGGGCGTTCAGCACGTTGGGTGAGTTGCCGCTTGCACTGAGGGCAAACACCACGTCGTCCTTCCGGAGGAACGACCGCAACTGCTCGGCAAAGATGTCGGCATAGCAGGCATCGTTCGCCCATGCGGTCAACAAAGGCACATTGTCGGTGAGGGCAAGAACGCGGAAGCGACGGTGGCCGTCCATGATCGTGCCTTTCCCCAGGTCGCAGGCACAATGCGACGCCAGGGCGGCGCTGCCGCCGTTGCCAAATAAGTAGACCGCCCGGTCTTCGCGATAAGCATTCCACAACGCGATCGACTACCTGGTCGATCAGAGCAAAAGGAAGGCGCTTCAGCACATCAGAGACCTGTTGAAGATAGGCCTCCGCTCCCGGTGCTTCAGCCGGTCGGGGATGATGGCCCTGGTTATCTTCTTGTGATTCGAATTGTGATTCGAAACCGTGCTCATGCTCGATCAACCTCACTTCGACTTACAAATTCTGTAGATCAAAAAATGAAAAATGGGGTCGCGGAAATCCGAGTCCGGCTGGAATGCAGAATCAATGTACGGTAGCCGCCAGAACAACTCCGGACTGCTTCATGTCGGAGTAGGCATCCTGCAGTTGTTCCGGAATGCCTCCGCTTTGTTCAACCCACTCGAGAAAGTCGTCAAGGATAGACGAGAGGCTGTGACGAGGCTCCCAGCCCAGTGCTCTCAGCTTCGTGATCGAGGAAACGCTGTGCCGGTTGTCGCCGCGACGGTACTCACCCGGAAACTGGAATTCGACCGGAAGGCCCACTTTCTCACGGACGGCCTCCGCATATTCCAGGACTGAAGTCGAGCGCCCGCTTCCCACGTTGAACGCTTCGAAATCGGCTGCGTCTTCGCGAAGAACGAGCATGTTCGCTTCTACCGCGTCCTGCACGTGACCGAAGTCGCGGGTCTGCAATCCATCCTCGTAAATCACCAACGGCTTTCCGCGCAAGGCGCGACTCACAAAGATGCGGCAGATGCCGGAATAGTGGTTGAAGAGCGATTGCCGCGGCCCCTGCGTGATGGAGTAGCGCAGCGCCACCGATGGGGATCCCGTGTAGCCAGCCCAACCCCAGCGCAATCTTTTCCTGCGCGAGTTTGGAAACCGCGTACTGGTTGTAGGGATTGGTGTACTGCTCCTCCAGGAGCGCCGGCTTGCTCTCGTGACCGCACTTCGGACAAGTGATCTCCCACTTTCCCTCCTGCAGTTGCTGGCCGCGGGGCTGAGGCAGGAAGATGCCGTGCTCCGGACAGGAATATTGTCCTTCCCCATAGACCGCTTGCGAGGAAGCCACGATTACCTTCTTCACCTTAAGCCGCTCCTGCACGATCAATTCGTACAGCAGGGCCGTCCCCACGGCATTCACGTGCAGGAAGCGGGAAAAATCCGGCATGTAATCCTGATAGGCTGCCTGGTGAGAGACGACATCGACGTCACGCAAGCGCCTGGCCCAGCTTCTCCCGATCGGTGATGTCGCCGCGGATGAATTCCACCTGGGGCGGCAAGTAGGCTGGTTTGCCGCGATGGATTCTGCTATCCAGACTGTCCAGAACGCGCACCTGAAAACCCTCTTTCACGAAACGATCTACCAGGTGGCTTCCAATAAATCCCGCACCGCCGATCACGAGAACACGCATAGTCGAGAGTCCACTCCTTGAAGTACTAACCGGGATTGGTGTGTCATTCTTTATTTGCCCGAACCGGAAAAAACGGCACCCACCGTCTTCAGCAAGATCTGTAAGTCGTAGCCTTAGTGACCAGTTACGGATGTACTCGAGATCGAGGCGGACCCATTGGTCAAAATCGTTAATGTCATTTCTGCCGCTGACCTGCCACAGGCAGGTGATCCCGGGTTTTACCGCGAGTTTTTGCTTCTGATATTCGGTGAACTGCTGATACTCGGTCACCAGCGGGGGACGAGGTCCGACCAGGGACATGTCGCCGGTAAGCACGCTGTAAAGCTGGGGCAGTTCATCCAGACTGTACCTCCGCATCCAAGCTCCGAGCGGCGTGATTCTCGGATCGTTGGTAATCTTGAAGACCGGTCCTGTCATCTCGTTTTGGTCTTCCAGTTTGCTTTTGAGTTCGTCGGCGTTCATGACCATCGAGCGGAACTTGTAACCGGTGAACGGAGAGCCGTTCTTGCCGACCACTTTCCAGCGATAAAAAACGGGGCCGGGCGACGTGAGTTTGACCAGAATGCCAAACAAGACGAACAGCGGCAGCAACAGCACCAGCGACAGCGTCGATATCAGAATATCCAGGACGCGTTTGCCGGCAACCTGAAGCGGCCGATCCCAATTTGGCGAGAACACTGCCTGCTCGTGGCGTTGTTCCGGGGCTGTGATCGGATGGTTGTCATGAGCCCGCCGGCGGAGCCAATTCGGGTTCCTCGACTCTGTGGTTCCGTCCCCGGTTGTTTCATCTCCTGTTGTTCTATTGACGATCTGCTGGTACAGGTTGGCGTGCCGCTGGACTACATCTTCCCATCGGTAATGAGTCTGGGCGCGCTGGCCGGCGCGGATGCGATATTGGTCGACCAGTTCCGGCGCGTCCAGCAATTGTTGTAGCTTCCGCTGCAAGTCAGCTTCGCCTTCGGCGCCGCGGTACGCCACTCCGGAATCGCCAATCACCTCCAGATTCGAAGGCGTGTCATTCACCAGCACGCAATTGCCGTATCCCATGGCCTCGACCAGCGCAGGGTGCGTGCCACCCACCTCGTCCGGAAGCACGAAGAGGTAGGCATTCTGCTGAAGCTGCGCGTAGCCATCGCCGTACACTCCTCCAGTAAAGACGATGCGCGGGTCGCGGGAAGATTTCAAGGAGCGGATATACTCCTTCTCCCACGGATCGTCGCCCACGATAACCAGCTTTCGCCCGGTGACCGTGTTCTCGAAGGCGCGAATAAGAATGTGGACATTATTTTCGGGAACCAGGCGACCGACAAACAGGACGTAGTCCCGCTCGCTCAGGTCGAAGCGTTGTAAAACGTCACGGCGCTCCGAAGTGTGCTCGCGCACGCCATAGACAATGCAGGTCGACGCAACCCCAAAGTTCTGCCGGTAATAGTTCCTGACGTCCTGCGAGTCAGAAATAAGAGCGTGACAAAACAGCGCCGCCCACCTCTCGGAAAAACGCAGATACCAGCGTGCCAGACGCCCCCACTTGGCGCGCTGCCAATCCGTTCCGTCCACCGAGCATGCCACCTTGATCCCGAACAGCCGTAACAGCGGGACAAATAGAGTCGCGCCGGTGGTGAAGTAGTGGACTACGTCGACGCGATGGGTCAGGACATGGCAGGTGGAGAGAAATACGTGAACGATGGTGCTCAAATTTTTGGACTTCACGGTTGGCAGGGTGACCAACTCCACCCCTTCATAGGAAGAGCCGGAGATCGGGCTCATTCCCGAGCGATTGTAGACTCGTACCTTGTGTCCAAGTCTCACCAAGCCGCGAGAGATTTCGTCCGCTGCTGTTTCGAACCCGCCGAAATGCGCGGGAATTGCTTTGATGCCGATCATTGCGACGCGCATTCTTTGAGTTTCCAGTAAAAGTGAAAAGCGAAAAAAGCTAGGGCTCGTTCAGCAGTAGTACTTTTCGTCGTCTAGCAATGCCCTAAGCACGCTGCGGAATGGCGAAGGCGCCGGGGGAGTTCATGCCTGCGATCCGAAGCGCGGCCGCCAAAAGCCCAAAATGAATCCAGGTAAACCCGAGCGCGGAGGCGTCGGTTAGCTGGTAGGCAATCAGCATCACAATTCCGCCTGCGGTAAGAGCCCCCACGGCTGTGCTGGCCGGGTCGTGTGACGAAGACCGCAAGACATGCCAGGCTTTCCGCCCCAATTCGACCAGAAACCAGCCGAAAACAATCATGCCGATAATGCCCGTGTCATGAATGATTCGCAGGAAGAGATTGCCAAGCCACGCCGAGCTGACGCCGAGGTCGTCCTGGTCTTCATACAACAACTGGAAACTGCTGCTGCCCAGACCGATCACTGGATGTTCGCGGATATCCTCGACGGCGAGCGCAAGATATTTCAGGCGATGCAGGATCGTCGGATCGTCCGCAACCTGGCCGACCGCTAGACTAGCAATTCGCTCCGGCAAGTCCCGCATCAGGCTCACGCCGATCAACAGGGTAGCCAGAACGCCAACTCCAATCGGAGCCAGTCGCTTCCATTGAATTTTGGTCCGGCGGTGGTGGTAGAGAACGACCATCCCACCCACGAGGATCAGACACCCCCACCCCTGTCGAGCCAGACTCAGCAAAACTCCAACGCTGGTGATCAGGAATCCTGCCAGGTACCAGGCGCGGGTGCGCCCCCCCGCCAGATAGTAGAACAGGAACATGACGGCGAAACATGCACAGTAACTACCAAAAATATTCGGTTCCCACTGCGATCCATGGATTCCCGGGATAAAGTCGAGATAAAAGAAAAAGGTGACGCCTATCTCCGTGCCAAACAACAGATATGAAAGAAAACACAAAATTCCAAACAAAGCCTCCGCGGCGCCAACGAAAAGCAATATCTTCATGGCCTTCTCAAGCTGTTCCTGGGTGCCGACCATTTGAGGCAACAAGAAGAACGGGCACATGGCGATAGTCATCAACAAAGACCAGCGCAGAGTAGCGGCGCGATCCGGAGAGGCCACATAGGAACTAAAGAAGCTTAAAGCCAGAAACGACAGGAGCAGAAAATCTACCTTGTGAAGCTTCCGCCAAGTCAGATCTCCGTGCCAGATTCCCAACAGTAGAATCAGTCCGCACGCCGCGGCTGTCAGATGTTCAGGTTTTGCGTTCCAGGACGAAATCGACAACTGATATCTTGGAACTGCGGCCGCCGCCATTAGCATTCCCAGCGCCCCATAGGGCCAGCGAATGAGCAACACGACCAACATCCCCAGGCCGCCAGCGACAAAAGGAACCCATTCCAGGCTCTCGGTCGCAGCCAGGTAGATGAGTGCAACTCCGCACCCTAGGGCTGCGATCCTCTCGAACGTGCGCAAAACGCGCGACCAGTCCGAGTCGGGATAAAGAAAACCGGGAGTTTGCGGTTCGGGTGACATCTCGGGAGTGATCAGTCAGAGAGTTTATTGAGTGCCGAGAACCGGATCGTCCTTTAGTCCCTAATCCTTCGGTCGCCGAACGCCGGTCATAAACCCGGCGACTTTGTCCAAATTAAGTCGGACCGCCAAGTCGCGTAATCCCTGACGGCCCGTCCCCCAGATATGCGTGGCGAATACTTTTCCTGGACTACGGCGGTCGATGCCCTCCCAGTGGTCCGAGCCGACGATCCAGATTGCCGTAGCAAATAGCGCGCTTGCCGTAATCGACAGAATGATGAGCATCCTGGGCGGCCAGGATTTTTTCTCGGGGAGGTTCGCCGGATCGATCTGACGAATGGTCGGGATCTCCTTGGCTTCCTGGATCCTGGTTAACTCGTACTGTTGATTCAGCAACTCGTAGACCGTTTCCTGGATTTTCGTCCGGCGGTAAAGATCAGCCCACTCCACACCCAGCAGCGGAAGCTTGCGGATTGAAGGGTAAGAATTTGGCGGCGAATCGGCGTCCGCGGCGAGCGAAGCGTCGGTTCCGGAAATCTTGTCCAGTTGGCGCTTCAGTTCGTCAACTCGGGCTCTCAGACTACGGACACGGACGTTTTCGGGAGTGTAAATCTGCTGCAAGCCCTGGAGTTGGGACTCGGCAGCGATCAATTCCCCCTGCAGCGCAGCCGCTGCTCCGACTTCCGCCTTGGCTTGCTCCTTGATATCGAGTGCGCTGTTCTTGCTGGCGAAAGCGCTGAACTGCTTCTCGGCTTCATCAAGATCTTTCTTGACGGTCACCAGGCGTTGCTCGATAAAAATACGTTCGCGGCGCGCCGAGGACGTGCTTACCTCCGACAACAGACGGTCCAACTCGTCGACGTAAGCCTGGGCAACTTCGCGAGCGCGTTGCGGGCTGGTGTCGGTGACCTGAATCGATATCACTCCGCTCTTCCGGTCTTGCCCGATGGCGGTACGCTGTTCAAGTATCTTGCGGGCATCCTGGCGGTAGCCCACTCCGTACACCTTCTCCAGTCCAAATTTATCGATGATGCGGTCTTCCACGGTACGGCTGTGAGCCAGGTCGACAAACAGCGCGCCCGAACTGGATACGCCCAGAACGCTGCCGGCCAACGAGGCAAGCCCCGCGGCACCTTCGGAACCACCAGCTCTCCCTGCAAGAAGAGATAACAGAGCCCCGCGATCGCCTTGCTCAGGCGGCATGATGTTCGCCGCGGACTCGTATCTAGGTCGAATCAGGAAAGCGATGAGCGTGCCCGCAATCAGGGCGCGAACTGCCACCCGATAAAACAGTTGCCGTTTGTCCCAGAGCAGCCAGCCGTAAAAGGTCCATCCCCGGTCAAGGCGCGATCCTTCGGCTTCGCGCCCTTTGCGGGCGGCGCGGGAGAAATCCAGTTCCGAAATTTCCTCCAGATCGCGGAGGGGCACTTCTTTTGTGGTACTTTCCAATCCAACCTCTTCGGTTTTTCTCGCGTTTGCCATAAACAACTATGCGATGGCGGTCCGGCGGACCCCGATCCTGAACTCGGCCCACCCTACGCGTTTACCAGACCAGCCCGATACCAAACTCGGTTCTCCGCTGTCAGTCTCGCGGATCCGGTCTAACTTCCGTCCCGGGACACAGCTTCGCCCTCTCAGTCACATGACATAGTGGGCATTTGTTTTTTAACAATCTTACGTAGCGCAAACCCTAAGCGACTACTCATCGGGTCCAACTAGTAGTGCTTTGTACTTAACGCAACCTCCCCAGGGCGCGAAACGTCGTGACGCAAGGCCGTGCGCACACTCATCGACGGCTTCCAATCCCGCATGGGTTGGCCGCCGCATTCGCTGCACCAGCTTGCGATAATTTTTGGGCTGAAATTTGCACATCACTCCAACCGTCGCGTTTACGAGCGGAAGTGGTTTGAATCACACGAAATAACCCGGAATCGTATTGAGACCACGTGGGACGCGGCCGAAATCGGACGCAGCCTGTTATCAATGCCCACTCCCGCGCCGGTCAAGGTGCCGCCTCCAGGGATAAAACCGCTGCTGAATTTATCTGGTGTCTGTAGTCAAACTGTAGCCGATTTCGTTCGTTAAACCAATAGTTTGCCCATACTTATGCACTGTCTTCATTCTGGACATCGACTTCCCGGTAACTGGTTACGGCCGATCTCCGGTTCCGGAGGTATCTCTGGCCGCAGAACGCTGAAACAATTTTTGGGGCTGAAACTGCACTTCCACCCCGGCGGTTACATTGCGGGTCGAGTTGGGCTGAATCACCGGAAACAGCCAACGCTCGTATTGAACCCAGCCGGACAGACCGAGGTTGGGGTGAATCCAATAATCCCCTCGCGCGCCCACATCCGTGAGAGAGCCGCCGTTTGGAAGGAATTCGTGACTGACCTTCTGATGTCGAAAATTGAACTGCAGACGGCTGCGAGACGTGAACCAATAGTTGGTCCAGGCTTGAGCGCCTTGTCCCTGCCGGCCGATCCAACTGCCAATCAGATTCCCGTCATTGGTCAGTCCACTTCTCCATGTAAAGTTAAAATAATAGAAACCGCGACCAAGGTTGCCCCCGAGAGGATTGTCGGTGTAGACGCCTTCCATTCTGAGATCCAGTTTGTGCAATCGCGGAAACTGAGAAAAGTAAAGCCCGGCGTGCCAGGCGGAGCGGTCGGCATAGGCGATAGGCGAAATCTCGTCATCCGTGAAGCCATCCCCGTAAAAGGTCACCCAGTTGCGCAGCTTCGGAAGGCGGTAAGTGAAGTCTAGCCCCGCCTGCCGGTCGCCTGGCTTATCTGGGCTACCCCCTGTAGAGCTGATTCGTTCATTGGCGGTAGAAAACAAACTGCGCAAGAACGTATGGATCGTCAGCGGATAACCCGGTCCTCCATAGACCGTTGTGCGGGAAATACCAAACTCGAAATTGCGAGTGGGTTTGAAGCTAATCTTCTCGCCATGAATGATCGGCTGGGGGTTAAGCACTTGCCCGTTCTGTCCGGCGAAACCCACCGGCGAGGGGCTATTGACAAACTGGTACCCGGTAAACTCGCCCAGGAAGAACTCCGTGCGTATAGGGCCGAGCCAGCCCAGAATGCTGGGCAATTTGAACGGCGTGACCCGATTTATGCGGAACATGTTAATTGGTTCCATGTTGTCGCTTAAAATCAGCGGGCCACCATCTCCCGGTCCCCACCACAGGCTTTGCCTTCCATAGGAAATCTCCCAGTTCGAGAGCATCAGTCCGACGTAGGCATCAAGTACCTTGAACTGCTGGATTGACGGCTGGGCTGTGCCCGGAGGCAGTACAGGGTAGCGGTTCACCTGCTGGATCGTTTCACGTGTTGCCAGTGAATACGCCGGGACGGACGGCGCGGTTTGCTCTTCTCCGCGCAGGTAAGTGACCCAACGACCCCACGTGGCGTATGCCGAGAAACCATTTACCGAATTCCATCCTTCACCGAAACGGCGCCCGAAATCGTTGACCTGAGTCTGCCCGAATGTGTAGCCATCCGTAAGTGGCGCCCCAGCGATGTTTTCGGTCCGCGAGTACAGCGACTCCAACCGGAAAGCTCCGCCGCCCTCACCGTTTGCCGCCTCGTTTTCTGGCCGGAGCTCGCGTTGCAACGTATCAATCAATCGCAGTGCTTCGTCACTTTCGTTTCCGCGGCTAGTCATGCGATCTGCTGCCTCGTTTACCAAGCGGGCGCATTCACCTCGAGTCCACGGTCGCAAGCCGGCAAATCCGCTGTCCACCAAACCGAGCCCCACAAGCCGATCGAGAGCGGGATAAACCCAACTATCCAGGGGGACATACGGCGACGCTTGATTTCCTGGTGAGGAGCGGCTCTGGCCGAACAATTCACCGATCGATCTCCAATCGTCGCCGCCCAATTCCGGATCATGATGGCGGCTATAGACCTCCTGAGCGATTAGGCTCCCGAAGATGCCGCCGATGAAGACATCGGAGGGGAAATGCTGTTCTCCTTTGATCCGGGAATAGCTGACGAAAGAGGCCAATCCGTAGGCCAACAGTTTTGGGATTGGACCGGGATACTCGTGCCCTATTACGCCCGCCACCGCCCATGCGGCGTCGCTGTGCTCCGATGGAAACGAGGTCCCGCCCTGGAAAAAGCCTCCGCCACCATTCCCTTCCAACGGCCGCTGGCGACCTGCTGAGTACTTGAAAACCTCGGCCGGGATCAGGCTATTGAGCGCCGCTTCACCTGCCAGCAAGCCGGTTTCGCGCCAATGGCTGTTATGCGCCGGATAACTGAGCAACCACATACCTGCAGCGCCTCCAATCAGGGCGCCTACCCCCACGTTGGAAAGGGTTTTGTAGTGGCTGATGGTTTTTGGGTCGTGCGACATATGAAGGGTGACATCGGTATCCGTGACGAACAGGCCCGCCGAGATCCCAGCCAGAGGCACGAGCCATTCAGTATCCGAAAATCGCAAGCGGCTGGGACTGGTCCAGATCTGTTTCTGGTCTGACAGGAAGTCCCTTCCTAACCCGGTCAAAGTCTGGGAGGTACCGGGAGTGGGATCATTTTTCCCGGTACTCGAACTGTCTTCCTGCTTGGCCTTGTTTTTGCTCTTGGACTTTGCCGGCGCATTCGCGCTTTGCGGCGGCGGATTGCCTGCGTCGCCCACCTGCGGTTCAGCTTGCGATTGGGGCGCGCACAAAGTCAGTTGTGCGACCAGCAAAAGAGTTCCTGTCCATCCCCACACCGGCAGCACTCGGATGTACTTCCGCAGACTTCCCCCCTACTACGGCTTTACGGCCGCGATGGTCAGCGCCACAGAAGTGGCGATCTGTGCTGCCTGCAAAGCCGTGGTCCAGTTGCGGGTTCCAATGCGTGGCGTTTTTTCCGGCACGACAATCGAGTCTCCCGGTCTTAATGCGGCGTTCAATGGGTTGCCCGAGAACCATCCGGAATTGTTCTTGGCCGCGAGTACCGATCCGTCGGCTCGCACGACGAAGACGGCCTGCTTGTCCGCCATCTGGGTCAGCCCGCCGGATTGACTCAGATACCACTGGGCGCTTCTGCCGGGCTGGTAAGTGACTGCGGTTTGGTTGTATACCTGCCCTGAAACCATCACGTAATTCGCCTTCTTAGGTATCAAAAGCACGTCCCCATCGCGCAAGGGCACGTCCGCCGCGGTATTCTGCCAACGCTTGATGTCGGGTGAAACATGCATTACGACTCGGCCGATTGGGGCTGTGGCCTCGAGCTGAGTGAGCGTGGTTTCGGTCTGTGCTATCGCCGTCAATTTTGCGTTCTTCTGATCCGGGTCAGTGTCGGGAAGCGCTTTAAGGTTTATCTGTTCGGCCTTAATTCGCTGCACCAGAGTCAGGTGAGACTGCATCTCGATTTCACGAACCTCGCGGCGCACCAGCACCGCGCCATAGGGATACGCTTCCGGGCCGAAGCCCCCGGCCCGCTCCACCAGGGAACTCAGGCGCTCGCCCGGTCGAATGCCGTAAGTGGAAGGGTGTTGAACTTCGCCGCGTATGGTCACTGATGCGCCGATGTCATTCCAACCCGGAGCTTCGCGGACCGAAAGCAGGTCGCCGTCGCGAAGCTGAAGGTTGTCGTTCGCGTTTCCGCCTAGAGCCATCGCCAGTTCGACCGGGACAATTTCATTCGACGTGTTTCCAATCTCACCGACTTTGTAGCGAGTGAGATCGGCCTGCACCGGATCTGCGCTGCGCTTGAGGCCGCCGGCGACGCGGACCAGATCCTCAACGTGCATATTGGTGGTCAGCGGATAACGGCCAGGCTTCGCCACTTCTCCCTTTACATAAACCGAAGGCGGATCCACCTGCGCGGCATTGCGGTGGATCAGGACGCGGTCGCGCGGCTCCAGCAGAATGTTGTCGGGGGAGTTTCCGGCCAGTGCTCCCGCCAGATTCACGCTGTGGATGGTCATGGTTCCATCTGGCTGCGTGCGGAAGAGCTGGGCCGAATCAAGCTCAGCTTCCGTCGAAGTTCCTCCCGCCAGATAGATCGCATCCCGGAGACGAGCTTGACCCGAGGTGCGGTACTTGCCGGGTAAGCGGACCTCGCCACCCACCCAGACGGTCGGCGCTGGTTCGAAATCGTAACGGCTGAAGACGCGGACCGTATCCAGGGGCTGCAATTTCGGAGCGGCTGCCGGATTGGCCAGCGCCGCCGACAAGTCGAAACTCTCTACGCTGGGACGAAAATCCGGCGGGTTGAGGCGGACAATCTCAGCGTAATGTCCAGCCGGCTCAGGAAGCAGGTCGCTGTATGAACCCAGCAGATCAGTCAGCTTCATCCCATCGTGATAAGAGTAGCGGCCGGGGCGAAGGACGTGACCTTGCAGATAAATCGCCTGCTCGTTGTAGGAAGCGATCGGGAAGATATGAATCTGATCGCCATCCTGGACCTTGAAGGTGGTGAGCTGTTTCGGGAGGCTCGCGGGGTCGCCTCCGGGCGAGAGATCGAGGGTCAGCATGGTGCGCTTTTCATGAGCTTCGAGGCGCTGCACCTCGATATGCTGCAGCGCCGCCGCCGGCAAGATTCCGCCCGCCAGATCCAGAGCGTCCGCCAGAGTGCTTTCGCCGCGCAGTTCGTACACCGCGGGGCGCCGCACCATACCGCTCACCGTAACCTGAGCGCCGACGGGAGGAACGAGCAGCGAGTCGCCATTCTCCAACCGCTTCAGATCAGATCCAACTCCATGCAACAGCAGGTCGTACGCGTCCACATCCTCGACCAGATCCTTGCCCCGGTAGTGTTTCAGGTTGCGCAGGGAGCCGCGCGCGGTAATTCCGCCAGCGGCAAACAGAGCGTTCAGAGGGCTGGAGAGGGAACTAATGTCGTAGGCGCCGGGTTCGGCGACTTCTCCCACGATGTACACCCGAATCGTGCGCAATCGCGAGAGTGAGATGTCCGCCGACACATCGCGGAACTGGGTGCGGAGTACCCGCTGCACCGACTCTTGCACCTCTGCCAGGGTGCGGCCGCTCACCAGCAGCGGCCCCGCCTCGGGCAAATTGATTCGCCCTTCGCGATCCACCGATCGAACGATTCGCTGTGAGACCGCGCCCCAGAGGTTGATGGACAGCCCGTCGCCGGGTCCGACCACGTAGTCGGGCCCGACTGGCAGGTCCATGGGAATAGCGTCCATCGCCCGGGTGCCGTTGCGGAAGATCTCCGTGCCGAAGCGTTCAGGCTCGCGATCCCTGGGAGCGGCTTGCACGTACATGTCGTAGAGCGAAGGAATGTCGGCGTAGGGATTGCTCTTGTGGATCATGGCGACCGGCACCAGATCTTTGTCCGCGCTGCCCCATGTCCCGGGCGCGCCGGGAAGCCGCACGGTGCGATTCATCTCGCTGCCCGAAGCGTTGAAGGCGTCAGTGCGGTTTCCAGTTGCGGATGCGGAAAGATCGTCGAGATTGTTGCGTTGCAGGAGGCCATCGATGCTGTCGGTGCCGGAAGGTAAGTTCCCGGCCATACCACTGGCTGAAGAAGACCGGTTGGAAGAATCCGGCGAAATCAGGGAAGCCGGTTCCACCGCTGAATATCCGCGAGCGTCATTATCGTCACGACCGATGGCTGAGCGCAGCGTCCGGTTCGCGCTGGAAGGCGACATCTGGTCCGGCAAGATGGGCGGAGTCGTGTCCGGCGTCGAGTTTTCGTTAGGCTGCAAGGTCCCCGGTTGACGCAGGTTACCCGAAGCCGAATCACCGCAGTTGGCGTGGCCTCGCGGATCGCAAGTCGTGCGTTGTACTTTCGGTTCCCGCTGATCTGGACTCTTCTCCCGATCTTCCCCCTCCAGGCCAACCTGGTCCTCGCGCTCCTGACGCGCCGCGAGGCGACGGGCGCGCTCTCTCATCACCAGGTCTTGCTCTTTAGCGACGTCCGATTCCGGATTCACGCTAGGCAGCAGATATCCATAGCGCTGCACCAGCCTCGTGGCTACGGAGCGGAAGGCTACGTCACGCTCGAGCCGGTCGAAAATCGCCTGGTCGGTGAGCGCGTAGTCGTCTACGATTTGTCCGCTGTTGGTTGCTTCGTTCGCCACCCAGCGCTTGAGCTCGACCAGGATCCCTGCGTCTTTCGCCAGCACCGCTTGCAGCTGGAACGCGGACGCCGCCACCCGCTCCAGGTTTTCCTTGCCGAGATCGGTGGGTTCGGTCGAGCGCACCACGGCGTCATGCGATTCGCGCCGATGGTCGTTGCCCTGCCCTGGATCGGTTTGCTGCGACTGCGCGTGCATGCCAACGCAGAGCGTTAGGTGAACTAGTGAAGCGAGAATCAGGGACTTGCATGCGTGTGACATCATCTTCACCATTTCAAAGTCTTCCCATTTCAAATCGAATTCCCTGGGATAAGGCAGCGCGCTTCGGATACAGCTCCGCCCTCTCACTCACAGGGCGTTCCGCGAGCACGTTACAAATCAAAGAATCAAGAAGCCCGACAAAACCAAAAGCCCGACAGGCTCACTCTGTTGCGGTGGTATGCTCGGTTTCCATCCCGGGTTCAACCATCGTCTTGCGCCCTCGGAGGGCATTCAGAATCCCCTCTTCGGAGTTCTCAATCCGGTTAGAACGAATGTCGAGCGTGGCCCAGTAGAAGATGCTGCTGTCGCGTTCCGCGGCTAGCGCCAGGATGCGCATATTCGGAAACTGGTCAAATAGCACATCGCAAATGGGCGGCCGCTCGTCCGAGTGGTCGAGAGCGATCACCAGGAACTGTGGATGCTCTCGCGCAACCACCTCAAGGATCGCGGTCTCATCCTCCAGCACACCAACGATTTCAATGTCCGGTTGATCCGAAATCGTCGCCATCACGAGTTCGCGCATCAACCGGGGCCGGTTTGCGACCACGACCTTGATTTTCGCCACACGACACCTCGGAATCAAGTATCGGCCCGGATACAAAAAAGGATAAGGTTCAATTGAGCGTCAACGAATGAGGCGGGACAATACCAAAAAGTACCAGTGCCAAACTTCGGCGTTTCGGAAGGGGGAGTACCTATCAGGGGTACTTGTAGTACTCGCCGGTAGTACTCGAGAGGGCGATCTAGATTGAGGAAGCGCCGTGGGTACGGCACATCTCGACCGCAGAAAGACGATCGCGGACCCCAACTTTGCGAAGCACACGATGAATATGGTTCTTGACCGTCTGCTCGGACAAGCCCAAATCCCCTGCGATCTCCTTGTTGGTCAAGCCACGGCTGATCATCCTTACTAACTGCTGTTCCCTGCGGGTGAGCCCAAATTGTTCTTTAATGAAGAAATTGGGCAGGCTCGGTCTTTGCTGAGCCACATGATCAAACAGCGTCTGGCACAACTCGGGCGGGCAGATGGCGTGGCTCTTCGCAACCGATCGCACCGCTTCAGCAACGTCGGCCGCGGTGGCATCTTTCAGGAGGTACCCCGCAATGCCCTCCCGGACAGCCCGGAGGAACAGTTCAGAATCGATTTCCATCCCGATGAGTACTATTTTTAGATCCAGAAGGGATTCGCGTATCGTCCGAATGAAACCGAGGCTGGTGGTGGTGTCAAAAGGATCGAACAATAGTACTCGGGGAGATACCTCCGCAATCGCTTCGGGCAGCGCGGGCGAGTAGCCGGATGCTCCGACCACGGTGATGCCGCTTTTCTTGTTTAGAATTCGTGCCAGAGCCTCTCGAAGAAGTCTGTTTTCTGCGAGCAGGAAAACGGGAATGCTTACTTCTGTACTCATTTGAGGTGAACCTTCTCTTTGGAAGCAGGTCCTCGGCTGACAGTGCTGATGTATCTTTAGTTTACACAGTACTGCCGGTCTTGGCGGTTCTACTTTTCCACAACGCCGCCTAGTGAGATGCGGGAGACCAAAAAGGAACTGCCCGGGTTCCGGGAAAAGAATCGGCTGGTTCAAGGGTCGTGCTGGATCTCGTGTTGGAAGCCATGTATCGGCCTCTAAAGCCAACATATCGGGAGAGTAACCACGCCCACGTTACTATTCTGGCAGCGAAGATTTCCACAAGTCATAACCCAGACTGCGGTACCAGATAACGGCAGCAAGGGATTTGAGACCGGCTAGAATAGATAAACTGAAGAGGGCCCATTCTAAATCCCTTTATTTTGTGAGTTGTCGAGGGCGCGTAGCTCAAACGGATAGAGCATCGGATTTCTAATCCGACGGTTGCGTGTTCGAGTCACGCCGCGCCCACCACTTCCATACCTATGGTTTCTCGGTCAGACAAGGTGACCGGTTCGCTAATGAAAGCCGCAGTGCTCCATTCACCCAGTAGCACCCCGGACCGTCCTCTGCGCATCGAGGACGTATCGATGCCTGAACCAGGACCGCGCCATGTGCTCCTGCGTGTGTTGGCGTGCGGTGTTTGCCGCACCGACCTGCACATCGTTGAAGGGGAATTGCCAGCTTTGCGTGAAAGTCTGGTTCCCGGCCATCAGATCGTGGGGGAGATTGTTAAAGGACAGTCGCCGGAGCTACCCCTGGGAACCCGGGTAGGCGTCTCCTGGATCGGAGGCACGGACGGCACCTGCTGGTACTGCCGAAACGACTTTGAGAACCTGTGCGATTCGCCGACCTTTACCGGTTATAGCGTGAATGGCGGATACGCAGAGTTTGCCGTCGCTCGATCGGACTTCATCTTCCCTCTGCCTCCGGCGCTGGACGACATTCACGCTGCACCGCTGTTGTGTGCCGGCATTATCGGATTTCGCAGCCTTCGCGTCGCCGGCGTACAGCCGGGCGAGAACGTCGGATTGTTTGGATTCGGCGCGTCGGCGCATCTGGCCATCGAAGTTCTGCGGGCCTGGCACTGCGAGGTTTATGTTTCCACTCGGGGCGCATCGCATCGCAAGCTGGCTGAATCCCTTGGCGCCCATTGGGTTGGATCGGAAGCGGACAAGCCTCCCGTGGAACTCGATCGCGCGATTACTTTTGCTCCCAGCGGGGATGTGGTCGTCCTGGCGCTCTCCAGTTTGCGAAAAGGAGGCGTGGTTGCCATCAACGCCATCCATCTTGATCGCATTCCCGAATTCGACTACGACCGCCTGCTCTGGGGGGAGCGGCAAATACGCAGCGTCGCCAACATGACGCGCTCAGATGCTCGCGACTTCCTCAAACTCGCGGCCGAGATTCATCTTCAGCCCAAAGTGACGACCTTTGCCCTGGACCAGGCCAATGACGCCTTGGCCGCCCTGAAGAGCGACTCGATCGATGGAGCCGCCGTTGTCGTTCCTTGATCGCTCTTTACAGACCTTCTGGTGTGGCGCCGGCCTCTGGCCGGTCCGGTGGCGTCCCGCCTGCCTATCTGGCCGCCGGGATGGCGGCGCTACGCGATAAAAGCGTCATGCTGGCTTCTCGCACTCCTCGCTCCCCGTAAATTCCTTTACGACCCGAGTCGCTTCCCAGTCTGCGATCTGCGCGCGTGCATCCTTCACAAGTTTTGCGAACCGGCGGGCCAATTCGTGAATGCGTTTCGATTGCCTTCTTTGAATCGCCTCGGTGGGAATCAATTCCGTGCCAACCCCGATTGCGGTTGCGCCGGACAAAATGAAGTTGGCCGCGGTCTGCTGATTCACTCCTCCCGCGGCGATCAATGGAATCTGCGGCAAGGATGTGTGCAGAGCCCTGATATACCTGTCCCCCCCGACCGGACCGCAGGGATACACCTTGACGAAATCAGCGCCCGCGCTCCACGCGGTGACCACTTCTGTTGGGGTCAATGCGCCCGGCAGGGCTGTGACATTCCGCTTGGCCGCGAATTCGATGATCGCAGGATTCAGTGACGGAGCTGTGACAAAACCAACGCCAGCATCGATGCACAAATGCGCCGTGTCGGTATCGAGCACGGTGCCTGCGCCGACAATGATCTTTGGATCGGAGCGGACCAGGTGGGAGATCAACTCCAGCGCTCCGGGCACCGTCATCGTGATTTCCACGATCGGTATACCGCCGCGCATGACCGCCTCTGCCGCAAAGTGCGCATCGTCGCCAGACGAGACCCTGATCGCCGGAATGATGGCGATTTCTCGAATTCGGGAGCAGACTTCCGCTTTCGTCATTTTCAGAATCCTTCCGGCGCATTTTCAGACGGCGCCATGGTAAAGGAGATATTTATACAGCCTCGTTAGGGTCAGCCGCCGGCAGGCGGTCATCGCTGCTTGCGAACCAGGTGTATAAGGTCGGCAACAGAATGATACTGATCATCAAGTCCGCAATCAGACCGCCAACGATCACGATGGCAAAAGGACGTTGTGAATCCGACCCAATGCCGTGGGAGGTTGCGGCCGGCAACAGTCCCAGGGTTGCGACCAGCATGGTCATCACGATCGGACGAAGGCGGAGCACGGCGCCTTCCACGGCTGCTTCCACAATGTCATATCCGCGGGCTCGAAGTTGGTTGATGTACTCCACCATAATCACGCCGATTTGCACCGATACACCAAAGAGCGCGAGAAAGCCAACTCCGGATGACACGCTGAAGTTCGTACCCGTGATCAGGAGCGCGAGCAGTCCGCCGATGGGCGCCATGGCTATGTTGGTGAGGATGAGCAGCCCCCATTTCGTAGACTTGAACATGGTGTACAGAATGATGTAGATGAGCAGGATCGTTACCGGCAGCACGACCAACAGCCGTCGCTGAGAGCGTTTTGCGCTCTCGTATTCGCCTGCCCAATCGAGGGTGTAGCCGGTCGGAAGCTTGACCGCGGCATTGACCTTCTTGATCGCCTCCTCGACGGTACTGCCCAGGTCCCTCCCTCTCACGCTGAACTTGACGGCAACGTATCGCGAGTTCTCTTCGCGGTAGATTTCCGAACCGCCATCGAGAACTTTCACCTTCGTCAGCTGGGCCAGCGAGACCCGTTCGCCGGACGGGGCCAGCAGCCGAATCTTTTCAATCGCTTCCTTCGTGTCGCGATACGACGGCAGATAGCGGAGGACAAGATCGTAGCGCTGTTCTCCGATCAGCACCTGGCTTAGGGCGTTTCCGCCCACGGCGGTCTGAATCGCGTCCTGCACATCGGAGACATTGATTCCGTAGCGTGCCGCCTGATCGCGGTCGACGGTGAAGTTGAGGTTGGGCTGGCCGATGATCCGGAAGACGCCGAGGTCTTCCACGCCCGGAATGGGCCGCATGGCGGCTACGATCTCATCGGCCTTGGCTTCCAGAGTCTTAAGATCGTCGCCATAGACTTTTACCGCAAGAGCCCCTTTAACCCCGCTGACCGCTTCTTCCAGATTGTCGGAAATCGGTTGCGAGAAGCCCCATAGGACTCCGGGAATTTTTTCCAACTCGCGGTCCATGGCCGCAATGAGCCGTTCCTTGTCCTGGTGGAAAACCGGACGCCACCTTTCCTTGGGCAAAAGATCGACGAAGAATTCCGTATCGAAGAAGCCGGTCGTATCTGTGCCGTCGTCCGGGCGCCCAATTTGATTGACAACCTGGGGGACCTCAGGAAATGAGGCCAGGACTTCACGGGCCCGGTCCGCAACCCGGGCGCTCTCGGTCGGGCCGGTGCTGGGAGCCAGCGTGCCCCGGACCCAGATCGCGCCTTCATCCAGGTGTGGGAGAAATTCCGATCCGATCACGCCGCTGAAGGCAAGAAACGCCGAAAGCAGAAGAGCCGCGACCGCTCCACCCACGGTCACCCAGCGGTACCGAATAGCCAGGCGCACGATGTTTCTGTAGTGCTTTATCAGAAATGTCATTACCGGGTTCTGCCACTGCCTGGCGTCGCCTTTAAACAGCAGGCTGGCCAGCGCCGGCGCAATCACCATGGAGAAGATCAGGGCGCCGAGCAAGGCGAAAGCAACCGTCCATGCCATCGGTTTAAACAACTTTCCTTCGACCCGTTGAAGGGTAAAGATCGGAAGATATGCCGTAACGATGATGGCGATGGCATAAAAAACCGGCCGTTGCACTTCATGCGCGGCCTTGCGGATCCGGTCTACCAGCGTGAGTGGAGCTTCCTCGGGGCGATTCAAGTGGCGGACAATATTTTCGACCATCACGACCGCGCCATCTACCACCATGCCAAAGTCCAATGCTCCCAGCGAGAGCAGGTTGGCCGAGATATGCCGCAGGTCCAGACAGATCGAGGCAAAGAGCAGGGCAAAAGGAATCGTCAGCGAAACGATAAGTGCGCCGCGAACGTTGCCCAGAAAAATGAAGAGAATAATAACGACCAGAATCATGCCTTCCGCGAGGTTGTGCAAGACGGTGTGGGTCGTGTAATGCACCAGATCGTCGCGGTCGAGATAGGGGACGATCTTCACACCGGGAGGCAGGATGTGATCGTTCAGCTTGTTGACCATAGCGTGAAGCCCTTCGAGCATGGTCGCAGTGTCCGCGCCTTTGCGGAGAAACACGACCCCTTCGACTACATCGTTATCGTCTTCAACTACCCCGTCGGCGCGGTGATACGCTCTTCCGATCTGGCCCAGGCGGATCTTCGGCCCCTGCGAGACCACGGCAATGTCTTTGATCCGCAGCGGAGCGCCGTTCTGTGCCTTGATCACCGTCTTCTCGATATCACCGATGTCGGTGACCAAACCTACGCCGCGCACATTGATCTGTTGCGAACCTTGTTCGATGAAACTTCCGCCGACGTTGGCGTTGCTGTTGGTCAACTGCTGCTCAATCTGGGCCAGGCTCAGACCGTAGGAGATCAACTTCTCCGGGTCGACGCGGACCTGATATTCCCGAGTTACGCCACCGAAAGATGAATCATCGACCACGTCCGGCACCGATCGGATGTACTTGCTGATCACCCAGTCCTGCAACGCCTTCAGGTCCATCAAGTCATATGCGGGATTGGTGCTCTTGAGCGTGTACCAATACACTGAGCCGATCGGACTGAAATCGGGTCCGACTCCTCCGGCGACGCCCGGCGGCATCGTGACTTGCGCCAGGCGCTCCATCACCTTCTGCCGGTCCCAATCATTGTCGGAGTTGTCGTCGAAAATGAGATTCACCACTGAGAGTCCAGCCAGCGACGCTGATCGTATGTGCTGGAGGTGGGGAATACCGTTCATCTGGATTTCGACTGGAATCGTGACCTGCTGTTCAACCTCTTCCGCGGCCCTCCCGGGCCACTGCGTAATGACCTGAACCCAGGTATTGGCGACGTCGGGATAGGCTTCCACCGGCAGGTTGTGAAACGAGATCATGCCCCAAATAAAGAGAAGCACCGCCATGCTCAGCACGACGAAGCGGCTATTCAAAGCGTAATCGACGATGGCGCGAATCATTGCTGCTCCGCCGAATTCTGGAATTCAAGCGCATTGGCCACGATTCGCTGGCCGGGCGTCAGTCCGGACAGGATCTCCTGCATGGCGCCCGGAAGCATGTCGCCGCCTACAACCTCGGTCCGCCGAAATTGATTGCCTTTCACCGGCATGTAGACCCAATCGCGATCGTGGAGGTGCAAGACCGCTGTAGCGGGGACCGCGGCCCGCTTCTGTTGTTCCCGGCCATGGAAGGTCGCGCTCACAAACATGCCGGGCCGCATCAGGCCTGGATTTCGTATCTGGATGCGAACCTTGGCAGTGCGAATGTTCGGGTCCAGCACCGGACCCACGTTGCTGATGATTCCGGTCATGGCCTGGTCGGGATAGGCATTCAGACGAATATCAGCCCGTTCGCCGAGCTTCACATTGACCAGATCGTTTTCGTAGACGTCACACAATACCCAGACATAGGTCAGGTCCGAGATGGTGAACGGATTCGGCGATGAGAGGCCGGCGACACCCGGCGCCGTTCGTCACCTGCTGATCGGTGATCACGCCGGAAATCGGAGCATGAATCTCGATCAGGCCGCTGGGACGATCAAGTGTGGGACTGCCGAGAACATGAAGCTTCTCGGCGGTATTCGCCACGTCCACCTTGGCTTTGTCCTCCGCATTCTGCGCGATCTGAAGATCATTCTGGGAAATCGCTCCCTTGTCATAAAGCAGCGTGGCGCGCTCCAGTTGGGTCCGGACGAGCTGTTCATCCGCGACCGCTTTTTGGTAGTCGGAGAAAGCGCTCGAGATATCGGCGCTCTGCACTTTCAGCAGCAGTTGACCCTTCTTGACCGTGTCGCCGAGGCGCGCGTCTATCTCCACCACGCGCCCCACCGCCAGAGAAATGACTGGAATTGCTCTTGAAATATCCGGAGTCACCGTGCCGGTGACCCGGAGCTGAGGCAGCGCAATATGTTCTGTCGCCTGCGCCAGTTCAAATCGTTCGGGATGGTCCACCTGAAACACATTGCGGTCCTCGACGCGTTCGACCTTGAGCGGCGGCGGCGCCTCTGCCTGGGGATCGCTCTTGCCACCGCCACAACCCGTTCCCAACAGGCACAAAATCGAAGAGCAAGCGAGGATGCCGGAGACCCTGCGCTTCATGGGATCACCTCACGTCCAACCGAGAGATTGAGCTGATTCGTGGCGTTCATGTAGGCGGCCACCAGGTTCAAATAATTGACTTGGACGCTGCGGTAGTCCGCCTGGGCGTTGAGGAAATCGAGCAGCGACGCCGCGCCGTGCTGGTAGGAAAACGAAATCGTCTCGCGCACGCTCGAAGCCTCTTCGAGGTACTGATCTCTATAGGGCTTCAGCAGAGTCACCGTGCTGCTGACCGTGGCATAGGCGGAATCAACATCATTGAAAACCTGCGCCCGGGTTGCGGCCGCAAGCCGGTCGTTGCGATCGATGTCCAACTGCGCGCGGCGCTTCTCGCCTTGATTACGATCGAAGATCCGCAACGGGATGCTCACGTTGAACCCGATGTACTGGTCGATCGGCGGATTGCGGCCGACATCGAAGCCGAGGATCGGATCGGTCGATCCATTGGCCATGGCGAGGCGATAGTCAGTCTTTGCCTTGTCGACGGACTGCAACGCCGCCCTCAAATCGGGACGGGTATCGAGAGCCGCCTGGTGGACGTCGCTGAGGGGAGGAATCTGCTCCGCGAAATCAAACGCTCCGGTCACATCAAATTGCTCAACTGGCGTCTGATCGTTTAACAGCATCAACAGCTGAATCTTCGCCAGGCGCAGATTCACCTCCGCGGTCTGCATGTCGGACAGGTACTGGACTTTCTGAAGTTCCAGGCGTTTCAAATCCACTTGAGCGATGCCCCCGGCTTTGTAGCGCTCGCGGTTTACATCCAGCACGTGGTCGTAATAGGCGAGGTTTTCCCGGGCAAGATTCAGGATGGCTTTCTCCTGAAGGGTCTGCACAAACGCCTCGCGCAGGTTGAACAACAAATTCCGCTCCAGGTCGGCTTGCCCGGAGGTGACGACGGCAGTCCCGGATTGCGCGCTCTCCAGCCGTAGTCCACGTTTGTGCTGACGCTCCCAGAGATAATTCACACTTCCCGCGGCCAGGAGGTACGCAAAAGGCCCGTGCGATGGCCCCCCGCTGAAGGGATCGATCTGGTCGGCCAGAATAGTCAGGTTGGGGTTCGGCCGCAGGTTCGCGGTGATTTCCTGCGCCCGCGATTCGTCGATGCCAATCTGTCCGGCCCGGAGGGTAGGGTTCGCTGCCTCAAACTTGTTACGAACCTCCTGCCACGTCAGAGCGCTTTGGGCGAGAGCGCTGCCCGCCGAGATGCCGATGAGCAACCAACCAAGGCACAATCTTCTTACGATCCGTAACATGGACCCTCCTTGCCTCATTCCAAAATCGCGCTCGGACAACCGCCCGCGCAGGCGCTCGTCGAGGCTAGACCGCAATCCCTTCACAAGAGTGAATCAGCGAGAACGGCTGACGTAGAATCCAGTCGGTGCGGACCGTCGAGCCTGTGCGTGCTTCCTCGAACGCAAGACCAGTTGGGGGAAGGCGCATATTTCCGCATTACTGTAGCAATTCCTTCAAAACGTCATGTGAATAGAATGTTAAAGCGCAGCCGCCTGTCGCCTCTGACGGCATCGAGATCAGCCTCAGCGAAAGCCGGTCAGGAGTGTGAATTCAGGCCGAAAATTCGAGGTGCGCAGTGCTTCGAAGATCGGGGGGCCGGGTTCCACTGGGAATTTCGACCAGAGTCTTATACCATATCCCCCTAGGATATAAACAAGGGAAAAATGTCACACATCGACAAAGAAAAACAAAAGCTGGTTGCCCGCATAAAACGCATTCGCGGCCAGGTTGATTCCATCGAGCGTTCCCTGACTACGGGCGATGACTGCGCGGATGTCCTGATGCTCCTGGCCAATATCCGGGGCGGCGTCAACAGCCTCATGGCGGAGATTCTCGAAGACCACATCCGCTTGCACATGATGGGTCACGAAAAGAGCGAAATGCCCTCCGTGGAACTAGCTGAGGATCTGATCGGGCTGGTGCGCGCCTACCTCAAATAGTTCAGCCCTGGCGCAAAAACCGATGATTCACTGCTTGGTCACATCGATCATGTTGTCGTCGGCGTTCCGGTCGATGAGCTTGTTGTAGGGGTCGATGCCGGCCAGGGTGGGCGCCTGGTCTACGGTGATCACGAAAGTCTTGTGCTCTTCCGTGAATTTTTCTTTTTTGAGATAGAGCGGTTTCTCCTCATCTTTCTTTCCGCTAAAGACTCCGATCTCGATGTAGTCCGCGAGAGGCATGGGGTTCTCGGCGCCGTTGCCATCGGCCTGCACCTTGCGGGCCTGCACTTCCATCGTGACCTTGTACTTCCCGTCGGTGGTCTTCTGCGAAGTCGCAGAGATCGTCTTGTTGTCGTAGAGAACAATGCGATTGAATCCGTCGTCGACCAGGTAACGAAGCTCGGGCGGGGTTTGCGCGAGGATGGCGTCGACCATCTGCCGGGTATCGGGATAGGACTTGTCGCCGGCATCCGACATGCTAGATTTTTGCTGGGCATCGACCTGATTGTTGGCGTTGGCGTAGCGGTATTGCATGAGGAAATTTCGCAGCGCGAGATTGAGATTGTCTTCACCGATGTAGTCGGCAATCGTGTACAGAATCTGGCCGCCCTTCTGGTACCACACATAGGGCTCGCGCTGGACGAGACCTAAAGGCGGTTCGTGCCGGACTTCCCCGCTGCGCCCGCGCAGATAAGCGTCGAGTTCGTGGCGCAGGTAGCGATGCATGAGATCGCGTCCGTATTTGTGCGCCATCACCTGCAGGGCGGAGTACTCGGCGAGGCTTTCCGACATCATGTTGGAACCTTCGACGTCGGCCCCGACAAGCTGGTGCGCCCACCATTGATGGCCCAGTTCATGAGCGGTGACGAAGTAGGTGAAATCGATGTCCGTCGGCTTAATGACGCGCCCGATAAAACCGATGCCTTCGGAATAAGGAACGGTGTTGGGGAAAGACTGGGCGAAGGTTCGGTAGCGGGGAAACTCGAAGATGCGGTACTGGGAAAACTGGTAGGGACTGTAGACGCGTTGATAGTAGTCGAGGCCGGCACGGGAGCTGGCCAGCATGTCGTCGACGTCATAGTTGTGCGCGGGATCGTAGTAGACCTCAAGGGCGACATCGCCATTGGGCCCGTGGTAGGTATCTTTCCGGACCTGGTAGCGTCCGGAGATGAACGCAAAGAAGTCGAGAACATGAGTTGAGCCCATGCTGTATTCGAAATAGCGCCGGCCATTGGCTTGCCATTCCCGCTGCAGGTATCCCGGAGCGACGGCAATCTGGTCGGCCGAGGTACTGACCACGCTGTGATAGGTGATCCAGTCGGACTCACCGAGCAGGAAGATGTTGTTTACGGAGTGGGCGGCGTCTCCGCGATGCGCCATCTCTTCGAGCAACGGAAGATGTTCTTCGCGCCGCCGGCGGGGATCGTCAAGCTCCACGCTGGGGTCGTAGCCGATGTACGGAACGTAATCGGAGTCGAAGAAGGTGCCGTTGTAGGCAAACTCCGGAGGTTCGTTGCCGTCGCGGAAGCCGCGAGTCTGATGGCCGACATTGCAACTCAGGGTCAGGACCTCGCCCGGCGCCAGAGGCTGGTCGAGAGAATAGATCGAATACACGTTCCGGGGGGCCGAACTCACCAGACGAAATGCGCGGTCGAATTGGATATTGGTGACCGACTGCCTCTTATCGGTGACGTGGATCTGGGAGATCGGCTGGCTGGTCTTGTTCTCCATGGTCAGGCGAACGTTTCCGTCGAACGAACGGCGATCCGGATAGATATTGATGGTGGCGTCAACCGCGGTGATCTTCGGCTGAGGCAGATTTTCGTACCGCTTGAACTGTCGTTCGTAATCCGCCAGGATGCCGCGGCGTGCTTTGGAGTCGAGGTACTCGTTGAGGACGTGGGCGTTGTAGTAGTACCAGGAGCCGGCGCCGGCGGCGATCAGGGCGAAGAGCAGGGCAACCGGCGCGAGCCGTGGAGCGCGCGCGAGAGCCGAACGGAAGCGGGCGCGCAGGGAATCCTCGGCTCCGCGCCGGGCCAATGCGATCGAGGCGACGCCCAGCACCGCCATAATCGCCAGCCAGTATGTAATCGACCAGAAAAGCGAGGGAACGAAGTGGCCGTAGCCGTTCATGTCGGAGTAGATGTAAGCCGGGGTCTGGCCGACGAGATAAAGGGTGTTTTCCCAGCCGAAGTTGTAGAGGATCGGTATCAGGACGAAGAGGCCGATCACGATGGCGTGGCCCAAAAACTTGTTGGAGACAACGGTCTGGACAAAGAGCGCGAGAAGCACGAAGCCGAGAATCTGCGGGAAAGTTATTACGTACAGTTCCTTGAAGTACTGCAGGAGTTCGTAGTGGTAATAGCCGGCGATGGTCTGCATCAGAATGCCAACGGCCATGGCGACGGCGAGCAGAATGAGTTCAACCACCACGACGGCGGTGAGGCGGGAGAGCCAGTCGGTGGACTCGCGCATGGGCAGGGCGTCATGGATTCCGTCGAAGTGGGTGTCGCGTTCGCGCCACAGGAGTTCTGCGGCATAGAGGGCCGCAACAATGAAGAGGAACAACAGAGCGCTGCCCTCAACCGCCTGCACCATGAGATAAGTCACCGGCCAGACATTCCGTTCGGCGACACGGCCGGCGAAGTAGCCATTGTTGACCCCAAAAGCGAGGAGGAGGACGACGATCGCCCAGAAAGGTATATCGCGGAGAATATTGCGCAGACGCAGCCGCGAAAGCGAGACGTATTGCGCGAAAGTTGTCGCGGGACCAAAAGCGCGCTGGGCGAGGGGAAGGCCTCCGATGAGGCGACGGACCGGCAAGGCCTCCGTGATCTCCTGTTCCCTGGCTTTCGCGGCACGGCGGCCCTGAGAACGCGCCGTGAGTGCTTCGACAGACATGGGGAAAAGCGCCCACACCGTACCCAGCGCCAGGAAACCGACGGCCATCCATAAGAGGCGGTTGTAGAGGAAAACTCCGCCGGAGAGGGCTGGAGACCAGGTGACGAACAGGGAATTTTTTTCAACCACCGTCCAATAACGGGTGACGTCGTCGAACAAAATGAGGCCAATGGGATCGAGAATGCCGGACCAGAAACGCTCCAGCGAACGCGTGGCAGAGAAAACCGTCAGCCCAATGACATAGAGCATGAACAGCGCGACGCCTTGCAGGTAGACGATGAAGATTTTGCGCGAGAGAGCGGAGACCGCAAAAAATATCGAACCGACGAAGAAAATCTGCACCACAAGAATGGAGAAAAAGGGCTGAAGGTAAGCCAAAAGATGGTTCGGACCGATGCGGGTGTGGTCCGCCCATGGCGCAAAGGTGCCGAAGTACGTGCCGAACATCATCCCGGAGAAGGCGAAGACGGTGGTGACGAAGGAGCCGGCCCAGCGTCCGCCAAGGTAGGCGAACTTCGAAATTGGTTGGGTAAAGAGGATCTGGTAAGTGTCGCGCTGAAAGTCGCGCAGCACCGACGTTCCGAATATTGCAGCAATAATGATGATGCCGAATAGCGCGGCCCCGATGTTGTTGTAGGCGTTCGAGTACGCCGAGTTCAGGAGGACCTTACCGTTACTGTTGCCGATGGGGCCGAAACTTTCCGAGGCCACGCAAAGGAAGGAAAACGTGAGCCAGACCAGAAAGTAGACATATGTAGAGAGACTCTTGAAACGAAACTTGATCTCGAAAGTAAAGAACTCCCAAAAGAGCGCCATGTCGAATCCCTCGTTATTACCTTAGCTCGGAAGCTGGCTCTTGGCCTGTTGCGAGAGGTTAAGGAAGTAGACGTCTTCAAGTCCGGAATCGACGGAGCGGAAACCGTCGCCCGGAGAGGTGTCCGCATACACCCGAACTTCGTGTTGTCCGCCTACCAAGTGAGTTGAGATCACGTGCAGCTGAGTCTCCAGAGCGTTAAGCTCGGCGTCGGTAGCCACCACCTTCGACCAGATCTTGCCGTTAAGTGCCGCCATCGTCTGGTTGGGAGCGCCTTCGAGAAGCAGTTCGCCCGAGGCGATGATCGCCATGCGGGGGCAGAGTTGGCGAACGTCATCGACGATGTGGGTCGAGAGAATGACCGTGCGATCGCTGCCCAGAGAAGAAAGAAGATTCAGGAAGCGATTGCGTTCGGCCGGATCGAGGCCGGCGGTGGGTTCGTCGACAATAATCAGGCGAGGATTACCCAGCAGGGCCTGGGCGATGCCGAAACGCTGCTTCATTCCACCGGAAAATGTCGAGAGCGCTTTCTTCCGTACCTCCCATAGATTGGTCTGCTGGAGCAGGGCGTTGACCATCTCCTTGCGCTCCGACGAAGATGTCATGCCTTTCATGACCGCGAGGTGGTGGAGCATGTCCAACGCGGAAATCTTGGGATAGACCCCGAACTCTTGGGGCAGGTATCCGAGGATGCGACGGACTTCATCCTTCTGGCGCAGGACATCGATGCCGTCGAGACTGATCGAGCCGGAGTCAGGATCTTGTAGGGTGGCGACGGTACGCATCAGAGAACTCTTGCCGGCTCCGTTTGGCCCCACCAGGCCAAACATGCTGTTTCCGATCGACAAGGAAAGGTTCTTAAGCGCCTTTACACCGTTGGGGTAAGTCTTGGAGAGACCTGTTATCGTCAGTGCCACTGCCGCCTCCACTTTCGAGAATTCAACCGCCGGTGAGTCCGGCCCCAGTTTGTTCGTCTACTTCAGCGCGTACGAAAGAGGTCTGCTGGCGCTGCTCTTCCAGAAATAGGCAAGGATAATCACGCTCGCCACCGCTGCGTAGGCACACCACAGAGAAGTAAATGCATATCGCTTGACTGCCATTACGGCCAGCAGAATCGCCAAATTCGCCAGTCCGAAGATCACCATGTCTCTTACCTTCGAGAACAAAAGCGAGCCGCAGGTCGCGATGATATAGAGAATCGCAACGTAAGTATTATTGGTCGCTTGATTGATGTACACGATGCTGTTGCCTTTGACGAAAATCTGCAAGGGGTAAGCGGTCAGAGCCCAAAGGATATAAAGAGTCGTCAAACCGCCCAGGATGAGGAAGGGCAGCATGCGTCTGCGGCTCTTGCCATTGGGTTCGAACAGAAACACGCTGAGGGGTAGAAGAAACGGAAGAAGCCCTTGCGCATACAGCATGAAGGCCGCGCCCATATTATGCGTGAGCTGCGGCGACAGCATTCCATCCAGCCCGAGCCAGACGAAGCCTTCGATGAACTGGTGGATCGCAAAGAGCGTAGGAAGAGACGCGAAAAGAAGTTCGCGCCGGTGTTTTACTCTGGTCAAGGTCACGACGCCGACCGTTGCCAAAACTCCGCTACCTGTAAAATTCGCCGCCGCCGAAAAACACACTCTAGCCTTCTTTCACCGGGGCCTCTTGACAAGCTCAAGCCAATCGGCCCGACGGCGCCGATTTTACACCAAGACGCCTTGCCAGGTTGGGTCCGAGCCGCAGGCCACGGCGCGAATTTGCCGGGATTATTTCACCTCGGCCAGGTTCGCGTTCTGTCGTCTACGATGCTCGCAGTCTTTGGTGTTAAGGCAGGAGTCGGGAATCACCAGCCGTTCGACCGGCGCGCCGCGCTCGATGTGCGACTCAATGATTTCGTCCACGTCGGCGAGTGTGACCCCGCCGTACCAGACGGCTTCGGGATAGACGACCAGGTTCGGACCATGCTCGCACTGGTCCAGGCAACCGGACTGATTGGCCCGCACTCTTCCCTTCAGTCCGCGCGCCGCCAGTTTCTCTTTGAATGCCTTTTGCAGCTCAGCCTGCCCTGCGGGGTCGCAGCAGCGGCGCGGCGCGCCGGGCGGACGCTGGTTTCCGCAGATGAAAATATGCTTCTCGAACTTCGGCATAGGGAAAATGTTATCGGATTTGCGGCGTTTGTGCTGGAGGGCTTCTAGCTTCTGGCTTCTGGCCAAGACCCCTGGGCGGGACAAGAGACGAACGAGACGCAACGTCAGAAAATAGAAGCGAAGGAGACAGAAGTAGAAGCTAGAAGCTAGAAGCTCCTAGTCTTTCAGCGGCACCATGTTCTTGTCGCCCTGGCAGAATGTGGCGACGCGCTGCAGTCCGCCTTCGGCTTGGGGCAGCAGGCGAACTGGACCATAGCAGTACACGGCGTGACCGCTCTCCGCGAAGTACCAGCGGCCTCCCTTGCGCGCGGGACGCTTGCTGGCGACATGATCGGCCGGCATCTGCAGCGAAGGAATACGCAGCGGGCTTTGCAGCGAGACCGACAACAGTAATGTCGCGAATACTTTCATGACTAAATGGAGATCAGCGTCCTGCGATCATCCGGCTGGTCGACCGAGTCCTTTGGAGGTCTCTGTGGACGAGGTCTTCCGGTCTTGCTGGTGCTTTCGTTCCTCGCGCCCGCCTGCGACCGCGGCATCAGGGGTGACTGGGCCTGCGGATTCGACGGCGCGGCCTTGGGCTGAGGGGACTTCTTTTGCAACTCCACCCGCGCCCGGTCCTCGGCCTGCTGTTTCTGGACTGCTTTGCCTTTTATGCTGCTCAACTGAACGCTGTCCCCGAAGAGCAGGTGGATGAGACTGCGCTGGTTGTCGATGGTTCGTCCCTGTTCCACCACCAACATGGTCAGCAAGCCGTAGGACACCACAAACAAAATCGTCAGCACAGGAAGGAGCGAGCGGCCGGGCTTGCTGGTCGCGTTATCGCCCGTCAGGTTCCACAAAATGGCACCCCAATCTATGTGCCCCTCGGCCAGCGGGCATCACTAGGGAATGCAGCTTGTCCGCCACTGACGTCGAAGCCGGTAAGGCACTACAGGAAAGGAACTTAGGGGGGATTGCTTCGCGGTCGCCGAAGCCCGCGGCTGCAAGTTGCTGCACATTATAGGTAACCGGGATGGGTTACCCAGGTGCTACGCGCAGCCCGAAACCCCGCAGCCCGAAACCCGTGACTGGCGAGGGTTATGGCGTCATTCTTTGGACAGTCGATCCTGGACAGGCGATCCCGAGGAATTCGCTCGCAACAGATCTTGTCGCATTCTGCATCTGAAGCTGGGCACTTTTCCAAGGCAAGCCCCGACGGGGTAGCTTGCGGAGGCACTTCCGGGGAACGCCCGGAGACGTCAGAATTGAACGAGACCTTTGTGGTCCTGCGGCGCCAAACTTGTAAGAGAAAAAGGAAGCAATCATGAAGAGATTTGCAGGCTTGATGTGCGTGACACTGCTGGTTACATTCGCAGTCGCCCAGCAGGATAACCCTCCTGTGGAACCGATGGACCAAACTCCGCTCTTCCGGGTGACCGTGGTTTCGCGGACCACGAAAGCAGTGAACTATCGCCATCGTGGCGGCTCCACCATTGTGGACATTCGAGGAACAAGCCTGATGCCCGAAATCACGGGTAAAGCCAAGGTGGACAGCAAGAACGGACGTCTGCAGATCAACGTAGACCTCTCCAAACTGGGGCCGCCGGGCCGGATCGGTCCGCAGTTCCTTACTTATGTGTTATGGGCGATCACGCCGGAGGGGCGTCCTCAGAATCTGGGAGAGATTGTGCCCGATTCAAATGGCAAGAGCAGTCTCGACGTGACCACCGATCTGCAGGCCTTCGGACTGATCGTGACCGCGGAACCCTACTTCTCCGTCATTCGGCCCAGTAACGAAGTGGTGGCAGAGAATATTATCCGGCAGGAGACCAAAGGCTTCGAAGAGACCATCGACGCCAAGTTCGATATGCTCGAAGGCGGCTCGTACACCGTCGACATGCCCGCCCAGCAGTTGCCCTCGGCGATGGCCGACTCCAAGACACCTCTTACCTTGCTCGAAGCGCGCAACGCTGTGGCCATCGCCAAGGCCGCGGGCGCCGCCCAGTACGCGCCCGACAGTTTGCAGAAGGCGGAAACCTATCTCGCCCGCGCCGAAGATTATCTGAAGCGCAAACAGGGCAAGACCCCAATCGGCACGACTGCGCGCGGCGCCACTCAGATGGCGGAAGATGCCCGCGTGCTCACCCTCCGCCGTAAAGAGGCGGAACGAATTGCAAACGAAAAGCAGGCCATGCTGGAGAAACAACAAAAAGCAGAGGCGGAAGCCCAGGCCTCCGCCACGGCCGAAGCCCAGGCCAGGGCTCAGGCCGAACACGATGCTGCCTTGCGGGCTCAGGCCGAGGCCGACGCGGCAGCGGCGGAAAAGGCTAAAACCCAGGCTCAACTGCAGCAGGCGCAAGCCGATGCGGCGGCGGCCGCAGCCCTGGCCGACCAGCAGAAGGCTGAAGCAGCCGCAGCCGAGGCCATCCGCCAAAAAGCCGAGGCCATCCGCCAAAAAGAAGAGCAGCGGCAACGTCTGCTGAACCAGCTCAACCAGGTCCTCGAGACCAGGGACACCCCTCGCGGCCTGGTGGTGAGCATGCCTGATGTGCTGTTTGACACCGGCAGCTACACCTTAAAGCCCGCTGCCCGGGAGCGTCTGGCCAGAGTCTCCGGCATCGTTTTGGCTTATCCCGATCTGCGTTTAGAAATTGAGGGTCACACCGACAGCGTGGGCAGCGACGCCTACAACCAGACGTTGTCGGAGAAACGGGCGGGATCGGTGCGGGACTATCTGGTGGACAACGGGGTCTCGATCAACAACGTGATTGCGCGCGGATTGGGAAAAGGAAGCCCGGTGGCCGACAATAGCACGGCCGCAGGGCGCAAGCTGAATCGCCGCGTGGAGATGATCGTCTCCGGCGATGTGATTGGAACGCAGATCACGCCGGGAGCAACAACAGCGCCGGCGCCGCCGCAGTAATAGTAAGTGTCATCCTGAGCGGAGTGGCTGCTTCGCAATGCGAAGCAGCCACGCAGTCGAAGGACCCCTATGAGCGGCACGTTCTTGCCGCAATCCCAGAAATCTCAGAAACGCCTGTGCTTCCGGCCCTCATTAAGCGGCTAGGGGTCCTTCGACTCCGGCCGGCTGCGCTCAGGATGACAACGCATTACCACACCCTGCAGGCATTGACCGGCATCATGGGCTGGCCCGCTTTGCAGCCGAAGGCCTGGCCGAACTCCGGCATGTTCTGCACCACGCCGTTGACCCGGAACTCCCGGGGCGAATGCGGATCGGTCTGCACTTGCAGTCGAAGCTGTTCGGGGCGAGTGCTGCCGCACCAGCTTTGTCCGTGGCCGAGGAAGAATTGCTGCACTGGGGTGTAGCCCTCCTGCTTTTGCGTAAGGTCGATGTTCTTCCTCTTGGCGTCGGCCAGGAACGCGATGAACGCCAGACGCAGCCCACCGTTGTCGGCGGTGTTCTCGCCCAGCGTCAGCTTGCCATTTACCTTCACATCATCGACGGCGACGAAGTTGCTGTACTCCTTCACTTCGCACTCCGCTTTCTCGTCGAAGTGTTTGCCATCTTCGGCTGTCCACCAGTCAGCGAGATTTCCATTCGCGTCGAATTGACGGCCTTCATCGTCGAAGCCGTGAGTGAGTTCATGTCCGACGATGCCGCCCACATGGCCGTAGTTTGACGCGTCCGAGGCGTGACTGTCATACAGCGGCGATTGCAGAATGCCGGCAGGAAAGTTGATATCGTTCATGCTGGGGTCGTAATAAGCGTCCACCGTCGCCGGAGTAATGAACCACTCTCCGCGATCGACCGGCTTGCCAATCTTGGCGAGTTGGCGCCGATTCTCAAAATCGGCAGCGCGCCGCGCATTACCGAAAGCGTCGTCGCGCACAATGACCAAAGCGGAGTAGTCCCGCCAGCGATCGGGATAGCCGATCTTGTCGGCGACGGCGCGCAATTTTTCCTTGGCCTTGACTCTGGTCGCGGAACTCATCCAGTCCAGGGTATCGATGTCCTGGTCCATCGCCGCCTCGATGTCCTGCACCATCTGCAGCGTGGCCTGTTTGTTGGCGGGAGAAAATTCCTGCGCGACATAGACCTGGCCCAGAGCTTCGCCCAATGCCCCATCGGTGGCCTGCACGCAACGTTTCCAGCGAGCTCTTTGCTCCGGCTGGCCTCTCAACTTGTGGCGGTAGAAGTCAAAGCTTTCATCATCGAGGGGCTTGGGCAGTACATAGCTGGGAGTGGACGTGATCACCTGCCAGCGCAAATAAGTCCTGATCGACTCCAGATCGGTGGACTCGATCAGGCTGTTCAATCCTTTGATGAAATCAGGATTCGCGACGTTCAGTTCGTTGATTGGAGGCGCTCCGGAGGCGAGCAGAAAACGGTTCCAGGCCAGGCTCGGAGCCAGGTTGGAGAGTTCGGATACCGGCATCAGATGGTAAACCTTGTTGGGGTCGCGCCGCGAGGTGATGTCCATCGAAACTTTGGCCAGGGCAGTTTCCATGTCCATGACGGTTTTCGCGTCCTGGGCGGCTTTCGTGTCCGACTCGCCGGTCAGCTTGAACATATTCGTGATGTGTTGCAGGTACTGGGCGCGGGTTTTCTCCGCCGCCGCCCCGGTGCGGAAATAGTAGTCGCGTTCGGGCAGTCCCAGGCCTCCCTGGTCGACCACGGCAATCTGCTTGCGCGCATCTTTGAAGTCCTGTTGTTCACTGAAGTTGAGAAAGGCGTTCACGCCGATCAGTTGCAGGCGGCCGAGAAGTTGAGGCAACTGGTCTTTGCTCTTGAGCTCCGCAATGCGATCGAATTCCATATCGAGCGGGCGCATTCCCTTCTGGTTGATGGTGTCCACGTCCATGCAGGCGGCGTACGCGTCGCCAATCTTCTGTTCATTGGTGGTGCGGCCGGCGCCGCCCGCGGCGGCTTTTTCCAGCATGGCATGCAATACGTGTTCGGTGTGGTCGGCGATCATGGCGCCGGTTCCGTAGGCCGAGCGGTCGTTGGGGATCGGATACAACTTGGTGAAGTTGCCACAGGCATACTGGAAGAAATTAGTGCACGGGTCAGCTGTGGTATCGATCAGTCGTTTGTCCAGGCCGGGCAAAAGGTCGACGGTCTTCTCCGGCTCAGCTTTTCCGCCCGGCGCTTGCGCCATCGATGTGACGCCTAAAACGCATAGAACAACGCCTAGAATCAAGAGCGCAGTTGTCCAACCAGTAATCATCCGCTTTATCATTTATTTTCCTTTTAGGGTGCACGCACCAGACAAACCAGCCCAAGCGTTCGACGGGCGTGCCGGGAATTTGTAAGCAAATCAATGCGGCATATTGGGCCTGCGGTCCGATTCCGAGACCGGATGCCGCGCCGACAGGCTCACTTCGCGCCCATGACCAGCTTGGCGATAGTGGCCAACTGCATGTTGGATGTGCCTTCGTAGATCTTGCCGATCTTGGAATCCCGCCAGTATTTTTCCACCGGATAGTCTTTGGTAAATCCGTAGCCACCATAGATCTCTATTGCGAGCGAAGTCACGCGCTCGGCCACCTGTGAACAGAAAAGCTTGGCCATGGCGGCTTCCTTGACGAAGGGCACGCCGGCATCTTTCATCCGCGCCGCGTTGTATACCATGAGCCGCGCCGCCTCGATCTCCGTGGCCATTTGCGCGATCTGGAACTGGACCCCCTGATAGTCGGCGATCGGCTTGCCGAACTGCTTGCGTTCCTGGGCGTACTTCGCGGCGTACTCCCATGCGCCGCGGGCCACTCCGGCCATCTGCGCCCCGATCCCGATGCGGCCTTCGTTCAACGTCTCAATCGCGATCTTATAGCCCTTGCCTACTTCGCCCAGCACGTTGGACTTCGGTACGCGGCAGTCCTCGAGAATCAGTTCGCAAGTGGACGACGCGCGAATCCCCAGCTTGTCTTCCTTCTTGCCCACGGTGAAGCCGGGAAAGGTCTTTTCAATCAGGAACGCGGTGATTCCCTTGTAACCGGCCGCCGGATCGACGGTGGCAAAGAGAACAAAGAGTCCCGCCTCCTTGCCGTTGGTGATCCACAGTTTGCGGCCATTGATAACGTAGTCCGCGCCGGCAAGTGTCGCCCGAGTTTGCAGGGCGAACGCGTCCGATCCTGAACCGGCTTCGCTGAGCGCGTAGGCGCCACAGGTGTCGGCTGCCATGCGGGGCAGAAAGTGCTTCTTCTGTTCCTCGTTTCCCCAGCGCAGTAGCGCATTGTTGACCAGCGTATTCTGCACGTCCACTACAACGCCGGCAGAGGCATCGACTCGCGACATTTCTTCGACCGCCAGGATCGCTTCAAAGAACTTTCCGCCGCCACCGCCGTACTGCTCCGGAACTTCGATTCCCATCAGGCCAAGCTGGAAGAATTGTTTAATCAGCTCGGGATCGAAGACGCCTTTTTCGTCCATGTCTTTTACCAGCGGCCGCACCTTCTCTTCGGCGAACCTCCGGACGTTGTCGCGAAACATGATTTCGTCTTCAGTGAAGGAAGTCAGGGGAACGGGCGAGGGAATCTGCAAAGTTGCATCTGGCATGGAAACACCTTCGGGCTGAAGATGGCGAACCTTGGATTTTAGCACCCGTCGGCACGCAAGTTGGTGATCGGGGTCAGGAGTTCGTGGGATGGTCAGCGACAAACTCCCGCAATAATTCGTCGGGGCAAGCAAACAGGTCCTGCAGTGGCGCGACTTCGTGGGTTGCGATCGCGGCCCCTCTCGGGGTCAGCTCCAGGATTGTGTATCGAGCATCTGCAAACAAGCCCCGGGTTTCGCGCAAGTTGGTTCGCCCCAGGTATTCGAACATCACCACTCGCGGCCGATGCCGGCGCAGGCACTCCATCATCCCGCGCAGGACGCTGTTTTCGTGCCCCTCAACATCGATCTTTACCGCGCTGATGGGATGAGGCAGAGTTCGGTCAGCGAGAAATCGGTCCAATTGAATACACGGAACGGTGCGGGTCGGGGCCGAGGTCGTGAAGCCCACCACCGTGCGATTGCAGCTGCTCACACCGCCCTCGTCTTCGAATTCGACCGTCCCTGTGGCGTCGGACAGCGCGATCTCGTGGACTTCGAATCGCAGACCGTTGAGCTCCAGATTCTCCCGGGCGCGCGCGGCAGCTATTGGATTGGGCTCGAACAGCAGCGCATGTTGAACCTTGTCGGCAAGCAGTAGAGTTACCAATCCCACGTTCGCCCCGACGTCGATCAGCGTACCCTCGCCCATGTGCTCCCGCAGAAAGAGAATGTCCTGCGAATCGGGGATCCTGGTGTACATCACGGAAGACGACATCTGGCAGTCAGGATAAGCGCGGAATCGCACTCCATTGAACAGGGTTACGACGACGGGTTTGCGCACGGCGCGCTTCCAGAATTGCCAGCCTAAAAATAGAAACAGGCGTTTGAAGCGCTGATGGCGATTTGAGGGCTCCCGCCAGATCGATCCGATTACGTAGCGGGCATTTTTTAGAAAGAATGGCAAAACGGAAGGAAGTGGCGAGTGCCGCCGAGGCTAAGCCTGCTTTCCGCCCTGGATGAGCTTGAGTCCGTCGGCCTGCAGGATGCGCTGAATCTGATTGCGTGCATGCACCGACCATGGTCCGACCGTGTCGAGCTTCACATAGGCCCGCCAGTGCTTGAGAGCGCTGCGCGGCTCCTTGATCTTTTCGTAGGCCAGCGCCAGGTTGTAGTGGGCGTCGGCGTAGGTCGGCGCCAGTTGCAGCGCCGTGCTATAGGTGTGAATGGCTTCTGCTACCCGCCCGGTCTCGTCCAGCACGTTGCCCAGGTCGAAGTAGGCCAGCGCATAGCGCGGATCCACTTCGATGGCATGGCGGTAATGCTTTTCCGCCAGCGCATATTCCTGCCGGTTGTAATGCAGCGTGCCCAGATTGATATGAGCGGCCGCGTGATCGGGATCGATGTCCAGAACCTGCTGATAGGTTTCGATAGCCTGAGTCTGCTGACTGGGGTCTTCCTCTAACGCGATGCCGCGCGCGAATAGTTCGGCGGCGTCGGCCGGCGCTGCTTCGGCATAGCTGGAGATCGGAGTGCTGGTCACCACCCGCTGTCCGGGAGCGAAATCGAACATAAACTGACCGGCGATCGGTTCCACCACCTTGCCTTTGTGGCGGAATGCGATCCGGTGGCCGGTGGTGAATGCGCCCGCCTCCAGCAATGGATTTTCCATGCCGGCCACCTGTTTCAGCATGGCTTCGAGCGATTGCCGGATTACCGCGGGACGCACCTTGCGGGCTACGAGGTCGCGCACCTTCTTGATTTGGAGAAGCTCGAAAAACGAGTAGGTCTCGGCGGCGGCAACCAGGCCCGCTTTCTCCCAGGATGCCAACTGACGCGTCGTAATTCTCAGGATCCTCAGGAGATCGGATTGACTGTAGCGATACACGATGGGATATGGGGCTCTCGCTATATTATCGGAAAAGTTACTACCGGTTGGCAAGGCGAAACCGACAAGAAAGGGAATCTCAACAGATAACTTGCCCAATTCGGAGTGCAGAATTCGTGGAAAACTGTGCAGTGAAACCAAAAATGCAGCCGGACGAGCAGACTGGAGCCGCTGGCCGCGCGATTACGAATTGGCCCCGCCTCCTCTTTTCTTCTGTGAGACTGCCGGTTTCCCGTAACATGAGCGAGGGGCGAGGCGGAGTAGCACGATTGCCGATCTCCTGCTCCTGGTCCGTCCGACCGGTCTGTCCGACTCGACGCGCCCGAGGCGTTGAACGGACTCGCCATTCGAGGCCGACCCACTTCTAACATGGCTGATTCTCCTGGTCGTCGCCGATTCCTTAAGTCTCTCAGCCGGACGGCGCTGGTCTTGGGCTTTGCGGACATATTGCGGATGGCCGAACCACCGCGGGCGGTGGCATCTGCCCCGCCGCAACTCCCGGGCAGCACGGGTTCCGAACGGTCTTACGATACCAAGCCAAAACCTATGGCTCCCGGTTTGCCGTCTCCCATCCTGGGTACGCCGCTCGGGGTCCAGTTCGTCGACGTGGCGGCTGCATCTGGCCTTAACGCCAAAACCATCTACGGCGGAGAGAGCAAAAATAAATACCTTCTCGAAACCACCGGTTGCGGAGTCGCATTCTACGACTACGATCAGGACGGCTGGCTGGATATTTTTCTGGTAAACGGCTGGCGTCTGGAAGATTTTCCGCGGGGAAACGAACCCACCTGCCATCTGTTCAAGAACAACCGGGATGGAACTTTTACCGACGTAACGGCACGAGCTGGGGTGGGAAAGCGTGGCTGGGGACAAGCCTGCTGCGTCGGAGACTACGACAACGACGGCTACGACGATCTGTTTGTCACCTACTACGGGCAGAACGTGTTGTTTCGTAACAACGGAGACGGAACTTTTACCGATGTGACGGCAAAGGCCGGGCTGTTGCAGACCAAGACGCGTTGGAACTCGGGCTGTGCCTTCCTCGACTACGATCGCGACGGCCACCTCGACCTTTTTGTAGCCAACTACATTGATCTCGATCTGAAGACAGCTCCGCTTCCAGAATCGGGGCCGTGCACGTACAAGGGAATCCTGGTCGCCTGCGGCCCACCGGGACTGCCCGGCGGCAAGAACATCCTTTATCACAACAACGGCAATGGCACTTTCAGCGATGTCTCGGAGAAATCGGGGATATGGAACACTACCGGCGTCTACGCTCTCGGGGTATGTGCCGCCGACCTCGACAACGACGGATGGCCCGACATCTATGTCGCCAACGACTCCAATGCGGCCACTCTATATCAAAACCAGAAAAACGGGACCTTCGTGGACGTGGGCATCGAGTCCGGGGCGGCTCTCTCTCCGGATGGAAAGCCGCAGGCCGGCATGGGCGTTTCCATCGGGGACTATAACCACGACGGCAATCTCGATATCGTGAAAACCAATTTCGCTGGCGATACCGCGTCGCTCTTCAAGAATTTGGGCGCGGCCGACTTCGATGACCAGACCTACCAGTCAGGTCTGGGTCTTAACACCCGCTATTTGATGTGGGGAGTCGGTTTCCTCGACATGGACAATGATGGCTGGCTCGATATTTTGATCGCAAATGGCCACGTTTATCCGGAGGTAAACACGTCCAAGACCGAGGCGCCCTACGCCGAGCCCAAATACCTTTATCGCAACCTGCGGGACGGAAGATTTGAGGATGTAAGCGCGAAAGGGGGGCCTGGCATCACGGCCTCGGTACCCGCGCGCGGGTGCTGTTTCGGCGACTATGACAACGATGGCGATATCGACGTGGTGGTGAATTGCGTAAACGCCCTGCCCCAACTGCTGCGGTGTGACTCCCAGACTGCGCGCAACTGGATCAAGATCAAGACCGTTGGAGTCAAGTCAAACCGTACGGGAATCGGGGCCCGGCTGCGCGTCGTGGCCAGGCCGACGTCTTCGTCGGCAGCGCCTCTGGTGCAAGTGGACGAAGTCCACAGCGGAAGCGGCTACTATTCACAAAACGACTTGCGCCTTCACTTTGGTCTGGACCAGGCCACCATGGTCGACCTGGTGGAAGTTCGCTGGCCGTCCGGCCAGCTCGATGTATTCAAGAACCTTGAAGTGAACCGGCTGTACGTATTGCGGGAGGGCAACAACCGTCCTGAAGTGAAGGAACTTGCAGGATTCAAGAAGCGGACGCCCTGAAGCACTGAAAACTGGAGCCGACGAGCGGACTTGAACCGCTGACCTGCCGATTACGAATCGGCTGCTCTACCAACTGAGCTACGTCGGCTTGAATTCGATTCTAACAAAGGCGAAGACAGTCGTCGGTCATCGGTCTTCAGTCGTCAGGAAATTCAAAGTCTCTCCAACGAAGTTTGTGGTTTGCTGACGACCGAAGACTGACGACCGACGACTGATGCAAAACGAAGAGGCCACCCTGGCAAAGGGGCGGCCTCTTCTTTTAGGGAGAATAGTTCCAACGGGGCAAAAAATCCGTCAAAACTTTCTGGCGAAATCTTATGAGCCGAAAAAGGGGTTCGTCAAGGGATTTTTGGGAAATAAATATCTTTGGATTCAACAACTTAGAAAATAGGTTAACAGGTCTGCCTAAGCTTCGATTCCGGGATTTTTCAACGTTTTTTTAATCCTAAACGGCTTTGATTGATGGGCTTACCTTCGAATCGGAGGCCCATCCTGACCCTCGGACAGGTTCAGGGAGATGAAATCTGTGGCCTTCTGCCGATGCAGAACCCGCTCCGGCAAAATGTGGTTCAGGAAGATTCGAATGCCCCCGAATGCGAGGCCGGCCACGCTCGCGAACACGATCAAAATACCGCACAGCAGGAAGACGTTCAGCAGCAGGTTCGCCAGATTGTTTTTTTTGCCCTGATAGGTGTTCTCGTTCCAGGTGACGTCAGCTTCGTAATTCACCGCACTCAAGAGCGCGCGCGCTTCTCCCTGCGAAATCGTGCCTGTCGCGATCACTACAATAGGTCCGGTGCGCTTGGTGAAGATCGGCCCCGCAATCGCGATGGGAGATCCGGGCTGCGCTGGCGTGCTGGGCTGGTTGGCAGCCTCGATCCGCCGCAGACGCTCCGCTGCCAGTTGCGGCGTGGGATACGCGATCAGCATCAGAGTGGCAATCCCGTCGGCGGTCTGGTAGTTGCCAAGGGCCACTTCGGCGCTGGAATTGAAGTCCACCAGGGGCGCGGAGAGTGGCGCATTGATCTTTTCCAGACCGACCGGCCCCATCACATATTTCGCGCTGTTGGTCAGGTAGTTCGGCTTGGGCAGATATTGCGGCAGACTGGGCAGATTCCCCGCATTCCCGACGGGCAATGGCAACGCCTGCGACAGCTCCCGCAGTTCAGCGGTAGACATGGCGCTCAGTTTCTCGAATACCGCATCCACCAGGATGTTGCCGCGATAGAACAGCACGCGTTCGTTAAGCGAGGAGCCCTGGTCAGGGATCGATTCCTTGAGCATCTGCGGCATCTTGTAATAGGTGAATGCGCCGTAAGAGCCGCTGGCGTCCGCGAACCGGATGGCCTTGAGCGCGACCTTGCGTCCGTCATCGCGGGTGTAAGTTCCGGATTCAAAGTCAGTCAGTCCGTATTCCTTGAGCAGGGCGGCATTCACAGCATCGGCCACGGCCGCGTCTTTGCTCGTTTTGGTAGAGCCAGAAAGATGCCACCCGCCGAATTGCGCGGGAAGAATCGAGGCTGGTGCGGTCTGAGTGCTTTGTGTGGTCGCGGGCGACCCGCCCGCGAAAGCAACGCCGCAGGACAACGTCAAAAAGACAAGAAAAGATATGAATCTAGCAACCATAATGAAAATTGAGACAAGACTCCACTTAGTTAGACTACAGACGAGAGCAGAAAGTTTCCATCAGGGAAGGGAATTCGGGACCGGTGTTCTTGCCGCAAAGGACGCAAAGGAAAGCGCGAAAAGGGGGATAGGCGGAGTCGGACCTACTGGCTCTCGCCTTTATCAATCTTGCTGGCAACCTTGACGCCGCTCAATCCACCCACGTATTTGGATATTCCACGGTAGAGCGACTCCGCGATGCGCTGACGATAGTCGGAGGTTTCTAGCCTGCGCTCGTCTCCCGGGTTGCTGACAAAAGAAACCTCGGCCAGGATTGACGGCATGTTGGCGCCGATGAGCACGATGAAGGGCGCCTTCTTGACCCCGCGGTCGCGGATTCCGGGGCTCTTGGCGGCGAGCCCGCTGTGCAGGGCACGCTGCACGTTCGAGGCGAACTCGCGCGATTCTTCGATCTTTTCTTTTAACGCGATCTTCTTCACCAAATCCTGGAGTTCGTAGACGGACTTGTCCGACGCCGCATTCTCGCGGGCGGCCACATCCAGCGCTTCGGCGGATGAGGTGAAGTTCAGGTAGTAAGTCTCGACCCCGCGCGCACCCGGGTCGCGGCTGGAGTTGGCGTGGATCGAAACGAAGAGGTCAGCCTGCTCCTGATTGGCGATCGATGTGCGAGTCTCGAGGGGAATAAAAGTGTCGTCCTTGCGGGTGTAAACCACATTGGCGCCGAGCCTCGACTGCAGCAGCTTGCCCAGCCGCCGTCCGACGTCTAGAACCAGGTCTTTTTCTTCCAGGCCATTGGGGCCGATGGTGCCGGTGTCGTGTCCACCGTGGCCGGGGTCGATGACAATCTTGCCGATTTTCAGTCCCAGGGCGCGAATCAGCGAGCGGTCTCCACTGGCCGTCGGAGAGGCCTCGCGGACATCGGGAAAGACGATTGGCGGCTGGCGCCTGCTGCGACTGGAGCTTCGCGAAGGCGTGGGCAAGGTCAGCGCGGTTGGCGGCAGGGCCGGCGCTTTGGCTGCGGGTTTGCCCTCCGGAGCCTCGAGCTTGGCTACAGTGACCCCGCTGTCGTCGTCATCGTCCGCTTCGACGACCGTTTTCCGGGGGCCGGTGCCGGTCGTTGCCATGGCCGGCTTATTGGCTGCTGCCTTCGTCAGTGTCTGGGCTTGGTCGGCAGCCGGCGATTTCGGCGAGGAAACTGGCCCCGCTTCCGATGTTTTCGCAATCCGGGGCAGGGGCGCGGATTCTTTAACCGGCGTTTCCCGCGCCGCTTGCTTTTCGCCGTTGGGCGCATCAGCGCTGCGAACATCAATGATCAGGCGAGGCGGATCGTTGAGCAGAGCTGTGGTGTAGGCGGAATGGTCCGCGACCTCGAGCACGATCCGGGCCTGTCCCGGCTGGAACTGCGCTACCCGGATCTTTTTCAGCAGGCCGTCATCCACATCCAGAGTTTTTCCCAGCAGTGATGGTGTCAGATTGGTGTCGAGGAGATCGAAAAAGATTCGCTCCGGATTTTCGATGCGCTGAGAGTCGAACTTTATATCCCCTCCCAGTGCGATCGCGATGCGGGTGTAGTCCGGGTTCGACCAGTGGCGAATGCTGGTAACGTACGTCGGCTTCCGGCGCGGGTTCGAATCTTCGACAGCGTTGCCGGTCGTCGAATTATCAGCCCTGGCAGGGGCTGGCGTCTTGTCAGCTTCCGGCTTTCCGGCGCGCCCCTTGAGGACGGCGGAATCGTCGTCGGAATCATCAGGTTCTCTTGATCTAGAACTGGCTTGCTGCGCCGGTTCGCTGAGCGCCTTGCGGGCCTCGTCAGCGAGATGGTGATGAGGATAGCGGCGGAGGAACTCCTCAAACGCCATCTTGGCCTGCGCCTGATCTTTGAGATCATCCTGGTAAATCTGGCCGATGGAGAACAGGGCATCAAATCGATCACGGCTGCCGGGATATTCCCGGCGCAAGAATTTGTATTGCCCGATGGCTGCGTGCAGGGCCTTGTCGTCATTCAAACGACGGCCCATCTCCGTGAGCAGCTCAGCCACGGCCACCACGCTGGGATCTGCCTTTGACGAAGCCGGAGAACCGTAGTACACGCGCCGGTAGGCGGCGATCACGCGCCTGTATTCCTTATGATTTTGCTGGGAGGAAGGAAGACTGTTCAGGGTCTCCCGCATGCGTTCCGCAGTACCGTATTGCGTAAGCGCCCAGGACTCGGGCTTGCCTCGCGCCTGCAGGGGCAGCGCCAGGAGCAACAGCAGAAGCAGAGCCGCAGGACGCGTCGCGCGTTGGCCTCGATCGGAGTTCTTCAATTTTCCAGCCTGTCGTTTTTCCAGCCTGCCGGGCCCGTCGTCGTTTGGTCCGTAATCGCGTAGCTCGCAGGAGCTAGGTTCGGTTGCCTGTCTTTAAAGATGCCGATCTCTCAATCGGTGTTGCTGAACGTCAGTCGGTATTGCTGAATGACAACACACCGCGTTCATCCCGCTTCATCCGCACCGGCTCGTGCACCGGGCTGCTCAGGATCTGGTAACCCGGAGCCGTCCCGCCGTAATACAACCGGGTGATTCGGGTCACGTAGTTGCGGGTTTCGCGGAAGTGCGGTATCCCTGCGCTTCGCGCCACCGCGCCTGCGCCGGCGTTGTAGGCGGCCAGGGTCAATCTGACGTCGCCGCCATAATTTTCCATCAGCTTCTTCAGATGCCGGACACCCGCGTCTACGTTTTGCTGCGGATCGAAGGGGTTAACCACGTTCAGTTGCCGCGCCGTCTGTGGCATCAGTTGCATCAGCCCCATCGCTCCCGTACGGGAGACTGCGTTGGGATTGAAGTTCGATTCCACCTTGATGACCGCGCGCACCAGACCAGGATCAACATTGTGTCGGGACGCCGCCAGCTCAATGGCAGCATCGATCTGGGCCTGGGTAAACGGCGTGCCCCGCACGTAACTGGATACCTGTTGCGAGGTGCTGACTTCAGCCGCCGCCGAACGTGCCGCCCGCATATTGGCGGAGGGCACTGCCTTCCAGCGGTGTTCGGTTGCGCTCCAGTAAGCGAGACCACTGCTTTGCGCCACAGGGGCCGCTGATCGCCTGGGCGCCGGCGATGCCTCGTCGTTGACATAGACTTTGCGCCCGGAACCGTCGACACTGGCGGTGATGCTTTCGAAACCGGCTTGTGCCCGGACGTATGGCGTTGTGAGAGAAAGGAAGGTCGCGAGTACGGGACTAGCCATCAGGGCGATTTGCAGGCGTTTTCGCATAGCCGGGTTTAGTGCTTGCCGCGCGGACAAACAGATACCCGCGCCTACCTACCCGGAACCTGACGGAGAAACATCTACCAGAGTGCAACAATTATAGGGGGGCGGCGGGCCGGTAGCAATCAATCTAAAGACCAATAGAACCACCGAAGTAATCCGGCAATTGGTTGAAAATATAGATATTTAGCGGGCCGTTTGGTTACCCTGCGAAGGCGCTTTGGCTCTGGAAAGGGCCGATGCCGGAAGTGGTGGCAGTTTGCGCAAACACCAACCCACTCCTTGTCATTCCGAAGTCGGCGAGGAATCTGCTTGCTGCCGGCGGCGAAACAGCAGATTCCTCGCGCGATAACCCGCACTTCGGAATGACAATTCTTTGGGGATTATCAAACTCCACCGCTACGAGACGCCCGCGCCGCTTTTACGTTTTTTTCCGGCTGTAGTAGGCTGCCTCCGTCACCTATGTCCTTCACATCATGAGCGATTTCGCCCTGCCGCAACGCGAAGTGCCGGACTCCCTGATGCTTTATGGCTTCTGGTATCGCGCCCTGCCGGGCAAGCAGGTGGGTGGGGCCCAGTTGCAGAAAGCCATGCTGCTCGAAACCCCGCTGGCCATCGGACGGGATAAAGACGACCGTCCCTTTGCGCTGCACGACGCCTGTCCGCATCGCGGCATGCCGCTTTCGCACGGCCATTTCGATGGCCGGCAGGTGGAATGCAGCTATCACGGCTGGCGCTTCGACGGACACACCGGCCAGTGCCAACTCATTCCTTCGCTTACCGCCGACCAGAAACTGAAGATCGACCGCATTTACGCCGGCAGCTATCCCTGCGAAGAGCGCGACGACTTCATCTGGGTCTTCATCCCCGAACCACCGCCGCCCGGCGCTGGATTTACCAAGGCGCCAGAAGCTCCCATACCTGCGCCCCGAGTTCCTACTTTCAGTGAGAAGTACAAACTGGCTTACCTCACCGCCAATCTCCCCTGCACCGTCGATCATGGAATCATCGGGCTCATGGATCCCGCGCACGGGCCGTTCGTTCATCAGGCCTGGTGGTGGCGCAGTCGCAGCAGCATTCATGAGAAGCAGAAAAATTTCGAGCCCATCCCCAACGGCTTTCGCATGAGCGCCCACACGCCCAGCTCGAACAGCGCGCCTTACAAACTGCTGCGCTTGTATGCCGACGCGGAATCCATCACCACCACCATCGATTTTGTTCTGCCCAACCTGCGGCTGGAGACGATTCGCGCCGGCAAATACTGGTTTTCGTCGTTGACCACGGTGACGCCCATCACCCGCAACCAATGCCGCATCGACGTGGTGGCAGCCTGGAACATCTTTCGCTGGGTGCCGCTGGGCCCGCAGTTGCTCAAGTTTGTGTTTGCGAAGTTCGTGGAACAGGACCGCCGGACGATGGAACAGCAGTCAGAAGGCTTGAAGCACGACCCGCATCTCATGCTGATTGACGACGCCGACCGTCCCGCCAAATGGTACTTCGGTTTGAAGGCCGCGCTGCTGGAGTCGCGAAAGACGGGCGCCGAGATGAAACATCCACTGGCCGGCCCGGTCACACTGAAGTGGAGAAGTTGAGGCGTTCTAATCCTCAACCAGGTAATCCAAAGCTTCCTCGCGGGTCGTGAAGGTCGGAAGGTCCCGCTGCGAAAAAGTCTTGAGGTGCTCGTAGAAGATTTTCGGCAAGCCTTCGGTTCCCACCCACGCGGAGCGCTTCAGGAATGGCCGGTCGAGGACCAATGCAGGCTTGAGGCGTTCCAGGCTTTTCTTTTCGAAGTGGGCCCCCGTGAAATCCGCCAGCAGCAACACCGATCCCTTAGGCTCAGTCGTGACCCGGGCGGGAACCAGCGCGGCCAGGTCCTCGAGTTGTTGCGCTGAGCAGCCAGTGCCGTCCACCAGAAGAACCTTCTTGTGCTTGTGGCTGATGAATCGAATACGATTCTTCATCTGCCCTCCTCGAACTTCTGAGAACTGGGAACTGCGATCTGGCAACTGAATTTAACTCTGCAACAAACTATCCACCACGCCGTAGACCTCACCCAGCGCAGCATCCAGCGCTCCGGGATCCTTGCCGCCGGCCTCGGCCAGATCAGGCCGGCCGCCACCCTTGCCGCCGACTTTCTGCGCCACCGGCCCAATGACCTTGCCCGCCTGGATTCTGCTGGTCAGATCTTTCGTGACCCCCACAATAAGCCCGACGCTACCGTTCGTGACCGAGCCCAGGACGACCACGCCCGATCCCACCTTGTCGCGCAGTTGGTCCACCAGGGTGCGCATCTGCGCGCGCTCCAAATTATCCACCCGGTGCGCCAGCACTTTCACGCCCCGAACATCTTTAATGTTTTCCGTCACCGAAGCGACCGTGGACGACGCTGACTTCATCCGCGCCTGATCGAGTTCGCGGGCGAGACGCTTGATCTCGGCGTCTTTCTTTTCAAGCTCGGCTTTCAGCGCTTCGGCCGGTGTCAGGGAGGCCTCTCCGCCCGCGGGTGCCCCATCCTTTCGCGTTCTCTGCGAAAGGGTGGGTCCCGCAAAGCTGGCGACCACGTTTTCCAGTTGATGATCTTTCTGGAAATGATGCAGCGATCCTTCTCCGGTTACCGCTTCAATACGGCGCACGCCTGAAGACACGCTGCCTTCCTTCAAAACTTTAATCAGGCCGATCTCGCCCGTGGCCTTGGTGTGCGTGCCGCCGCACAGTTCGGTGGAGAAGTCGCCGATCTTGATCACGCGAACCCGGTCGCCATACTTCTCTCCGAACAGCGCCATCGCTTTGTATTCGTTGATGGCGACATCGATGGGCACGTTCTCGATGACTTCGATCTTCTGGTTGCGCAGAACTTCTTTATTGATCAGGTCTTCGATGTCCTGCAGTTCTTCGTCGGCGACGCCCGTGAAGTGCGAAAAATCGAAGCGCAGATGATCGGGAGCCACCAGCGACCCCGCCTGCTTCACATGCTTGCCCAGAACCTCGCGCAGCCCGGCCTGCAGCAGATGCGTGGCGGTGTGATTGCGCATGGTGGACTGGCGAATTTCGGCGTCCACCACGGCGTCGACTTTGTCGCCAACCCGGAGGGTGCCCCACCCAACGCGGTTTTCGTTGGGTGGGGATTTCATGACCACCTGATGCGCCCTCACTCCCTGCACCGGGTAGTAACAGCCTTTCACTTCGGCAACGATGGTGTTGTGATCGTCGCTGTAAAGCCATCCCCGGTCGCCAACTTGTCCGCCGCGACTCGGCGTAGAACGGAGTGTGGTCGAGGATGACCTCGCCTTCTTCGCCGGGCTTGAGTTCCTGCGCGCCCTGACCGTTGTGGATGATGGCGAGAACTTCGCAGCCGTTGGAGCGAGTTTGGCGGTAGCCTTCGAAGTCGGATTTCGGGAGCTTCTGATACGCAGGGTTCGCAGTCTGCTTGGCTGCGCCTTTCCAGGAGGCGCGAGCGCGTTCGCGCTGTTCCTGCATGGCGCGGTCGAAACCGGCTTGATCAAGAGGATCCCTGGTCGCGGCAGCGTCTTGCATGAAATCGAGCGGCAATCCCGAACGTGTCATAGAGCTTGAATGCCTTGTCGCCCGCGTAAGTGAGCTGTTTCTTGCCTGGAACGCTCTTCATGGAGCAAGCCGCGAGTCTTCGATCTTCACGATGTCGTTGTCGCCGTAATTTGCGAAGACGCTCATGCGTTGGTCGATGACTCTTCCGCCGCCTCAGCTATGTCAGCATCGAGACGCGAAAGGCCCATCTATTGTGTGAGAGACCGTGCTTCTTCGGCATGCACGTTTTCGAGACTGATCGCGCTTCTTCAATCCTAGTGCTTCATCGAGCTTACCTATGTCAGCGTCATGCGCATAGCGAAGCCTCTTCTAGCCGATCCAGAGTGCGCGCAATCCTTCGCGACACCGTTTGACACGTTCTCGATCGTCAATTCCGGATACGCATCCTGCATCAGATCGCGCACGGCGAAGACCATCTCGTGCAGAAACGGTTTGTCTTGCCCGAGCAATCTTCCGTGCGTAATCGCTCGCCGAATAATTTTGCGCAGGACATAGCCGCGGCCTTCGTTCGATGGCAGCACTCCATCCGAAATCAGGAATGTTGCCGCCCGCGAGTGGTCGGCGATAACGCGCAGGGATGCGCGTGACTTGAGGCTGCCCCTTTGCCGAGCTTCGCTCGTCAACAGTTCACTGTCTCTACGTGGCGACGTGGTCCTGTCAATTCTGCCGCGCGTTTGATCAGCGGCGTAAACAAATCCGTGTCGTAATTCGAAATCACTCCCTGCAGCACCGCCGCCACCCGCTCCAACCCCATCCCCGTATCAATCGACGGCTTGGGCAGCGGATTCAGCTTCCCGCTGGCGTCGCGGTCGAACTGCATGAAGACGAGATTCCAAATCTCGACGTAGCGGCCGCAGTCGCAGCCGAATTTGCAATCGGTGTGGCCCTGATCGGACGCGGCCACGCCCATGTCGTAGTGAATCTCGCTGCAGGGGCCGCAGGGGCCGGTGTCGCCCATCTGCCAGAAATTGTCTTTCAGTCCAAACTCAAAGATGCGGTCTTTCGGTACGCCCTGGCCGATCCACAAATCGTAGGCCTCGGCGTCGCGCGGCATTCCGCCTTCGCCGTTGAAGATGGTGACGTACAGCTTGTTCTTATCGATCCCGAACCACTGCGGCGAGGTGATCAGCTCCCAGGCGTAGGCGATGGCGTCTTTTTTGAAATAGTCGCCGAAAGAAAAATTTCCCAGCATCTCGAAAAACGTGTGATGACGGTTGGTGAAGCCGACGTTTTCGAGATCGTTGTGCTTGCCGCCGGCGCGCACGCATTTCTGCGAAGTTGTGGCCCGGGTGTAGTCGCGCTTTTCCAGTCCGAGGAAGATGTCTTTGAACTGGTTCATACCCGCGTTGGTAAACAGCAGGGTCGGGTCGTTCTGCGGGACGAGCGACGACGAATGCACCTCGCGGTGTCCCTTCTGAACAAAAAAGTCCAGAAATTTACGGCGAATTTCGGAGCCGGTCAGCATGGGATGGTTAGGAAACTCGTTGACTTCCAGCTTGATTCTAGCATCGGCGAAAGCGGGTCGCAGGAAGGACTCCGCTGTTCGTCCGTCACAGATGAGGTTTTCGAGGGCAGGCTTCCCATTCCCAGCGGGGCGCTCGTTTGGTGCGAGCTAGCCCGGCCCCGAAAGACCGGGCTGCTTCTCGGAAGATTCGGTTGCGGCCAGCCATTTACGAACTACTTCACTGCGTCGCCGGTCTTTTCCGCGCCCTCTTTGACGTCGTGCCCAATATCTTTTACACCCGTCTTGATGCCGTGCCCCGTCTTCTTGGCCACCTTGCCCGTATCTTTAGCCGCGTCCTTGGTCGCGTCGGCGGTTTTGTCGGCAGCCTTATCGACGCCGTGTTCGGTCTTTTTCGCGACTACCTTGGTGTCGTGCCCTGTATCTTTGGCCGCATCCTTGGTCACATCGGCGGTTTTGTCAGCGGCTTTTTCCGTGCCATGCGCGGTTTTCTTGGCGACGACCTTGGTGTCGTGGCCTGTATCTTTGGCTGCGTCCTTGGTTACATCGGCGGTTTTGTCAGCGGCTTTTTCCGTGCCATGGACGGTTTTCTTGGCGACTACCTTGGTGTCGTGGCCTGTATCCTTGGCTGCGTCCTTGGTCGCGTCGGCAGTCTTGTCGGCCGCCTTGTCAGTCGCGTGAACGGTCTTCTTGGTTACCTTTTTGGTTTCGTGCGCCGTGTCTTTGGCTGCGTCCTTGGTGGCGTCGGCAGTCTTGTCGGCCGCCTTGTCAACGTCAGTCTTGACGTCCTGCGAATAGGCGAACGATGCCAGGCCGAGTAGCGCCGCCGCGAGAATCCATTTTGCTCTCATACTTCCTCCTGTTAAGTAAAAAGGGTGGGAAGGCAGTATCCAGCATTTGCCGCGCAAACGCAACGCCGGGCTTGCCTGAGGAAGGCGTCCGGCGCGGCGTACTATTCTCATTCCAATTCGTTCTCCAGCGCGCTCAAGGTCTCGTCATCCACATCCCATTTTTTCAGGATGGCGAAAATCGTCTTGGCGCCGAATCCCGCGCGCATCAACTGGCGAAAGATGCGGGCCGCATCCTTCTGGCTCTTCGGTTTCTGCAGGCGCTTCCGGTGCAGGTACTCGCGGGCCTGCTTCTCTTCGTTGACTTCGTCGTAGACCGAATCCACCGCCTTGTCGATCACCTCGCCGTGGACGCCCTTGGCTTTCAGGTCGGTGATCACGCGCCGGCGTCCGAATTTTTCATTGTCGCGGCGGAATGAGGAAAATGCGGCGGCGTATTTGGCGTCATTCAAATAGCCCTGGTCCTTGAGGCGTCGAATCACCAGTTCCACCAGGGTCTTACCGTATTCGGTATCCGCGTCGACCCGCGGCCGCAACAGCCGTTTGAGTTCAGCCACCGAACGCATGCGCCGGGCCAGCGCGCCGACGGCATATTCATACAGCACATCTTCGGAATCGGTTTTTTTGGGGCGGGGGAACGGCATACCAGTCGGCTGTGCCTCAACTATGTTTCAGGGCTGTAAATTGTTGTAAAACCTGTGTAAAAACTTTGACCGCATATTTAGTAGCGTCCAGCCTGGAACTCTTGTGCTGCCAACTACGTATACACCACAGAGCAATGGAATTCACGAACTGAGCGGGCCGACGAGCGGTTGACCTTCCCGCAGACGAGTCGTCTATCATGAAAAGAAAATCACGGAGTCAGTCATGCTTACGATCGATGTAGAGAAGAACGGTGGAGTGGCGGTGGTGCACTGCAGCGGAAGATTGGTGCGCGGCGTGGAAGTCGGCACGCTAAGGAATGCCGTGGTTTCGGAGAAGACCACGCGCGTCGTGGTTCTCGATCTCTGCCAGGTGGAATTCATGGACGCGGGCGGATTGAATTCTCTGGTCTCGCTGCATCATTGGACGCGGAGCCATGGAATCCAGCTCAAGCTGGTGAACCCATCGAAGCTGGTCCGGGAGATGCTGACCCGGACTCATTTGAACCGGGTGCTCGACATGTCGCCACTGCACGATGTCCTGGCAATCCTGGCTGGAGCGGATTGTCATGGCTCGAAGTACGCGTGCGGGATCTTTGAGCCCGGCGCACGCGTTCGCGGCAAAATAACGGAAGGGTCTCAAGAGTTCTCAACTGCAATAAAAAAGGGCGCGCTCTAATGCGCGCCCTTGCCTTTTTAGAACGTGTAAGCTTTAGCGACCGCCACCGAAACCCGACTGCTGCATGGCGTTGCGGGAAATGTCGCTGGTGGAAGAGACGCCCTGCATCCGCAGTTTGAAGTCGTCTGCGTTGGATGCGTTCTCCAAAGCGGTTTCGTAGTTGATCAATCCAGCCTGGAACAAGTCCCATAGCGACTGATCGAAGGTCTGCATGCCGTACTGCGAAGTTCCGGCAGAGATGGCGTCGCGCACGGCGCGCGTCTTTTCCGGCACCAGAATACATTCACGGATGTAAGCAGTGTTGATCATGACTTCGACAGCCGGCACGCGGCCGTCGCCGTCGCAACGTCGCACCAGCCGTTGACTGATGACAGCGCGCAGCACGGCAGCGAGTTGCAGGCGAATCTGCTTCTGCTCCGGCGGCGGGAAGATGGCGATAATACGGTTGATGGTTTCGACCGCGTCCAGGGTGTGCAAGGTGGAGAAAACCATGTGGCCGGTTTCGGCGGCGTGCAGCGCGGTGCCGATGGTTTCGAGATCGCGCATTTCGCCGACCAGGATGACGTCAGGATCCTGACGCAGAGAAGCGCGCAGCGCGGCGCCGAATGACGGCGTGTCGACTTCCACTTCGCGCTGGTTGACGTAGCCTTTTTTGTCGCGGTGCAGAAATTCGATGGGGTCTTCGATGGTGATGATGTGTTCGGCGCGAGTGGAGTTGATGCGGTCCACCATCGCGGCCAGGGTCGTAGACTTACCGGAACCGGTGACGCCGGTGACAAGAATCAGTCCGCGCGGCATTTCGCAAACCTGTTCGACAATCTTGGGCAGAGTAGAGTTCGTCGAGCGCGCGAATCTTGGTGGGGATGACGCGCAGTACCAATCCGACGTTGCCGCGCTGCTGGAAGACGTTCACACGGAAGCGGCCCAGTCCGGCGACGCCATAGGCCATGTCAATTTCCGTGGTCTCTTTGAATTTCTGTTTCTGGCGCGCGGACATCATGCTGAAGGCCATGGTCAGCATGTCCTCGGCGCTGACGCGCGGCTGATCGGTCAGCGGAGTCAGGTCGCCATCGATGCGCAGATGGGGATAGTTGCCAACCTTCAAGTGCAAGTCGGAGGCCCGGCGCTCCATGGCGATGCGCAGCAGGTCATCAATATTCATTCGACACTTCCCCCAGATAACCTTCCGTATGATGACGCGAAAAGTCACTGGGCCCAAGATGACCTAAGTAACGAAAGAGGACGCGCCAGGGACAGACCCTTTGGACTAAGGGCGGGACAGGGAGAGATTGCAGGTTTGTCATCCGAGCGAAATGGGGTCGAACTTCGGGTTTGCCGGAAGTGATGGCGGTCGCAGCTCAGCGCAAGATCTTTCGACTACGAGAGCGGGCTCACTGGCGAGTCCGTTCTCTCCGCTCAAGATGACAGTTTCGGGTTAGGGCGATCTGCTCTATACGCCGACCGGCTGTTTGCTGCCTACCGTCACCGGCGTCAGCCAGTTGTACTTGTCGGGCTTCTCTCCGGTGACGATGGCGTAGAACTCTTTCTGAATGGCTTTGGTGATGGGGCCAACCGTGCCGTTGCCGACGCTGATCTTGTCCACGGAACGAATCGGCGTGACCTCGGCCGCTGTGCCAGTGAAGAAGACTTCGTCCGCGATGTAGAGCAGTTCGCGCGGAATGCCCTGCTCGGTGACTGGAATTCCCAGGTCGCGGGCAATCTGCAGCACAGATTCGCGCGTAATGCCGGGGAGAACGGAATTGCCCAGAGGAGCGGTATTCAGCACGCCGTTGCGCACCACGAAGACATTCTCTCCCGAACCTTCGCTGACGTAGCCGTTGGCATCGAGCGCGATGCCTTCGACATAGCCGTTGATGATGGCTTCCATCTTGATGAGCTGCGAGTTCATGTAGTTCGCGGCTGACTTGGCCATCGCCGGCAGCGTGTTGGGCGCGATGCGAGTCCACGAGGAGACGCAGATATCCGCGCCCTCTCCGGAATCCGACGTCAGGTATTTGCCCCAGGGATAATTGCAGATGTAAACCTCGGTGGGCGAGTTGAACGGGTTGACTCCGGCTTCGCCGTAACCGCGCAGCACAATGGGACGGATGTAGCAGGGCCAGACGCCATTGTTCTTGACCAGGTCGGACATGCCGGCGATCAGCTCTGCCACGCGTGAAGTCCACGTCGATGCGGTAAATCTTGGCCGAATCCAGCAGCCGCTGCATGTGTTCCTTGGCGCGAAAGATCGCGGGACCACTGGGCAGAGCGTAGCAACGTACTCCCTCGAACACCGATGAGCCGTAGTGCACAACGTGCGACATCACGTGAATCTGGGCGCTGTCCCAGGGAATGAGTTTGCCGTTGTGCCAGATTTTTTCGGTCTTTTGAATCGCCATGGATACTCCTACTCGCTGTAAGAATTATAACTGAGTGGCAGAGCCCGGCCTATCGCACTTGGCCGAGCAAACCCTTACGCAGGTAATCCGACTTGGAGCCAGTCAGGCGGGGACTGAGCCGGAAAATGCTTGAGCTTCGAGGTCACGGTCGAGGGCACGTTGTTGCTGCCTCCGCCGCCTCCGCGAAATCAGCAACAGGGGAAGTCCGAATAACAAAAGCCAGGCGGCGTATTGCAGGGACACCAGCGGCCCAGCGTAGGAAGTCCAAACGTCTTCCACCAGTTTGACCCTCCCGGGATTTGCCGGGTCATAGGCGATCGTGGTGTGGCTGCCTTCGGGAAAACGCCGATACCAGTCGTTCATCTCGTCCCTGGCCGACTTCTGATAGCCAATATCGGCTTGTGACTCATAGAAACGGCCATTGGCCCGGAAACGGACGGTGCATCGGAAGCCGAAAATCGGGCTGCGTCGAGTCTGAGCGCTAGTGTGAAGCACATACTGAGTACAGTTCGCTGTTTACAATTTCGGCATCGGCTCGGCCCCACGAACGCAGCAGGAAATATTGATCGCAGCCAACCCACACGCTTAGCAGCCCTAAGAGGATGGCGACGAAAGTCAGGCCGTATCCGCCCAGAGTTGCGAACAGGCCGAGCAGGGCTTTCAGTTGTTCATCGGTGGAAAGTTGCGGAAGCGGCTCCGGTGCGGGGGCGCGGCGCTCTATTCCGAGCTGTATGAGTTCTCCGGGCTTGTATCCAGTTCCAGACACGTGTCGCAGGCTCCCGCCCTGCTTGGGGAGTTAGGGTTTAACGCCCTCAGCTGGAAGCTTGGGAGCGGGGGACAATTCCGCGGCTCGCACGCTGGTCGATATCTCGTCTCCCCGGAAGTACTTTCCTTTGGCCGCCGTCATCTCGGGCATGGCGGTGTACGGCTTGCTGTAATCATTCGCCGCATTCCAGAACAGGAAGCCGATCCCACCTTTGGCTTTCGCGGTGATCACCTGAGTTTCGATGTATTGCGGCGAATAAGTCTTGGTTCTCCAGCGGAAGGCTTGCAGCCACGGACGAATCACAACTCCACTGCCCTTGGTGATGGTCTCGAAGCGGACCATTGATTCGCCGATGAAATGCTCGGGCGCATCGCCGGGATGGGCGATGCCATCCATACCGAAGAAGTGTGACGGATAGATCATGGGCGAGAGCACGTCGCAATACTTGGCCATGCGCACGATGTCCTGGCCGGTATGCGACAGGTCGACGGGGCGCTGCCAGGCCATAATGCCGAACACATCGAGCGACAACAGCGCGCCCGTGGGATGAATCTCGGCGTAAGCATGCTTCAGGAAGTCGGCGATCACGTCCGCGCGCTGCCAGCCCGGATGCTCGGTCTGGAAGTAGAAGCTGGCGTCTTTCTGGTCGCCTTCGGCGGGGAAGCGAACGTAATCGAACTGGATCTCGTCGGCGCCGGCTTCGGCGGCTTTCAGGGCCAGCGCGATGTCATACTCCTGCACCTTGGGCTGGGACGAATCGGTCCAGACCAGCTTGCCGTTCTCGCGCCACGGCTGCCCCGTTCTTCGTGACTTCACTGCCAGCTCGGGATGAGTCTCCACCAGGCGCTGATCGCGGAAAATGGCCACGCGGGCGATGGCGTGCATGTTCTGCGAATGCACGAAATGGATGAACTTGGGCAGATCGTGGAAAGAGCTGCGGTGCGCTCCGAGCAAGGGATGATCGAAGGGTATGGTCACGCTGCCATCGCTGTCCTTGATATCGAAGACGACGGCATTTCCGCCCACTTCGCGCCAGTGGCGGATGATGCGAATGCCATGGTCGCTCGCTGCCATGAGTCCTGTGAGATAGATGGCGCGCACTTCAAAGTCACGCTCGACCGGAACTGACTTCTCCACAATCGGAGCCGGCAGCAGGCCGGGAATGATCACCGGTTGGCCCGCCTTCAGGAATGTGCTGTGGAAATCTCCGTTGGCCTTGTGGATGGCCTCGGTCAGCTCTGTGGAAGTCAGGTATGAGGTCTGCGAGAGATACTTGTGAGCCACCAAGGGGATGCTATCGCCGCGCTTGGCGACATATAGCGCGCTTCCGGGAGGCGCTACCGTTACCAGCGACGGGTCCGGAGCCTTTGGCACCAGCGGAGTCGCCGGCCGGGAAGTACGGAGCAAAGTTGGCTGTGCGGTTTGCGCGACGGCAGGCGAGGCCGAAATTTCAATGACTGCCAAGCCAAAAGAAAGAAAGAGGATAGCGGCGAGTGATACAGGGCCCAGTTGACGCAAGGTATTCTCCGTGGAAACCGTTGTTTCCCCGGATGCTACCGTTGGTCACATTGGCCTGCCAGATAACGTCGGGCCAGTGTCAGTTGGATTCGAGCCCGGTTCTTGCCTCGATCCTCGGCCCGACGAACTTCCAGAGAGTGGCAAAGTATTTCCCTTTACCCTAATCCGGGTGCGGGGTAACCTCGTGCCCTTTCCGCCGTTGCCGCATCTAAATCATACAGACAATTAGGAATTGGGTGTTCGCCGGGGATGGAGAGTCGTTTGCAGTAATCGTAGTGCCGGAGATGAGAGAGTGACAAAATTTGTCCTTCTCTCATAACGAGACGGCGGACCCGATTTTCCTGCAGTACGGGGCCCACGAAAGGAAAAACAGGGCCAGACCCTATATGAAAACCGTCGTCAACACCATGCTGGACCCAACGCGCCGCTCCAATGATGCCAGAGAGTTCGAGAGCTCACTTCGCCGCAGAATCGTCGGTCAGGACCAGGCCGTCGAGAAAGTGGTCGAAATTTACCAGATGTTTCTCGCGGGATTAAATCCTCCCGGCCGTCCAGTTGGAAACCTCTTGTTCCTCGGTCCTACCGGCTCGGGAAAGACCCGGGTCGTTGAAGCCATGGCGGAATCTCTGTTCGGCGACGCCCGCGCCTGCATCAAGATTGACTGCGCCGAATTTCAGCACTCGCACGAGATCGCGAAGCTGATCGGCTCGCCTCCGGGCTACCTGGGCCATCGTGAGACGCATCCTCTGTTGACGCAGGAAGCGTTGAATCAGTGGCACACGGAGACCCTCAAGCTTTCGATCCTGCTGTTCGACGAAATTGAAAAGGCCTCGGACTCGCTCTGGCAATTGCTGCTCGGCATTCTGGACAAGGCCACCCTGACGCTCGGCGACAACCGGCGCGTTGATCTTTCGCAATGCATCATCATCATGACCTCGAACCTGGGGGCCAGTGAGATGAGCAACCTGGTCGACGGCGGCCTGGGCTTTGCGCAGAAGGCCACGCAGGTGGACGGGGCTTTTGACGACAAGATCAGCCGCAGCGCAGTCGACGCAGCCCGGCGCAAGTTCAGCCCGGAATTCATGAACCGCATCGACAAGTCCGTGGTGTTTCGAACTTTGCGTTCCGAGCACTTGCAGGAGATCCTGGAAATCGAATTGGGCATGGTGCAGCAACGAATTCTGACGGCATCGGCCATGAACCAGTTTGTTTTCAGCTGCACCCCCAAGGTGAAGAGCTTCCTGCTGCACGAGGGCACGGATCCGAAGTACGGCGCGCGGCATTTGAAGCGCGCCATCGAGCGGCACATCGTGTTTCAGCTGGCCAATCTGGTCGCCACCGGACAGGTTAAGCTGGGGGATTTCATTCGCATCGACATGAGTCCTGAAGGCACGCTGATGTTCGTCAAGGAAGCCGAAAATGCCATGGTCCCGATGTTGCTGGAACGTCATGGCGCGGCGGCAGGAGCGCTTCCCATGGCGCGCCCTGCGCGTACCGTGGCCCGGCGCGAGTTCGGCGCGACCGGAACCCTGGACAGCAAGTAATCCCCTCAAAGTCATTCGACAGAGTATGAGGTGCCGGGAAACCGGCACCTTTTTATTTGGCTCGCTAAGCATCTCCAGTGGTGGACAGCCGCGGAGCGGCGCAAGAATAAAGCCCACGGCGCAAGCCGTGGGTTAGAAGCAAGAAGAGAGAAAGCCCCGAAGGGGCGAAAGAAACGAACGCGAACGCTCCACAGAGTTAAGCTGCGCTTAAGCCTCGAAGCGTTACGATTTATTACGGTGAGCTTCGCTCACCCGCCCAGACGAGGACGTCTGGGCCCATGTGCCGGAGTCGATTACCGCGATCGGACTTCTGCATCTAAAATAGGAAGCTCATGAGGGGCAACTCGATCATCTCGCGCGGTCTGGTGGCGGCTCTGGTGTTTTGGGTCGCCGTACCCGGGGCGCTTGAAGCCCGCGTCACGCCCACCCATGGCTTCAACATGTTTTCTGCTCAGGAGGAAGTGCAGGCGGGACAGCAGTCGGCCGGTCAGGTTGCCAAACAGTTGCCGGTCCTTCCCGACTCCGATCCGGTCTCGATTTACGTTCAGCGACTGGGGCAGCAACTGGCGGCGCATGCGCCCGGTGAGAAGTGGCCTTACACCTTCCACGTCGTGAACCAGAAGGAGATCAATGCCTTTGCTCTTCCCGGCGGGCCGGTCTTTGTGAATCTGGGAACCATTCAGGCGGCCGACAACGAAGCTGAACTGGCGGGGGTGATGGCGCACGAAATCTCTCACGTGGTGCAGCGACACGGCACACGAGCGGCCAGCAAGCAGATGGCGGCGCAGCTGCCGCTGGCGATTCTGGGCGGGGTCATGGGACAGGGCGCGCTCTCGCAAATGGCGCAAATGGGACTTTCCTTCGGCGTCGGTTCCTACTTCCTGACAAACTCGCGCAGGTCCGAATCCGAAGCCGACCTGCTGGGCACGGACATCATGTATGACACGGGGTTCAATCCTCGCGCCATGGCCGATTTCTTTGAGAAGATCCAGCAGGAAGGCGGAACGCGCGGGCCTCAGTTCCTGAGCGACCATCCTGACCCGGGAAATCGCGCCCAGGCGGTCGCGGCGGAGGTCGCCACCCTGCCGCGTAAGACTGCGTACCGCAGTGATAGCGCCGAGTTCCGCGACATCAAGCAGCGGGTCTCCGGCATGAGGCCTCTCACCGCCCAGCAGATTGCCGCTTCGCAACAGTCGCCGGCCATGAACGCGTCTTCCGGCAATGTGCAGCCCGCCGTCAGCCTGCGTAATTTCAGCCACCGCGACTTTGAGATTTCCTATCCTGAAAACTGGCAGGTGTTTGGCGACCGGAACTCCGCGGTTACGCTGGCTCCGCCGGATGGGGTCGCGCAGAACGCCGTCGCTTACGGTGTGATGATTAATACGTTCCAGCCCGAGGACTCGAATGCCAGCCTTGATCAGGCCACTCATGAACTTCTGGTCTCGCTGCGCCAGTCCAATCCCGATCTGCGCCAGATTGGTCACGACGAAACCATCCGGGTGAACGGAGTGGCGGGAAAGTCTGTGGATTTAATCGGAAACTCACCCTTGCGCGACCAGAGCGGACGTCCCGGCCAGGAGCGCGACTGGCTGGTGGCGCTTATGCGCACGGACGGCACCTTGTTGTATGTGGTATCGATTGCGCCGGACAAAGATTTCGAAGCGCTGCGCCCCACCTTTGAGCAGGTGCTCAAGTCGCTGCGAATGCGCTGACGCGGTTATCCTGAGCCCCGTCAATAAACGAAGCGCCTATTTCTTCAGGTCGGACGTCCAGTTGGTTACCAGGACGAGTGGAGTGGGCGTGTTTTCAGGGTAAGTACTGAAGACTACGCGCTGGCCATCGGGAGCGACATCGAAGGGATTTCCCACCGGAGCGAGATAGCTTGCCTGGAACAGCTTGCGCAATGGGTCCAGTTCAAATTCCGTGCTCTTTGTATTCACCGTCGCAGCGTTGATGGAACTATCCGCTCCAGCGAACCAAATCTCCTTGCTGTCCCCCCGCCAGGTGGGGAATGTGCCCCCATTTTGCGAAACCTGCCATTTGCCTTCGCCGCTGGGGAAATGGGTAACGTAAACTTCCTCGCGTCCCGATTCGGTCGAACTGTAAGCCAGCCAGCGGCCGTCGGGCGAAAGGCGGCTCTGAATAATTCTTGCCTGGGGAGACGGTGGTTGCACGATGGGGAACGATTTCTTCTCCCCGGTCAGAGGCAGCGCCCAAATCCCTGCGCCGCTTGGCCCGCTTTGCTGCATGTAGACCAGGTAGCGGCCGTCAGGAGATAACTGAGGCATTCCCAGCGTGAGGGGCGCCGCGGGAGAGGTGCCGTCCAGCAGCACTTCCTCTTGTCCGCCCCCGGTGGCCTGCCGCGCACGGAGCGAGGTGCCGGTAATCGTGGTTGCGCCTTCCTGCCGCACATAGATCACTTTCTGGCCATCTGGCGACCAGGACGCCGCCAGGTGGGTGGCGCCACCAAACGTGAGCCTGGTTCGCGAACCCTTGGCCAGGTCGAACACCCAAATGTCGGCTTGCGGGTCCCCCATCGAGATAGCCAACCGCTTGCCGTCGGGGGAAATTCTGCCGCTCCCTTTGTAGAAGGAACGCTCGGCGACCTGCCCCAGCATTTTTCCGCTGCGGTCGAGCCACGAAAGATCGGTTCCGAGGGTTTTCGCACCCGGTTCGTAAATCAATATGCCGTTCTGGCTGGCGGTGAAGGTGGTGTGCCAGGTTCCGGAATCGTATTCCGCCACGTTTGCCACCGATACCGGATCACCGGAGACCATGCCCGTGGATGGATCGAAATTCTGCGCCAGCAATTGCGACTGCAGATGGTAGAGCAGATAGCCGGAGGCATACTGGGCGCCGGAATCCGAGTCGACCAGCCGTTTGAAGGAGCCATCCTCCAGCGACCCGAGGAACACGCCTTGTTCGGAGTCGCCCGAGTGATTGGTGGCGAAGAACAGAAAATGTTTGCCGTCGGGCAGAAACCAGGGCCAGCGGTGGGTCGTGTGCTTGCCGTTCTCGAACTTGGTCAGGCGGACCGGCGCGCCCCCTGATCCACTGATCCGCCACAAGGAATCGCGATAGTCAGGTTCGAAGATGATCACGTTGTCCTGGTTCCACGACCCACCGCGGCCGTTGGACGCCTCCGCCAGCACTGTGACCGGACCGCCGGCCGCCGGCACTTTCTTGAGATGGCCATCGGCGAAGAAACCCACAAACTTTCCGTCGGCCGACCAGAAAGGAAACGATGCGCCTTCGGTTCCCTCAAGTTTCTTGGCAGCCAGTTCGCCGAGGGATTGCACCCAGATCGAATCGGGCTCTTTCTGATTGCGGGCGCAGAACGCGATGGCGGTTCCGTCGGAGTTGATCGTGGGCGGTCCGGAAAAGTCGCCGGTAAAGTCGAAGCCCATCTCCGCCGGCGGCGGCAAGAACGAGTGCAAGCTTCGTGCCGGCGTGTGCTCCCGCAGGCTCGACCAGAGAAGAGCTCCCAGAAGCGCTGCCACTACCACAGCCCACGGCAGTTGCTCGCGCCAACGCGGGCGACGGCGAATCTCGGGCGCAGGTGTGACGCTCGAACCGCTGCTGACAATCCAACGCAACTCGCGAGCAATGTCGGAGGCACTCTGCCAGCGCGATTCCGGATCTTTAGCAAGACACCCGTTGACCACGTGGTCGAGCGCGGCCGGGGCCATGGGCTGCGCGATCTGGATCGGCTCCGGGTCTTTCTCCAGGATGGCGGAAGCGACCGAAATCTGGCTTTTGCCCCCGAAGGCGCGTTTCCCCGTGATCATTTCGTAAAGCACGCAGCCGAAGCTGAAGATGTCGCTGCGCGCGTCCGCCTCTTGACCTTGCAGTACTTCGGGCGCCATGAACTGGAACGTGCCCACGATCGAGCCTTGCTGGGTCAGCGACGCAGGCCGCCCTCCGAGAGCCGAAAGATTCATGGTAGGAGTCGACGGCGTCAGGGAGGCGCCGTGGGTCAGGGGTTGGGAGCCGAGCAACCCTGCCGCAGGCTTGGCCAGGCCGAAGTCCAGCAGCTTGGCACCGGAGGCGGTCAGCATGATGTTTCCGGGCTTTAGATCGCGGTGCACGATGCCGGCACGGTGGGCTTTCTCCAGCGCATCGCAAATCTGTACGCCGCATTCCAGCGCCTGCTTCAGGGGCAGCGGCCCCTTCTGAAGGCGTGAATCGAGGCTCTCGCCCTGGACGTATTCCATCACCAGGTATTCGGTTCCATCCTGGTTTCCCACGTCGTGCAGCACGCAAATGTGGGGATGGTTCAAAGAGGAAATGGTGCGGGCTTCCCTTTCGAAGCGCTGCTTGGCCTCGAGGTTGGACGAAAGATGCGCGGGCAGGATCTTGACCGCTACCGTGCGATCCAGGCGGGTGTCGCGGGCGCGATAAACTTCGCCCATGCCGCCGGCGCCCAGCGGCGATTGAATCTCATAAGGCCCGAGTTTCGTACCCGAGGCTAAAGCCATCCGTGGGCGCAATTATAGTCCGGTGTGGACCGGGGTGAACTTCGACGCGGCGCATTCTCGGCATACGCGAAATTCTTCACCGCAAAGGTCGCAAAGGAGTTGCTAAGGTCCGAAGTCCGAGGCAGTTTATCCGCCTTGCTTAAGGTCGGTCAGTACCTGGCGCGCGATCTCTTTCAGGGTTTCGAATACTCCCGGGCCCTGAAAGGCCACGGCTTCGATCATGGGCTCGTTCTTGCGGCGAAGTTGTTTGGACAAGGCGTCCACAGAAAGGATGTTCGGAAGATCGCGCTTATTCAGTTGCAGCACGTAGGGAATCTTGTTGAAGTCATAGCCGTGTTCCTTGATGTTGGCCATGAGGTTGTCGAGGGCTTCGACGTTGGCGTCCATGCGTTCCTGCTGCGAATCGGCAACGAAGACAATGCCATCGACGCCGCGCAGGATCAGCTTGCGGCTGGCATCGTAAAACACCTGGCCGGGGACCGTGTACAGGTGAATTCGCGTCTTGAAACCGCGGACCGAGCCCAGGTCCAGAGGCAGAAAATCGAAAAACAGGGTTCGTTCCGTCTCGGTAGCCAGCGAGATCATCTTGCCCTTCTGCTGCTCGGCAGTCTTCTGATAAATAAACTGAAGATTCGTCGTCTTGCCGCCTAGTCCGGCGCCGTAGTAAACGATCTTGCAGTTGATTTCGCGAGCTGCGAAGTTGATGAAACTCAAGACTTCCCTCGAACCCGGTGGCAGCGCCCGTCTGGACGCAAACCTCTCCCCGGTTGAAATTTTGCATTGATACTGCTGGTTTTATACCACACGCCCCTGCGTTCACGGCAGGTTACTCAGGTTACTTGTGGGACACCGTGTCCATTTCAGATTGGAGACTTTGGTTCAGATTGAAAACCGGCGTTGGGATTCTCTTTGCGAGCCCTTGGCGACCTTTGCGGTAAAAGACTTTGACCGCAGAGGCCGCAAAGGAACTCCGCAAAGTTCGCAAAGGACTTCAGTCCTCTTTCAGCTTTCAGCGCGCCAATCCGACCGGGTAATAGCCTTCCTTCGCCGTCACCTTCAGGTCGGGACGCGCTACCCGCACTTCGATCTCGCGGTGGGTGCTGCTGGGAGTGGAATGGGTGAGATATCCCAGGGTGTACTGATTGCGGGCATCACCCAGGGTGCGGGCGTAAGTCGTCTCGATGGCGTCGCGGGAAAAGCCGGAGAAAATTTCGCCACCGGTGGCGTTGGCGTACCTCGGCAGGATGTTGCTGTAGCCCAATCGCGAACCGGTGAGGGGCACATGCAGCTTCTGCAACTGGTCCGTATCCGGGGATCGCCGAGCCTTCCACAGCCACGCCGTAGAGCTGAATGCCGTACGAGAGCAGGATTTTCAGGGTATCCCTGTAACTGGCATTGCTGCCGTATTCCCGGCCGTCGGTAATAATGAAAATAACCTTCCGCCGGGCCCGGTCGCGCTTGCGCAACTCCACGGCTGCGGCCACGATGGCATCGTTCAGCACGTGTACCTCTTTGGGCGGATTGATGGTGCGCGGCGCGCCGGCATCGATGGGGACGCCGTTGACGATCGGTCCCTGCGGTCCCATGGGTCCGCTGACCACCGGCGGGCCGTTGTCGCCGCCCGAAACGGTTTTGAGACCATCCAGCGCCGCAGTCAAGCGACGGCCTACCGCTGCGAAGTCGGTCACCTTGGTGACGCTGGTGCTATAGGTGTAAAGCGAGACTTCGTCAAACTGACTGAAGGCTCCTTCCAGCGCCGAGAAGGTCTGATTGACCTTCTGCAGAGCCACATCCGGCATTCCTGTGTCCAGGATCACCGCCGCCGATAACGCGAACGGGTCGGGGTAAAGAAATTCATGTTCTGCTTTTTGCCGTCCTCAAAAACCGAGAAATCTCGGGACAACAACCCATTGACCAGCCGTCCCGACTCGTCTTTGACCATGACCGGAACTATCACCTGGTTCACGTTGGTCACGATCTTGTACAACTTCTCGCTGCTCGGAACCGTTTTCCGTCGTAACCCCGCCTGGAGGCACGGTCGGCACCTTGGACGAAGGCTCGGGAGCGACCCCAGGCGCGTAAACGGGTTCGTCCACAGAACTGGAGGGCGGTGCTTGATTCGCCGGCGGGGTTGGCTGGTCTGGCGGGGGAGCAGGGTTAGCTTTCGGCGAAGCCGGGCCGGGAAGCGGGGCGCCGGGGAATGGCCGTGACGCCGAGGGCGCGTCCGGAATATCCTGTTTGGGTTGTTCCTGCGATTGGGCAGGAAGCGTCCCCCAAGCCAGGCATAGAGCCATAAGGGCTGCCACAAGAACATTCGACGTTCTACCGATCGCCAAAGACACGGGGTAAACCTCTCGCCGGGCGGGATTCTCCCAGTTAATTCGGATGCCGGAACCTGCGATTTCGTGCATCTAACCCTGATGGAATAGACTAACAAAAAGTGCGGGAGAATATCTGGATGCTGACAGTCCGCAGGCTTCAGGCGTTGGCAGTTCCCATCTTGGCAACCTTCCTGCTGGCTGGCGTATTGGCCGTCAAACCGGCCTTCGCACAGCAACTCCCCCATCTGGCCGGCACTCCAGATTCCGACAATCAGAACCAGCAAAACCCGCCCGAGGAGCAGGACCAGTCCGTCAGCACCCTGAAAGTGAACGTCAACGTCGTGCAGCTCTTCTTCAACGTGAAGGACAAGAAAGGCGCGTTGATTCCCAGTTTAACCAAGAACGATTTCCAGGTCCTCGAAGACAGCAAACCTCAGACCATCAAATATTTCACGGCCGAGTCCGACCTTCCCCTCACTCTGGGTATCCTCATCGACTCGAGCGGCAGCCAGCAACGTGTCCTGGAGATGGAAAAAGAGGTCGGCGCGAACTTCCTGAGCGAGATTCTGCGGCCCAAGGACCTGGCGTTTGTCATCAGCTTCGATGTCGATTCCAACCTGCTGCAGGATTTCACCAACTCTACCCGCCGGCTGCGTGAGGCCCTCAATACCGCGCGCATCAATGCCCCGCCGTCCAGTTGCGGCGGCCTTCCCGGAGCGGGGGGAGGACCTCTGCCGTGCAGTTCCAATCCCAAAGGCACCGTGCTCTACGACACCGTCTATCTCGCCGCCCATGATCAACTCGCCCAACAGGTAGGGCGCAAGGCGATGATCCTGCTCACCGACGGCGAAGACCAGGGCAGTCAGCTCAAGATCAATGACGCGATTGAGGCGGCACAGAAGTCAGATTCGATCTGCTATGTCCTGCTGATCGCCGATCGCGGCTTCTACGGCTTCGGCGGATACTCCGGCGACCGCGAAATGAAGAAGCTGGCGTCCGAGACCGGCGGACGGGTCATCGATGTGGGAAACAAGTCTGACAAACTGAAGGAAGCTTTTGACCAGATCGCGCACGAGTTACGCAGCCAGTACAACGTCGGCTATACCCCCACCAACCCGGCCCTCGACGGAACATTCCGCAAAGTGGAAATCCACACCAACGAGAAGGACTACAAGATCCAGGCGCGCAGCGGCTACTATGCGGTGCCGAAAAAAGACTAGGTGCCAGTAGGGCAGCCTCAGTTACCGCAGTTCCGAGTCAGCTCCGTCAGTTTCGGGTAGGATCGCCGAATCGAGGCGGAAACACAGGGAGAGGGGAGCTTCGTGAAGAGATTTGCAGTCATTTTCCTCTTCTGCGCGTTGCCCCTGCTGGGCCAAAGCAATAGTGGTGAACTGCGTCTTAAAGTGACCGATCCTGACGGTCTGGGCGTAAGAACTACCGTTCGAATCGCCAGCGAGGCAAACCAGTATCGCAACAATCTGGCCACCAGCGATCAGGGCCTTCTGGACGTACAGCGCCTGCCCTATGGCTTCTATCAATTGGAAATCAGGCAGCCCGGTTTCGCGACGGTATCCGGAACCATCGAAATTCGTTCCGCAGTTCCGACAGAGCGCGTGATCCGGCTCATTCTCTCTTCCGTGAATCAATCGGTGACGGTTCAGGCGAGCAATACATTGATTGACCCCGATCAGGCGGGCGTCAGCAGTCAGGTAGGCTCGGACGAAATTCAGAATCGGCTCAGCTCGGTTCCAGGCCGGGCCTTGCAGGATTTGGTGAATTCGCAACCCGGATGGTTATACGAGGGCAACGCCGTCCTGCATCCTCGCGGATCGGAGTATCAGACCCAGTTTGTGGTCGATGGCATTCCGTTGACGGACGATCGCTCGCCCAGCTTCGGACCTCCGATGGATGTGGACGACTTGCAATCGTTGAGCGTCTACACCGCCGGTGTTCCCGCGGAATACGGCCGCAAAATGGGTGGCGTGGTCGAGGTGAACACGCTGCAGGATGTGCAGCCCGGTCTGCGCGGCCAGTTCGTGCTCGGCGGCGGCAGTTTCGATTCGGCATCGGCCAGCGCCCGCGGACAGTATGTGTGGGGCAAAAACGCGTTTGGCGCCAGCGCCAGCGGAACCATGACCGACCACTACCTGAATCCCGTGGTGCCGCAAAATTTTTCGAACACCGGAACTCTGGGCGTCTTTTCGGCGAACTACGAGCGCGACCTGACGCCGAACGACCGTTTGCGGTTTATTGTTCTCCACGAGTTGTCGCGCTATGACATCCCGAACGAACTCTTACAACAGGCCGCAGGCCAGCGCCAGACGGCCGATAACATTGAGACGATGGGAATCGCCTCCTATCAGCACACGTTTTCGTCCAACGCGACGGCTGATTTTCGCGCGATGGCCCGCGACAACGCCAGCGACTTCAACTCCAACCCGGAATCGACTCCCATCGAGGTCTTCCAGCAGAACTTTTTCCGGGAGGCGTACTTCAAGGGCACGGCAACGGTTGTTCATGGCCGGAACGAGTGGAAGATTCGGTTTCGAGTCGGACAACACTTTTCTCAACGAAAACCTGCGCTACCACATAACCGATCCCAGCCGATTTGACGATGACACTCCGATCGACTTTCGCTTTCTCGGAAACCGGCCCGACCTCGAGCAATCCCTGTTCGTGCAGGACCAGATTCATCTGAAGCACTGGACCATCAGCGCCGGGCTGCGCTGGGACCACTATCAACTTCTGCTCAACCGCCAGGCCCTGGATCCGCGCCTGTCGGTTTCGCGCTATTTCCCTTCCGCCGGTCTTCTCCTGCATTTCTCCTACGACAGGGTTTTTCAGACCCCGTCGTTCGAGAACATTCTGCTCTCGAGTTCGACCGCGGTTGAGTCGCTCGATCCCTCCAATTTCTTTCGGCTGCCGGTCGAACCTTCGCAGGGAAACTACTACGAAGCGGGCTTGACGAAAGTTTTCAACGGAAGGCTCAAGCTGGATGCCAACTATTTCCGTCGGCTGGTGAATAACTATGCCGATGACGACCAGATCGAAAATACGACCATCAGTTTCCCGATCGCATTTCGGAAGTCGATCATTTACGGCGCGGAGGCAAAACTCGAATTGCCCGACTGGCATCGGTTGTCGGGCTTCCTGAGTTATTCCTACCAGGTCGGCAACGCGTGGTTTCCGGTGACCGGCGGCCTCTTTCTGGGTGACGACGCTGCGGGCGCGGAATCGCAGCTTACCGGCCATTTCCCCGATTCCCAGGACCAGCGCCACACCGTCCGCGGCCGCCTCCGCTACCAGATCACACCCCGCTTTTGGATCGCGGGCGGAATTCAATACGACACCGGACTGCCCTTCGAGTTCGATGGCGACCCCGGCCAGGTCCTGGCCCAATACGGCCAGCAAGTGTTGGATCGAATTAACTTCGCCCGCGGACGTATCTATCCGTCGTTCCAGGTCAACGCCTCGGCAGGCGCAGATGGTTTACAAGTCAGATCGCGTGAACATGCAGTTTCAGATCGACGGACAGAACCTCAATAATGTTCTGGACGTTATGGACTTCGGCGGTCTCTTCTCCGGCAACGCCATCGGCCCGTCGCGTAATGTCGCCGCTCGCCTCACCACGAGCTTCTAGACGCGGCTTCAGCCGATGGTTCTCTGCGAAGCCTTGGATCAGTTTCAATTCTTACAGCCTGTCATCCTGAGGAAGCGGAGTCCTTCGCAAGGCGAAGGGCTCCCGACGAAGGACCTGTGTATTGCGGGACGATAGCAGCGTCAAAGCCCTGCCAGATCCGGTGGTGCGCTTTTGCGCTGGATTTGCGCTGGCACTGCATGCAAAGGCAACGCGGAATGCAAAGGTTCTTCGCGTGCTTTCGTCAGGCTTCGCGGAACGAAAGACTGCACTCACGATGACAGCCTTGCAATGTCGCGGATAATGGGAGAGCCGAATCAAACTGACCCAATACCGGAGACTCCATGCCTCGTTTCTTGCAGCGGATTGAAATCCTCATCCTCAACCTCGTACTTGCAGCCAGCTGGTTCGCCTTGGCCTGCTACGGACAGTCCATCTCTCCGGTCATCGCGGTTGATCACGGCCCGAATGCGCCTCAGCAGCTTGCGAAACCCTATGTGATCCTCGTCTCCCTGGACGGCTTTCGCTACGATTATGCCAAGCGGTACCATGCCAGCCATCTGCTTGCCCTGGCGGCTCAGGGCGCCAGCGCCCCGCGAGGGATGCTGCCCTCGTATCCTTCCATCACCTTTCCCAACCACTACACCATCGTTACCGGTCTTTATCCTGGGCATCACGGGATCGTGGCCAACACTTTTTATGATCCGGCGCGGAAAGAGGTCTACAGCTATAACGATGCGAAGGCAGTGGCCGACGGTTCCTGGTACGGTGGAACCCCTCTCTGGGTGTTGGCCGAACAACAGGGCATGCGGTCCGCGTCCTTCTTTTGGGTAGGCTCGGAGGCGGATATTCAGGGATGGCGTCCCAGTTACTACCTCAAGTTTGAAAGTTTTCCCAACGCAAAGCGGGTCGAACAGATTCTCGCCTGGTTGCATCTTCCTCCCGAACAGCGTCCCCATTTCATCACGCTGTACTTCTCTGACACCGATACGGCGGGACACCAGTATGGTCCCGATAGCCCGCAGGTCGCAGACGCCGTAAATGAACTCGACAATGAGATTGGCAAGCTGGTGGACGGAATCAAGGAATCCGGGTTGGCCGTGGATTTGTTTGTAGTGGCGGACCATGGGATGGCAAAGGTCGAAGGCCCACCCGTTCATCTTGATCAATACGGTTTGGACCTCGCGTCGTTTGGTCACGTCATCGGTTCGATCCTGTACCCGAAATCTGAAGATGACGCTCGTAAGGCCTACGAAATACTGCAGGGAAAGAGCGACAAGTTTATGGTTTATCGCCGCGGCCAGACTCCGGCAGCCCTTCATCTTGATGACAATCCGCGTGCGGGTGATCCGGTGGTGGTCCCGACCGGGCCCTATTTTATAAGCGGCGGTGGCGACAGGCCGGAGCACCCGCCCGTCGGGATGCATGGTTATGACGCCACGAAAATGCCTCAGATGAAGGCCATTTTTATTGCCGCTGGACCCGACATCCGGCGTGGAGTTGCCCTGGAGCCGTTTGAAAACGTAAACGTATATCCCCTGATCGCGAAAATTCTGGGATTGGACGTTACCGCCTTGAAGACTGGTCCGATCGACGGCAAGCTCAGCGTGCTTCAGGGAATTCTAAGAACGAAGTAGACAAATGTTGATGCTAGCTGCGGTCGTTCCTGTCCTCACGCCGGACGCGATCGCCTCACAACCACCTTCTAGAGTCGGGTCGATCTGTCCGGTTGAACCGTCAGGGAGTTCTTGCCCGGTCTTTTACCCGGATCACAAACTTCAGGCCTGACCAGACATCGCTCACGGCGCATACTTTTACATCCACCAGGCCTGCCTCCAGGCCTAGTCTTCGCACATCGTTCTCGTTCAGGTCAGTGACCACTCCCGAGGTTTTCTTGGGCCAACTCACCCATAACATTCCCGCGGGCGCCAACCGGCCCGCAAATTTCGGAAACTCCGTTTTCATCTCCGCCTGGGTCTTGATGAAGATCATGGCCAAGTCGAGTTCGCCGTTGTTCCTGACCGGAGTGCACAGAGCAAGAGCCCCTTTTAGCGCCGTCTTTATGTCGCCGGGCAATCGAAAAAAGGCGACTCGGAATTCTGGTTTGAAACCCAGCTTTTTGGGAAGAGGAGTGCCGGAGTATCCCGCCATGGCCGGCTACTGGGTGGGCGCGTAGTAACCCCGCCGGCTGCGCACCCGCAGGCCCTTGTGGTTTTGCGCCAGGATATCGATTGTGTGGTAATGGCCGTCCGCCCGCAGGTCGGATGGGTTGTAAGAAAGGGCGTACTGGCTGCGCAATTCGTCCTGGATTTCGACGAACGCGTTGGCCACGTCATTCAACTGAAACGGGAAGAAAGCACGCCCACCGGTAGCGTCTGCGATGCGATCCAGCACTCTGTCGCCGCCACGGCGGGCCCCGCCCGTGATATTGGTGCTGATGGTGTAGACGATCACTCCCGCGCGCAGCGCCATGTCGATGGCTTCCTCGCGGGTGACGTGGCTCATATTGTCCTCACCATCGCTGAGCAGGATTATGGCGCGGCGCACCGGCCCGCTTTGCTGTTCTTTAAGCAGCTTGTCCCGGCAGGAAAAATACAGTGCGTCGTACATGGCAGTTCCGCCGCCGGGCCGAAGGGCGCGAATCCCCCGTGAGAGCGCCTCCGTGTTATCGGTAAAGTCCTGGGTGACTTCGGGGGTAACATCAAAACCGACGACAAATGCTTTGTCGTAACGCGGCCGCACCGTTTGGTTGAGAAACTCAATCGCCGATTCCTGCTCGAACTTGAAGCGATCGCGCACCGAGTTGCTGGCATCCACTAGAAGCCCGACTTGAAGCGGCAGATCGGTCTCGCTGTGAAAGCTCCTGATCTGCTCGGCTGGTTTGTTGTCGTCGAGCACGGAGAAGTCGCTCTTCACCATGTCCTTCACATAGCGGCCATGCCTGTCGGTGACCGTGAACACCACGTTCACTTCGTTCACCGTCTTGGTAATCGTGGCGGCAGAGTCGTCCGGGTTCAAATCGAGGTCGGTCTTCGCCGGAGGAGCGGGCTTGGCTTGAGTCGGATCGCTCTGGGCAGCAGGCGGTCTGGCCTGAGGAGTCGCTTGCGGCTCGGTCGATGCAGATGTCGTGGAGGCTTTGGGCCCGGCGCTCGCCGGCGGCGCAGCGGGCGGAGGCGGCTTGGGCTGGGTGCGCTCTTGCTGAACCGCCGAGGGAGCGGAAGGCAGGCCGTCCGACCCGGAATTCTGGGCCAGAACTCCAGTCACGAATAGCATGCCGCCCAGCAACCAAATGATGGCCCGGAACTTCATCAGAATCTAATTATAGCCGGAACCCGTTTTCACCGGCGCCCTCTCTGATCTTTTCCCACGTTACTCTGGTTCACTTCCGGAGTTGTTGCAGGAAGGCCTCGAGTTCAGCCGGCAACGGGGCGGAGAAGGACAGCAACTCGCCCGTTCGCGGGTGCTGGAATTGCAGGGTCGCGGCATGCAAAAAATTTCGGCCGAGCGAGAGGCTGCCGGCCAGTTTGTTCTTAAGTTCCCGCGGTGCGCCATAGAGGGTGTCTCCTACGACGGGGTGGCGCAACGATGCCAGGTGGACCCGAATCTGATGAGTGCGGCCGGTGTCGATTCTCACAGTCAGTAGCGTAAATTTTCCATAGGGTGAGTCCAGGCGGCGTTCGACTGCGTAGTGGGTGATGGCGTCGCGTCCACCTGACCGCAAGGTGGTCATGCGAGTGCGCCGCACACGGTCGCGGCCGATACTGCTGGCGATCGTCCCGCGATCCTGTTTTAACCACCCCTGCACCAGCGCGATGTATTTTTTCTTGACCTCCCTCCGGGCGAACTGGCCGGCCAGCCGGCGATGCGCTTCGTCGCTCTTGGCTACCACCAGCAGGCCGCTGGTGGCTTTATCCAGCCGATGGACGATCCCGGGGCGAAGTTCGCCGCCCACCGACGACAGCTGGGCAAAATGATGCAGCAGCGCATTCACCAGCGTGCCCCGATTCCGTTCTTCTTCGGTCGCGCCCGCCCCAGCGTGCACCGTCATGCCCGCCGGCTTGTTTATTACGGCAAGATGGTCGTCTTCGAACACAATGTCCAGTGGGATGTTCTCCGCCATCGCCCGCAGTGGCGGCTGCGTCGCCGGCCCGAGAACCACGATGCGCTCTCCGCCCCGCAGTCGCAAAGATGCCTTGGCGGCCGAGTCATCGACCAGCACCATTTGCTGCGCAATGAGTTGCTGTACCCGTGCGCGGCTGGTTTCAGGAAGATGCGCAACCAGAAATTGATCCAGCCGTTTGCCGGCGTCTTGTTCGGTTGCGGAAATTAGAATTGGAGGCATGTGTGCCGCGGGGCGCCCCCGCTGGTCCCTGGAAGGGGACGACGGATTTTGCTTTAACGCTGCGCGTGCGCCGGAACGGCTCTGGCCGAGGACTTCAGCCACCAGATCAATCCCCCCGTGATCACCAGGCCAATCGAGATCAACTGCGTTCCGGTCATCACTCCGCCGAAAACCTCGCCCCGGCCGGGATCGTCGCGGATAAATTCCAGAAAATATCGGGCGACGCCGTAGAGGATGAAATAGGCAGCCAGCACTTGTCCATCAAACTTCTTGCGCTTGAACAGCCACATCAGAATAAAAAAATTCACCAGCTCGACCGCGGCCTCGAAGAGTTGCGTCGGCTCAAGCGGAATTCCCAGCGGCGTATAGGAATTCAAATTCGCGATCGGATTGGTGAAAGTCACTCCCCAGAAATGATTGGTCGGCTTGCCATAGCAGCAGCCGGCGGCAAAGCATCCCACCCGCCCGATGGCGTGTCCCAAAGCCAGACCGGGAGCGAACGCATCCCAGGTCGCCAGCGGAGGCATGCGGTGCTTGCGGATGTACCAGACCGCCGCCACCGCTGCGCCTATCAGCCCTCCGGAAAAGACGCCACCGGCCTGCATGGTGGACCAACTGAAGATGTCACCGGGATGCGCCGAGTAATAGCCCCAGTCGTTGACAATATAGAGAATCTTGGCGCCGATGATGCCGCACAGGACGACCAGAACCCCGAGGTTCCAGGCATCGTCCGGATTGATCCCCTGCTTGCTCGAATTGCGGACGCTGATCCACAGCCCGACCAGAACGCCGGTCGAAACCAGCAGCCCGTACGTGGGAAGGAAGAACTTGCCGATATGAAAAAGTTGGGGAAACACTATGGATATGGATGCTTAGCCCGCTGATTTTGTTGCGGCTCAAGTTTAACAGGAGCAGGCAGGCAAGACGTAGGGCAGATGAGAAGCCGACCCACTGTGCCGTGTGACGGGCCGAGAATGAACCCGTCGGTAGACGTTGGGTGCCCGCCGAGACCCATTAGGCATCTCCGCATGACGGAGCGTTGCACACCGGATCCTAGTTCGAGTCGAGCTCCCGTTCATTCAGCATTGGTTCAAAAATCGGTAACCGCCATCACCAACCCGGCAGGTCGGCTTTCAGTCAGGATGCTAGGGTAAACCTCCCCGCGTTGGCAATAGGGAGCAAGCAAAAAGTTGGCACTCCGCTTGCCAGCAACTTTCGTAAGTGGAGATTTACCGGCATAAAGCGATTAACCACGAAGGACACAAAGTTCCACGAAGGAAATCTTGCTTCCTTCGTGGTCCTTCGTGTTCTTCGTGGTTTTTCGGTTCTAGCTTGCGGTATTTCTAACCAGCTTTGCGCTTCTCTCCCAATACTTCGTCGAGCGCGCTCGAGAGATGTTGCGCGCGGCGCAGGTAGTCGCCCGATCCCACATCCTGGTTGCGCTTTACCAGGTGATATTCGTCGGCGATATTCAGTGCGGCCAGGACCGCCAGGCGGGAAGTGTCGACCGTATGGGTCTGTTCCGCCACAGCGCGCATTTTGCCATCCACGTACTCAGCCAGCTTAAGGATGTATTCCGCATCTGAGCCGCGGAGGTTGTAGGGCTGGTCGAAAATCTCCACCCGAACAGCGTTGTTGCTGGGATCCTTGATCGCGGTGTGCTTGGTGGCTGTTGCCATGCTCGTTTCTCCTCGCGGCTCGAAGTGGATCAGCTGACCGCCTGCTCCTCGGCGATGGATTCGATTTGCCCCAGCATCTTCTCCACCCGGCCGCGGATTTCTTCGCGTTCTTTCCGCAACCGCACCATCTCGCGGCGCAAGCCGTCTAATTCTTCTTCTCGTTCTTCGAGTTGCTGGCGCAGGCGCTGCGAATCCCGTTCCGCAACCGATCGGGCCTCTCGCGCCGACTTGTACAGCTCAATGGTGCGATAGACTTTCTCTTCGAGCGCTTGAAAATCGTCACCCGGAACCTGCGCAGATAACCCTTCAGCCGCTTTAACCGACATGGTGCCACCACTTCCTCAAGGAAAATTGGGAACTTGAGCGCAGTATACCGCAGAAACCTGTGAATCAATCAGATGCTTGGAGAGCTTTAGCGGTTGGTTAACTTGGGTCGCACGAAGGATGGTCGGCTGGCATTCATGGCAGTTTCGTTAGGCCGCCCGCCATTACAGCGCAGCCATGACTCACGCTTTGGCTCGCAACTTCCTCAATCGCTTTCCAGCCTCGTCCAGCGTCTCATCGCGCTTACAGAATGCGAACCGCACTTGCTGAGCGCCGTCCCGCGCGTCGTTGTAGAAGCTTGAGCCCGGGACTGCCGCCACTCCGATATCGTTTACCAGATATTTCACAAACTCGAGATCATTGGCGAAATCGAATTTGCGGATGTCCGTCATGACATAGTAGGCGCCGCGCGGACGAAAGCAGCGGAACCCAACCTCGGTCGAACACCGGGATCAGCCGGTCGCGCCGCTTGCGATATCCGTCGGCCAGCCCCTGGTAGTAGGTCGCAGGCAAACCGAGTGCGACTGCTCCTGCCTCCTGCAACGGAGCGGGAGCGCCCACGGTCAGAAAGTCATGCACTTTGCGGATCGCATCGGTGATCGCGGGCGGGGCCACGGCCCACCCTACGCGCCAACCGGTTACGCCGTATGTCTTCGACAGGCCATTGATGGTGATGGTGCGTTCGCGCATTCCTTCGAGCGTCGCGATCGAAATGTGCCGCGCGCCGTCGTAAAGAATGTGTTCGTAGATTTCATCCGTGATGGCGAGCACATCGAATTCGAGGCACAGGTCGCGGATCAGTTCGAGTTCGGTTCGGGTAAACACCTTGCCGGTGGGGTTATTCGGCGTATTTACGACGATGGCCTTGGTGTGATTGTGAAACGCCGCCCGCAGTTCGCGCTCATCGAATGTCCATTCACCATCCGGCGTTTCCGGCGGACGCAGCTTCACAAAGCGCGGCTTGGCCCCGGAAATAATTGCGTCCGGACCGTAATTTTCGTAGAACGGTTCGAAGATGACGACTTCATCGCCGGCGTTGCATACCGCCAGCAACGTCGAAATTATGGTTTCGGTGGAGCCGCAGCAAACCGTGATCTCGCGCTCGGGATCGACCGTCATGCCCTGCCATACCTGCATCTTCCGCACGATGGCGTCGCGCAGGTTCTTCGCTCCCCAGGTGATGGCGTACTGATTGACGTCGGCCGCAATCGCTTCCTGCGCGGCGCGCTTGATCTCCACCGGGGCGGGAAAATCGGGAAAGCCCTGCGACAAGTTGACGGCGCCATGCAGCATGGCCTGGCGCGTCATCTCGCGAATCACAGATTCGGTGAAGTGCGCGACCTTGCTGCTGAGGAAAGATTTCGGTTGGATGGCGTTTTCTGCCATGAATCGAGCCTAGCACAGTCGGGGGTCTACCACGGTCCGTGTAGGGACGGGTCTTCGACCCGTCCGGCCGAGCGCAGCTCGGCACGGGTTGGGGGGAAATACGCGAGCTGCTCGCCTGGCCGGGTCTGAGACCCGGCCCCACACGGGCCCTGCCAGACTCTACTGTGGATCTTTTCCACGAATGAAAAACTGCTCTTTGTCCATTTTCGCTGGGACCGCCACATCGAAAAATCCCACCATCATCTCCTGGTAGGTCTGGTCGCCCCAGGTGACGGTTGCATTCGGATCAGGATTGTGCGGATTGTTCCGCGAGTTGTCATACCAGGCAACGGCGCGCAACTTTGTCCCAGCCTTCAGCAGTCTTGGTTCGGCCAGGCGGTAGCTCAACTGCCAGTGAAAATGATAGTTCACGCGCAACAACGTCTCGATCGAGCCATCGGGCCGGACGATATCGTATTCAAACCGTTTCCCCCGCAGATGCATATGCGGAAACAGGCTGAGCAGAGTGCAGTCGTGAGGCAAGCGTGCCCTGGACCTCGACCCGAAAGTCATCCGCGCCGGGCGGAATGATGAACGCATGATCATTGAGTTGCAGCGTGATGACCCGTTGCTGCGGTGGCGATTTCGCGAACACCAATCCAACGCTGGTCTGATCGTTGCCCGCCGTGCCATTGGTGGTGTAGTGGACCTGGAAAACCAGATCCGATCCTGCGGGAACAAACTTGGCCATCCCGTCCGGCCAGCTGTCCGGTGAACTGCCCGGCGCGTACACCAGCAACAGGTCGCTGGTGGTTCCGTGCGCTTCTAAACGCTCCTGCGGATCGCTGAGCGTCGAAGCCGTGAACGGCACTCCGGTGGGCGCGTGCCGCAACCATCTGGAATCCGGCGGTCGAACATAGACCACCGCATGATGCACATACTGCGGGCTGGAGGGATGGACCTCGACCATCTGTATCCATTTATCTTCAGTGAAGCCGGTGGGCACGATCTCGTACGTATATTCCACGTCGCCGGCGGCCGGGATCGTCACGGGCTTGGGCATCGACACAATCATGTCCGGCTTGGCCATGTCTGGCCTGACGATGTTCCATCCTTCGACCCAATGCTTCTGCGGAGGCGCGTCCTGCGGATTGCCCGCCGAAGTGCCGCCCGCGACCCACGCCAACAGAGTCGCGATCTGTTGAGGCGACAGTGAAGGATCATCTGAGAAATGGCCGAATTGCGGATCGGCAAACCATGGCGGCATCGTCCCGCTTTGGACTGCCTGGGCGATGGCGGGCGCCCAGGGCCGCGTCTGCTCGTAGGTCACCAGCGGCATGGGAGCAACTTCGCCGTGCCGATGACAGCTCTGGCAATGCTCCTGCAGGATGGGGAGAACGTCTCGGTAGAACGTGGGAGCAGTTTTCTCGACCGAAGGAGCGGCCGCGGATGCAGACTGAGCGGTAACTGCGGCAAAGAGCACGATCAGGATGAGCCAGTACCGCACGCTAACAGTGTACTAGCCTGGATTGTTATCATCCGAGCGCAGAAACAGCTTCGTCATCGCGGAGCTGTTTCGGAGTCGAAGGACCCCTGCGATCTGCACACTTTCCCTACACTAGATCGAAACAATTCCTTCGCGCGCCGGGACCGTTTAGCCGATAGGGGTCCTTCGACTTCGCCTGCATTTCGCAAGCGAAATGCAATGCTTCGCTCAGGATGACACTCTGAGTCTGGGTTACGCGCGCAGTTTCCCGCCCAGACTTTCCAGCGCCTTGACGATTTGCGCCGACCATTGCGCCACTTCGTCTTCGCGCAGCGTGCGTTCGGTCGACTGGAATCGGGCGCGGAGCAGCAGCGAATACTTGCCTGAGGAAACATTGCCGCCACGGAAAATCTCCACCGGAATAAAATTGCGCAATTCTGGAAGATGGAGCCCGATGACTGTTTCCTGTATTTTCTGGAAAATTACGCCGTCGTCGAAGACGAATGAAAAGTCACGCTCCACCGCGGGATAACGGGGCAGAGGCTGGTAACGAACCACGCGCAGGCCCTGAGCGTACAGCCGGTCGAGAAAGATTTCCGCGATAAAGACGTCCTGGCGCAGCTTGCGCGCGGAAGCAACAGCATGATCAATCTGTCCAAACTGGGCCACCAGAGCGCCATCCATTAACGCCCTCGCCGATCGCCCAGGATGGTAGTACTCGGCCGTCTCGCCGTCGTAGTGCAACGACTTGTGCTGAAAAGCGTGCAGCAGATTTTCCACGTCGCCCTTGAGATCAAAAAATCCGCCATCGTGGCCGCCCCATCCTTGCGCTTTCTGCGAGGATAGTGAGGTAGCGCCCATGCATACCTGTTTAGGTTCGGCCGTGCCTTTCGCCGTCGTTTCGAAAACCGAGCCCGCCTCAAACAGGCGCACGTTGTCCGCACCGCGATTGAGGTTGTAGGCCAGCATGTTGAGCATGCCGGGCACCAGCGAACTCCGCATGACCGACGCCTCATCGCTCTGAGGATTCGCCAGTTCGATCAATCGCGCCGAAGAAAATGTCTCCGCGTCTTCATGCGAGATAAATGTCAGCGAGACCGCTTCGTCGTAACCCAGGGCCAGCAGCGAAGTTCGAAGCTGGCGGTCTTTCTCCGCATCGGGGGCTTCCACCACCGCCCCGGCATAGGCCGGCAGAGTGTTGGCAAATTTGTCATAGCCATGCTGGCGCGCGATCTCTTCGACCAAATCAATTTCGCGTTCCACGTCCAGGCGCCAGCTGGGAATGTGGACGGTGAAATCAGGGTCGCCGCCCCGTTCCGGCATCAACTCGAAGCCTAGTTGCTGGAGAATGCGGAAAATTTCGTTGGTCTCGAGCTTCTCGCCCAGAATGCGGTGAACTTCGGAGAGATGCAAAGCCACGGGAGCGAGATCAACTTGCCGTGCAACCGCGTCGATTACGCCTCCGTCCAGTTTGCCTCCGGCTGATTCGAGCAGTAGTACAGCCACCCGGTCGCAAGCCTGGACCGTGGCCTCAAAGTCCGCGCCCCGCTCAAAGCGATGCGAAGCGTCGGTATGCAGCCCGTGGCGGCGCGAGCTTCGGCGAATGGTCGCGGGATCGAACCACGCGGATTCGATGAGGATGTTCTTTGTCTTCTGCGTGATCATGGTGTCGAATCCGCCCATGACTCCCGCCAGCGCCACCGGTTTCACGGCGTCGGCAATGACCAGATCTTCCGGCGTCAGCTTGCGCTCCACGCCATCGAGCGTTTTCAGGGTCTCGCCGGCGAGCGCCCGCCGTACCACAATCTTGCCGCCTTCGAGCAGATCGAGATCAAAGACGTGAGTGGGATGCCCCATCTCCCACAACGTGTAGTTGGTGGCGTCAGCGGCGTTGTTGATGGGCCGCTGATCGACCAGCGTAAGCCGCTTTGCGATCGCATCGGGGGATGGTTTGATGGCCACGTCGCGAACGATGCGAGCGGTGTAGCGAGCGCACCCGGCCTGGTCTGTGATTTCGACGATGAAGTCCGGCTTGCCAGCCACCGCGGGCAACTTCGAATCGACGGCGCGCAGCGGCAGGTTGTAGATCACCGAAGCTTCGCGCGCGACCCCGTAGTGGTTCATGGCGTCAGGACGATTGGTGCCAATCTCCATCTCGAAGACGGTGTCCTCTCCTTCGCCGCTGATGTTCTCCACGGCGATTCCAACCGAGGTGAGGTCTTGCGCCAGGCGGAGATTGTCCACCTTCGGGTCAACGAACTCGCGCAACCATGTGGGAGAAAGTTTCATATCGGAGCTATTAGCTTTTAGCTCTTAGCCTTTAGCTTGTGGCCTGCAGCGCTAGCACTTTGTTCTTCGCTAAAGGCTAGGAGCTAATAGCTAAAAGCTCTTACCCAAACTGCTCCAAAAACCTCACGTCCCCATTGAAGAACAATTGAATGTCATCCACGCCATACTTCAGAATTGCGATTCTGTCTGCTCCCATGCCGAAGGCGAAGCCGCTGACTTTTTTCGGATCGTAATCGACAAAGCCATACACGTTCGGGTCTACCATGCCGCAGCCGAGAATCTCGATCCATCCTGTCTGCTTACAGGGACGGCAGGGCTCGGATCCGCGCTTGCCGCTGCCTCCGCAGATGAAACACGACACCATCATCTCTGCGCTGGGCTCGGTGAACGGGAAGAACGACGGCCGGAAGCTGGTCTTCACGCTCGATCCGAACAGCGCCTTCATGGCGTGGTCGAGCGTTCCTTTCAAATCGCGGAAAGTAATGTTCGTATCGACCGCCAGCCCTTCGACCTGATGAAACATGGGAGAGTGGCTGGCGTCGGGGGGATCGTTGCGGTGTACTTTGCCCGGAATCACGATCCTGACCGGCGGCTTCATCTTCTCCATGGTGCGAATCTGCACCGGAGAAGTATGGGTGCGCAGCAGCAACCGCTCACGTTGGGGCTTCGATTCCTGACCGGCAATGAACAACGTGTCCTGGGTATCGCGCGCGGGATGGTTCGGCGGAAAATTCAGCGCCTCGAAGTTATAGTAGTCGGTCTCGATCACCGGTCCTTCCTGAACCGAATAGCCCAGGTTGCGGAAGACGGAGACGATCTCGTTCATCGTCTTGATTACTGGATGCTCGGAGCCGAGATGGCGGCGAATGCCGGGGAGGGTGATGTCGAGGAAAACTGTCGAAACCGTATTCCTGATGATTGAAAGCTTTTCGTATCTTCTCTTTGACTTCTCGACTTCTAGTTCTACCCGGCCCTTGAGCTCGTTTACACGCACACCTGCATTGCGCTTCGCATCCTTGGGCGCCGCCTTCAACCAGAGATCGTTGACGAGAGTTACGATTCCGCTCTTGCGAGCCAGCCAGCGATCGCGAAATGCTTTCCACTCCTCTTCGTTCTTAACCGCCTTCGATTCATATTCAAGGGCAGCGAGCAAGCCATCGGAGGCTTTATCCAGTGCGGCCGCGGTGAAGCTTTTCAGTTTAGGAACGGAGTACATAGAACAGTTGTGAGTTCTCGGTTCTCAGTTGGCGCCGGGCGAGATAGCAGCGCCCGGTGCAGCCGAGGTTGCACGCTTGGAAGCTAAATGCTAAGAGCTAATCGCTAGAAGCTGGTTTAAGCGGCCCCGCCGAGAGCGCCCTTCGCCTGCTCGGCGAGGCTTTTAAACGCGCCGGGATCGTTCACCGCCAGGTCGGCCAGGATCTTGCGATCCAGTTCCACTCCGCCCACTTTCAGACCGTGGATGAACTGGTTGTAGCTCATTCCGTTCAGTTTGGCGGCGGCGCCGATGCGCACGATCCAGAGCGAGCGGTACTGGCGCTTCTTCTGTTTGCGGCCGGAGTAGGCGAACTTGAGGCCGCGTTCCACGGCTTCTTTCGCCGAGCGGTATAGTTTGGATTTTGTGAGGAAATAGCCGCTGGCGCGATCAAGAATCCTTTTTCGCTTGGCGCGGCGTTTGGTTCCCCGTTTTACGCGAGGCATGGTTAGCTCCTTTTTTACTTCAAATTATGGCGGCTGGAGGTAGGAGACTTGTAGGTCTGGTTGCCTCTTCACACGCCCGGGCCGCTTGTTCAGGTGATTGCAGCCCTGTACGCGGGCAAGTCGCCCGCATCCACACAACAACACAAAAACTTCTAATACGGAATCATTCGCTTGATCTTGGGCGTATCCGCGTCACTGACGAGGACGGCCTGGCTCAACTTGCCCTTACGCTTCTTGTTCTTGGAAGTCAGCATATGGCGCAAGTGAGAATGATGGCGCTTGACCTTTCCCGTGGCAGTTTTCTTGAAGCGCTTGGCGGCGCCCTTATGTGTTTTTAGTTTCGGCATAAATCCTCGGTACAGCAATTGGCAATTAGCAATTGGCCAAATCTGCAATTGCCTAAGCTAAATGCCAAGTGCTAATTGCCAATTGCTTTCTCAAGCCTGGTTTACCCGGCCCGGGGCCGGTTGCGATTGCGCGGGTTGTTTCTGCCCGGCATCTTTCTTCGGTGCCAGGATGGCGTGCAGCGTGTTGCCTTCCTGCCGCGGCCGGAACTCCACGATGCCCTTGTCAGCGATGTCCTTGATCAGGCGCTCCAGGATTTCGCGTCCCAGATTGGTGCGCGTCATCTCCCGTCCGCGGAAGAAAATCGTCGCTTTGACCTTGTCTCCCTCGTCGAGGAAGCGCAGCACGTGGTTCTTTTTGGTTTCGTAGTCATGGTCGTCCACATTGATGCGGAACTTCACTTCCTTGACTACGATCACCTTCTGGTGCTTCTTGGCTTCGCGTTCTTTCTTTTCCTGCTGGTACAGGAATTTCCCATAGTCCATGATGCGGCATACGGGAGGCGTCGCAGTGGGCGAAATCTCGACCAGGTCCAGGTTCTTTTCGCGGGCCATCTTGAGCGCATCGTAGGGAGTCAAAATGCCAATCTGCTGGCCTTCATCGTCAATCACGCGGATTTCCCGCGCCCGAATGCGCTCGTTTGTGCGGATAAAGCGTTTATCGATACAACCCTCCGTCAGCTAAACCGGGCAAATGAAATGAGCAAAAAGTATAGCATGGCAACCACGAACTCGCGCTACGCATGGAAAAAGCCACGGCAGGTTCGCCGTGGCTTCTGTCCTCGAGTCGCGATCCTGATCAGGATGCGCGGCGCTTTTCGACATCCTCGGAGCCTTCGCGGTCCGTCTTACCGCTGTCCTGACCGGGGTTCTTCTTGTTCGGATCCTGCGGGTTGTGAACATCCTGCCCGCTCTGAGACGGGCTCTTCTTGTTCGGATCGAACTGGTTTCCGGGGTTGTTCTGCTGCTGTCCCGGATTCTGGTTCTTTTCAGTTTCGTTTCCCATGATTGCTCCTCCTAGAAAGTTAAGTCGCGAGACGTTATTTCGTGTAACGTCGGGAGCTTAGGTGCCGGAATGCGGCGCCGGGTAGCCTGTGAGGATTTTTTTTAGGCGCTATCCGGGTAATACCTTAGGTCGGCAAAGGAGAATCAAAATGAAGCGGGTCCTGCTGCTGACGGCCACATTGTTTTCGATAACGTCCATGTCTTTCGCCCAAGGGGCAGAGATTGCGAGGCGCCTCGGGCTCGGGACCGGGACGCTGAGCGATACCAAAATTTCGTCAGGCCTGAAACAAGCCCTGCAGATCGGCGCGGAGCAGGCGGTGAAGCTGACCGGCCGTCCCAACGGATACTTCAGCAATCCTGAGATCAAAATTCTTATGCCCGGGAATTTGCGGACGCTCGAAAAAGGGCTGCGGATGGTGGGGTATGGGCCCAAGGTCGACGGTTTTGTTCTGAGCATGAATCGCGCGGCGGAGGCGGCTGCTCCAGCGGCGCGCCAGATATTTATTGACGCCATCACCGCCATGAGCTTCGAGGACGCGCGCAAGATTCTTTCGGGGGGCGACACCGCGGCCACCGACTACTTCAAGGAAAAGACCACGCCGCAGCTCACCGCGGCTTTCCGCCCCGTCGTGGAGAAGACGATGGCCAAGAACGGCGTCACCGAGCAGTACAATGCGCTGGTCTCGCAGGTAAAAGAAATTCCCTTCGCTAAGAGCCAGGACCTGGATATCAATCACTACGTTGTCTCAAAAGCTCTGGATGGTTTGTTTTACGAACTGGGCCAGGAAGAACGAAAGATTCGCCAGGACCCGGCGGCGCAGACCACGAACCTGCTGAAGGAAGTATTCGGGCACCGATGATTTTCCTGGCAGTGGAATGGCGTCCGCCCGTCCTCCATTGTCCTTTCCGGCCAACCTGCGGCCGCGGTAATTCATCGAAAGTACGAGGCAAACTGACATGCGTTTTCGCTGGCACTTTCTTGTCTTCGGGATAGTTCTCTTATGCGGGCTCGCCGCCTGCACCGCGAATCAAAATCCGCAGGAGTTGCAGGAGAAGACCGCTCGCGCTACCGCCGAACTGAAGGTTGATGCCAAAGCAGTGGCGGCCGGAGTTCGGGAGGGTTGGAGCCGTGACAAACCGCTCGACATAAACGCCGCGACTAGAGAACAGTTGATCAGCTTGCCAGGGATAACCGGAGCGGAGGCGGACCAGGTAATTGCCAAGCGTCCTTACGACGATCCCGGCCAGCTGGTGACGCGTCACGTCCTGCCGCAGAGCAAGTACGACAAGATTTCGGACCGCCTGACCGCGAAGAAGTAACAATAACGAAGACACCCCGGCGTGCTCTTTCCTAACTGGCGATTCCGAGCAGCGCTCCGTCCAGAATGCCTTCGACTCTTGCCGGAAGCCAGCGATTGGGTGGGTGATCTCCTTCCAGCAGGACCGGCAGATAGTTGTCGGTCAGACCTTCGGTATATTTCCCTTCTCCATCGCCACCGGTAACGTTCAGGGTGATGAGTTCAACCTGCCTGCCGATAAATCTCCTCAAGAAAGCCAACTTCTTTTCCGCGATGAGTTCGCGCAGCACGCGACTGCGCTCGCGGGCCACGTGCACGGGAACCTGTTGGCTCATGCTGGATGCTGGAGTTCCGGGACGCGCGGAGTAAGTGAAAACGTGCAGGTAAGTGAAAGGAAGTTCTTCCACCATACGGCGCGTCTCCTCGAATTCCGCTTCGCTCTCGCCGGGGAATCCCACCATCACATCGGCGCCGATGGCAGCCGTCGGCATGGCGTCGTGTATTTTTTCGATCTTCTCGCGATAATGCCAGGGTCGATACTTGCGATGCATCCGTCGAAGAACCGCGTCGCTGCCGGATTGCAGGGGCAGGTGCGCGTGCTTGGCAATTCTCGGAGATGTCGACATTAAGCGGATCAGTTCGCCGCTCCAGTCCATGGGCTCGACTGAACTGATGCGCAGTTTTTCGAGCGTGGTTTCGGACAGAATGGTTCGCACCAAATCTTCAAAGACCGGCCGCCGGCGATCTGTCGTTGGACTTTGACCGGTTCTACTGTCCGCTGAAAGCTGGGAGCTGACGGCTAAATCCCTTCCCCATCGACCCAGGTTGATGCCGGAGATTACGACTTCACGATAGCCCGCCATCACCAGCGTCTCGATCTCGCGGATGATTGCGCTGAGCGGCAGCGAGCGGCTCTGTCCTCGTACGTAGGGGATCACACAAAAAGAGCAGCGATTGTCGCATCCGTCCTGCACCTTCAGGTTAGGACGCGTGCGTTCGTTGGCGGCGTTCTCGCTGGCAGAATCAAAGACCGGGGCGGCCTGAAGTTCGGTATGAGCGAAGATGTCGGAAACGAAAATCGAATGTCGGACAGCAGACCTTAGACCTCGGACCTCGGACGTCGGACCCCGGACTTGAGATGTGAGCTGGGTGATCGGGACGAAACCTTTCGAACCCATCTCAGAGTCGAGATCGAAAGGCCGACGTCCGAGGTCTAAGGTCTGAAGGCCGACGTCCGAGGTCTGATGTCCGAGGCCCGGCGTCTGCGGTGCGCCGCACGCCAGTTCTGCCAGCAACTGCTTGTGCGAATTGCCGATCACCTGCGTGACGCCGGGAAGAGCGGCAATCTCCTCAGGAGCGCGTTGCGCATAGCAGCCGGTGACCACGATTTGCGCGTCAGGATTTTTGCGATGAATGCGGCGGATGGCGGCCCGGGCGTCCTGGTCAGCCGCGGCAGTCACGGTGCAGGTGTTTAAAACAACCAGCCCGGCCTTTGCGGAGTCTTGGGCGCGCTCCAGGCCACGTTCCTGGAGTTGGCGTTCGATGGCGGCTCCGTCGGCCTGGGTGGCCCGGCAGCCGAAATTTGTCACGTAGAAAGTTGCCACGTTTTACCCGCGCCAGTCGCCAGTTGCTTCCTTTCCGCGGATTCACCGGGATGGTCGCGGATTTTTTGTTTGTTTGAATCCGCGCTTGTCCGCGTAAATCCGCGGAAAGGAAGTTGCTCCTGATCCATACTAACGCAGCATCGGGTACCGCTTCGACGCCGGGAGGGCAAGGAACCGCTTTTTCCGCCCCGCGTTCGTGGCCACGGGCAGACGAGATTCGCCTTGGAATCGGGAAGCGGGGGAAAGGGTGAGCTAGCCGCGACTCTGGAATCGCTTACTGGGTTCTAGTTCAAAATCAAGCCGAGGCCGGTTGCCGCTTCTGCTGAAAACATTCCCGGCAGAATACCGGACGTCCCTGGGTTGGCTTGAAAGGCACCGTGGTTTCTTTGCCGCACTCCGAGCACGTGGTGCGCGTTTCCACTTTGGCGAAGCTGTTGCCCTGCCCCGAAGGCGCGGCCCCCAACACGGACACTCGTTTGGTCTTGCAAGCCTTGCAGCGTTTGGGTTCGTTTTTGAACTGCTTGTCGTGAAAGAACAGTTGTTCGCCCGCGGTGAAGATAAAATCGGCGCCGCAGTCGATGCACTTCAACACCTTGTCCTGAAATTCCATTGAGAGATGCTCCCTTCAGCCTAGTCCTGAGACCACGCAGACGAACTACTTCACCGCTTGGACCCAGGATCGTTGCCCCCTCAAGCGAACGCCCTGGAACATATACCCTGGACTCGGCCCACCATGTCAAACTCGACATGGACCACTTCTTTTAAAATCTTTACAACTTCCTGCGAGCAAGGAAATGGGCCACCACTTGGCGTGGCAGCCCAATGACTTAGTCCTGTTCTTTACGCGCTTTCTTGCGGCTGCGCTTACGGGCCAGTGCTTCTTTCACGCGCTTCTTCTCGCCCGGCTTCAGGTAAAAGGAGTGACGCTTGACCTCCTTAATGATGTCTTCCTGTTGCACCTTGCGTTTAAAGCGACGCAATGCATTTTCGAGGGACTCGCCCTCTTGAAGCCTTACTTCTGCCAACTGAACTACACCCCCAAACCGGTCCCGTTTGGACGGGCTTAGTTATCGCAAGGTTCCCTCGGCAAGTCAAGGGGTATGTGGCAGTTTCGCGCAGAGAAAATGCCTATAGGAGCTATTCACGGAAGCGTTTACGCCTAAAAAATGAGCTTTAGCGCCAACTGGATCTGTCGCGGCGCGTACGCGTCGGTGGCTTGAAGAAAACTGGACGGCACCCGGTATTGTGCGGGAAAGATATTGATTCCAGTAGTGTTAGTGGTTTGGACGAACTGAGCCGAGTTGCTGATGAAACCATCCTGGGTGATCTGTAAGCGCTTATTATCGCGGTTGAGCAGGTTGAAGGACTCAGCCATGAGCTCCAACTTCACCCGGTCGCCGGCATAAAGACGGCGAGTAAGCCGCAGGTCGGTGGTGGCGTAGTCGGGGCCGAGCAGTGAGTCGCGAGACACTCCGGGCAAGCGGTCGTTGGTGTTATTGCCGTCCTGATTGGCGTCGCCGGTCACGGTTGCGCTTACCGGCCTGCCGCTACCCACAGTAACTACGCCGGAGGCCTTCCAATTATTAAAAAACATTCCCAGCCACTCATGGTCGCGATGAAAAGGCCGGGGCGCCACCACGCAGGAAAGCACGAAGCGCTGTCGCTGATCGGTGACGCTGGACCCTTTCTCTGCGTTGGGCGCGTACGAGTTCTGTACCACGGCCGGCTGCCCTGCTACCAGTGCGTCCTGTCCGTCGTCGATCGCGTGCGCGAAAGTGTACGACAGCATGAAATAAACTCCGCTGGTCATACGGCGGCGAATCGAGAGCGTAGCGCCGTGATACACGCTCGAGGCCGCACTCTCGAAGACATCGATGGATCCAAGCTGAGGAATAGGACGCGCCAACGGATTGATGCAAGGCGGAAATGGGCAGGTCAGGCTTTGGGTGGATTGAATCGTCGAAAAGGAATCGACGTTGTCGTACGTCCCCAGAAAATTTGTTCCCGAGGCATCGTACACCGGATAGGACACGTTGACGGGAGGCGGCAGATTAACATCACGGGCCCGGATCAAGTCCACGCCGTGTACATACATGTACGAAACGCCCACCGACAAGCGATGCGCGACTTCGCGTTCGAGGTTGAGACTGGCCTGTTCCACTCGGGGAGTTTTGAAATTGTGCGAGAAAGCCGAAACATCAGCCTGCCCAAGCTGCGCCAAACCCGGCGGCAGCTGGCAATCGGTGGCGGTCACCGGACAGTTCACCAACGGGTTGGGATACTGGGGAAATGCCTGGTGATCAAAGAAATTGCCGTTATTGAGAAACAGGAAATTTCCCGCCAATCCGTTCTCGCTTTGAATCGCGGAAGTGTAGATCTGCGGAATGCGCGTGTAGAAGAGTCCAAATCCGGCGCGAATCACCAGAGGCCGCTCCTTTCCAACCGAGTAGGCCAGGCCCACGCGCGGCCCAACGTTGCCGGTGTTGTAGGGAACGCGCCCCGCGTCCGGCCACAGCGGATTGGACTGCAGTTCTTTAGTGGTAAAAGTTTGCAGGTCATAACGCGCGCCCAGGCTCAGAGCGAAGTGATCGGAGACGCGAATCGTATCTTGTATGAACCCCGCATATTCGTTGGTGTCGGGATGCGTGGCCGCAGGCCCGAAACTCTGCAGGTAGTAGTGCGGCACCTCATGCGCGTAGGCCCGCAACGGAGTAAGGTCCAGGCCGGATTCCTGCGGCTCAAAAGTAAACGGGTTTACCTTGATGGGATCGAAGATATACTCTCCGCCACTTAATGACGGAAAGAAGTTGTAGATCCAGGTCAGCAGCACGTCGCCGCCGAACTTCCAGGAGTTTCTTTTTCCTTCGACGCTCCAGGTTTCGGCCAGGTGCAGGCGATGCTCGCGGGTCTGGCGGGGAAGAATGGAGGAGCGCCCGAAGCCGTTGATGATGTCCGAAATTTTGCTCAGGGGGTCTGTGCTGTTGGCGGTTGAAGCCTGCAGGTCGCGCGAAAACTGGGCGCGGAAGCGGCTCACCATCCGAAATGAGAGATTGCTGGTGAGCGCCAGGGATCCGGTTTCCGTGGAGACATGTTCTTCACCGTTGTCGCTTATCCCGTAAGTGGTCAGCGGGCTGGCGGGATCGAGAAAAACGTTGTCGTGCCCGTAGTAACGCGAGGTGTTCACACGCAGCGAGAGGTTGTTGTGCTGGTTGAGCACGAAGTCCAGTTTGAAGAAGCCGGCGTTGCCCAGCATGGATGACGGGAACGTGCCGGCCTGCTTCGAGAGTTGCGCCGCGGTGGCGAACACCAGCGCCTGATCGCTGGCTTCATAGTCGCCCGGAGTCTCAGGTCCGGCACCCGGTTGCGGAACCACCACCGAGCTTCCGTTGAGAAATCGCACCACTGCGGGGATGTGAAAGATATGCTGATCGAAGCCGCCAAAGAAAAATGCCCGGTTGCGCCGCACCGGGCCGCCCAGGGTAAATCCGAACTGCTGCTGTTGATCGTGAGGCTTGAAATCCATGAAGGGATGCATGGCCGAGAGGGCGCTGTCGCGCAGGAAGTAGAAGTCCGTTCCATGCAGACGATTGGTCCCGGATTTGGTGACCACGTTCACCACTGCGCCACCGGCTCGTCCCAGGTCCGCGCCGTAAGTATTCGAAGACACGCGGAACTCCTGCACCACTTCGTTCGAGAACTGGTATGGCGCGCGATAGCGGCCGCGGGCCTGCCCAAAGAACGCATTGTTGTTGTCGCCGCCGTCGACCAGATAGCTGGACTGAAATCCCCGGATGCCGCCAAAAGCCAGATCGCCATTCGAGCCTGAAGTGAGGCCTCGAGGGTCCTGCGTCACGCCGGGAGTCAGCAACGCCAGGTCGGTGTAACGCCGCCCGTTGAGTGGAAGTTCATTGATGGCCCGCTGGTCAATCAAAGAGGAAAGACCGCTGGGCTGACTTTCGACCAACGGCGGTTCCCCGGAAACCGTAACCGTCTCCCGGTTCCCGGCGACGGCCAGCTTGAACGCGAGTTCGGTGGTGCCGCCTACGTCTACATGTAAGCCTGGCGAGGTCTGGGGCGACATTCCGGGCGACTCAGCTCGCGCCGAGTAATCGCCCGGCGGAAGCATCTCAAAGGCGAAGCGGCCGAAGCCATCGCTGGTCGTGGAATAGCGGAAATTGGTAGCGGCATTGACCAGGACAATACTGCAGGCGCCGATCCGCGCCCCGCCTGAGTCGCCCACAGTTCCGCGGATGGCCCCGGTGGCGGTGTCCTGAGCGATTGCTGTCGCGGTGAACAGCAGACCAAGAACAAGCCTACGGCAGCAACCACCGAAGCTCGACATAGACTCGCACCTGCACTCGAATCGAATCGTGGACGAGTCCAGAACCAAGACGGGGACTTGCCCGGTATATCACCGGGACGGAGAACTGTCTGTGATGGACAAACTATCTCTTTGAAGATGTCCCACGTCGGGAATTGCAGGAGAGAGAGCGAAGCAGGCGATGACGCCCGTCTTCATATTCGAATGTGAGCGGTTGTGCACAGACAGTCAATTCCGTAACAGATAGCTTGGTGCTGTTCCACTCTGGATGCTCCAGGTTCCCAGGCCGGAGTTCACCGGTGCACAAGGCGCGAACGTTCTGCGCGAAGGACCGACAGCAAAATCAAATCCCAAGTGAAACCTGACCGCCGCAAGGCGAGAATCTCAGGAGGATTCCATGAAACGGGTATTCCTAGTGATGGTTGTATCGGCCATGCTGGTGACTCTGGGGTTTACGCAGACTCCCGCCGCCGGCAGCAACACAGACCCAGCCAGTGTTCAAGGTTGCCTGGGCGGATCTGATGGCGCCTATACCGTTGTGCGAGAACGGCACCGGCCAGACTCTTCAAGATTTCCAGCAGCAGTGTTGACCTGAAGGCGCACCTCGGCCATGACGTAAAACTAACCGGGCAGAAGTCGAGTGCGGCGGCGCGGTAACAGTCTTGCCGTCACCGAACTAGCCATGATCTCTGAACACTGTGCCGCGGCCGCGGCCGCGCCCGCCGCGACTGTTACCCCGTCGCCGGAGACTGTCATTCCACCCGATGCGGCCACGGTTCCGCCCGCGGCTGCCAGCGCGGCGGCTGCGGCAGCACCTCCTGTGCCTGCCGACCCGGCTGCGGCCGTGGCCAGCGCCCCGCCTGCGGACAGCGCTGCACCTGCAGCCACGGTCACTCCGACTCCCAGTACACCGGCTGTAGAGACTGCCCCGCCGGCGACAACCAGTCCGTCTGCGCCGACTGCACCCGCTGTGGAAGTTACGCCACCGCCTGCACCGGCCGCTCCGGCTGCTGCAACCGTCAGCGCACCCGCTGTGGAAGCCGCTCACGCCCCGCGACCCTCAGTCCATGCTCGCAAAGTCGCAGCCGCCCAGGCCGCAGCCGCCAAAACTAAAGCCGGGGCCGACGAAACAGTGGTCAGCCCATCCCCTGCGGACACCGCAACGCCCGCTGCCGCTGCCAGCCCAGCTGCAGAGGCCGCAACCCTTCCCGCTACCGCCGCACCTGACGCCGTTGCCCCTGCACCGGTGGTGACTCACAGGGCCGGTTCCCTGACGCTCCTGGTTTCGTTCGTCGTGCTGGTAATCGTGCTGGGCACGACGGCCCCGCTCATCGGCAGGTGGAGAAAGCGGAAAATGCTGGAGAGGGACGGCAGCCCCAATCTCTCCTTCACAAACGACACGAAGGAAGAGAGCACGACTCCGGCAAGCTCCGACCAGGACAAGCCAGACTCGCGCAGAGTCGCCTAAGTTCATCGCGAGAGTAGTTCCGCGGTCGCGCGGAAGCTCGGTCAACGACCAAAGAAAGAGGGAGGCGGAAGTGTAACTCCGCCTCCTCGTACGACGGCTTACAACTCTTACGCTGCTACTTCAGCGGCGATCTTGTGGAAGGTCGAGTTGACCACTTCGCCGCTCTGAACCTTCGGCGTCCCCTCGATGAATCTTGTCATGGTCTTCAACACTTCGGGGTAAGTATTGGCGTTGTAAGTGTCGGCATTGGCCTTGTTGTCCCACAGGCTGATGGCGGTGACTTCGATTCCGTCGGAGCCGGAGAGCGTAATTTCGTCCTTAAATCCATTCTGCCTGCGCAGCAAGGGAAGGATGTCCTTGTCAAACGTGCGGGTGTAATCGGCGAGCATATTCGATTTCAGACGAAAAGAAACATTGCGTGCAAACATGTCAACCTCCTTAGGTTGTCATTCGCTAAGAGGGGAAGAACTCCAGATGGACTGACTTAGTTCAGGGGACCTGAAAGAGGAGCAGAATGCTCACTCGACTAGTCGTTGCACTTGAGTGGCCCTCTGCGCCAACCCGCGCAACTCGTTGTTTCGATACGGTTGCTGAGCAACCTCGGGCACGACCGGGCGCGGACCCACCGTGTACCTTTGGCGGCCAGGAAGAGCGTGACAGAACGGCACCCCTGAGCGCGCAGGCGCGGGTGCTTCACTGTCTTAAGCTTGCTTTGCACCAGATCCTCCACCCGCTGCAACACTTCGTCTTCCGACAATTGGGTCGAGTCAAGCAGGAGCGCGTCGCTGGCTGGGACCAGCGGGGACGTGGCCCGGGTGCGATCGCGACGGTCGCGCTCGCGCAGTTCCGCGGCGATGGCGTGCGCCGCGGCTCCCCGGACATTCTGTTGCTGCAGGCGCCGCTGTTCGCGCACCACCGGGTCGGCATCGAGGAAGATTTTCACGTCGGCGGCGGGAAAGACCTTGGTGCCGATGTCGCGGCCTTCCATGACGACGCCGCCGCCCGCGCCCATTTCCTGCTGCCGGGCGACCATCCACTGCCGCACTCCGGGATGAACCGAGACGCGCGAGGCGGCTTCGGTCACGTCAGGCTCGCGCACCCGCTGGCTCACGTCGCGGCCGTCGAGCAGGACCCGATTGCCGCCCACGCTGGGTTCGAGCATGAATGCGAGTGTTGTGCGCCAGCTTGACCAGGGCGGGCTCGTCGTCGAATGAGACATCCCATTCGATGGCTTTCAGCGCCAGGGCGCGGTACATGGCGCCGCTTTCGAGATTCACGTAGCCCAGCTTGCGCGCCAGGCGCGATGCGATCGTGCTCTTGCCCGCGCCGGCAGGGCCGTCGATGGCGATGATGAGTTTGCGTGCGGAGGTTGCGGTCATTCCGGGGAGTAATAATTGTACACGGGAGGAAAGATGGTCCCGGAGGGACCCTGTACGTAGACGTGTGAACAATGAAACGGTAAGTCCAGGAAACAATGGCCACGGATGCGCACGGATCACACGGATTTTTTTCTTTCCGATCTGATCCGTGAAGATCGCGTGAAATCCGTGGCCAGATTTTTTCGGGCCTAGCGGTCTTGCTCGCACGGGCGGACTGCCGGGCCTCCGCGCGGTCCTTGGCGATCACGGGGGCTTTGGGTTGGGCCAGTTGGATCAGGGAGCGGTTGCCGACGCGAATGAAATCCAGTTCGCGCGCGGCCTGCAGCGCATTGATCGCTTCCTTCACCCGGGAGCGGGGGACAAAATTGCCGAAGAACGATTCCACTTCCTGCTGGTCGGCGGCGATCACGCAATCCAGATATTTCGACAGCAGCGCCGACAAGCGCTTCGCCCACCGACAGGCCGATGCCTTCGCGGACCGCGTCCGGCGCCCAGCGGTAGAGCACGTCCCAGGACGCGCCTTCTTCCGGCTTGTAATCCACGCGGGTGATGCGCAGCTTCGACCAGAGTTCGCCCAGCGCGTGGTCGAGAGCGACGAACGAAATGCTTCCGCCCAGGTCTTCGCGCATCTTCTGCTTCGAGATCGGACCGGCGCGGCGGATCAGTTCGAAGGCGTCGCAGGCCAGCGGAGAATATTCCGAGCGCGGCTTGGGCTGCGGCGCCTGCTTGGGATTGCGCTCTCCCACCAGGGCGTAGAAATAAGGAAAGATCGAACCCGCCACCAGGAAGGCGTTGTTCTCTTCGAACTGGTTGGCTTCATAGGCGTCGTGATTGCGCAGCAGGCGCACCATGACTTCGGTCGCCTCGCGCGCCCGCGGATCGGCGTAAGCATGCTGCTGCATGGGCAGATGCTTGTCCGATCCCGTCCATGCGCCGATGAAGGTGGGAGCCAGCAGCGGCTTGCGCATGGGATACATCAGGCAGAATCCGACCGACTCGATGAAGCGGCGGGCATCGTCAAGCGTGCGCACGGCGGCGCCGTTCAGGCGCCACTTCTCGCGCCGAAGTTGATCGAGTTCGTGTGTCAGTCATAAAAGCAGCTTTTAGCTATTAGCTCTTAGCCTTCTAGCTTGTTACCGACAGCTTCAAATTCTCGGCTTGGTCAGAGCGATTTGCGGAAACGAGTCGCTAGAAGCTAGATAGCTAAGAGCTGAGCTATTCTCAGATTCTCTTAAACGCCTTCTGAATGTCCTTCATCGAGTATCGCAGAACTACCGGCCTTCCGTGCGGACAGGTCATGGGACAGTCGGTCTTGGCCAGCTCCGCCAGCAGCCATTCCATTTTGTTTTGCTCGAGCGGCATGTTGACCTTGATGGCGGCGTGACAGGCGATGGAGGCGGCGATGCGCGCCCGAATCTTGTCCAGATTCAGGGCCTGCTCTTCGCGGGAGAACTGGTCGAGCAGTTCGTGCAGCATGTGCTCGACTGCGGAAGCGTCGACTCCGGCGGGAGCGATCTTGACCGCGATGCTGCGCGCGCCAAAGGGTTCGACTTCGAATCCGTTCCGGGCCAGTTCGTCGGAGATGTCGGCGAAGACGGCTTGCTGCGCCGGCGTGAGTTCGATCACCAGCGGCATCAGCAGGCGCTGGCTTTCGACTTTCTGCGCCGCCCGCTGTTTCAGGATTTTTTCGAACAGCACGCGTTCGTGGGCCACGTGCTGGTCGACGATCCACAGGCCTTCGGGATTCACCGCCAGGATGAAGGAGTCGCGAATCTGGCCCAGCGGTTTGAGCGAGGCCAGCGCCGGAGCCAGATCGCCGGAAGCTTCCCCTGTCCCGTCGTCAGGAATGGGCGGAGCGCAACTGTCGTCGCATCGGAATGGGCACGGTTCGGAGCGCGAACCAGGGACAGGGCAGCGTTGCCTTCGACCGAAATTCCTTCTCCGAACTGGAAGCGTTCGTTGACCGGCGGCGGGACCGGGGCTTGCAGGCTGAATGGCTGCGAAACCGCTGGAGTGTAGAGCGAACGCCCGGCTGCGGCGTCGGGCGAAGCGCCGCCTGGGCCGGCTGGGCGAGCGCCGTCCAGCGACGGGCTGGCGGTGGGATGGGCGCTGATTTCTACCGCGAACTGCGGCACCGGACGCGCCTTCATCAGCGCGGCGCGGACCGAGTCGCGCACGAAATCGTGCATCACGCTCTGCTGGCGAAAGCGGACTTCGGTTTTCGAGGGATGCACATTGACGTCCACTTCGCCGGTCGGCAAGGTCGAGAAACAGCAGCACCACGGGGAAAACCGTCGGCGGCAGGATGTTGCGGTAGGCCTCGATGATGGCGTGCTGGATGAGGCGGTCGCGGATCAGGCGTCCGTTGACGAAGACGTAGATCGAGTTGCGATTCAGCTTCTGGATTTCGGGCTTGGAGACGAAACCGTGCACCCGGAATTCGCCGAAGGATGGCGATTCTTCTTCAGCATCGGTTTCGTCTCCTTCGGCTGTTCGCGGGCGGGGGCGCCCGCGCCACCCTGGTCTTCTTCTTTGCGGCGCCAGGGCGGAGGTTGGGGCAGGCCGATGCGTTCCAGCGGTTGCACGGCGGCGACCGGAATCAGTTGGTCGAGAACTTCCTTGCCGAAGACCTGGTAGACGCGCTCGCTGTATCCCGCGACCGGCGGCGCGACCAGCATGGCGTTGGTGGCGGAGTGCAGTTCGAAATGCTTGTCGGGATGGGCCAGCGCGTAGTGGGTGACCAGCGATGCGATGTGGGAAAGCTCGGTGGATTCGGCCTTGAGAAATTTCTTTCGCGCCGGAATATTAAAGAAGAGGTCGCGGACGGTGATCGAAGTTCCCGCCGGCAGGCCGGCTTCTTCCACTTTGAAGATCTTGCCGCCGTTGATTTCGACCACCGTTCCCGAAGCTTCGTCGGGCGCGCGCGTTTCCAGGCGCAGGCGGGAGACGGAGGCGATCGAGGGCAAGGCCTCTCCGCGAAAACCCAGCGTGGCCACGCTGAGCAGGTCTTCGGCATTCTTGATTTTCGAGGTGGCGTGGCGCTCGAAGGCCAGCAGGGCGTCATCGCGCACCATGCCGCAGCCGTTGTCGGTGATCTGGATGAGCTTCTTGCCGCCGGCCTCAACCTGAATCCGGATGCGGGTTGCGCCCGGCATCGAGCGAATTTTCGAGCAGTTCCTTGACCACCGAGGCCGGACGCTCCACCACTTCGCCGGCGGCGATCTTGTTGGCGACGTTTTCGGAAAGAACGTGGATTCTGCCCATGGTGAGCCGTCTGTTGGATCGAAGTCAGTGTCGCAGATGACGGGCTGAGGAAGCAAAGCACGAAGAGGCGAGGGGCGCAACTTGTCATCCTGAGCGCAGGGCGCTTCGCAAGCGAAGCCGCCACGCAGTCGAAGGCCCTATAAGCGTACTTTCGCGAAACTGGGTCGCTCTGTCCACACCCGTCAAGATGATAGGGGTCCTTCGACTCCGCATTGCGTTTCGCAAGCGAAACGCAAACTCCGCTCAGGATGACAGGGCTGTTTTCACGCGCATTGCGGGTTCTTACAAACGGAATTCAATCGACAGCGTGGTCTCAACCGTCGCCGGTTCGCCCCGGACACGATAGGGGCGGAAGCGCCACCAGCGGGCCGCGTCCATGGCGGCATCGACCAGCGACATCGGGGCCGCTGACCGGATGAAGGTTCACCACCGTGCCGTCGGCCGCAATCACCGCGTCGAGCACCACGGTGCCCTGAAGATTGGCCCGGCGCGCGCGCTTCCGGATAGACCGGATCCACTCTGCGGATCAGCAGCCGCTCCATCACTTCGGCGGGAACCTTGGCCGACGGCGGCTGCGCGTGCACGTCTTTTCTTGCCGTGCGCGATTCCAGTTGCTGCCATCCGCGATGCCATTGCCATGCGGCCCAGCCTCCAACCACCAGCAGCAACACCACGGTCAGCCGCAGCAGGCGCTCGAGCGCGCGATTGCTGGCCGGCGCCGGCTGCCGCCGCGTCGCCGATGGCCGCCACGGGCGCGGGACAGCGCGACGCTGTGCATCTTCGTCGGCGACAGCGGTCGAAGCGGGCGCGGGAGGCGTGGCGCTGAGTCGGGGGCTCGCGGGTGGGCAGAGGCTGGCTGTTTCCCGCCCAGCGCCGGATCATGGATCGCTGATCTCCCGACAGTCCCAGAAACTCGAAGCCGCAACGAAGCTGGTTGTGGTGCCGGACTACCGCTTTGGTCTGCAGCGCCTGGACCGGCGTTCGGCAACACGGAACTCAACCGCGACCCACTCGCCCAGTTGAAGCTCGGCCGCCAACACCGCGGCCACGCCGCCTTCGCCGAGATCGAGAGAACGCCCGGGAATGCTGGCTGGCGCTCCCGAACGCAGCACCGTGATATCGACGGGAATGGCCACCGAATAACGAGGAATGCGGCGACGGACTCCGCTGAAGCCCGATAAAGGGTGTCCCGAAGCGCTCATATTTGACTCGCGGCAGCTTGCACTAGCTCGGTCGGCCAAGCAGAAGACGTCAAGCCGGCGACCGATGATCCGACGCGGCGGCTGGCGCCCGCGCTTACGTGCTCCACCCGCATTCGCTCCAAGAAAGCTATAGCCCGGAGTAAGACTCCGGGCCAGTTGATTCCTCGCCTGCCATTCTGCGGCAGGTCTCAGCGCCAACGACTCGGCTAGGGCCAGCGTTTGGCGGTGTCTTCCCACCCGGCGGCGCGGGCGGCTTGGGGAGCGGCATTGACCGTCGGCTGCGGAATTCGAATGGGTTGCTGGGCCACGGTCGCCGAGGCCAAAGTCGGCTTGTTGTCATTGCCAGCTTCCTTGTCCTCGGAAAGCAGCGGGGCGGCTACGCGCAACGCCTCCACTTCTTTTTCCAGCCGGGACAGCTCAAGCTCTTTCTGTCTCAGAACCTCGTAAACGTTCTTCATGCGTCAGCACCTGGAGAGTTTTCAAAAATTCGGACGATTAAGTCGAACTTTATCAGTTGTTTCGGTTTTGTCAAGAAGGAACAACGGCACCCCCTTGGCCCGGTTTACTACCGGTTTTTGCACGGGGTAATGACTCACCGTCGCGTCTCTTTACCAAGCGAAGAATCTGCGCCGAGGCTCGATTACGCATGCTGTCCCAAATTTGGAAGGGAATTCGTAATTAGAAAATATGAAAATCCGCACGGCTGGAACCAACCGATCCAGTGAGCGTCGCTTCTACGACCATGGTCACGAATCAGATGCGGGCATCGACTTGCTCCACATTTTACATTTCTTCGCCTTAACCTTTGCCGGGTACCCGCGTCTAAGGCAGCAGAACACGATTGCCCGTGTGCACCTATCCAGGCGGTGACTAAAAGCGGCTAAATAAAAAGAAAACAAAAGAACAAGGAACTGAGCTCGAGGTAATTGCGTACTTGAGGCTCAAGGGATGGTGTAGCTGGGCGCGCGCGGCATGCAGGGCAGCCGGTCGTGGACTCCGGAAGGTGGGTCATGGACATCGGGCGTAGTGACATCGGGCGTAGCAACGGCAGGCGCGGGAACCAAGAATCTTCCCGGCAGCTCAGATCCTCACGTGCAGGAAGTGGTGAAGGCGGCGCACGAAGAGTTGCGCCAGCTTGATGCGCCAGCGCGCCGATGTGATGAAGCGCATCGGGACGGTGAAGCAAACCATCGTCGGACTGGCCAATCTTTTCGGCGATGAAGTCCTAAGCGAAGAACTGCTGGAACTGGTGGACCGCAAGAGCGGCGGCCGCCAGCCCGGCTTCACCAAAGCCTGCCGCATGGTGTTGATGGAAGCGGCGCGTCCGCTGGGCGCTCGCGAGGTGTGCGAACATATTCAGCAGCGAATTCCGCCGGTCTTGCTCCGCCACAAGGATCCGCTGGCTTCCGTCACCACGGTGCTCAACCGGCTGGTGGAATACGGCGAAGCCCGAACAGTGGTGCGCGAGAACGGCCGCAGGGCCTGGCAGTGGGTCGCAGATCCAGCCGACAGCGGCTTCGCTCCCGCGCGCGGCAGTTTCCGAATTTCCAACCTGTAAGAAGTGTGGCGCGGGCGTTCTCGACCGCGCGAGGCCGTGGGCAACTCGAAGTTTAAGCAAACGCCAGCGGCTGAAGCCGCCATGCCGAGCGTCGTCGGCACGACTGAAGTCGTGCCCTTCCCGAACCCATTTGATTGCTGCTTAGGGCAAACCTAGCCGAACTGCGCTCTGCCCCCACACGGTTTGTTACCCGGGCAGCAGCATGCCCTTTTCCAGGTGCCGGGTCACGTGCGCGTAGGACGCCGCGTGGGGATCGTGCGTCACCATCACGATGGTCTTGTGAAAGTCTTCGTTCAGGCGCTTCAGGATTTCCAGCACTTCGGTGGCGGAGTGGCTGTCCAGATCGCCGGTGGGTTCATCGGCCAGCAGCAGACGTCGGATCGCTGACGATGGCGCGCGCAATGGCCACGCGCTGTTCCTGTCCGCCGGAGAGCTGCTTGGGCAGATGGCCGACGCGTTCCTCCAGGCCGACCAGTTTCAGGGCGGTCATCACGTGGTCGCGCCGCTGTTGGGCCGAGAGCTTGGTCAGCAGCAGCGGCAGTTCGACGTTTTCAAACGCGGTGAGCACCGGTATCAGATTGAAAGTCTGAAAGACGTAGCCGATGTGCTCGTTGCGCCAGTCGCGCCGACTGCGAATCGCTGAAGCGGAAGATGTTCTCGCCCAGCACCAGCAGCTCGCCGGCGGTTGGCCGGTCGATGGCGGCGATCATGTTCAGCAGAGTCGTCTTGCCGGAACCCGACGGACCCATCAGGGCCAGAAACTCGCCGCCGCCGATTTCGATGGAAACGTCGTCCAGCGCTTTGACCTCGAAGGCGTCGCGCTTGAAAACTTTGCTGACGTTGCGGGCCTGAACTACCTTGGTTTGCGTGGCGGTATGCGGAATGGTCGTCGCTGCGCTCATGATTGTCCCTTAATCTTGATTTTGTCGCCGTCTTTCAAATCTGCCGGGCCGGAGGTGATGACATCTTCGCCGCCGTTGAGCCCCTGCACCAGCACGCCGCCGCTGCGTTGCGACAGGATTTTCACTTCCCGCGCCGTGGCCTTGCCGTCGAACGACAGGAAGACGAATTTCTTGCCATCGCGATCGCGAATCGCGGGAGTGGGTACGAAAACACCCTGCGGTTGTGAAGCTCGCAGGTTTGTTTTCGTCCGCCAGAAACTTGACGTTGGCGTTCATGTCCGGCCGGAGGTACGAGTCCGGGGTAAGGATTTGCACTTTCACCTGCACCGTGGCCTTGGCCCGGTTGGCCTGGGGAGACATCTCGGCGATCACGCCGTCGTACTTGCGATCAGGGAAAGCGTCGGTCGTGACTACCCCTTTTTGCTTGGGGCTGAGCCGGGCAAAATCGTCCTGCGCGATGTCGAGTTCCACCTGCAGGTCGTTGAGATCGGCGAGCGACACTACCAGGCCCTGCGGACCGCCCTCGGCCGTGCTGGCGAATCCCGAGGTCACGAGTTCTCCCTTTTCCGCGGCACGCTCGAGAATGGTTCCGGTCACCGGGGCGCGAATCACCGTCGCATCGAGCAAAGACTTGGCGTAGTCGGCCTGACCCTGGGCCTGTTGCAGGGCGCCGCGGGCGCGGGCGATCTCTTCCTGCCGCGGACCGATCTTCGCCAGCTGGAAACCCTTGTCCAGCGAATTTACCCGCTGCTGGTCAGATTCAAACTTGGCGGTGGCATCATCGAGCGCCTGCTTCGACAAGCACGCCTTCGGTGACCAGGCCGCGAGTGCGATCGAGCGTGATCTTGTCATTGACCAGGGTGGCTCGGGCTTCGTCGAGATTGTGCTGGGCCTGCTGAATTTCCTCGGGACGAGATCCGTTCTGCAGTTCTTCCAGATACGCCCGGGCGTTCTCGGCAGCGCCCTTGGCCTGGTCGTACTGGGCGCGGAATTCATCGTCTTCGAGGCGAACCAGAACCTGGCCTTCCTTGACCTTGTCTCCCTTTTCCACGCCGATCCACTTCACCCGGCCGGTCACCTTGGAATTCAGGTTGATCTTGTGGTGAGCCACAATGTAGCCGCTGGCGGAAAGCACGACCCCGCCCACATCGCTGCTCTGCGCCGATGCCCGGACCACTTCCACTTCGGGAGCGTCGTTCGAGAACAGGCGGTAGGACATCGCGACCAATACCCAGCAGCACCAGCACCGCGATCCCAATAAGGATGTAGCGGCTGGCCCAGACCGGAGGCTCGCCTTCGCCGCCGGTGCGCGCCGTGCGATCGATTCTCAGGCTGCGCAAGTCTTCGTGTTTTGCGTCAATCGGCATAGACAGTTAGAGATGATCGGCATCTTTTCGCTGATGCAAATTCCTTTCGACGTAGCGCCGGTGCCGGCGTCGTACGCTCATCGCCGTCCCGCAGGCGCTCAGTATGTCCCGCCGCGAAGCATGCCAGGCGGGCGCGAAACCGCCCACCACTCCCATGATCAGCGCGAATATCACCGCGCTCAGAACCACGGCCGGCGTCATCTGCAGGCTGAACACGACCTCGCTGAACGTCACCTGATTCTGCGTCCCCGTGGTCATGCCGTTGAACGGCAACATCGAGAATGATTCCAAGCGTCGCTCCCAGCAACGACAGCAGCAGCGACTCCAGCATGAACGAAGTCAGAATGCTGGGACGCGAAAACCCGATCACCCGCAGGGTCGCAATCTCGCGTCCGCGATACGCCACTGCCGCGTACATGGTGTTGGCGGCGGCGAAGCAGGAGCCTACGGCCATGATGAAGGCCACGATCCAGCCCACAATTTTGATGGGACCGCCCGACTTGGTTTGCGAAGCGTAGTAGTCGGGCTCGATCAGTCCATTGAGCTCCAGCCGCTGATCGTCATTGGCCCGATTTTTGAGCGCCTGGGCCGCGACCGGATCGGTCGCCCGCACCAGCACCGAAGAGTACACGGAGCGCTCGAAGTCAGTGACCAGCTGATTGATGTCGCCCCAGATTTCGGAATCATGCGCGGTGCCGCTGCCGTCGAAGATCCCCACGATCGGCCATTCGCCTTTTCCGATGTGTACTGAGTCTCCGATGTTCGCGTGCTCAAAGCGCTTGTTGATCGAACTGCTGACCACCACTTCACGCTGCCCGGGAGTAAACCAGCGTCCCGCCAGGATCTTTATCTCTGGCCGCATTTCAATTCCGACCGGAGACAGGAAGCGCGTGGTCACGTTAGTCTCTCCCGTTCCTCCTTTGCGCGGAAGCACGACGACCAGGATGTCTTCGCCCGATACCAGCGGATCGCCTTTGCTGTTCTTGGCCACACCGGGCAAGTCTTTCAGAACCTGCATGGCGTCACGCGACACACCGCCCGCGGCCAGCTCCGAGTCCGAGCCTTTGCGCAGCATCAGCACATTCAGGGGATCGCCGGTGGTGGCAAAAGCGCGGCCCAGGCCGGCCAGAAGCGCCATGATGAACACCGCCGTCGCCACCGTGAGTGCGATGCCAAGAGCGGTCATGATGGTAAGGCTCTTACGCAGCCGCAGATTCCGAACGTTGTAACTAAGAGGAATTGCCATTTACTTGTCCTTCAAGCCGTCGGGTCAGGATTTCCTTCATGCAATGCCGTGTCCTTGGTGGTTAATGCTTTAATGCGCGTCACCCAATGTGCCGCAGGCCATCCACAATGTTGACCTTGGCCGCGTGATAGGAAGGTATAAAGGAACTGGCGAAGCCCACCACCGCGGCAATCAGCAGCGATACCAGGATGGTGATCGGAGTTACCTTCATCCCGGTGAACATTCCGCCCTGGCTGGCCATCCCGGTCACGATGAAGTAGCACAGCATCGATCCCACCAGCCCTCCGATCAGGGAGAGCGAAACCGCCTCGCCCACGAACAATCCCAGAATGCTGTTACGGGTAAAACCCAGCGTCTTCAATACCGCAACTTCGCGGGTACGCTCTCGAATCGACATTGCCATGGTGTTCGCCGATACCAGCAGGATGGTAAAGACCACCGCCAGGCAAATGCTCATAATGAAGGCCTTGATGTTGCCCAGCATACCGATGAAGCCCAACTGGAAGGCGTGTTCGGTCTCGGTCTTGGTGGGGCGGTCGGCGTTGCGGAAGGTCTCGTCAATGGCCTGCGCCACCCGGGTGACGGAGGCGGGGGAATCGGCCAGGACCGCGTAGAAGCCTTCACTCCCCTTGAGTTTAGGAAAGCCTTCGTCAATATAGTCCTTGTTGAAGTAGATCGACTGGGTCGGGTCCGGCGGGGTAAAGATTCCGCGGATGGTCAACTCCAGATTGACCGGGAAAATCTTGCCCGTGATATTCAGTCGGTCGCCGACCTTCCAGCCAAACTTGTTGGCCAAACCTACATCCACGATGGCCCCAGCCCGATCATGCTGCCAGGCTTCCAGTTGGTCGGCGGGGATCTTGAACTCCGGGTACACCTTCATGAGCTCCTGGGGATCGGTGCCGAACTGGGCGAAGAAGTTGTTCGGCTTGTCGTCCTTATATTGCCCGCCAAACCATTGCTGATTCACCACTTCCTTCACGCCGGGGATCGCCTGGATCTTCTGCTTGTAGTAGCTGGGCAAATTGAACACCAGCGACACCTTGTGGCGGACGATCAGGCGCTGCGCCGATTGTTCGCTCGGCTTGTTGTCATAAAAACTGCGCCAGATGGTGATCAGAAATGTGAGCAGCAACAGCGAACCGCCGATGCTGAGAACGGTCAGGATGCTGCGGCGCTTGTTGCGGAACGCGTTTTTGGTGACAAATCGGGTTAGGGTCATACTTGTGAACTCCAGGAGAGGACAGGTGCAGACAGGCCGGCACCCGGGCCCCATCAGGATAGACGAAAAACTCGGGCCTCGGCAACCAATCGCCCCTCAAAAATCGTAAGCCCGGCCCTCCCACATAAGTAGAACGTTCGAGAGGCTTCCACGGTTACGGGCCGGAGGACGAAAAAGTTCCGCAATCAACTCCATTGCCTGTTGCTCTCCTTCTACACATACGTCGAACGAGACGATACAAAATCGACAGACTGTCGACTGCAAGTGGCAATATTTTTTCGTGTGGTCGCGGGCGACTCGCCCGCGAAGGCCTCAAGACTACGTCAAAGCAAAAGCCGCGGGCGAGTCGCCCGCGACCACACAAATCGTTACCGTTCCTAGCTTCACGGTTGCCTGGGTAGGCTGAATGCACTAGCATGGCGGGCGGTTCCCGGACCCAGGCGCGGCGAACGGAGGAGTATGGGCGAGACGATAGCGCATCTCACGCACAAGTCCCTCACTGGTATCGACATCGCGATCATTGCGGTGTACTTCGTGGTCATTTTCGCCATCGGCTTCTACTTTGCCCGCAAGGAACGCACTTCGGCCGACTATTTCCTGGCTAGCCGCAACGTGGGCTGGTTCGCCATCGGCGCGTCGCTGTTCGTTTCGAACATTTCCACCGAGCATTTCATCGGTCTGGCCGGCTCGCGGCGCCAGTTCCGGACTGGCCGTCGGCTCCTTCGAATGGCTGGCCTGCCTGATCCTGCTGGTTCTGGGCTGGGTGTTCGTTCCGTTCTATCTGCGCTCCAATGTCTTCACCATGCCGGAATTTCTGGAGCGGCGCTTCAGCCGGTCGTGCGCCGTGTACCTGGCGGGAATTTCGATTCTGGCCTACGTCTTCACCAAGATTTCCGTCCACCTCTACGCCGCCGCGATTGTGCTGGAGCGCGTGGTGGGCTGGAGTCCGCTGACGGCGGCGGTCATCCTGGTGATCGCCACCGGTATTTACACCATCGCCGGAGGTCTGGCCGCGGTCATTTATACCGACCTGGTGCAGACCCTGATCCTGATTTTCGGCGCGGTCATCCTGACCGTGATCGGAATGCATCGGGTGGGCGGGTTCGAAGGCCTGCGCGCCGCCCTGCCCGCCAGCTACTTCCACATGGTCAAGCCCATGAGCGATCCCGACTTCCCCTGGACCGGCATTTTCTTCGGCGCGCCCATTCTCGGCATCTGGTATTGGTGCACCGACCAGGTGATCGTGCAGCGCGTGCTCTCCGCCAAGGATGAAGGACACGCCAAAGCCGCCACCATCTTCGCCGGCTTTCTCAAGATCCTGCCCGTGTTCATGCTGGTGCTGCCCGGCCTGATCGCCGTCGCTCTCTACCGCGACCTGTTCAAGTTCGGGCCCGCACGGCGAAGTGCTGAACGGCGACATCGCCTATCCCACGCTCATCATCAATCTTCTTCCTACAGGCCTGGTCGGCGTGATGATCGCGGCGCTGCTGGCGGCGCTGATGGGAGCGATGAGTTCGGTCTTCAACTCGGCTTCGACCCTGGTCACGCTCGACTTCTATAAGAAGATCAAGCCGGACGCGACCGAGCGCCAGCTGGTGGGCTTCGGACGCGTGATGACCGGAGTGATGGTGGTGCTGGGACTGGCCTGGGTGCCGTTCATTCACCTGATCAGCAGCCAGCTCTACATTTATCTGCAGAGCGTGCAGGGCTACATCAGCCCGCCGATCACGGCCTGCTTCATCCTGGGAATTCTGTGGCCGCGACTGAACGCGCAGGGCGCGATCACTTCACTGCTGACCGGCTTCGTGATGGGTGCGGCCCGCTTCATCCTGGAACTGATGGATCGCGCCGCCGGCGGCCATGCCTTCGACCAGGCGTTCCTGCGCGGTCTGGTGGACATGAATTTTCTGCACTACTCGATCCTGATGTTCGTGATCTGCTGCGTGGTGCTGATCGGCGTGAGCCTGGTGACGCCGGCGCCGGAACGCAAAAAGCTGGCCGGCCTGACCTTCGCCACGGTCGACGACAAGATGGATGTCACACCGGTGCGCGCCCTGGACCACAAACCTGCGGCGGAGACGGCGGCCGAGCACCGGCTCAATGTGATTTTCAGCCTGGCGCTGATCGCAACCGTGGTCGGACTCTGGTTCCATTTCCGGTAGTTGGTTTCCGGCATTTGCTTCGGCAACCCGAATGGCCCGCATCCGCAGCCTGAGACCCAACGTCACCCGCGAAGAAGCGATGGAGCAGTTTTCTTCCGGCATGTTCGACTTCCTTCGCGAAACCGCATTCGGTCCGCTGCGTTCGGTGGCGGACTTCTACATTCCCTTCCAGCTCTTCCAGGTCGAAATCCTGAATGGCGGCAAACGCGACCAGCGCATATTCGGGCTGGACGCGGTGAACGGGTCGCTCGACCTTTATCACTTCGAGCAACTGCCGGGCGAGCGCGAAGTGACTTATCTGGAGACGCGCAACTGCTCGGAGCCGCTGCTGGGCGAGGCCGAGGCCAAAAAGATAGTCATCGCCAAAGTGCAGCGCCTGCTTTTCAGCACCGGATTTTTCCGGGTGCGCAATTTGCAGATCACGGCTGAACCGGTGGCAGGCGAAATCTATGTCCCTTACTGGGTGGGATTTCGCGGGCGCGGAATACGGGCCCGTCTGGCCGTGATCGACGCGGTGCGGCGAAAGCCCGAAGGCGCCAAGGTGCGGCACCTGATACAGACGTGGTTGACATCGATCCGAACCACGTAGCTGTCATCCTGAGCGCAGCAGCGGCTTCGCGTAGCGAAGCCGCTGTGGAGTCGAAGGACCCCTATAAGCTTATCGGGGGCCGGCGCGAGTGTGCTCCCTAGCTGCATAGTCCCGTTACGCTGATAGGGGCCCTTCGACTTCGCCGGTCCATTCGCAAGCGAATGGACCGGCTCCGCTCAGGATGACAAACGGGGAAAATGTCCCACGGTGGAAATTTCCCCTCTCTCGTCGTAATATCCCTCCCCTGTTGGGAAAGGAATACGCAACATGATGCTGGGCATGTCTCTCTCGACCTTTACCACGGTGCACGTGATCATCAGTTTAGTGGGCATCGGATCCGGTCTCATCGTGCTGTTCGGGATGTTCTCATCCAAAAGACTCGATGGCCTGACCGCGCTCTTTCTGCTGACCACGGTGCTGACCAGCGTGACCGGCTTCATGTTTCCCTTCACCCACGTTACGCCCGGACACAAGGTCGGTGCCATCTCGCTGGTGCTGCTGGTGATCGCAATTCTGGCCCGCTACAGCTTCCGCATGGTGGGGAAATGGCGCTGGATTTACGTGGTCACGGCGATAATCGCCGAGTATCTGAATGTCTTCGTTCTGGTGGTGCAGTGCTTTGAGAAAGTGCCCGCGCTGCATGCGATGGCCCCAACGGGGTCAGAGCCGCCTTTTCTGGTCGCGCAGTTGGTCGTGATGGCAATCTTTATCGTGCTCACCATTTTTGCCGTGAAGAAATTCCACCCCGAGCCTGCTCGCTGATAATTTCTTTGCGTCCTTCGCGGATCTTCTTTACGTCCTGTGCGGTTAAAGCTTTTGACCGCAAAGTTCGCAAAGGACGCGCAAAGTACGCAAAGTAAATCAAAGGCGATCCTGCATAAGATCACGCTTAAGTAAGTCCCCTTTCTCTCGAAGTAACCAGCGGGCCATCACCTCCGTAACCTGCCTTTCTGGAGTCCCCGGCAACTATCCTTTGCGATGGGGGTTTCAGATACGCATGACGAACAAAATCACCAACTCGCTCCTAGTCCTGGCAGTGGGAGGCCTGATGTTTGCCGGCTCTGCTGCTGCTCAAACCACAACCTCTGGCGCTGGTCCGGGCGTCGTCGATCCTGGTCATCCGCGCGTGAATGAAGTGAACGGACGCGCAGGGAACCAGCAGAAGCGGATTGCCAACGGAATCAATAACGGTTCTTTGAGTCCGGCGGAGACGGCTAACCTGGAGAAGCGCGAAGCCAGTGTCCAGAAGCAGGAACAGAATGACATGGCGAAGCACAACGGCCACTTGACCAAGGCGGAGCAGAACCAGTTGAATCGCCGCCAGAATCACATCAGCCACAGCATTTACAAAGACAAGCACAACTAAGTAGAGTTTCGCGGATTGGCGACAAGGGATAGCCGCAGGTTGCCTGCGGCTTTTTTCCCTCTGACCGGTCCTCGGCAAGGCCTGCTCTGCGATCGTTCGCACGGGATGGATCGGTCAGTGTCCTCATCTGCCTCTTTCACCACGGAGTCACAGAGTCGCAGAGAGAAACTTGAACCTGCAGGAACCGAAAGAGCAAGAAGCGTAAGAGTTAGAGCAGGTCTGGCCTGTAGCTTGGGGTACTCCGTGTCTCCGTGTCTCCGTGGTAAGAACCAATCAAAAGACGGCTTACCTTCGTAACTCCCATCCCGGATTCAGCCGCGATATCCTAATCGCATCGTTCCCCCTATGAACGGCGTGTGGCGTCTCTCCACAAGACTGCCTTGATTGATTTTTCGAGGCTCAGGAAGCAATGGCCAACAAGATCGGACGTTTCGAAATACTCAGCGAAATCACGCACTCCGAAATTGGCGCGGTCTACAAGGCCGCCGATCCGGAGAGCGGGCAGACGATTGCCCTGAAGACCATCCAGTTGCAGATGCTGGAAGAACAAGCCGACGTACTGGTGGAACACATTCTGCGCGAGGCCGCCGGCACCACGCCCCTCAGCAGCCACAACATCGCGCAGCTTCTGGGCGTGGAAGTCATCGACACCCTGTGCTGCGCCTCGGAAGAGTACGTGCAGGGCAACAGCATCGCCACCATGCTGGCGCGCAATGAAGGATTTTCCATCTGGGACCTGCAGGACATCGTGCGCCAGACCTGCCAGGGGCTGGACCACGCGCACTCGCACAACGTCGTTCATTACAGCCTGGAGCCGGCCAAGATCATGGTCACCTGGGACGGCACCGTCAAAGTCCTGAGCTTCGGGGTCTCCTGCATGGGAGCGTTTACCTGTCAGGCTTCGGGGAAGGCGCCGGACGTTCTGCACTACGTTTCGCCGGAACAATTGCGGGGAGATCCGGTGGATGCACGGTCAAACATATTCAGCCTGGGCGCAATCCTGTACGAGATGGCAACCGAGAGCAAAGCCTTTCCCGGCGACGATGCGGACCAGGTGCGGCATGCCATCGTCGAAGTTATGCCGGCAGCTCCCATCACAGTCAATAAGAAAATTCACCCGGTGCTGAGCGAAGTGATCATGAAGGCGCTGTGCAAAGCGCCAGAAGAGCGCTATCAAAGCGGGCAGGATCTGGTCAACGATCTGGAGCGTTGCAAGGAGAGTACGACCAAAGCGGATGCCAAGAAATCGGCGAAGCCGGCTCAGGCATCGAATGCGCCGCAGGCGTCCAAAGCTGTTGCCGCCAGCGCGCCGCAGCAAAAAGCCCCAGCTTCTCCCGATCGAGCGCCGGCCCAGGCGGCAAGCGCAGAAACCATCGTCCGGCCGGCGATCGCGGAACCCGTTTCCGGTTCATCTTCTTCGAGTCCGCAGACCAGTTCTCCTGCCCGGGCCGCCGCCGCGGCCGCTGGATGGGAGGGCGCGAGCGCTGTTTCCACCGTCGCGCCGGCGAGGGAGCCGAAGGCCGCGTCCGGGCCGGCGAAGGTGTCCGCGCAGACGAATCTTCAAGAGCGGGCCAGCGCGGTGGCGGATGTAGTCGAGCCAGCCACCGAAAAACCCGCCTTCCAGGTGGATCCTTCGATGGCGGAAGGCGCGAAAGGCGGAACGCGAGGCCCGAGCTTTTCCGAGATGACGGAACTGCCGCCGCTCAAGGAGATCTACACGCCGCCTCCGCCTCCGCCGGTGGAGCCCGAATTCGACGCGGAGCCGCCAGCTTCTCTGAGCCAGCTTCATCACGAGAAGCCGGAAAAACCCAAAGTGCAGCCGCGGGAAGTGGCGCGCAAGGCCGTGAACGAGATCAAGAAGACACCGCCCAAGCTCTTCCTGTACTCGATCGCAGGCGCGGTTGCTGTCATCCTGCTGGTAGTGGGAATGATCGCCTACCGCATCCATTCTGAAAATGCGGCCGAGGAAGGCTCGGCGGAAGCTCCAGTCGCGACGGCTCCGGCCGAGGCCACGCCCAAGCCGGCCTGGACTCCAGCGCAACCACCGGTTCAAACACCGGCGCAGGCGCAACCCGAACAGATCACGGCGGCCCGGGAAGCGCCTCCGGTTTCTGTGACCCCGAAGTACAACAAGAACAAGAAGAAGATCAAGGTCCAGCCCGTTGTGGCGGCGGTAATTCCCGGGCAAATGACCATCAATTCCACACCGGAAGGCGCGGAAGTTCGAATCGATGGCCGCAGCGATCCCAGCTGGATCACTCCTTTTAATTTGCCCGGCCTGGCTCCGGGCCAGCATAGCGTGATTGTCTCCAGGGCTGGATACGCGCCCGAGAGCCGCACCATTGATGTGGCCTCAGGCAGCAAATCGTTCCTCGTGATTCAGTTGGCCCAGCTTGCCGCTGGGGCCGCCATCACCAGCCAACCCGCCGGGGCTCAGATTTTTGTCGATGGCAAAGATACCGGGCGGGTAACGCCGGCGCAGATTTCTGTCGACAAGCCGGGTCCTCACACCTTTGTTATCAGGAAGCCGGGCTACCTCGAGGAATCCTCCAGCGCCACGCTGCAAGCCGGCCAGGTCTACCATTTCGCACCCACACTCCGAACTCTGGGCTCGGTCGACGACATCAAGCTGGGTGGAAAATTCAAGAAGCTGTTCGGCGGCGGAGATACGGCGGGCATGGGCGCGGTCAACATCAAGACTCAGCCCAAGAGTGCGCAGGTCGCGGTCAACAACCGCATCCTGGATAAGTTCTCTCCTGTTGACTTCTTTCTCAATCCCGGCACTTACGTGATCGACATCACGCTCTCGGGATACAAGCCGGTGCATCGCGTGATCGAAGTGCAGAAGGGCGGCAAGGTCGCGGTGGAGGAGAACCTGGAGCGGGAGTGAGGGGACCAGCAATTGGCATTTAGCAATTGGCACTTGGCTTGAAACTCGGAGTCATAGGTTCAGTTCCGATTGAATCAAATTTCCGAGAAGCTGTTTGCGACGATTCGAAGGAAAGAAAGAAGGCCGCCATATTCGATGGCGGCCCTTCTTGTTTTGGCCAATTGCTAATTGCCAAATTGCTAAATGCTTCTTCAGAATCCCCAACCGCGGCGACCGCGTCCGCCGTAGTTGGACTGATAGCCGGATTGATAGCCCTGATCATACGAGGCCTGATAGACGTGCTTGTCACCCATGTCGCTGTGGTATCCGTGATCCGAGTGGCTCGAGCCCCTGGGATACGGGTTGAACGGCTTGCCTTCGGCGACATCCTTGCGGGCCTGGTACGAGCCATCCTGCATACCCTGATTGTAGCCGGCGCCGCTGGCACCGCCGCCACCGTATCCGCCGCGCCCCGAGCCGGGATATCCGTAGCCACCGCTCGGGTAACCATAGCCACCGCTGCTTGGGTAGCCGTAGCCACCGCTTGGGTAACCATAACCGCCGCTGGGATAACCATAGCCACCGCTTGGATATCCATAGCCGCCGCTTGGGTAGCCATAGCCGCCGCTGGGATAACGGTTGTAGACTGGCCGTTGCCGTAGTAGCCGTCGTTCGCGCGTTCGCGCTCCCGCGATCTTTCCCACCAGTGGTGGTCAATCTTCTCCCTCTCGTGATCACGATTCGAGTTGTGCTCCCAGATACGATTTGAATCATGATGACGATCAACATGTTTGTCCCAGTGATCATTTTTGTGGTCGTCATGGTCGCGGGCCAACGCCAGACCGCTGAACGTCAGAGTGATCGCGACCGCCAGTGCTGCCATTTTCATGCTGCGCATATTTCCTCCCACCCGGTACCATTGTTCGAAGAGCTTGATTGCGATCACGCCTGTCTTCGAGTTCGACTCCTGGGACCGGTTTTCTGAAACGTCGGATGCCAACGAAAATCAAATTGGCTGTACCGCGGAGCATATTTTTTTGAACCTTAAGCGAACCTTAAATTCAAGCCCCACAATCACTTGGCAGTGATAGACTGAGCACGATCAGAGGCGAATTCAAAGAGAAAATCAAGCCGGAATTCAGGCAGAAAAAGAGAAAAGAGAGACGATATCTATGCCCATCGAGCGGGTTGGAGTCATCGGCGCCGGGACCATGGGTAACGGCATTGCCCACGTTTTTGCGCGCAGCGGATACGGTGTGACGCTGTGCGATGTGGAACAGAGATTTCTGGACCGCGGCCTCGAAACCATCGGCAAGAATCTCGATCGCGAACTGGCCAAGGGAAAGATCACGGCGGGAGACAAAGCGGCGGCCCTGAAGCGTATTGTGACCGTGATCGAACGCGGCGACCTTGCGGCCTGCGACTTTGTGATCGAAGCGGCGACGGAGAAATTCGAAATCAAGGCGGAAATCTTCCGCGACCTCGACCGGATTTGCCGCCCCGAGGTGATTCTGGCCTCGAATACTTCTTCGATTTCGATCACGCGGCTGGCCGCGGTGACTTTGCGTCCGGCGAAAATTATCGGCATGCATTTTTTCAATCCCGTGCCGGTCATGAAACTGGCGGAAGTGATTCGCGGGCTGGCCACCTCGCAGGAAACTTTTGCCACGGTGCGCGATCTGGCTTTGCAACTGGACAAGACGCCCATCGAAGTGAACGACGCGCCCGGTTTTGTTTCGAACCGCGTGCTGATGCCGCTGCTGAACGAAGCCATGTACGCGGTGATGGAAGGAGTGGCCACGGCCGAGGCGGTGGACGAAGTGTTCAAGCTGGGCATGGCGCATCCCATGGGCCCGCTGACCCTGGCGGACTTCATCGGACTCGATGTCTGCCTCGACATCATGCGCGTGCTGCAGGATGGCCTGGGCGATCCCAAGTACCGGCCGTGCCCGCTGCTGATCAAGATGGTGGATGCCGGCTGGCTGGGAAAGAAGAGCGGCCGAGGCTTCTATAAGTACTAGGTTGGGATTGTGTGGAGCGGGCGCCCCCGCCCGCTTGTCGTCGAGCTTAGCGTCAATGTCAAAGTCAATGGCCGCGGGCGGGGGCGCCCGCGCCACACGAAATTATGGCGAGCGATCGCGGAATCTACATTCTCGGAGCCGGCCTCGGAGTGTGCGCCGGATTTCTCGACGTCAAGTTTGGTGACCTGCTGCTGACCGCGCTGTTCGTGCTGATGGCCACCATGTTGCTGGGCGCGCTTCGTCCCCGGCACCCCTGGCGATGGACGCTGACGGTTGCAGTTTTCGTCCCCCTGGTTCAATTGCTTGCGTACGCCCTGTTTACCGAAAAGCCCTACCGCGCGCAAATCTACGAATCGTTTCTCGGCTTCCTGACAGGAATCGCCGGCGCGTACGGCGGAGCGACAGCGACGAAGAGGCCTGGGAGAATTGTGGAAGTGAGGAGTGCAGCTGTCAGTTGTCAGTTCCCAGTTCTCAGCTGGAAGCTTTCATTGCAGATACCAAAGCTAGAGGCCAGCGTCTGCCTCTCATCCCATTAGTTACTCGCGTTTCCACAGCCAGCGCGAGTATTCTTCATGGCATGGGCGTTTCGGTTTCGGTGCTGGCCAGCGGCAGCCGCGGAAACACGCACTATCGTTTCGAGTGCGCGCACCAGGATTCTCGTGGACGCGGGAATTTCCTGCCGCGAAACTGTCAAGCGCATGCGCGCGCAGGGCGACGATCCGCGAACGCTTTCCGCTATCCTGATCACTCACGAACATTCCGACCACGTTTACGGGCTGGCCGTGCTGGCGAGGAAATTTCAGGTGCCGGTGTTCATGACCGGCGCCACCCATCAGGCCTGGGCCAGGTCGCTGCGCGACGATGCCGGCGAGCTGCCGCAACTGGCGCGGCTTGAGATTTTTTCCGCCGGCCGCAGCTTTCATATCGGCGACATTGCGGTGACTCCGTTCACCATTCCGCACGATGCCGCCGATCCCGTGGGATTGACCTTTCGCGCCGACGGCATCAAGGTGGGCATCGCGACTGATCTGGGATATATGCCGCCCAACGTCTGCGATCAGCTGCGGGATTGCGATGTGCTGGTCATCGAGTCCAATCACGATCTGGAAATGCTGCGTGGCGGACCCTATCCCTGGTCGGTCAAACAGCGGGTCGGAAGTCCGACCGGGCACCTGTCCAACGACAAGCTCGCGAAATTCTTATGCACCGAATATGATGGGAACGCATCATACATAGTGCTGGCGCATCTCTCTGAGCTCAACAACCATCCGGAGCTCGCGCGGGGCACGGCGGAGAAGGCCCTGGGCCGGCGCCAGACGTTGCTGCACAACCGTGTGCTGCTGGCGCGACAATCGGAGCCGATGGAAGCGATCCAGTGCTCTATACTCGTATGAGCGAGTGCGTTGATCCCATTGTTGGAAAAATTCTGGCCGGCTGGCGGTATGACATCTCCGGCCTTGCGCCCGAGATGCGCGAAGACTACGAAGATCACTTCGACGGCTGCGCGCACTGCCGCTCCCGGCAGCATCTGCACCGCAATATCGATCTCGCGCTGATCGCCCTGGCGTCGCTTTCGGGCGCGGTCTTCCTGCTGGCCTTTGGCGTCATTCTCCATCTCAATCCCCGGCACGCCTTCTGGCTGGAGGTGGCCGCGCTGGTAGGATTCGCGCTTTCGGCGCTGATCTGGCTGGGCGTGGCAGTGGCGACGCCGGCGCCCATGGCGGTGGTGGATGCCGCCAAGCTCGGTGCCCGCCGCGTGCACGACCGCCTGCCGGCGGAAATCCGCGAGCGCCTGCCGGAAGAACTTCGTCTGAAAATTACCGGCTCGTAAGACTCCCCAAGCTGTGTGGGGACGGGTCTGTGACCCGTCCAGGCCGAGCAAGGCTCGGCAGCGCTTTTCGCTCCAACTGCCAATCCTCTCACCTGAGTGAACTGGCCATTGCCGCTTCCGGCACACCGCTGTTACCGCCTCGCTCAAATAGAACCTGAGGCAGAATTCAAGTGATGGAATCCTCGTTCAGGCTGGTGCGGACCGTGCGGCTGGTCCTGCTGGCTAAGCATCGTTTTCTATGCAGCCTATGGCGGCGTTGGGTCCGTCCCTACGCTCCGCCGAAAACGCAGACTTATTTCTACGTGATCGCCGGGCTCGCCGCGTGGGCAGTGGAAGGCAGCTTTTTCTTTCGCCGAAAGATTCTAAAGCCGTCGGAGCGGGTCCTATCCGCAAAGCCGGAAGATGTGGCTGCACTCAGGCGCTGGCGCGCCGGCTATCTCGGGATGTACGCAAGTTGCGAGGCCGTCGCACTATGGGGCCTTCTTGTGCGATTCCTTGGATTCGGCTTGTGGCTGGCCATGCCGTTCTTCGTTGCCGGTTTTGTACTCATGCTCTATTTCGCGCCGCGCCGTCCCACGAATGCGATAGGCTAGAAGCATGTCCATCAATGGACCGGAAGACCTCGCGGGCATGCGCGCCGCGGGTGCGATTGTGCGCCGCATGCTCGAAGCCATGAAGCATGCAGTGCGTCCCGGAATTACCACCGCAGAACTGGATGCCGTCGGCGCCACCGTCATGCGCGAACATGGCGCGCAATCGGCGCCGCAGCTGGTCTACAAGTTTCCCGGCGTGAATTGCATCAGCCTGAATGATGAAGCCGTCCACGGCATTCCCGGAGACCGAGCGGTCGAAGCCGGCGACCTGCTCAAGCTCGACGTCACCATTGAAAAAGATGGATTCATGGCCGACGCCGCCGAGACGGTCGCCGTCGGCGAAGTTTCCGAAGAGAAGCGCCGTCTGATTGCATGCGCCGAGCGGGCCTTCGCCAAAGCCATGCTGGTGGCGCGCGCCGGGTTCCGCGTGTTCGAGATTGGCCGCGTGGTCGAACGCGAAGTGCGGCGCAGCGGCTTCTCCGTGATCCGCGATCTCGGCGGACACGGCATTGGCCGCACCATCCACGAAGAGCCGCGCGTGCCCAACTATGCCGATCCCGAAGCCAACCAGATTCTGACCGAAGGCCTGGTGATTACGGTCGAGCCCATCATCGCCGCCGGATCAGGACGCGCGTTTGTAGCGAACGATGGATGGACGGTGCGCACCGCGGACCGCCGGCCATCGGCGCATTTCGAGCACACCCTCGTGATCACCAAGGGCGAGCCTATTCTGCTGACTGCCGGTTAACGGAAAAAAGCATCAACCACGAAGGACACGAAGCAAGCACGAAGGAATTCCGAAGACGCTGGACTTCCTTTGTGAACCTTCGTGTCCTTTGTGGTTTACGCTCTGCTGCGGTATTCAAGCCGAATCGACCTGGATTGCTACAATCCCAAAGTGTCCATTTCTTTTCAGATCGACGCTACTTCTGGCGCCGCTCGCGCCGGCCGTCTGACCACGCCGCATGGAGTTATCGAAACGCCGGTGTTCATGCCGGTCGGAACCGTGGCCTCAGTCAAAGGCGTTTCGCAGGACATCCTGGAAGACCTCGGCGTGCAGATCCTTCTGGGAAATACCTACCATCTTTACTTGCGGCCCGGAGTGGAGCAGGTTCGCCAGTTGGGCGGGCTGCATCGCTTCATGGCGTGGCCGCGCGCGATTCTCACCGACTCTGGCGGCTTCCAGGTTTTCAGCCTGAATGAACTGCGCAAGGTGACCGAAGAAGGCGTGACATTTCGTTCGCATCTGGACGGCTCGGCGCATTTCTTCACTCCGGAAAGCGCCATGGAGGCGCAGATCGGACTGGGCGCGGACATCATGATGGCGTTCGATGAATGCACCGAGTTTCCGGCGGACCGGGAGCGAGCGCGCGCAGTCGATGGAATTGACGCTGCGCTGGGCGGCCCGCAGCAAGAAATATTTCGAGGCGCACAAGCACGAAGTGCCGTGGGAAGGCCAGTTTCCAGGTTTCCCAGTTTGCGGTTTAGCGCAAGTCGCCGAGGGTGACCAGCAAACCAGAGAACTCGACTGGAAGCTGGAAACCTGCCACGCAGACGCAGGCGCTTTTCGGGATTGTGCAGGGCGGCATGGATGCGGAGCTGCGCAAAGAATCCGCCGAGCGCACCATCGAGATCGGCTTTCCCGGCTACGCCATCGGCGGCTTAAGCGTCGGCGAACCGCGTGCCGTGACCCGCGAGATCGTGGAAGCTACCTTGCCGCATCTTCCCGCGGACAAGCCGCGCTACCTCATGGGCGTGGGCACGCCCGAGGAGATCGTCGAATATGCCATGGCGGGAGTCGACATGATGGACTGCGTTCTGCCCACCCGGGCGGCCCGGCATGGCCTGCTGTTTACCTCCCAGGGCAAGATTTCGATCAAACAGGCCAGATATGCCGCCGATCCGGGTCCGCTCGACCCCAACTGCGGCTGCCGGGTCTGCCAGCGTTACTCCCGGGCCTATCTCCGGCATCTTTATGCTGCCAATGAGGTTCTGGCCCAAGTCCTGAATACCGTCCACAACCTCAGCTTCTACCTTGACACCATGCGGGCGGTGCGTCATTCTATTGCGCTTGGGAACAGGGCCCAACTTCTTTCTGGGGAGCAGTCTGGAGTAAAACCATAGTCCGGCATCCCCAGTTCATGCCTGAAGCAAAAAGAATCTCCGGCCTGAGGAAGCGAGAAATCCTGCGGTAAAATGCACAGGGCCAGGACGCGCCGATGGGCGTCGTGCTGATCTTTTTGGTGGAAACAGAAACGTTTCATGGGCAACGCGATATGAGCATGCTAAACATACTGGCGCTACAGACGATCGGGGCTGGGGGCTGGCTGGGCTTTGCTCCGCTGATCTTCATTTTCGCCATCTTTTACTTTCTGCTGATCATGCCCCAGCAGCGCCGCCAGAAGAAGTGGCAGCAGATGCTGAACGATCTGAAGACAGGAGACAAAGTTGTGACCAGCGGCGGGCTGCGCGGGACGGTCATCGCGCTGCGCGACGATTACATCCAGCTCCGCGTACCGCCGGACAATTTGCGCCTCGAAGTGACCCGGGCCTCGGTGGCATCGGTGGTTGCGCCGGAGGACAAGAACAACAAAGCAGCATGAGATTTAAGTAGCGCCGCCGTCCCGGCGGCTGCGACCGAAGAGAATTCACCCTCAGGCCATGAACAAGACTTTAAGTTGGAAGCTCGGACTGATCGTTGCGACTCTGGTGCTCTTCCTGTTCGGTATCTTCGGAATTCCGAAGGACTTTTCAGGCAGCGGGCTGCTGGCGTCGATGCAGGACCGCATCAGCCTGGGGCTCGACCTCAAGGGCGGCACTCACCTGATTCTGCAGGTGCAGGTCAATGACGCGGTGAACGGAGATTCCGACCGCGCGCTGGAGCGGGTAAAAGAAGACCTGCGCACTCACAAGATCAACTACACCGAGATCACCAAGCCCGATCCGGTCAATCATCCCGACCAGATCGTGCTGAAAGGCGTGCCTCCGGAATCGACTTCGGATTTGCGTTCTGATGTCAGCGAGCGGCTGCCCGAATACGACCTCAACTCGGGTGCGGACAATTCATGGACTTTCACCATGAAGCCGCAGGCGCTGGCCGAACTGAAGAATCGCGCTGTGACTCTGGCCATCGAGACCATCCGCAATCGCATTGACCAGTTGGGCGTAAGCGAGCCTGTGATTCAGGAGCATGGCCTGGGCCAGTACCAGATTCTGGTCCAGCTTCCCGGCGTCGACGATCCGGCGCGGGTGAAGGAAATCATGCAGTCCACCGCCATGCTGGAAATCAAGCAGGTGCTGGGCGGGCCGTACTCGAGCGAGCAGGATGCTCTGCAGCAACACAATGGCGTTCTGCCTCCAGATTCCATGCTGCTGCGCGGACGCAGCGTGGGCAGCCAGACCAGTGACGACGCCGGCGAACAGTTCTACCTGGTGACGCGCAGTTCGGCGGTGGCGGGTGCGGATTTGCGCTCCGGCGGCGCCACGGTTGGGCGCGACTCGAATACCAATTCCCCTGACGTAGGCTTCGTTCTGACCAACGAAGGTGGAAGAAAATTTGCCGCGTTTACCGGCGCGCACGTAGGCGAAAAGCTGGCGGTTGTTCTGGACAATCGGGTACGGGAAGTAGCTACCATCAACGAGCAGATCCACGATCAGGGGCGGATCAGTGGCGGCGGTATGAGCGAGCAGGCGGCCAAAGACCTGGCCCTGGTGCTGAATTCCGGCGCGCTGCCGGCCGGCATCAAGTATCTGGAAGAGCGGACGGTGGGACCGTCGCTGGGATCGGATTCGATTCGCGCCGGGGTTCGGGCGGCGATTATCGGCATGCTGGCCGTGCTCATCTTCATGCTGATCTACTACCGCGGCGCGGGCATCAACGCCGATCTGGCTCTGATCCTGAACCTGGTCATTCTATTGGGCTTCATGGGGTACTTCGGCGCCACCTTGACGCTACCGGGAATCGCGGGCGTGATTCTGACGGTGGGCATGGGCGTGGATTCGAACGTCCTGATTTTTGAGCGGATTCGCGAGGAGCTGCGGAACGGCAAGACGCCGTCCTCGGCGGTGGAACAGGGCTTCGCGCATGCCTGGATCACGATTGTCGATACCCACGTCACCACCATCGTGTCAGCCGCCATCCTGTTTTTGTTTGGAACCGGTCCAGTCAAGGGTTTCGCGGTCACTTTGACTTTTGGCTTGCTGGCCAACCTGTTTACCGCGGTGTTTGTTTCCCGCATGATTTTTGACTGGATTTTGAGCCGCAAGCAGCGCGGCGAGGCGTTAAGCATCTGAGTGCCAGTTGCCGGATCGAGCGGTAAAAGAGGAGTTTGACGACAGCGTGGAATTTTTTCGAAATCCAAACATAGACTTTCTGGGCAAGAAGTGGTATTTTCTCGCCTTTTCGTTGCTGTTCAGCGTGGCGGGGATCTTGTCGATGTTGTTTTGGCATGGCATCCCGCTAGGCGTAGACTTCCGGGGCGGCACGTTGGTGTACGTCAAGTTCTCGCACCCGCCGGATGACAATGCCATCCGGGCGGCGCTTGAAAAGGTGGGCTTGGGACAGTTCAAGATCCAGCGCCTGGGGGCGGTGACGAACAACGAGGTGCTGATCGACCTCGACGTCCGCGAGACCAGCGAGAAAGCGCTCGACCAGGGCAAGGTTCAAATCATCAATGCGCTGGAGACCAATGCTCCGGCCGGCAAGCTGGATTTGAATAACAGCAGCTCTTTGACAATCGCCAATTACCTGCTGGAAAAGGACCCGCTGCACGCGGGAACTGACGCCAGCCAGCGCTATGCGGCCGTGGCCAAGGCCATCGTCGACTATCGCGACAAGACCAGGGGCGGGGTCCTGAGTTCGCTGGACGAACTCAAGAGTGTGGTGGACCCGGCGGTGGTGGCGGTTTTGCCGGATGGGTTCTATCTGTCGGATTTTGGTGTCTATCAGGTTGAGATCGTGGGCCCGCAGGTGGGAAAGCAGTTGCAGAGCCAGGCCAAGTGGGCCGTGCTCTATTCACTGGCGGGCATGCTGGTCTATCTGGGCTTTCGCTTTGAGTGGATTTACGGCGTGGCCGCAGTGGTCACCGTCTTCCACGATACCTTGATCACAGTGGGCGCGTTTTCCCTGGCCAACAAGGAAATCTCGTTGACCGTAATCGCCGCGATCCTGACCCTGATTGGTTATTCGAACAACGACACCATCGTCATCTTTGACCGCATCAGAGAGAACCTGAAGTTGATGCGGAGAGAAAAGTTGTCAGAAATCGTAAACCGGAGTATTAATCAGACCCTGAGTCGAACGATCCTGACAGCAGGGTTGACGTTTTTGACGGTGCTGGCGCTGTACCTGTTCGGTGGCGAAGTGCTGCACGGCTTCTCTTTCGCCCTGGTGATTGGAATCCTGATCGGGACATATTCTTCGATTGCGATTGCCGCACCCATTCTGGTGGCTTACCAGGATTGGCGGTCGAACCAGGGGAAGCCGGTGCCGGTTCTGGCGGGAAAAAGCAAGCCGGCGGCGGGCAAGGCCACAGGCAAGGGCAAGGTCGCAAGCGGCCAGTAGAACCCGATTTCCGTCGATTGAGGTGTAGTTTCAGCAGTTTGAAGCGAATGTCTTGCAGCAGGAAATGCGGCGCGAGTTCGGGAGCAAAGAACGGCTGGGCGGTGTCTAAACATACGTAGGGTCTTGCAGGAGAATCCTCATGTTTGAAGATAGCCTCATTGAATCGGGTGGCAGGCTCAAGACAAAGCGCGGCCTGACTACTTTTCTGTCGTTCGGGTTGCAGATCGCACTGGTGGGAGTCCTGGTTCTGGTCCCGCTGCTGTTTACCGAAGCTCTGCCCAAAACCCAGCTCATGACCTTCCTGGTGGCGCCGCCGCCGCCGCCGCCGCCGCCACCGCCACCGGCTGCCGCCCCCATCAAGGTGGTTAAAATAATTCAGACGGATATTGTTAACGGCCAGCTGCGTACCCCGACCAAGATCCCCGAAAAAGTCCAAATGATCAAAGAGGAAGAGGCGCCGCCGCCGGTTTCGACGATGGCTGGCGTAGTTGGCGGTGTCCCGGGCGCGGCGGGCGGACAGATGGGCGGCGTTATCGGCGGCATCATCAATTCCACCCCGATTGCCGTGCCTAAGGTCGCTACTCCGCAGCGGGTGCGAGTATCGCAGGGCGTCACCCAGGGACTTCTGCTGCGCAAAATTCAGCCGGCTTATCCACCCCTGGCCCGGCAGGCCCGCATCCAAGGCTCAGTGCTGCTCCAGGCTGAGATCAGCAAAGATGGTTCGATTCAGAACCTGCGCCTGATCAGCGGACACCCTATGCTGGCTCCGGCCGCCATCGAGGCGGTGAAGCAGTGGAAATATAAGCCGTACATTCTGAATGGGGAGCCGGTGGAAGTGGAAACTCAGATTACGGTCAACTTTACCCTGGCCGGAGGTTAGACTCCGGTGTTCGCGGGAATATGACATTTTTCGCAGCATGCATTCTCGGCACGCAATCGTTTTGCAACCTGACCAGCTCTGAGGAGGAAAGCAACTCATGTTCGTAGCCAATCTAGCAGCACTTGTTCTGACACATATGTCCACCGCGGCCGCCTGGTTTTTCCAGGAGCAAGCCGCAGTGGGTTGGGACCCGATTTCGCTCTGGCACCAGATGGGTATTCCGGCGAAAGCAGTGGTCATCATTCTGTTCGTCATGTCGGGTTGGTCAATCGGAGTCATGATTGACCGCGCCATGGCGTTCAGCGCCGCGCGGAAACAGTCGCGCGCATTTGCTCCCGCCGTAGCTGGCGCCCTGCGCGATGGCAAGATTGAAGAAGCCATCAAGGTTGCAGAGCGCAACAAGAAGAGCCACCTGGCCAAGGTTGTCACCTCCGGCCTGATGGAATTCCGCGCTCACCAGGAAAGCGGCGAGATTCCGGGCGAGACCATCGAAGCTTCCAAGCGCGCTCTGGAGCGCACCGAAGCCATTGTCCACGCCGAGCTGAAGCGCGGCCTGGGCGGACTGGCAACCATCGGCTCGACAGCCCCGTTCGTCGGTCTGCTGGGCACGGTGGTCGGCATCATCAATGCGTTTAAAGGTATTCAGTCTGAAAAGGCCACCGGTCTGGCAGCTGTCGCCGGCGGTATTTCGGAAGCGTTGGTGACTACCGCAATTGGTCTGTTCGTGGCGATCCCGGCCGTCATGATGTTCAACTATCTGACCGGTCGCGTGGAAGCTTTCGACGTCGAGATGGATAACTCGTCGAGCGAACTGATCGATTACTTCCTGAAGCGGCGGGGAATGCGCCGCACATAGTCCTCTCGACCAAAGGGCTACAACCTCAGAGTTGCTGATCTGGCGCCGGGTAAAGTCCCGGCGCCGGATTTAAATCCTGAGGCTGGAGTTTCAGGGCGAGCGGTGTGAGACGTGAAATCGCTGAGGCTCATCCTCAGCTCAGGCGGTGGACAAGCGACCGCCCAGGAGAAGTGAGTTATGGCGTTGAACAAGCGGAACGAGGGAGTCAAGGTCAACTCCAACATCAACGTGACCCCCATGGTCGACGTGATGCTGGTGTTGCTGATCATCTTCATGGTGATCACGCCCATGTTGCAGCACGGTGTAAGCGTGGACATGGCGAAGGTAAACAATCCGGAGTCGATGCCTGACGCCGACAAAGAAGACGCTCTGCTGGTTTCAGTCATGCGCGACGGGACTGTCTACTTCGGCACCGACAAGCTTCCTGCCGATCAGCTGACCGGCAAAGTTAAAGATCGCCTGGCCAATCGTGTGGACAAGCGGGTCTTCGTCAAGGCCGATGCACGGGCCCGGTTCGGATCGGTGGTTGAGGTGGTGGACAATGTGCGCGCCGCAGGAGTGGACCAGTTAGGCCTGCTGACCGAGCAGCGCAAGGCCGCGACCCCTGCCCCGGCAGCGCCGGCCACGCCGCCCGCCGGCGGGCAATAAAAGGCATTAGCAGCTTGGAATTCGAAGGCAGAACATTCGAGGAGAATTGTTATGGGAATGGCAATGGGATCGGGCGGCGGTCAGAGCGCGGACATGAACGTCACGCCGCTGATTGACGTGCTGCTGGTGCTGATCATCATCTTCATGGTGATCACGCCGTTAACTCCTAAGGGGCTGGATGCGCTGGTGCCCCAACCGCCGCCACCGAACGCGCCCAAGAACACTACCCCGGACCGTACCATCGTGGTCCAGTTGATCGACCGGGGAGCGGGCCAGCCGCCGGGGCTGAAGATCAACCAGGAAGACACGACCTGGGATAACCTGCAAGGCCGGTTGACCGATGTCTTCAAGACCCGCGCCGAAAAAGTAATGTTCGTCAAGGGCGATGACGCGGTTCCGTTCGCCGATGTGGCCAACGTAATTGATATCGCGCACGCCTCGGGCGTCGACAAAGTGGGCCTGATCACCGCGAAGATCGAAGCCGGCGGCTAATCTGTAGGCTTTGTAGCTCTCCGTAGCAGGGCGGACGCCGGGTCCGCCTATCTCATCCGAGCGCGCGCTTTTGAGCGATGCGCGCTGGTCGTCCGTTGGGCCTGACGATTTCTGGCAAGGGAGACTTACAGCGCAATGAAAACAAGCGTACGAATGCTGGCAATGACGGCGCTCGGGCTGGCGATGCTGGCCACCACGGGCTGCAGCAAGCTGAGGGCTCGGGACCAGCTCAACAAAGGCGTGCAGTCCTACAAGAACGCCAAGTACGAAGAGGCGATCAATCATTTCCAGCAGGCGGTATCGCTTGATCCCAGCTTGCTGAATGCCCGCCTCTATCTGGCCACGGCGTTTGCCCAGCAATACATCCCCGGCGTCGATGCCGAGGACAACAATCGCATGGGACAGAACGCGATTGACCAGTACAGCGCGGTGCTGGAGCGCGATCCCAAAAACATCAACAGCGTGAAAGGGATCGCTTACCTGTACCTGCAGATGAAGAAGTTCGAAGAGGCCAAGAACTATTACCGTAAGGCGATTGACCTCGATCCCAATGATCCCGAGCCGTACTACTCGGTCGCGGTCATCGACTGGACCCAGAGCTACCAGCCCCGCATGGAGGAACGCGCCAAAGCGGGACTGAAGCCGGACGAGTGGATCATGAAGGACAAGGGCAACAAGAAGATCTGCGATATGCTGCGGGAGAAGAACTCCGCGGTCATCGAGGACGGCATCGCGATGTTGCAGAAGGCCCTGCAACTGCGCCCCGACTATGACGATGCCATGGCCTACCTGAACCTGATCTATCGGGAGCGGGGAGATTTGCAGTGTGATGACGCCGCGGCCCGGGCAGCGGACATGAAGACGGCCGACGAGTGGGTCGACAAAACCATGGCCACCAAGAAGGCCAAGGCCGAAAAGCAGCCGGGCGCTCAGGGCATCACCATGCCCAGCCAGTAAGAATGGCCATTACTTTTTAACTAACGAAAGCCTCTTCTGGATCAGAAGAGGCTTTCGTATTTTAGGAAACAGTCGTCAGTCGTCGGTCCTCAGTCGTCAACAGCCGACAGTCATTAACACACGACGCTTCCCGGGAGACAGCTGCTACAGCCGCGGAGCGGCGGAATAATGTAGCCCGGGGCGCAAGCCCCGGGTGTGAGGCGGAAAGCCATAGCAGCCCTGAAAGGGCGAAAGAGAACTAGCGGAACAATCGCGTTGGCCTGTGCCGCCGGCGCTACAACTCATGTTCAAGAAAATTCTTATCGCCAATCGGGGAGAAATCGCGGTGCGGGTGATTCGCGCCTGTCGCGAGCTGGGAATTCCCTCGACTGCGGTTTATTCCGACGTAGATCGCGCCGCCTTGCATGTGTTGATGGCCGACGAAGCTTATCCCATCGGCGCCGCGGCGGCCGCGGAATCATATCTCAACATCGAGAAGATACTCGACGCGGCCAAACGCTGCGGCGCCGACGCGATTCATCCCGGGTACGGTTTTCTTTCGGAAAATGCGAAGTTTGCCGAGGCCTGCGCCAGCGCCGGCATAAAGTTCATTGGGCCGAGCGCGGCTTCAATGGAAATGATGGGATCGAAAACCCGGGCCCGCCAGGAGATGGAGAAAGCGGGCGTGCCGTTCGTGCCCGGCACTTCGCGGGCGCTGGGTTCTGGACAAGAGGCCAAGGATGTAGCGGCCAAGATAGGTTATCCCGTCATGCTGAAAGCCGCGGCGGGCGGAGGCGGCAAAGGAATGCGCCTGGTGCGCTCCTCGCAGGACCTGCAAGGCGCGCTGGAAGCGGCGCAGAGCGAGGCGTTGCGCTCTTTCGGAGACGGCGAAGTGTACCTGGAGAAGGCGATTGTGAATCCCCGCCACATCGAAATGCAGGTGCTGGCGGACGAACACGGCAACACCGTCTATCTCGCTGAGCGCGAATGTTCGATTCAGCGGCGGCATCAAAAAGTGCTGGAGGAGGCGCCCTCACCGCTGGTGGATCCCGAAATGCGCCGTCGCATGGGGGAAGTCGCGGTCCGCGTAGCCGAGGCCGCTAATTACTGGAACGCAGGGACGGTCGAGTTTCTGGTCGACGGAAAGAATTTCTATGTTTCTGGTCGACGCGCAAAAGAATTTCTATTTTCTGGAGATGAACACACGCCTGCAAGTGGAGCATCCGGTAACGGAGTTAGTCACAGGGCTCGATCTGGTGCATCTGCAAATCCGCATGGCTGCAGGCGAGAAGCTACCTTTCCGGCAGGAGGACGTTGTCATCCGGGGACACGCCATCGAGTGTCGCATTTACGCCGAGGATCCGGACAACAACTTTTTCCCCAGTCCGGGAAAGATCGACATGCTGCAGACTCCGGCGGGCCCGGGAATCCGGCTGGACAGCGGAGTGTACACCGGTTGGACCGTGCCCATTGACTACGATCCGCTGCTGGCCAAGCTCGATTGGCTATGGAGAAGACCGGCAGCAGGCTATTTCCCGGCTGACCCGCGCCGTACAGGAGTACTTCGTGGCGGGTATCAAGACCAACCTGGGATTGTTCCGGCGGATTTTAGCTGACGAAGACTTTCGGTCCGGCCAGATTGATACAGGATACCTGGAGCGGTTGCTCGGGGACGGCAGCGGCACGCAGAGTGACGAATCCGGTGCAGAAACTCGAATGATCGCCGCCACTGCCGCGGCGGTCTTCGCTTTGCTGGACTCCAGATCGAACGGCGGGGGAAACGGCGCGGCCACTGGCCCTGAGGCCGGCGCGAGTACATGGAAGAAGGCGGCACGAAGCGAAGGGCTGATGTAATCGGGATTTGATGGAGGACGGGCGTCCTCGCCCGTCACTGCACTGGCGATGGCTGGACGGGCGGGACGCCCGTCCTCCACTGGAAAGTTCTTATGATCTACAACGTCACCGTCGACGGACGTGTATTCCGTCTCGATCTCGACCTGGACCGAGCTGCCGGGTGTTGGCGCTGCCTGCTGGATGGTCGCGAAGTCCCGATCGACGCGGTGCTGGTCCAGCCTGACGTGCTGTCGATCCTGATCGATCGCACGGTTTTCCAGGTCCGGCGCGAGCGGGTCGCGTCTGAGTGGCGAATCTGGGTGGGCGAGCAGTCCTGCGCGGTTGAGGTGTCCGATCCGCGATCGCTGCGCAACCGCAAGATCCGCCAGGACGGAAGCAAAGGGCCGCGCTCCCTCGTGGCTCCCATGCCGGGAAAGGTGGTCCGGTTTCTGGTGGCGGAAAACTCGCCAGTGGAAGCCGGACAGGGCGTGGTGGTGATCGAAGCGATGAAGATGCAGAACGAAATCAAATCGCCCAAAAAGGGGATCGTGGTGAAGTTGGCTGTTGCCGAAGGCGCGCCGGTGAATGCGGGAGATGTATTGGCGATCGTGGAGTAGCTGGTTCGAGACGGGCGAGACGTCCGTCCTTCATCGCATCGCGGGCGATGCCGCTTTCGACCACACGTACTTATTGCGCGGTGCCGTTGCCGTCCAGCACTTTTTGAGCATAGTAGTTTTCCACCCGGGCCTGGTCACGGAGAACTTCATAGTACGCAGCCTTGAGTAGCTGCTCGCGACGATCGCGGAGCTGGGAGCGGATGGCTTGCTGCACCCGCGGATCGGCCAACTCGCGCTGCCCCGCCGGTTCCTTCGAAATCAGCTTCACGATCTGGAATCCGCCAATCTGCTTGTTCATGGGAGTGGCGAGCGGGATCAGGGGGCTGTACTGGCCAGGTTTCAGCTTGGCAACGGCGTCGCGGGTGGCAGGATCGGTGTTGCGCAGCGAGGATTCAGGCGCGAAACCCAAATCGCCTCCGCTGCCTGAGGTCTCCGCGTCCTCCGAATAATTCATGGCCAGCGTGCCGAAGTCGTCGCCGCTGTCCAGCCGGTTGATGATCATCTGGATTTTCTTGCGGGCATCGGCCTCGTTTTGCGCCTTGTCGTTCTTCAGGTTATGAACCTGAAGATTCGGCGTCGTAGTCACCAGGATGCGGGCGAGGTGATATTGCGGCTCGATCAGGTTGAACTCCGCCTTGTGCGCGTTGTAATAGTTCGTGATGTCCTGGTCGGTCACGTTGACCTTGGATGTGATTTCCTTGTTCAACACTTTATCGACGGTAAGGGAGCGCCGCAGGTCACGCTTGAAGTCTTCTACCGTGATCTTTTTTTCCTGCAGGCGGGCTTCGAACTGTTCTTTCGTGTAAGGCGACTTGAATTCGTTCAGCTTGGCGTCGACTTCTTCGTCGGTCGCCAGCAGCCCGAGCTTTTCCGCCCGGCGCATAAGGATTTCGTTGTCGATCAACTCTTTCAAAATGCTGAGGCGCAGGCTGGTGGCCTGTTCGCCCACGGGCACCGCCTGGTCAGATCCCGCAGTCTGATTCTGGTAGTACTTCTCCACGTCAGCCCGGTAAATCTTGCGGCCGTCCACGGTGGCGGCAACATCGTCGCCGGCGCGTTTGGAGTTGCAACCGGCGGAAAAAATCAGCAGGGAGACGGCAAAAAGCGCAACCAGCCTGGGACGCACGAGATCGTGTACTTTCAAATCAGTTCCTCCACGCGGCACACTGGCGATCGATATCTTGGCCCGGTCGGTCTGCGGCAAGTGATCCTGAGAAATCGGTAATTATTTATTCCCCGGCTGCGACGAAGCCTCCGGAGCGGTGGCGGGATGCGCCGGCGGAGTCTCACCCGCCTGCACCAGGGCGCGATCCAGCACAGCTCGAAGCTCGCCGATCGGAAGGGCCCCATCCACCTTCTCGCCGTTCACGAACATGGTAGGAGTCGCCTCGATGCCCAGCGCCTCGCCCTCGTGAACGGAAGTCTTCACGGTATCGTCGTTTTGGGCCTTGATGCAGGCCTGAAGTTTAGTCCCATCCAGACTGTGCTTTTGTCCCTGCTCGGTGGCGATGCGGTCGAGCGCGGCGAACTCGCTGTCATGGCCCTTTCCCGAGCTCACGTCTTTTTGGTTGGCATGAATGTAGTCGGCGAAATCCCAATAGGCGTCCTGGTTCTGCGCCGCCAGGCAATTGGCGTCCACTGCGGCGTGCGTGGCCCAGGGATGAATCTCGGCCAGCGGGAAATCCTTGTAGATGAATACTACGCGGTCGCCGTATTCCTTCAGCAGGTCGGGAAAAAGCATCTGGTGCATGCGTGAACAGAAGGGGCACTCGAAATCATCGAAGTTGACCGCAACCACCTTGGCCTTGCTGTTGCCGCGCGTTGGTCGTCCGGCCACGTCGATCTTTTTCATGACCTCGGCATACGGGTCCTTGCTGAGGTCGAGCTTGGTCATGCGCAGCAAGGTCTTGCCATCCCTGGCTAGAAGAAAATCATAGGTCTGCTTCTTCTCGCCGCCATCGAAGGTGATGGTCAAAGCGTCATAATTCGGGAATTCGCTGGGCTTGGTCGGTCCCAGAACGACCTTTACTCTCGGGGGAATCGTGTAGAAACTCCGCACTTGCTGCTCGATTCGCCGCGCCACTTCAGGGGACATCGACTGAGCGGAGCACCCCAGGCATAAGAACAGAAGCAGAACTGTGGCACGCCGCAGAAACGTCACTAGAAACCGCCTGTACATTGAAATTAACCCCGATTATCTCACACGGACGAGACGGCATTGGTAATCAGCACTTACCAATCAGCACTTAGCCACCGTCCATGACTGTCGGCCAACTGCGACTACCAGTTGCTAATCGCCAATTGTTAATTGCTGAACCTGATTTGGCGGATTCTGTCAGCGCGCACGGTTCAGGATTTCGGCTGCCAGAAATGCATTCATCGAGCCGGAGCGGAAGCCCTCGAGGTCCAGGGTCACGAATTTGAATCCCAGAGTTTTGAAGATACGGGTGAATTCGGCGGCCATCTCCGAACTCAGGGCGCGGGTCAGTTCCTCACGTGCAATTTCAATGCGGACAATGTCCCCATGATGACGAACACGAACCTGGCGGAAACCGAGAGCGTGCAGGGCATCTTCGCCTTGCTCGACTACGCCGAGCGTTGCCCGCGTGACCTCGCGGCCGTACTCGATGCGCGAAGACAGGCAGGCGGAAGCTGGTTTATCCCATATGCGCAAGCCGGCCACCCGCGAGAGTTCCCGGATATCTTGTTTCGTGAGCCCGGCCTGGCGCAGCGGAGCGGCGACCCGATGTTGCTCGGCGGCCTTTTGCCCGGGACGGAAGTCACCCTGGTCGTCCAGGTTCACCCCGTAAGCGATGGAATCGAAGCCGTGCTGCCGGCGAAACTCCTCCATCGTGGTAAATAATTCGTCCTTGCAATGGAAGCATCGGGAGGCGTCATTGCGGGCATATTCCGGTCGGTCCAGCTCGCCAGTCATAATGATTTCCAGAGGGATGCCCTTTTCGGCGGCAAAAGCGGTTGCATCTGCCAATTGGGTGCGGGCGAGGCTGGGCGAATCGGCGATCACGGCCAGCATCTTACTGCCCAACACCTGATGCGCCGCCCAGGCGAGAAAGGCGGAGTCTACTCCACCGGAATAGGCGACCAGCGTGCGTCCCAAGGCGCGGAGATGCTCATCGAGCAAGGCACGCTTAGCGGCGAGATCGGGATCAGGCAGCACCAGGATATCTTACGATGGTTTGCCGGGTTGGTGCGAATTGACGTCGCCACGAACCGCGTAGGGGCAGATGTCCACATCTGCCCAGTCGGAGCGCAGCTCGACAGGCTTCTTTGCATTCCCTGAAGAATAGCGGAGCTGCGCTCCGCCGGGCAGATGAGGACATCTGTCCCTACGTGGTTCGTGGCTTATACTTTCGCGTTGCATGCCCGCGTCTACCACACACCGTCTCGCCTATATCGACTGGATGCGCGGCCTGGCTTGCGTCCTGATGTTTCAGACTCACTGCTATGACTCCTGGCTGAATGCCGAGGCCCGCAAGACAACTTTCTTCATGTGGTCGCAACTGGGCGGGACTTTGCCCGCGCCGCTGTTTCTCTTTCTCGCGGGAATTTCTTTTGCCCTGGTGACCGACAAGCTGCGCCAGAAGGGTTTGGCCCCCAACGCGATCGCGCGCACGACCATTCGGCGCGGTGCGGAAATTCTTGGATTAGGCCTCCTCTTCCGCTTGCAGGAGTACGTCATCGCCTGGGGATGGGCGCCCTGGAGCGACCTGTTGCGGGTCGACATCCTGAATACGATTGGCGTCTCGATGATGCTGATGGGTGTGGTTTGCTGGATCGTGCTGCGCGTGGGACCATCCCAGGCCCGGCGGGCCTTGGGAGTGACTGCGGGCGTGGGCTCTCTGATGATTTCGCTGCTGACGCCGCCGCTGTGGACCACGTGGCGTCCGCATTGGCTGCCCTGGCCAGTCGAATCCTACATCGACGGCGTGCACAATCTGGGCCAGCCACAGTCGTGGCTCTTTCCCATTTTCCCCTGGACCGCTTTCGCCTTCGCCGGCCTCGCGGTCGGCTTCCTCCTGCTGAGCGATTGGGCGCGGCAGCGGGAGGCAGCGGTGTTCGCGATGGCCGGCGCCGCCGGAGTGGGGCTGATATATCTGGCCCGCTGGATGGATGCGCGGCCTGAGCACTTTTATTCCGTCTATGACTTCTGGCACACCAGTCCGAATTTCTTCCTGATTCGAGTTGGGCTGCTGCTGGCGATTCTTTCGGTGACTTATATCTGGTGCCGCTGGGGCGCGGGGCAGTGGGGCTTCAGTCCGCTGATACAACTGGGGCAGACATCTTTGCTGGTCTATTGGGTACACATTGAATTTGTATATGGCCGGCTTTCCATTGTGCCCAAGCATGCGGTCGGGATTCGGACCGCGTCGTTTGGGCTGCTGGCGATTTTCCTGGCGATGCTGCTGTTGTCAATCTGGCGCGGCAGCGTGAAAAAGCGCACGCCGGCCGTTTTTCAACAGGAAAGACCTACCGCAAAGTTCGCGAAGAAAATCCGCAAAGTGCGCAAAGGAAACTCGTTCTGCCGCAGAATCCACTTCGCGTCCTTCGCGCTTCCTTTGCGTTAGAAGGTTCCGATGCGTTTCGCACGTCACTCGCAGTGCGATCTCGCTTCCCCCGAAATTTGGCGGATCGCATTCTCGACCAATTTCAACGCAATCGCCCAGCGCTGGCGGGCTCGCGCTTCGTCGTCACCGTAGCCGAAGAGATAGAGCGTGATGTAGAAGCCTTCCTCAAGCTGACCTCCCGCGTGGTAAAAGCAGCGCCGGATCAGTAGTTCCGCTGCCGCCGGAATTTCCGGGACACGGTGCAGCAGTTGTGTAACCCGCCTGGCGAATTGCTCATGTTCGGCGAAGGAGCAGCGCCATGTTTCCGCCGAGAACACGATGTCCACGTAAGAGCAGAACTTGTGCGCAGCCCCGAAGATCTCCTCTTCGGGATTGATGTCCGTGCTCGACCAGGTGTCACACTTCGCGGTCTCGAGAATATCGCCCGGATTATTTATGACGGCCAGGAACTGGCCCAGTTCCGGCACGCGGCTGGCTTCTTCGAGGTTCAGCAGAAGCTCAGGCTGGCGCTTCAGATCGTAGTAGCGCGGGCCGCCGTCATCGGCGGCCCAGGGCAATTCGAGGGTTTCGTCGTCGGCCCCCAGTTCGACTGCAAAATCAGCTTCCACGCTAGTGCGCGGGAGCGGGTTGCGGAGTGGTCTGCGGAGCGGGGGCGGCCGGCGCGAAGTTGACCGTCGGCACCTGGCGCGATCCTTCAGAAGCCGCGAAATAAGCCTCGTTGGGCTTGAAGCCTGCCCATCCGGCGAAAATGTTGTTGGGGAATTTCTGGATGTAGGTGTTGTAGTCCTGCAGGGTGTCGTTATACCGCTTGCGTTCGACCGCGATGCGGTTTTCTGTGCCGGCCAATTCGTCCTGCAGGCGGAGGAAGTTTTCGTTCGACTTCAACTGCGGATAGTTCTCCACAATCGCCAGCAAACGGCCCAGGGCGCCGTCCAGTTGCCCGTTGGCGGCAATCTTGTCGGTGGGGTTGCCGGCGGAGAGCAAGGCCGAGCGGGCCTTGGCAATGTCGCCAAACACGGTTTGCTCCTGTTGGGCGATGCCTTTCACTGTGGCGACCAGGTTGGGAATCAGGTCGGCGCGGCGCTGCAGCACGATGTCCACCTGCGACCAGGAGGCCTTCACTGCCTCATTCTTGGTCACCAGCGTGTTGCGGACACCCACATATTGCCCGAAAACCATGAAAACAATCAGCGCCAGAATAGCAATCACGATCAAAACTTTGACCATACTTTCCTCCTGAATCGATAGCGGTAGAAACGATCAGCTTCGGTCCCGCCCGAACGGTTCCAGCATTGTATCGACTGCGGCGGTCACGTGCTGCACCGCCGCCAGATAGCGGGTGAAAACGTCCTTAGCGTCAAACTGTTTGCGTTCCGCCTTGTGGTCGCGAATATCCAGCAATTGCAGAAACGCCGAGGGTTCGAAGGGAATGCGGGTGGCGAGAATCTGGATGGCTTCGCGCTTGGAGTGGGGAGCGGCGTCGCCCAGCGCCAGCAGCGCATGCCGGAACAGAGTTGAGAAGGCGGAGACCGATCCCAGCAGCAACTCCCAGAGGGCGCGGTCGTTGTCCCCGGTCTCCAGCAGGCGTTGCCGCAAGAGGATCAGTTTCTCCCGCAGCTCATACTCCAGCTGCGCCCGATGCAGTTGCATGGGAATCTGCAGGGCGGTCAGCAATTCTTCGCCAAAAAGCACCCGGTGATGGTGCTGCATGTCGAGCAACTCGATCGAGAAGACGTCGGTGGAGTGCTCGAGCTCTTCCTGCGTCATGACCAGCGGCGCGGGATGCTTCTGGCGATGCCACCATTCCACCACGGGCGCGATAGCGGAGAGATGGGAAAAGGAGCTCTCCCGCAGGACACAGAGCAGGTTCAGGTTTGAGAAGTCGGTCTGGAACTCTCCGGTAGCGGCTGAACCGTAGAGGATCACGCTCTGGAGGTTCTGCCCGGCGGCTTTCTTCAGACGGCTGACGAATTCGTTGAGCTGTTTTTCTGCAACCATTTCAAACTCTCCTAATGTTGGAGGACGGGTGTCCCGCCCGTCTATCCATAAACCTCGCCGCGAAACTCCCACTTCGAGGGCAAGCTTGCCAGCAAAGCCGGGGCGAGACGCCCTCGGGACAGCTCAGACGCCAGCGCTACAAACCCTACCAGCCGCCGCTGGCGCCACCGCCGCCGGAACTGCCTCCGCCAAATCCGCCGAAGCCCCCGCCGCCACCTCCGAAGCCTCCACCGCCGCCGTAGCCGCCGCCTCCACCTCCGCCTCCGAACAGCAGCATCCAGAAGAGGACCTTGCGCAGGGGAGTCAGAAGCACGATCAAGAGAACTATGCCCAGGATGAGCAGCTGTTTTCCGGTTAGCCCCTTCTCCGGCCGGTCGGGAGCCGTCGCCGGAATTTGCGGACGCGCCCCGGACAACACGACTCCCGCGTCCTGGGCGATAACATCCGCGACCCGCGACGTCATCAGCGACACGGCGCCGCTGTAATCATTCTGCCGCAGCAACGGCACGGCTTCGCGCCCAAAGCCTCCCACTTTGCCATCGGGCAGGATCGGTTCCAGCCCGTAGCCGACCTCGATGCGGTATTTCCGGTCCTGCACCGCGAGGAGTATCAAAACCCCGTGGTCTGTCGCTTTACTGCCGATGCCCCACTGCTTGAACAGCGCGACGGCGTAGCTCTCGATGTCGGAGCCGTCCAGGGAATTTACCGTGACCACGGCGATCTGGGCGTGGGCCTTCTCATCGATCTGCTGGCAGAGGTTATCCAGTTGGGCGACGGTGGTCTGGTCGAGAACGTGGGCGAAGTCGTTGACGTAATCAGCAGGACGCAGCTGGGAGACGGGCTCTGCCGAAAGCAGTAACGGTAACGCCAGCAGGATGATGGCGACGCGAATCGACTGCACCAACTTCATTCGCGAGTGATTGTATAGGAAAACCAGCCGGCCCTCGCTCGACCCGATACGGCCAAGTAGGAAAGCTTGCTCCGGCACGGCTACTGAAACTGGCTGAGAAATTCTACGACCCGCGATTCTGCCCAGCGGCCATCGTCGCCACTCCCGTTGCTCTCCGCCAGATAGGAGCAGTGGCCTCCGTCCTCGGTTTCGACGAAAGTAATATTGGGATTGTCCATGATCTTGCGGCGCGTCTCGGGCAGGATGCGTATGAAGGGATCGTTGGCCGCATTAAGAATAAAAGTTGGCACCGCAATGCGGTCGATCAGGTGCGAGGCGGCGGCGCGGTCGTAGTAGTCATCGGCGCCGGTGAAGCCGCAATAGTAGGCGGTAATCCTGTCGTCAAACTCTCTCAGGCTGGCGATGCCGCGGAGCCGCGAGGTGTCAAACGCGCCGGGAAACAAGCGAGCCTTGGCGCGCAGCCGGTGATTCAGTTTCCACAGGAAATACAACTCGTAAAGACGGTTGCTCGGCAAATGCAGCGCGTCCGCCGAGGCCGCCAGGTTGACCGCCGGACAGACCGCCGCCACCGCGCGAAATTGACGCGGGCCGGTGCTTCCCCATTCGCCCGCCAACTTCAGCACCAGGTTGCCGCCCATGGAAAAGCCGGCCAGTGCGAAGCAAGAGATATGATCCTGCTCAATGAGATTTTGCGCGACCGCCGCGATGTCCGCTGAGCGGCCGGAGTGGTAGAGCGTCGGTGCGAGAGCTTCCGTTCCACCGCAATTCCGCTGGTTCATCCGGACCACATTCATGCCGATGGCAAGGCCCTTGGCGGCGATGCCCTGCATGTAGGTGGAGTCACTCGAGCCTTCGAGCCCGTGGACGATGAGCACGGTCAGCGCGTTCTGCCGGTCGCTTTGCCAATGGCAGTGCGCCAGAACCTGGACGCCGGGCTCGACTTCGATCAACCGCGCCTCCGGCTCAGGAAGGGCGACGCGGCGGGAGAGGAAAAAGCTGGCCAGGGTCTGCCGGTGTCCGCCCCCGAGGCCGCGGCGGGGAACGAATGCCCGCGTTTTCGTTTGCACAGTCGCCACTCTATGATTTTAAATGGAGTTCGGATCATAGATAGTCCTGCGACGGCGGTTCCGGCGGCACAGAAGGAGTCCAGCAATGCCGATTTTCGAATACCTCTGCAAGGAGTGCGATCACCAGTTCGAAGCATTGGTATACGGCCAGCAGAAGGCAGAGTGTCCCAAGTGCCACAGCGCCAAGCTGGCGCCGCAGCTTTCGGTCTTCGCGGTTAGCGCCAAGGCCAGCTCGAACGCCCCATCGGGAGGCGGCGCGTGCGGTTCATGTGGCGACCCGCGCGGACCGGGGTCGTGCTCGCTTCCCAACTGAGCCCGGACAGGCGATGATCTCTATCTATCTGTTTAGACGGCAGTTATAGGTGTGACCTCGGATTTAACCGGCTGTGACCCCGGTAAGTTTTCTTCTCCCCGCCATCCCCTTACCATCCTCGAAGCATCAAGCAGCGAGCTTCCCAAAGGAGCGTGGCATGGATCGTCGTCGCAATGCCCGGGTCAGGGCGCAGTTGCCGGTACGAATCTGGGGTGTGGACGCCCATGACCTGCCGTTCATGCAGCTGGCCACCCTTCGGAACCTGAGCAGCACGGGTGCGGTGATTCAGGGTATGCGCCGGCAGATCAAGCCGGGAGAAATCCTGGAAGTGCAGCTGGAGGACGAAAAAGCCCAGTACCGCGTGATCTGGACCGGCGTGCAGGGTACCCACAGCGCCGGCGAAATCGGCTTGCGCAGGCTGGCTTCCGAGCCTTGCCTCTGGGGCATGGCACTCAGCTGTTACAGCGAGGCAGTCGCCGAAGGATAGTTTCCCGGATATTAGTACTCACCCGCCGGATTCGACTTCGTTTCAGACAATTTCGCCGCCCCGCCTTCATCCTTCGAGACTTTAGTCTCAAAGGATCTGGCGCCGGAGAAAACCGGCCGGGTTTGCAGCGCGGCGACGCTTCTACTATGCTGCCGAATTCGTGCGATCATTCCTACTACCAGACTGCGATATGGAGAGTGAATCTTGCGGATTACGCTGGCGGCTGCAATGCTCTGCGTAGCGTTGACCTCGGCGGCTGAGGCGCAGCAGGCCGTCAACCTGATGCCCATGCCGGCAAAAGTGCATCCGGCGAGCGGCCAGCTCGTGATCGATACCAGCTTCTCGGTTTCGATTGCAGGGCATCACGAGCCACGGCTGGATCGTGCGGTTGAGCTTTTCCTCATCCAGTTGCGCCGTCAAACCGGGATGCCTCCGATCGATATGAAAGTCACGGATTCCGCAACCGCCACTCTCGTCGTTCAGGCAGCCGCCGGAACCAAAGATGTGCAGGAACTGGGGGAAGACGAATCGTACCGGCTGGATATTGCTGCGACCGGCGCCCGGCTGAACGCGCCGACTACGCTCGGCGTGATGCGCGGGCTGGAGACCTTTCTGCAGTTGGAGCAGACCACCAGCCAGGGTTTCGCGGTGCCGGCGATCTCGATCGAAGACGTTCCCCGCTTTCCCTGGCGGGGATTGATGATCGACGTCGGCCGCCACTTCATCCCGCTGGACGTCCTGAAGCGAAACCTGGACGGCATGGCGGCGGTGAAGCTGAACGTATTTCACTGGCATCTTTCGGAGAACCAGGGCTTCCGGGTAGAGAGCAAGAAATTCCCCAAGCTGCACGAAATGGGTTCGGATGGTTTGTATTACACCCAGGATGAAGTGCGCGACCTGATCGCGTATGCGCGCGAGCGCGGCATTCGCGTGGTCCCGGAATTCGACATGCCGGGGCACGCCACCGCCTGGTTCGTCGGATATCCGGAACTGGCCAGCGGGACGGGGCCTTACCAGATCGAACGCAAGTGGGGCGTCTTCGATCCGGCCATGGATCCGACCCGGGAGGAAACCTACGAATTCCTGGACACCTTCATCGGCGAAATGGCCGGCCTTTTTCCCGACCAGTTTTTTCATATCGGGGGCGATGAGGTCAACGGCAAGGAGTGGGGTGCGAATCCCAAGATCCAGGCGTTCATGCATGCCCACGGCCTGAAAGACAACAACGATCTGCAGGCCTATTTCAACCAGCGCGTGCAGAAAATCGTGGCCAGGCACGGCAAGACCATGCTTGGCTGGGATGAGATTCTTCGTCCCGATCTGCCTAAGAGCATCGTGATCCAGTCGTGGCGCGGGCCGGATTCTTTGGCCCAGGCGGCGAAGCAGGGTTATCGCGGCCTGCTGTCGTCCGGATTTTACGTCGACCTGATGTGGCCGGCGGAACGGCATTACGCGACCGAGCCGCTGAGCGGCGCTGGTGCAGGCCTTACACCGGAAGATCAAAAGCGCATCCTGGGCGGCGAGGCGTGCATGTGGGCTGAGTACGTTTCACCGGAGAGTATCGACTCCCGCATTTGGCCGCGGACTGCCGCCATCGCCGAAAGATTGTGGTCACCGCAGGATGTGCGCGACGTCAATTCGATGTACCAGCGATTGGCGGGGGTTAGCACATGGCTGGACGGGCTCGGCCTGACCCACAACTCGAGTTACGCTCCCATGCTCCGCCGCATCGCCGGGGCCGATGACATCTCAGCCCTCAAAGTTCTGGCCGACGTGATCGAACCGGTGAAAGACTACACCCGGGAAGAAACTGCCCCAGCACCCGCCACCAGCCTGGTGCCGCTCAATCGTGTGGTGGATGCGATACGCCCGGAGAGCTTGACCGCGAGAGAGTTTGCGGAAGAAGTCAACGAACTGGTTGCGGGCAACGCCAAACCCGGCTCCGAGATCCGGGTTAGAGAATTGCTCAGCCTCTGGCGCGATAACCAGGTTGAGCTGCAGCCCCAGTTTGAAAAATCTCTTCTGCTCAAAGAGATCATTCCTGTCTCGCAGAACCTCTCCGCGCTCGGGGCCGCAGGTTTGGCCGCCCTCGATTATCTGGATCGCGGAGAACCTGCACCCGCGGCCTGGATGACCGCGCAGCTTGCCCTGGTCGAACAGGCCGGGAAACCGCAGAGCCAGATGTTGATCGTGGTCGCACCGTCCGTCGGAAAGTTGATTCAGGCCAGCGCGGGAACGGGCGCACCGCTAAAATGAGAATTTAGTCAATCTCTGGCCCATTGCCAATCTGCAGATCAGGGAGTCAGAAGATGAACGATTTCACGGCCACTCCGGAATCATGGCCTGCCCTGCCCCTCGAAGCCTGGCAGGATACCTGCGCCACGCTTCATATGTGGACCCAGATCGTGGGCAAAGTGCGCCTGGCGCAGAGCCCGCTCATCAATCACTGGTGGGAGGTGCCGCTCTACATCAGCGCGCGCGGGCTTACTACTTCGGCCATTCCCTATCCGCAAGGCATTTTTGAGATCGAGTTCGACTTTCTCCAGCACAACCTGATCATCCAGACCAGCCAGGGGCCGTTCAAGACGATTGCGTTGCAGCCGCGCTCGGTGGCGGATTTCTACCAGGAGTTCATGGCGGCCCTGTTGGCGCTCGGCATCGAAGTCAAGATCTGGAAGATGCCGGTTGAAATCCCCAATCCGATCGCATTCGATCGCGACACCCAGCACGCCTCCTACGACCGCGAGTACGCCGCCCGGTTCTGGCGCATTCTCTTGCTCACCAACAGCATTTTCACCGAATTCCGTTCTCGTTTTATTGGCAAAAACAGCCCGGTGCATTTCTTCTGGGGCAGTTTTGATTTGGCGGTCACGCGCTTTTCGGGGCGGCGCGCTCCCGAACGCGAAGGGGCCGATCTCATTACGCGCGAGGCGTACTCCCACGAGGTCATCAGCGCCGGCTTCTGGCCCGGCGGCGGCGATATCAAGGGACCGGCGTTCTACACGTACGCCGCCCCGGAGCCCACAGGCTACGGGCAGAGCCGGGTTCGTCCCGACAAGGCGTTTTATCATTCGGGGATGAAGGAGTTTTTCCTGATGTACGACGATGTTCGCTCGGATCCCTCACCCCGATCTGCTCTGCTCGAATTTCTGCAAAGCACCTACGAGGCTGGAGCCAATCTGGCGAAGTGGAACCGTGCTGAGCTGGAACGAACCGTCTAGCTGTCACTTTGCCAAAAGCCGGCAAGGTCTCGAAATGAGACTTCAATCCGCCTGAAATGCCTTGCAGGGCAAGGGTTTGGACGTTCCTGCAACGGTCGTTCCAAGCCGGCTTCGTCCTTGTTCAAATCCTGGTTGGCCTTCCGTTACCTGTCCAAGGTTACCGCCGGGCCCTATCCTGAGATGTCTTTTACCGACTATGGCGACCCCCACGTTAGATCACAAGGCCAGCGACACAGTGCAGGCGTTAGTGCAGCTTCTCCGCTCGCGCTCTTCGGAGGAGATACGGCAGCGCATGTACGACAACCCGCCGGGAAGTCCGTGGTGGGCTGCCTGCAAGACCGAGCTTGATCTGCGGAACAGCGAGCGGGCGGCGACTGCGCTGGTCGATACCTCGCGCGTGCTGGACAAACTTCGCAGCGCTACCGACCACCTCGACGAGTTGACCGGAAAGCTGGTGCAAGCCACGACTGACATGGCCGAAGTGGTGAAGAGCGTGAGGGAATCCGGCAGGCGGATGGAGATTGCGACCTACGTGATCGTCGGGTTGACCATTGTGCAGTTGTTTTATATCGCCTTTCAATTTTCCGCCCGGCACTAGCTCCGGAGAGGGCGGAACGCCCGTCCCCCATTTAGCTGCTCTTTGCCCCAAGACCCGGCCTCCGTTACCATAGCCGCCGTGGCCAACTACATCGGAGCAATCGATCAGGGAACTACCAGCACACGCTTCTGCGTTTTTGACGCTGCCGGGAAAATCGTGTCGGTGGCGCAGAAAGAACACGAGCAGATTTATCCGCAGCCGGGATGGGTCGAGCACAATCCCGAGGAAATCTGGCAGGCCACGCAGGAAGTCATTGCCCAGGCGCTGCAGCAGGGTAAGCTCCGCGCCTCCGACCTGGCGGCGATCGGGATCACCAACCAGCGCGAGACTACCGTGCTCTGGAACCGAAAGACTGGCAAACCCGTGGCCAACGCCCTGGTCTGGCAGGACACGCGGGTCGATGATTACGTCGCCGAACTTTCGCGCGAAGGCGGGGCCGACCGCTTTCGCGCCCAGACCGGCCTTCCGCTCAGCACCTACTTCAGCAGCTTGAAAATCCGCTGGCTGCTCGAGCAAGTGCCGGGAGTCCGGAAGCAGGCCGAAGCCGGCGAAGTGATTTTCGGCAATATCGATTCTTTTCTCACCTGGCACCTTACCGGCGGGACCGACGGCGGACTTCACATCACGGACGTGACCAACGCCAGCCGCACTCAACTTATGGACCTCGACACCCTGTCGTGGGACCAGGGACTGCTGGATGCGTTCGGCGTTCCTCGCAAGCGATGTTGCCGCGCATCTGCTCCAGCGGAGAAGCCTACGGGACGGTGAAACTCGGCGCGGCGAAGGGAGTCGCGATTGCCGGAATCCTCGGCGACCAGCAGGCAGCGCTGGTAGGCCAGACCTGTTTTAAATCCGGCGAAGCGAAGAATACGTACGGCACTGGCTGTTTCCTGTTGATGAACACCGGGGAACGCGCCGTGCGTTCCGGCCACGGGCTGCTGACTACGGTCGCCTACAAATTTGGCAAGGAGCCGGCGCGCTATGCGCTCGAGGGCAGCATCGCCATCACCGGTGCGCTGGTGCAATGGGTGCGCGACAACCTGGGTTTGATCGGAGCCAGTCCCGAGATCGAAACCCTGGCGCGCACGGTCGATGACAACGGAGGCGTCTATTTCGTTCCCGCGTTCTCCGGGCTCTATGCGCCGTACTGGAAGTACACCGCTCGCGGCGTAATCGTCGGCCTGACCCGTTACGTCAACAAGGGGCATCTGGCGCGCGCGGTGCTGGAAGCGACTGCGTTCCAGACCCGCGAAGTCGTCGAAGCCATGGAGCAGGACTCCGGCATTCCCCTGGACGTCTTGCGCGTGGACGGTGGCATGGTGGAAAACGCGCTGCTGATGCAGTTCCAGGCCGATATCCTCAACCGCCCCGTGGTAAAGCCTGCGATTAAGGAAACTACGTCACTGGGCGCGGCCTACGCTGCCGGCCTGGCGGTTGGGTTCTACAAAAGTACGGACGATCTGCGGGCGAGATGGTCGGTGGGTCAGACCTGGAAACCGAGTTTAGAAGAACCGAAGCGGGCGGAAATGTACCGGCTTTGGAAGAAAGCCGTAACCCGTTCGTTCGACTGGACTGAGTAAGTTTTCCGACTACCAGATGGTTCGCAGCGCTTTCGATTTCCGGATTTCGGCGTCCGCAGTGACGAGCACGATCCCCTCCACCAACGCAGTGGCTCCGATGACCCGGTCCGCTGGATCCTTGGGATAAGGGGATGGAAGTGCCATGGCGCTCACGCAGACTCGGGCCGTGATTGGAAGTACAACAAACCTCGATTCCACCTCTGTCAGGAATGTTTCAAGACTGGCGTTCAGCTGAATGCGGCGTTTGCTTTCGCCAAGAGCGATCTCAAGCAAGGTCATATCGGAGATTGCCAATCCCTCGCCGCTGAGTCGAGTATCCTCAATGGCCGCTGCAGCCTTCTTGGAAATCCTGTCTGGCTCAAAAGCCAGCCAAAGTACGACATGGGTATCGACCAGAATCATCCCAAGTCGCCCCACTCATCCGGTGAAAGAACTGGAGAAACTACGTCACCGGTAATACGGCCCCGGTTGCGAAAAAATCCGAAAATGTCGTCCACAGAAGTTTTGATCGGCACGAGCATCGCTACCGGTTGGCCGTGTTTGGTGATAAGGACGGTCTCACGTTTTGTCTTGACTTCGTCCATGACAGCAAGACAATTCGTCTTGAACACGCCTGCAGCCATCGTTTTCATCGGGCCTCCATAAAACCATAGTCATTATACCATGGTCATAACTCAGGAATGTACCTGGACTGGCCAACTGGAGGCGGCTGCCGCCCGAATCTGGTCGGCCAACCCGGCCCGAATCAAGAGGGGAACCTGTTCCTCCCGGCCCAGCCTGAATTCGACAAATTCGACAAACAGGATTTTACGGCGGCTGAGGAAAGAGATTTCAGTCCACGGAATGAACAGGGGAGGATGGCCGATCCGAAAGAAAAAAACGGTTGCGAGGTAGAGGCCGGTGGGATCGGCCGCAATGACAAGACAGTTATTGTAGTTCGTGCCCCAACGCATACGCGCGCTTTTCCAGCTCCAGGTTTGGCCCGGAAAGGGGAAACTCGAACCAAAGCGGCGTTCCAGGGTCGACCATCCGCTTAACTTCCCGACTAGAAAACTGACTGCGCACCAGAGCCCGACGAAGAAGATAAAGAAAATAACGATTGATGCCGACGGATCGATGCTGATGTGTGTTTGCACGGATTGACTAATTGCTGTCTTCGCCAACTTTGAGCACGGCCAGGAATGCTTCTTGTGGAATGTCCACGCGGCCGATGCGCTTCATGCGCCGCTTGCCTTCTTTTTGTTTCTCCAGCAGCTTTCGCTTGCGGGAAATATCGCCGCCGTAGCACTTGGCGATCACGTTTTTGCGTATGGCAGACACTGTCTCTCGGGCGATGATCTTGGACCCGATGGAGGCCTGGATCGCCACCTCGAACATCTGCCGGGGGATCAGTTCGCGCATTTTCGAAACCAGCGCCTTGCCACGTTCGTAGGCGAAGTCACGATGCACAATGATCGACAGCGCGTCCACCGGTTCACCTGCTACCAGAATGTCGAGTTTCACCATGGGCGATTCCCAGTAGTCTGCAAGGTGATAATCGAGCGAGGCGTATCCGCGCGAAACCGACTTCAGCCGGTCGTAGAAGTCGAGCACGATCTCGTTGAGCGGGAGTTCGTAGTGCAACATCACCCGCGATGAACTGACGTACTCGAAGGTCTTTTGCTTGCCGCGTTTGTCTTCGACCAGCTTCAGGATTCCGCCCACGTATTCTTCGTTGGTAAGAATCGTGGCCAGAATCACCGGCTCCTGGACTTTGGCAATCTCACTTGGGTCCGGCCAGCGTGAAGGGTTGTCGACTTCGATCAGCGTGCCGTCGGTCTTGGTGATCTTGTAGCGCACGCCCGGCGCAGTGGTGATCAGTTCGAGATTGAATTCCCGCTCCAGCCGTTCCTGGATGATTTCCATATGCAGCAGACCGAGGAAGCCGCAGCGGAAGCCGAAGCCCAGCGCAACGGAACTCTCCGGCTCAAAAAAGAACGACGAATCATTGAGGCGCAGCTTTTCCAGAGCTTCGCGGAGCTGGGTGTGTTCGTGCGCGTCCACGGTGTAGAGTCCGGCAAACACCATGGGCTTGATTTCCTCGAAGCCGGGCAGCGGCTCAATCGCGGGATTGGCCTCGTCGGTGATGGTGTCTCCGATCTTTGTGTCGGCCACGTTCTTGCTGTTGGCCATCAGGAAGCCGACCTCGCCGGCGCGCAGTTCATCCACCTCCACCGGCTTGGGAGTCAGAACGCCGAGTGTTTCCACTTCCAGAACCCGTCCATTCCACATCAGGCGAATTTTTTGTCCCTTGCGGATGGTTCCTTCAAAGACCCGGGTCAGAACAATCACACCGCGATAGGGATCGAACCAGGAGTCGAAAATCAGGGCCTGCAGCCGGTTGTCCGGATTGCCCTTGGGTGGAGGCACGCGCTTCACGATGGCTTCCAGAACATCGGGCACGCCCAGGCCCGTCTTGGCGCTGATCAGGACGGCGTCGGAGGCGTCGAGACCGACGGCGCCCTCGATCATCTCCTTGGTGCGCTCAACATCGGCGCTGGGTAGATCGATCTTGTTGATGACCGGAATAATTTCGAGGCGGTTATTGATGGCGAGATAGGCGTTGGCCAGAGTTTGCGCTTCCACTCCTTGCGAAGCGTCCACCACCAGCAGGGCGCCTTCGCATGAGGCCAGCGAGCGCGAGACTTCGTAGGAAAAATCCACGTGGCCGGGCGTATCGATGAGATTGAGCTGATAAGTATGGCCGTCCTGGGCGGTGTACATCATGCGGACGGCGTGGGCCTTGATGGTGATGCCGCGCTCCCGCTCCAGGTCCATGGAATCGAGCACCTGGGCCTGCATCTCGCGCGCGGTCAACGATCCGGTCAACTCCAGCAGACGGTCCGCCAGCGTGGATTTGCCGTGATCAATATGTGCAATGATCGCAAAATTGCGAAGGAATGCGGCGTCCATGGGTGCGGCGGTCAATATGTGATTCTAACAGGCGGACACCGGACCTCGGACGTCGCCGGAGTCCGGCGTCCGAGGTCTGACTTCGATAAAATAAACTTTGGACAATAGCATGGTTACTGGCCCGTTCACCGCGATCGAGCACGTCCAACTCGCCATGCCTCCGGGCGGGGAGGACACGGCTCGCGGGTTCTACGGCGATTTACTGGGCATGGTGGAAACTCCCAAGCCCGCCGAACTCGCCAAACGGGGTGGCTGCTGGTTCGAAAGTGGCCGAGTTCAGGTTCATCTCGGCGTGGAGAAGGATTTCCGTCCGGCGAAGAAGGCGCATCCCGCGTTGCGTTGCCGTAACTATGCAGCCCTGGTGCTACGTCTGTCAGAGGCTGGCGTGAGTCTCAACGAGGCGGACGACATTCCCGGAGTCAGGCGCTGTCATATTCAGGATCCCTTTGGAAATCGCATCGAGCTCATTGCTGCGGAGAGTCGCGGCCCGGCGTGACCGAGAGTCCAATGCTGGTGCTCGCTTCCGCCTCTCCGCGCCGACAGGAATTGCTGCGCAATGCGGGCATTCCGTTTTCCGTCTTCCCCGCCAACATTTCTGAAGCACCGCTGCCAGGAGAGAATCCGCGCCATTGCGCGGAACGCCTGGCGCGAGAGAAGGCCCACGCCACGCTTCGTGAGCACCCCGAAAAGTTGGTTCTGGGCGCAGACACCATCGTGGTGGTCGACGGCGAGATTCTCGGTAAACCACGAAACCAGGCAGATGCGTCCCGCATGCTGCGTCTGCTTTCCGGGCGAACTCATCAGGTCATCACCGGCGTTTGTTTGGTGGGTTCGCTGAGAACCGGGAACCAGAAACTAGAAACTGGTTTTGAAGATACGAGGTCTGAAACCACCAAAGTCACAATGACGGGCCTTACAGACGAGGAAATTCAATCGTACATAGCAACCGGCGAACCCATGGACAAAGCCGGCGCCTACGCCATTCAGGGCATGGCTTCGCGCTGGATTCCGCGCATCGAGGGAGACTATTTCAACGTGGTGGGCCTACCGATGGCGCTGGTGCAAACCATGCTGAAGGAGCACGGAGTTCTATAGGGCAGGCTGCGTTTATCTGGGAAGGAAACTTAAGAAAGCTCTGACGATCCCCTAGGCCTTCTTGTCCGGGTCCTGTTCGCCGTCTTTTACCGCCGATTTGAAATTCTTGATGCCTTCGCCCAGGCCCTTGCCGAGATCGGCCAGTTTGCTTGGCCCAAAGATCAAAAGTGCTATGGCCAGAATGACCAGAATTTCCGGCAACCCTAATTTTCCAGGCATGTGAAAACCTCCCTAACGGGTTGCCAGATGCTCAACAAGCTGGCGAGTAACCCTGTGGAAATTCTAGGCTTCGGGGGGGCGCTAGTCAAAGTATCGCGTTCGCGATCGCTAGGGTACGGCGAAGAGTCTGCCGCGGTGCCTCGCGGGCGAGTCGCCCGCGACCACATGGGCCAGGAGCCTAAACGGCCTCGATCAGCTCCGCCAACAGGGTCGCTCGACGGGGTAATTCGGAGATTAAAACCGACTCGTGTGTGGCGTGGGCGCCTTCCCCGACTCCTCCCAGGCCATCCAGCGTGGGGATTCCCAGGCTGGCGGTGAAGTTCCCGTCCGAGCCCCCGCCTACTGAGGCTTCTTCCAGCCTCCAGCCCAGATTTTTGGCAATCTCCGACGCTTTTTCGTACAACACGGCCACGCCGGCGCTGCGCTCCATCGGTGGACGATTTACGCCACCCGTGATTTCCAGCTTGCATCTGCGATTGAACGGCCTAAGCGCTTTCAGCCGGCGGTCAATCACGGCGGCATCTTTCATGCGAGCCACCCGAACGTCGAGAGAGGCGCTGGCCTGCGCCGGAACTACGTTGGTTCGCGTGCCGCCAGAGACCAGGCCAACGTTCAAGGTGAGGCCGCGCTTCAGGTCGACCAGTTTGGAAATGGCCGTAATCTGGCTCGCTATTTCAACAATGGCACTCTCGCCTTTGTCGAAATCCAGGCCGGAGTGCGCGGCTTTTCCTGTCACCTTCAGAGTGTATTCGCCGACCCCCTTGCGGGCGGTCTTTACGGCTCCCTTTATTCCGTAAGCCGGTTCCAGCACCAGCACCGCGGCGGATTTCCTGGCCAGGCTCTCAGTGATGCGCCGGGAGGAATCGCTGCCTACTTCTTCGTCGGTAACCAGCAGCACCGTGACCGGCCGCGGCATGGTGTCGCCATGCCATATGCGCAGTCCTTCAAGGGCATGCAGGATGAGCGCAATGCCCGACTTCATATCGAGCGCGCCAGGCCCCCAGAGCCGCCCGTCGGCCACGCGGCACGGCATGGTCGAAAGCGTTCCCAGGGGTAGACGGTGTCGAGATGGCCCAGCAGAAGCACGGGCTTTTCATTGCTATTGCTTCCGCCGGAAAAGTCCACCTGCAGATGGTCGCCGAAGTCCGGCACGCGATGGAATTTTGCATGGCCGCCAATCTTCTCGAAACGGCCGGCCAGGAGCGCGCCCAGTTGGTCCACAGCCGGTTTGTGGTCGCTGGGCGATTCGATCTCCACCAACTGACGGATAGTTTCGGTGATCGCTTCCTTCCGCTCCGTGAAGAAGCGCATTCGATCGGCGGCTTCGCCTGAGACGGGCCGAGATGGTCGCGGCTTTTTCAGGACCTTCTTCATGCGGGTATTCTCCCAGTATTCCGCGGCTGAGTCGCGGTACAGTATAATCTTCGCTCCTAACCAGTACCGATCAGAAACTGACGAGAGAAAATGACCGACACCGCTCACCCAGCGACGGCGCCTCCGGCGGCGGTAAAGGCAACGCTGGACATCATCGACATTTTCAACATCCTGCCGCACCGCTTTCCTTTTCTGCTGATCGACCGGGTGATTGAGATCCAGCGCAAGCAGCGGATTGTGGCCATCAAGAATGTGACCATCAACGAACCATTCTTCGCCGGTCATTTTCCCAGTCTTCCCATCATGCCGGGCGTTCTGATTGTGGAAGCCATCGCCCAGGCGGGTGGGGCATTGCTGCTTTCGGAAGTGGAAGACCGTAAAGACAAATTGATCATGTTTACCGGGATTGAGCGGGCGAAATTTCGCCGGCCGGTGGTGCCCGGCGACCAGTTGCGCATCGAAGTTGAGCTCAAGAACTGGAGGGCGCGGCCGCGCATGATCGCCGTCCGCATGGAGGGAATTGTCTACGTCGGCGCGAAGCGCGTGGCCGAAGCTGTGGTCAGCTGTCAACTGGTGGATACCGCCCGCGGGCGTGGCGGTTCGGACGACGGCGGTGCGGCCGCAGACACGGACGAACCGGAATAAGCTCCCGTATGGCGAAACGTCCGCAGGCAACCGGTACCTCGCTGCGTAAAACAACCGCGAAGTCTTCCGCGGCGATTCATCCCACGGCAATTGTCGACCCCGCGGCAAAAATTCATCCATCCTGCAAAATCGGCCCTTATTGTGTGATTGGCCCGGAAGTCGAGTTGGGCGAGGGCTGCCGCCTGCTCTCGCACGTGACCATCGAGGGACCGACGAAGATCGGGTCGGACAATGGTTTCTTTCCTTTCTGCTCGATCGGTATGGCGCCGCAGGACATCACTTACGCCGGTGAACCGACCCGCCTCGAGATTGGCGACCACAACCAGATTCGCGAGTTTGTCACCATCAACCGCGGCACCGTCAAGGGCGGGGGACTCACTCGCGTCGGCAGCCACACGCTGGTAATGGCCTACACCCATATCGCGCATGATTGCGTCATCGAGGACCATGTCATCCTGGCCAATGCCGCGACCCTGGGAGGCCACATCACGGTCGGGGAATGGGCGGTCGTCGGGGCGCTGTGCCCGGTCCATCATTTCGTGCGCATCGGGGCGCATTCATTCATCGGCGGCGGCACCACGGTCACGCGAGACGTGCTGCCGTTTTCGAAGACGGCGGCAGCGCGCGACACCCACGCTTACGGAATCAACGCGGTAGGCCTTGAACGGCGGGGCTTCAGCAAAGAGCGCATTCGCAGGATCCATCACGCTTACAAACTCTTGCTTGCCTCGAAACTCAATACTTCGCAGGCGCTGGAGCGCATGAAGTCCGAGCCGGACCGCGGGGAAGACGTCGACATGCTGATAAAGTTCATCGAAGAGTCGGAGCGGGGCGTGATCAAATAGGTGGACGGAAGATCGAATCGGGATGGCTAGCAGATCGGCCAAAGCCCGGGACACAATTTTTCTTCGTTGAGGACGTGAAAAATTGTCCACTCGTCGAGAACGTCAACCGCAGGATCTTTCGTCAACTGCGCGTTAACCATGGCCCGGACCAGTTTCTCGACGTTGCTCTGGGCCTCGGTTCTGCGTTCGGTGAATTCGAGCAAACTGACTTTGTGGGCGTCGAGGCCGGCCTTTAGCAGCGCTTTGAATCCGCTTTCACACTGGAGCGAAAATTTGAAACGATGCCTCGCTGCCGCTCGCACTGCGGCTCCCCACATGTGTCCCGAAGGATGCTTGATCAGGGACGGTGTCTCAGACATAAGATGTGCCGGTCGGCCCCGCTGGAATTCTCGATGGAACGATTGTGCTACGTGATGCGAAGCATAATCAAGTAAGGGTGTCATCCTGAGAGTAGTGGAAAGTTCGCTTTGCGAGCTTTCTGGGGAGTCGAAGGACCTCTACCTGGCCAGGGACTCGTGAGCCTATAGGGGTCCTTCGACTCCGGGAATGTTTCGCAAGCGAAACATTCCGCTGCGCTCAGGATGACAGGGAACCGAAAACATGCCTGAACGAATCGGTCTCATTGCCGGGAACGGAAGTTTCCCCTTGCTGGTGCTCGACGCCGCGCGCGCTCAGGGATTCGACGTTATTGTTGCTGCCATCAGGGAAGAAGCGTCAACCGAGATTGAGCAGCATGGAGCTGCGGCCGTCCACTGGATTTCGCTAGGCGAGCTGTCCAAACTGATCGAGACTTTTCAGCGGGAAGGGGTGCGTCGCGCCATCATGGCGGGACAGGTAAAGCATAAACAGATCTTCTCCAGCATCCGCCCCGACTGGAAGCTGGCAAAGCTGCTGCTTACGCTGGGCACGCGAAATACCGACTCTCTGCTGGGCGCGGTCGCGCAGACTCTGGCCGAGGAGGGCATCACGCTGGAGAATTCAACGTCGTTCCTGGAACCGCTGCTGGCCCGGGCGGGGATTCTGACCAGGCGGGCGCCGTCCCCGCAGGAAAAAAAGAATATCGAATATGGACGCGCCGTGGCGCGCCAAGTGGCGCAGTATGATATCGGGCAGACCGTCGTGGTCGCGGAGTCGGCATGCGTGGCTGTGGAAGCCATGGAGGGCACGGACGCTGCGATCGGGCGCGCCGGCGAGATCATGCGATCGCTGGCGGGGGATGCGTCTACTCTGGGCCGCGAGCTCACGGTGGTGAAGATCGCCAAGCCGAATCAGGACATGCGTTTCGATGTGCCGGTAGTCGGAGTGCAGACGATTGAAGCGATGCGTTTATCCGGAGCCACATGCCTCGCTCTCGATGCGGGCAAGTGCCTGCTGCTGGATGAGAATGCCATTGTCGCGGCTGCTGACTCGGCTGCCATCACCATCGTAGTGGATTAGCCGCCGTTGGTTCGCTGTGCTGTTCCATCTTTTGGAGTCTGGAAGTTGCGATCCGGAGCTCTCGATGACTGAAACTTTCCGTCTCGCCGATCAAATTCGCCGTGCCTTCGAAGGCAGCGCCTGGCATGGGGATTCTATTCTCGAATTGCTCTCCGGCGTGAACGCCAAAACCGCGGCCGCGCGGCCGATCAAAGACGCGCACAGCATCTGGGAGCTTCTTTTGCACATTGCTGCCTGGGATGACGTGGTCACGCGCCGTGCCGGCGGCACTGCCGTTACCCTCACCGACCAGCAGAATTTTCCCGCGGTGAGCGATACCAGCGAAGCGGCCTGGAGCCAGGCCATTGAGTCCACCAAAAAGACTCACTACGAGTTGATCAGGGCAGTCGCCGCTTTTCCCGACTCACGCCTGGCGGAGCAGGTCCCCGGTAAGACGCAGAACTACTATACCTTCTACTACATGTTCAGCGGCATCGTGCAGCACGAGCTCTACCACGCCGGCCAGATCGCCCTGCTGAAAAAGGCAGCCAAGTGAAATTCCTTTGCGAACTTTGCGGCAGTCTTTGCGTCCTTTGCGGTTAAAGCTGTTGACTGCAAAGCTCACAAAGGAATCCGCAGAGTTCGCAAAGAAAACTTCTAGATCCCGGAGAGTTAAAAACTGGCCGACGACTTCATTAACGTTGCGGTGGTTGGGGTGGGCGCCTTCGGACGCAACCACGCCCGCATCTACCACCAGTTGGCGCAGCAGGGGGAGGCGGTCCGCCTGGTGGGTGTCGTCGACCCCGACGTGGCCCGGGCCGACGCGGTTGCGGCAGAATTCGGCTGCCGCGGATTCGGGTCGGTCGAGCAACTGATCACAACCCACAGCGAAGTGCAGGCAGCTTCCGTCGCCGTCCCCACCATGCGGCACCTGGAAACCGCCCAGGCCCTCATGGAAGCCGGAGTCGATGTTCTGGTCGAAAAGCCGCTTGCCCCATCGCTGGCCGATGCCGACAGACTGGTTGGCTTAGCGCAAAATTTGCATCGGGTGGGCCAGGTCGGACACCTGGAACGCTTCAATCCGGCGGTCCGCGCTACGGCTCCCCTCATCACCCAGCCCATGTTTTTTGAAGTTCACCGGCTCAGCGTCTTCACCCCGCGTTCGCTGGACGTCGACGTAATCCTCGATCTCATGATTCACGACCTTGATGTCGTGCTCTGGCTGGTGCAATCGCCGGTCAAAGAAATTCGGGCTGTCGGCCTCCCCATTCTTTCCGGCAAGGCTGACATCGCCAACGTTCGCCTGGAGTTCGAGTCCGGTTGCGTCGCCAATTTCACTGCCAGCCGGGTTTCGACCGAGCGTGTCCGCAAGCTGCGCTTCTTCCAGCCGAGGCAGTATATTTCTCTCGACTACGGCCGGCAGGAGGTCCTGGTGTTCAGCGTGGGCGAGGCCGACGACGCGTCGGGGACGCCGTCGGTGAATCCGCAGATTAAGGTGGCCAAGCCGGCCATCGTGGCCGAAGAACCTTTGCGAGCGGAACTCAGATCGTTCCTGGAGGCGGTGCGGACGCGTTCCAGACCACTAGTCTCATTCGAAGACGGACGCCGCGCCCTCGCGCTGGCGCTCGACATCGTGGCCGTGATTCGAGAACACAGCCAAAAAGTTAAACTTGAAAGATTGCGCTGAGGCTCGCCAAGAGCCGCGTAAGTGATTGCTGCATAACGATCCAACACGATTTCCTGTTTTACACTTCTTGACAATCAATCCGCGTGCTTCGGGGTAACCTTTATTGACCAGTCAGGTACGAACGAAAGTGCCTGCGCGCGCCGGTTCTTCGCAGATATTCCGGAAAGATGCGAGAATGGAAAGGAACCGTCGTTGGTCCTTGGCCCTTGGTCGTTGGCACTGACTTAAGGGTTTGTGGCGATGCTCGCCACTTTTGGGTGGATTTTTTCTTAAATTACTGGTTGGACGCGCGCTACGTTGTTTGGCCAAAGGCCAACGACCAATAGCCAGCGACCAACGACGCATTTGGTGCGTTATAGGCCAGCAGGTCGATGTCAATTACTGAAATCCCGCCTCGGAATCCAGCCCCAGCCGCGCCACCAGCCACTTCCCCGGGTGGTGATCTATACGACGCCAGCGGATGGGAAACTGCGTATCTTGAAATGCACGACGTTCCGGCGCTGCTCATTCAGTTGCAGGACGATCTTTCGCGGTCGCGTCAACGGGAAGCATTCTGGATTTCGGTCGTGGTTCACCTGGCCATAGTCATCCTGGTGGTGAACTCGGGCAGACTTGCGAACCTGATGCACAGGCGCTCCGTAATCCTGGTGAGCCCGCAAGACCTGATGAAGCAGAAAGACCTGACCTACCTGGAACTCCCACCTGACGAACAGAAAGTAAGCAAGCGGCCGGACACCAACAAGATTTCGGACAAAGACCGGGTTGCCACCTCGAAGGCTCCGCAGCTGGATCGCAAGGAGCTTAAAAAGATTCTGGACAGCGCGCGACCGGGCCGGCCCGGGCCCAGCGCCCCGCCGGCGCAGCAGCAGCCGGCTCCGCCAGCCCCAGGAGCGCAGGGTCCGCAGGCTCCGCAGGAACAGCCCTCGCCGCAACCGCCGCCAGATCAGAACCAGACGGCTCGGTTGCAGACTCCGCCCGAAGGACGACCCACGCCGAATTTCAGCACCGGCGCGATGTCCGCCGGATCAGCCATCGAACAGGCGGCCAGAGCTGCACTCTCTAACCGTGGAGGATACAGCGGTGACGGCGGCGATTACGGCTTGGGCCAGGGGAAGCAAGGCGGCGTAGCTGTCGGACCGATGGACGTCCTCAGCGACACAATGGGCGTGGATTTCGGGCCCTACCTGGCGCGCGTGCTGCACGACGTTCGCGAAAACTGGTATCGCATCATCCCCGAGTCGGCGCGCGCGCCGCTCATGAAAAAGGGTAAGGTCTCGATTGAGTTTGCCATTTTAAAGAATGGCCAGGTCGCGGGCCTGCAGATCGTCGGCTCGTCCGGAGATGTGGCCCTGGATCGCGCAGCCTATGGCGGAATCACCGCCTCCAAACCTTTTCCACCTCTGCCGAGCGAATTCGGCGGCCAGTACCTGGCTTTACGCTTCCACTTTTATTACAACCCGGAGAGGTCGGACATACAGTAAGAGCCGTCATCGGTTGTCAGTCGTCGGTCTTTCAGATGGCCGCCGCGGGCTGGAAGGTTCGGCTTAGCCGACGACTAAAGACCGACGACCGACGACTGCCCTACCAGACTCTGCATCTGTTCTCCCGCACCATCGCGGAACCTGCTTTGCACTGGAAGGCCTGCTGAAATTCCGGGGAGTTGGAAACGACTCCGTTGACTCGATATTTGTCGGGTGAGTGGGGGTCGATGGTGGCATACATGCGTTTGGCTTCGTCGCGGGTGTTGGAACACCAGCTCTGTCCGTAGCCGATGAAGAAGCGCTGCTCGGGAGTGAAGCCGTCGACCGGGTCCAGTTTCTGGCCGCGGGTTTCACCCTTCCAGGCCATGTAAGCCAGCATCATGCCGCCCAGATCGGCGACATTTTCGCCCAGAGTCAGCTGCCCATTGACCTTAACGTCGTCCACTGCGACATATTGAGAATACTGGTCGGCGACGCAGCTGGCGCGCTGGTCAAACTGTTTGCCGTCTTCCGCTGTCCACCAGTCGCGCAGATTGCCCTGGGCATCGAACTGGCGGCCTTCGTCGTCAAAGCCGTGAGTCAGCTCGTGTCCAATGGTGGCGCCAGTGTCGCCATAGTTTGGGGCATCGTCGGCGCTGGGATCAAAAAAGGGCGGCTGCAGGATTCCGGCGGGGAAATTGATGTCGTTGATCTGCGGATTGTAGTAGGCATTCACGGTGGGCGGCGTCATGTCCCATTCGCCGCGGTCCACCGGCTTGCCGATCTTCGCGATCTGGCGGTTGAATTCAAAGACGCGGGCGCGCAGAACGTTGCCCATGTAATCGTCGCGCGTGACGGTCAACGCACTATAGTCCCGCCACTTGTCGGGATAGCCGATCTTGTTGGCCAGGGCATGCAATTTTGTCAGTGCCTGCTGTTTCGTCGCCGGAGACATCCATGTAACTCCATCGATGTCCTGCTCCATGGCTTCTTCGATTTGTTTCACCAGTTTCTGGGCTCGTTGCTTGGACTCAGGCGGGAAGGCACGCTGCACAAACGCCTGACCCAGGGCCTCGCCCAGATCGTTGTCCACATAATTCACGCAGCGTTTCCACCGTGGCTCAAGCTGCTGGGCGCCGGTCAGGGTCTTGCCGAAGAAGTCGAAGTCGGCGTCCACAAATGCAGCCGAAAGATAGGGCGCGTTCGTATTCACCAGATGCCAGCGCAGGTAAGCCTTCCAGTTATCCAGGCTTTCTTTCTTCAGGGTCGCGTCCATGGCTTTGAAGAACTCCGGGGCTGCGACGTTCAGCGATTGCAGCCCCGGCTGGCCGGCCAGAGAGAAATATTCTTTCCAGCGGAAAGATGGGCTGAGCCCTTCGAGTTCCCGGCGCTGCATCTTGTGATAAAGCTGCTTCGGGTCGCGGCGCTCCACCTGGGTCAGCGATCCCTTGGCCAGCGCGGTTTCGATGCGCATCACGGTCTGGGCCTCGCCGGCCGCGACTTCCGGGGAGTCCCCCAGCAACTGGAACATCTTCTGGACATGGGCTACGTAGGCCTGCCGAAGTTCGACGGATTTCGCATCCGCGTTGAGATAGTAATCACGGTCCGGAAGGCCCAGACCGCTCTGGTCTACCTGCGCGATCACCTGGGAAGAATTTTTGTAGTCCTGGTCAGACTGGAATGCGAATGGGACATTCAGTCCCGGCATGCCGGCGCTGACCCGGGCCATTTCTCCCTTGGAGCGCATGCGGCTGATTCGTTCCAGATCGCTTTTCAGCGGGCTCGCCCCGGCGGTCTCGACCGCCTTTTCATCCATGCAAGCGCTGTAGTAATCGCCGATTTTCTGTTTTATCGGTTCGCGGCCGGCGCCGCCCGCGGCGGCTTCCTCGAGAATCTCGCGGAGGAGTGCCCGATTTTGATCGGCCAGCTTGCCGCCGATACCCCAACTGGTCTTGTCCGGCGGAATGGGATTTTTCTGCAGCCAGCTCCCACATGAGTAAGCGAAAAAGTCGTTGCAGGGATCCACGCTGGTGTCGATGGAAGTGACATCGAGGACGGAAGGGGAAGCGGCGGAAGAAGCCGCAGATGGCGCGCTCTGCGCGTACGCGCTACGGGGGTCGAGAATCGAGAGCACGACTACGACGACAAATACGATTCGAAACATTATTGTCCTTAGGACCAGGAATATTTCAGATTTCAGAATTTAGATTTCAGATCAAGATCACTGGCGCCGGCTCGAGTTCGATCATTCTCAAATCTGAAATCTGCAATCTGAAATCTGCACTTCGTGCACATAGTTTCAGACGGCGGCCATCGCCTTTCGTGAGCAAACGGGCGGAATAGTCTCATCCCTCCTGTACCGACAATGGATATGCCAGGCGCACCAGGGTTCTCTCTGAAAATGGTACATAGAGCAGTGCCGCGGTGGCCGCAAATGCCGCCCCGAAGCCGATGTTCTCGGTGAGAAGAAATGGGGCTACGGCCCACAGTTGGTCGAGCGCCAGGACGGCGGGGAAGATCCGCCGAAATTTTTCTCCCAGGCCACGGTGATCAAAAGCTACCGCCGAGATCAGGTAGCAACGTAATGGAATACCCACGCCCGCCGTTACCAGCGCAGCGACAAAAATGGCCCGCGATCCCCACCCCGGCAGAAATGTGCCGGCGATCCGATCAATTTCGTTCAGACGAAAAAGCGCGTTGAGATAGAAGATCAGGTACATCAACTGAATCAGCCCAAAGAGAACGCGAGTCAGACCGCGGCGGGGCAAGGGAACTTCGAGATCACGATGGAAGGATGACTCCGGCTGGGCGGCGCGAGCTTCCAGCACGGCGTCCGCGGGCGAGGTTGGGGCCGAGTCCGGTGATTTTGCTTCTCCACGCTGCACCGGCGCCAGAAACCGGTATCCCCGTCGCGCCAGGGTTTCCACATAACGTGGGTTGGAAGCTGAGTCTCCCAGTGCTTCCCGCAGCTTGTTCACAGCGGTGTTCAGGCTGTGGTCGAAATCCACGAAGGTATCGGCAGGCCAGAGCTTTTGACGAAGTTCCTCGCGCGTGACCACTTCTCCCGCTCGATCCAGAAGGTACGCCAGTATCTGAAAAGGCTGCTCCTGCAGACGAATCCGGTTGCCATTTTTGCGCAACTCACCAGCCGCCAGGTCGACCTCGAAAGCTGCGAAGCGCATGGTTCTTCCCGCGGGAGTGATCGGTGGTATCGACACGGCAGCAGGAAGTTTAGCATCTGCGAATTTCCCCTTCCCGGAGTGCGTAGGGACGGGTTTTCGACCCGTCCAGGCCGAGCGAAGTTCGGCAATTGCGCCAGCGCTCACATTGAGCCGCGGCGCTACAATGCTTTTGTGCCTCCTTCTGCCAAGCGCCCGGCCAAGCATCCGTCCATAAGCGTGAGGCTGCCGGTATTCTCATCATCGGGGCGCTGATCCTCGCTCTCACTCTCACCCGGTACTGGCATCACATCGCCTGGGGTGCCCGCTGACCGTGTCTCCCGAGCCACTGCTGGTTGTGCTGCTCGGTCCCACGGGAAGCGGGAAGACCGCCCTGTCGCTCGTTCTTGCTGAACGTTTCCACGGCGAGATCGTGAACTGCGATTCGGTGGCGATGTATCGCGAGTTCGAAATCGGGACCGCCAAGCCCACGCTCGCCGAGCGGGCCCGGGTGCCTCACCATCTCTTCGATGTCGTGGACCCGCTCGGCTTCATCACTGCCGGCGAGTATGCTCGCCAGGCCCGCGAGGTCCTCCAGCAGATCAAGGCGCGGGGCGCTTTGCCGATCGTAGTCGGAGGAACCGGCCTTTATTTGCGCGCCCTGCTGGAAGGCCTCTTCGCCGGTCCCCAGCGGTCTGAGGAAATGCGCGAGCGGTTGCGAGAGCGCGCTGAAGAGAAGGGAACAGGCTATCTGCATCGAGTGCTGAGCCGTCTCGATCCGGCCTCGGCTCTGAAGATTCATTCCAATGACACACCCAAGCTGCTGCGGGCAATTGAAGTCTGCCTGGCATCCCGCACGAAGATGAGCGAAATGTGGAAGCAGGGCCGCGACCCGCTGCAGGGATTCCGCATCTTGAGGTTGGGACTCGATCCCGGGCGCAAGGCTTTGTACGAACGAATCAATCGGCGCGCGCAACGCATGTTCGACTCTGGCCTCTCGGAAGAAACACTTGACCTGCTGGAGAAATACGGATCGGCTCCGCGTCCGCTGTCCGCGCTCGGCTATAAACAGGCCGTGGCTCTGATGCGTGGCGAGTTCGAGCGTGAAGCCGCTGTGCAGGCGGCGCAACAGGCGCATCGAAACTACGCCAAGCGCCAGATGACCTGGTTTCGTCGTGAACCTGATGTGATCTGGATTTCAGGCTTCGGAGATGACCCGCCGGTTCAGCGCGAGGCCATACAGAAGATTGCAGATGCTGAGGCGTCAGCCGGAGGCTAACGAGGGACCAAGACCTATCGTTTCAGAATATCTTTTAGCGTATTTTTCAGGTCCGGATGCTTGAACTGATATCCGTTGGCTAACAGCTTGGCCGGCTCCACGCGCTGGCTGCCGAGAAACAGTTCTTCGCCCATCTCTCCAAAGACCAATTTGACGGCGAAAGCCGGCATGGGGAAAATCGCCGGACGGTGCAGCGCCGAGGCCAGAGCGCTGGTGAACTCCGCGTTCGTAACCGGATTCGGCGAGACGGTATTGACCGCGCCCTGCAGCGTTTCATGCGTCATCACATGATGAATTGCGCCGACAACGTCGTCGATTGAGACCCAACTCGACCATTGCCTGCCGCTTCCCAGCCTGCCGCCCAGGCCCATGCGGAAGGGCGTGATCATTTTCGGCAAGGCGCCGCCGTCGGCGCTCATCACCACTCCGATGCGCATCTGCGCGGTGCGGATTCCTGCCGCTGCAGCGGGCTGGGTTGCGCCTTCCCACTTGCGGCAGATTTCAGCGGCGAAACCAGCGCCGGAGGGACTCTCTTCCCGCAGAATCTCGTCCCCGCGGCTGCCGTAATAGCCCACGGCGGAAGCTGAGATGAAGACTTGCGGGCGCTGCGCCGCTTTGGCTGCGGCTTCCGCCAGGTGTCCTGTGCCCTGGGTGCGGCTCTCGATGATCCGGCGCTTCTTGGCCTCGGTCCAGCGACCGACGATGGATTCCCCCGCCAGATGTATGACCGCGTCGAAGCCGGAAACGATCTCGGGCGGGACCGGACGGGCCGGGTCCCAGACGATCTGGTCGTTACCGGGGGCTGGGTTACGAACCAGTTGTGCGACGGTAAATCCTTTGGCCTGCAGAAAGGCCAGGAGCGCCGATCCGATCAGCCCGGAAGAGCCGCTTACGAGGATGCGGGAGAGACTCATGGTGGGTCAGTTTCAACTCTAGCAGATCGCTCACGGCGCAGCGCCCCGCACAGCCGCACACGCTATAATCCAGCATGGCGACCCTGCGCCAACAGTTCGCGACCAATGTGCTCACAGTCACCCGCTTCCGGGAACTGATGCGCAGAATGCGGGCCAACCGGCCCAACGACGATCTCGAACTCATCCGCAAGGCTTACGAGTTTTCCCAGAAACATCATGCCGGGCAAAGCCGCGCCTCCGGCCAACCTTACCTGGTCCATCCCCTGGAAGTGGCGCTGGTCCTGGCCGAGATGAAAATGGACCCGGTCGCCATCGCAGCCGGCTTGTTGCATGACTCGGTGGAAGACACCTCGGTGACCGTTGTCGATATCCGCAAGGAGTTTGGCGAGCAGGTGGCGCACATCGTCGAAGGCGTCACCAAGATCAGCGCCATCGACTTCGCCACCCGGGAAGAACAGCAGGCAGAGAACCTGCGCAAGATGATGCTGGCCATGGTGGATGACATCCGAGTGGTGCTCATCAAACTGGCCGACCGCCTGCACAACATGCGCACCCTGGAGCATTTGCCGCCGGAGCGCCAGCAGAAAATCGCGAAGGAGACGCTCGAGATCTACGCCCCTATCGCGCACCGCCTGGGTATGGGAAAGATCCGCGGAGAGCTGGAGGACCTGGGATTTCGCTACGTCGATCCGATCGGGTATCAGCAGGTCCACGATGCCGTAGAAGCGCGGCGCAAAGCCGGCGAAGCCTTCCTGGCGCGGGTGGAAACAGTATTTCGCGACAAGCTGACAGAGGCAGGCATCACCGCGACCGTCGAAAGCCGCATCAAGCGCCTGTACAGCATCTACAAGAAATTGCAGCGGCAGCATATTACGGTCGAACAGGTCTATGACCTTTACGCCATGCGCGTGATCACGCAATCGGTACAGGATTGCTACGCCGTGCTGGGCATCATCCACAACTTGTGGCGGCCGGTGCCGGGCAGGATCAAAGACTTTATCGCCATGCCCCGGCCGAATCTTTATCAATCGCTGCACACTTCCGTGATCGCGGAGGAAGGCACCCCGTTCGAGGTGCAGATCCGCACCGAGGAAATGCACAAGATGGCGGAAGAGGGCATCGCCGCACACTGGAAGTACAAAGACGGCCCGGTCTCCGCCCAGGACGAGCAGCGCCTGGCCTGGCTGCGCCAGGTGGTGGAGTGGCAGCGCGACGTCTCCGATCCCAGCGAGTTTTTGTCGACGCTGAAAATCGATCTGTATCCCGAAGAGGTTTATACCTTCACTCCCAAAGGGAAAGTCGTCGTGCTGCCACGGGATTCTTCGCCCATCGACTTTGCCTACTCTGTCCACACCGAGGTTGGCCACAGCTGCGTGGGCGCGAAAGTGAACGGCCGCATGGTTCCGCTGCGCTTCAAGCTGCACAGCGGCGATATCGTCGAGATCCTGACCCAGGCCGGGCATAAGCCCAGCCGCGACTGGCTGGCGATTGCCAAGTCTTCCCGCGCCCGCAACAAGATCAAGCACTGGCTCAACGTCCATCAGAGGGAACGCGCCATCGAAATAGGCCGCAAGCTGATAGAGAAAGAAGCGCGTAAATACCGCATCTCGCTGAAGGACATCAAGGACGAAGAACTGCAGAAGATCGCTTCCGACTACGGCGCCGGGCGTCCTGATGACCTGATGGCTGGTATTGGCTACGGGAAGTACTCCGCGCGTCAGATATTGGGACGCATGGCGCCGGCGGCGGGCACGCCTCTAGTCGATGAGGAACAGGACAAGCCGGGCGGCTTGGCCAGCGTGGTGCGTCGTGTCTTTGGCGGCGATCAGAACAACAACGCCATTCGGGTAAAGGGACACGGTGATCTGCTGGTTTATCGGGCCCGCTGTTGTAATCCCATTCGAGGCGAGTCCATCGTCGGCTATGTGACTCGCGGCAAGGGCGTTGCCGTCCACGCCCTCAATTGTCCTAACGTGACCAACCTTTTATACGAACCGGAACGCAAGATCGATGTGGAGTGGTCGCAGGACGACAGCACGCCCAGCGCCTACCCGGTAAAGCTCACCGTCTTCTGCGACGATCGTTTCGGGATGCTGAAACAGATCACGGCCGTGATCAGCGATACCCAGACCAACATTCGTAATATCGAAGCCCGCACCAACAACGGGCAGGCGAACGTCGACATTGTGCTCGACATCGCCGATTTGAAGCACCTCGAAAACATCGTCAACGGGGTGCGCAAGATTCCCGGCGTTCACGACGTGCAACGACTGCAAAAAGTCTAACCAAACTGAGAACTGACAACCCGAAACTGATATCTGAGTTTTTCTGAATCGCTCCCACTCCTCGAAATTCGCGATAAATTGACGCCGACTCCGCTATCTGCGTTAATCTTTTCTACTCGTGAGCGGCAAATCCGGAGGAGTTCATGCGTGACGTGATTGCAACCAACGAAGGACCGCAGGCGATCGGACCGTATTCTCAAGCTATCCGGGCGAACGGATTCGTTTTTGTCTCGGGACAGGTGGCCATTGATCCGGCCAGCCAGCAGGTCATCGCGGGAGATGTGGCCGCGCAAACTGACCGCGTCCTCAAGAATCTTTCGGCGATCCTGACCGCGGCTGGAAGCGGGTTGAAAAAAGTCGTGCGCACCACAGTCTTTCTGAAGAACATGGGAGACTTCGCCGCCATGAACGAAGTCTACGGGCGATTTTTCACGGTCGCTCCGCCGGCCCGGTCCACCGTGGAGGTGGCCCGTCTCCCCAAAGATGTTCTGGTGGAGATCGATGTGATCGCGCTGGCGTAGGCCTGGCGCCACACGAACCGGTCCGTTTGAAATCTAACGGGCACGACTCCACCAGCGCTCGTCTTTCGGTCCCCTAAGGGCCTGCTAGAATGGGCGCATGAAAGGCGCGGAGAATGAGGTACCGATTCCGCACTGGCGACTACCGTTGCAAGACTGTGGCCGCACCGGGAACACGAGTCCAGCAGCATGCTGGGTCTACTTTGCTATGTTGGTCTGCACCGCTGGCGTCGCTTGGATCTTGTAACGCTCATACCGGACAAGGACATTCTCCATTGTTTCTGGTGCTCAAGGGTCAAAGTTGACGGAGTCGTCTACGACACCTAGGAGTCAATTCAAACCGACCTACCGCCCGACTTCGCCGACACTGGTCACCAACCCCTCGTCCATTTACAATCCGTAGTCCCGCATTCTCATAAACGTCAAGGAGACAACCTTGATCCCACGTTATACCCGTCCGGACATGGGCCGCATCTGGAGCGATGAGAATCGCTTCCGTACCTGGCTGGCGGTCGAAGTCGCGGCCACGGAAACCCTGGCTGAAGCTGGCATGGTGCCCAGGGACGCGGCCCGGGCCATTCGCGAGCGGGCTGACTTCAACCTCGACCGGATTGCCGAGATCGAGGCGGAAGTCCGCCACGATGTCATCGCCTTCACTACCGCCGTGGCTGAGATCGTCGGACCGCACGCGCGCTGGTTTCACTACGGGCTGACCTCGAACGACGTGGTTGACACCTCGCAGGCCCTGCTGATTCAGCAGGCTTCCGTGATTATCGCCGCCGACCTGGAGAAGCTTTCCGCGGTGCTCGAGCGCCGCGCCCTGGAATTCAAAGACGCGCCCATGATCGGCCGCACCCATGGCATCCATGCCGAACCCATCACTTTCGGCTTGAAGCTGGCCAACTGGTACTCAGAGACCCAGCGCAATATCGCTCGCTTTCGCGCCGCCGCCGAAGATATGCGGGTAGGAAAGTTTTCCGGCGCCGTGGGCACCTTTGCCCACCTTAGCCCCGAGCTGGAAGAAAAAATGTGCGAACGGCTGGGGTTGAAGGCAGCGGCCATCTCGTCCCAGGTGATCCAGCGCGATCGTCACGCGGCCTATCTGGCTACGCTGGCGGTGATCGCCTGCACCCTGGACAAGATCGCCACCGAACTGCGACACCTGCAGCGCACAGAGGTGCGCGAAGTTGAAGAATTCTTCAGCGAAAAGCAGAAGGGGTCGTCCGCCATGCCGCACAAGCGCAACCCGGTCACGCTGGAACAGATCAGCGGGTTGGCCCGGGTGGTGCGCTCGAATGCGCAGGCGGCGTTTGAAAATGTTGCCTTATGGCATGAGCGTGATATTTCGCATTCGTCAGTGGAGCGCGTGATTATTCCCGACTCCACCACGCTGGTGGATTACATGCTGCAGAAAACCACCAAACTGCTGGACACCATGTTCGTTTACCTCGAAAGGATGAAGTCCAATCTGGAAAGCACCGGCGGACTGGTCTTCAGCGGACAGCTTTTGCTGGACCTGGTGGAGCACGGCGTTTCGCGCGAGGACGCCTACCGCACCGTGCAGGGTCACGCCATGCGCGCCTGGAAGGAAGGGCGGAATTTCAAGGAACTGGTATTGAGAGATAAGACCATCACCGCCCGCGTTCCCCGCCCGCAGATCGAGCGGGCATTCGATCTGCAACGTCAGTTGCGGAACGTCGACAAGATTTTCGCGCGCGTATTTGATCAAAAAGACCAGAAGAAACGCGGCGCAAGCGACCGCAGCGGGAAGCGAAAGGGAAAAACGTCTCCCGCAAGAGACGTCTGATCGTAGCCCGGGCGTTTCAACCCCGGGGAGGTCTGGCCGGCCGCCGGTTCAGGTCCGTTTCGCCAGCGCTCCATCGACCGACCCCGCTCCTGGCCCGTGGATCGCAATGACCACGCACGCCGCCAGCAGAGTCAGCGGGAACTCGATTCCCATCGGGCTGAAGAAGCCATTTTTCAGGTGCACCAGCAGAATCGCAACCACCATATCGAAGCCATTCAGTGCAGCTGCCCAGCGCGTCAGGAACCCGATGATCAGCGCGGCGCCGCCAAGCAGCTCAACCACTGCCACCAGGACGCTGGTCACGGCCGGTGCCGGCACTCCCATGGACGCAAACGCTCCCGCCACTCCGTGAAGACCGTACATGAAAAACTTTTGGATACCGTGCGCCAGAAAGACACCGCCTACAACCACACGGAAAATCGTAAAAGCCCATGACTGGTTCGAAACGTTGTTCATCGTGATCGCCTCCGGTAAGTCTCTTGCTGCGGGGCCCAGAGCCAGGATGCGAAATCGTAAGTGCGCCGTGCTTTAGTGAGTCTGCCGAGCTCCGATACTACAGGTTCATGCTTCTAACCGAAGCCTGCGGCCTTCCTCGCTTACGGCCCGGCTCATATTACCTTGTTTGCTCGCGGGCTTCCTCGAGAAGTTCGATCAGATGTCCGCAGCCGCGCCTCTCCCAAGGGCCCCATCATCTTGCGGTTAAACTCCTCGACGGGTCGGTCCAGGGACTGCAGCAACTCAAGGCCGGCCGGCGTGATACGAGCTGTGATCACCCGGCGGTCTCGGCCGTCGCGGCTCCGCGCCACCAGTCCCCGCCGTTCCAGACGGTCCATCAGGCGAGTGATGTCGGGATCGCGATTAATCATGCGTTCGCCAATCTCGCTGCAGGCCCGGCCCTCATCTTTCGCCCCGCGCAGGATTCGCAAGGCGTTGTATTGGGTGGGCGAAAGCCCATGTTCCTTCAGCACGTCGCTCAGGCGCCACTTCAGGCGATCGGCCGTGCGCTGTAATGCGATCAGCGCTTCATCCTCCAGGTTCTTGAAAGGTTTGGATTGCCGGATCTCGGATTGAATGCCCTTGGCCATTAACCATCAATATAGTCGTTATAACGACTACCGTCAACAGCCACGAATCACCGCGGGTGGCATCCCCGCAACTGCACGGCGCATCCAACAATTAACTAACCGGTTAATAAACGCCGGAGTCAGGAGAGTATTTATTCATGAAAGATATCGTGAAAACAATCGCATTATTTCTAGGAATTAGCGTAGTTAGCCTCAGCCTGGCCGCCCAGACCAGCAACGCCCGCTATGACAGCGACATCCAGACCCGGGCGACGCAGCGCCTGGAGAAAAAGCAGGAGTTTCGCAACGTGCAGGTGACCACGGAAGACGGCATCGTGACCCTGTCCGGAACGGTTGAGCTCTACCAGCAGAAGCTGGATGCCGCCAAGAACGTCCGCAAACTCGACAAAGTGCAGGGTGTGCGCAACCAGATCACGGTCAACTCGTCCGTGGCGGACGCCGAAGTGCAGGCGAGACTCGAGCGCAAGTTGCATTACGATCGCATTGGCTACGACAACCAGTTCAACTTTGTAGACGTCTCGGTGAAAGACGGCGTCGCCACGTTGAGCGGCGAAACTTACAATGATGTCGGCCGCGACTCGGCCTTGTCTCTGGCGAACTGGATGCCAGGCGTAAAGGACGTCGTGGACAACATCAAAGTGTCGCCGGTCTCGGGTTTCGACGACCGCATACGGATCAGCACCATGCGGGCGATCTATCGTGATCCGCAGCTGGGACGTTATGCGACCGACCCGGCGAAGCCGATCCGAATCGTGGTCAACAACGGCAACGTGAGCCTGTACGGCACGGTTGCCACCACCATGGACAAGCAAATCGCCGGCATACGCGCGAACCAGGTCGTTGGTGTATTCAGCGTGAAGAACAACCTGGAAGTTGTCAAAGGCTCCTAAGCAACTGTTGGATTAAGGAAAAGGGCGCGGCTTCGGCCGCGCCCTTTCTTGTGTGCCGACGCGGGTCGGAGACCCGGTCCCCACACGGACGGTGGCATTGCCTACAGTCGATTGATTAACGACGCCACATAACCCGCTCCGAACCCATTATCTATATTCACGACGCTTACATTCGAAGCGCAGGAATTCATCATTCCCAGCAGCGCCGCCAGTCCGTTGAACGCCGCACCGTAGCCTACACTGGTGGGCACGGCGATGACCGGAACTCCGACCAGTCCTCCGACCACGCTGGGCAGCGCACCTTCCATGCCGGCGCATACGATCACCACGCGTGCCCGCGTCAGCGATGCGCGATTCGCAAGCAAGCGGTGAATGCCCGCGACGCCGACGTCGTAGAGATGTTCAACGTCGTTGCCCATCATCTCCGCGGTGACCACCGCTTCTTCCGCTACTGGAATATCGCTGGTTCCGGCCGACACCACGGCGATAATTCCCTTACCGTATTTTTGCCGGTCGCGACGCAGAACGATCGCGCGCGCCAGGGCCTGATACTCGGCCTTGGGCACCTTCTTCTTAACGGCGGCCAGCTGGTCGGGATTGGCGCGGGTGGCCAGGATGTTGCCTCCGTGTTTCGCCAGGCGAGAAAAGATCGCTGCCATTTGCGCAGGAGTTTTGCCCGGCCCGAAAATCACCTCCGGCATCCCGGCGCGCAGGGCGCGATGATGGTCCACATTGGCGAAGCCCAGGTCTTCGAAGGGAAGATGGCGCAGGCGGTCGACGGCAGCGTCGGGCGAGAGCTTGCCCCGGCGGACCTGATGGAAGAGCTCGCGAATGGATTCGGCGTTCAAGCAGGCATTCAGCCGTCAGCATTCAGCCTTCAGCCAACGTGACTATAGATTAGCATTTGGGTTTAGTAGTGACCTCGCGTCAGCCCAGGGGCCGGCGCTACTTGTCCAGATTCACCGAGGCGGGCAGCTTCTTGCCATGGCCGCGGACTTTCGCGGCAATTTCCCGATACGCTTCTTTCGCTCTCCCGGGCTCATCCAGTTGGATGAGAAACAACCGTCGCAACATGCTGCGGGGGACGCGTCCCTTGAGATAAGCATCGTACAAGGCGTTCCCCAGCATGTAGCCCAGCAGTTGGGAGCTGGCCTGGGTCCTTTTCTTATCGGATTCCGAGGCCTCTTCCGTCAGTTCGCGGTTTTCGCTGTCTTCAGCCAATGGGCGTGCCGGATACAACACCCGCGAACCGAAGTAGCCGAGGGCATATTCGATGGTCTGGGCGTAGAAGTGGTTCGCGTCCGCCGGGCCTTCCGGGCTTTTTTCGCGCCCCGGTAAACCGCGGCAGGCATGATGCAGGAAACGCGCCGCTTCCTCCGCGGCGTACATCATCTTGAACTCCCGCACGTAGAAGGCGTTGACCTGTGGCAGATAGACGCTGCCCCGCTCCTCAATATGGCGCACCATAGCTTCAATCTCTTCCTGGGTGGCCTGGTGGCGGGATAGCATCTGACGCAGGCGATTGCCGGAAGCGCGGCAATAAACCTCGGGCATCAGGTCGACCAGAAACTTTGGCTGCGTGCCATTGTGCGAAGAGTAGCGGTCGATATCGAGGAAACGCAGCAGGCTGTCAATCAGGTTATAGATGGTGGGAACGAGATCGGGCCCCTCCTCCTCGGTGCGCCCCCAACGGCTGAGGTGAAGGCGATAGTTCTCGTATTTTTCCAGCGGCGTGGAGTTGAACGCGCAGACCACGTCCGCGCTCACGCGCACCGCTTCCACTCTCTCGTACGGTTCGCCAGCGGCCTGCCAGTAGAGGGGATCCACATTCTGCAGCACGGTGAGCACGCGCTCTTCGGGTAAGCGCTCGCGCAGTATTCGGGGAAGATGGCCGGGCGCGAGGTGCGACTCGCCGAACAGCACCAGGATGGCGGCATTGGGATGCCGTTGCCGAATCTCGGTTATTTTGTGGACCGCATGACGATCGCGCGCCCCGATCTTGCGCAGATCTTCTCGCGGCATGCAGTCGAGTCCATAGATGGCCTCGGCGTGCTCGCGCGCCGTGACCAGCAGATCGTAGAACGGCGCCCAGTCATAGCCCCAGTCGAGGTCGAAGCGTATGCGCTGCTGCAATTCTTCGGCGTCAATCTCGCGGCGCCACCACTCGTCGAGGATGTGCTGATCACGGGAAAAAATTGTCTCGAGACCGAGGATTACGGGGCGGTCCCCGGGCTGGGCACGTTCTTCCAGGAGAGTCGCGGCAAAACGTTGGGCGGCGGGGAGCGCATGATAGTCGCCAATGAGAACCAGGTCGGCGCCACGCACGCCGTCGCCAAGTTCCTGCCGGTCGATCACGGATTCGTAGGACCGGAAGGCCTGGCTGAAGTCTTTTAGATATTTACGGCGGCCATTGGGATCGTTGCTCCGGATCTCGCGCTCCACTCCTGCCAGCGCGTGCAGCTGCGCTTCATTTCGCCGCAGGCGTAAATTGGAGGTGGATGCCATGCTTCGGTTCTTTCGCCCCTCCGGGGCTTGCTCGACTCTTGCTGCTTACACGGGGCTTGCGCCCCGGGCTTCATTCTCTCGCCGCTACGCGGCCGGTATCTTCCCGCTTTGCGGCTGACACTGCCTTGACTTCTTCTCTGCCCGCTCCCTATGCTCAGAGTTCTCGTCGGAGAGCTTGAGCTTGCCCAATCACCCGCCCCAAAACCTTACCGTCGCCACCACCGGTGCCAGCGGGTCGGTCTTCCTCAAGCACCTGCTGCTGGCAGTGCAACTTGACGCGCGTGTTCACACGGTCAACCTCATCGCCTCGGACAGCTCACTGCGCGTCATGGCCGAGGAGCTGGGGCTGCGCGGCCGGAGCAATCTTGTCGGCCAAATTCTCGGCCGCAAGGCGACGCGTAAAATCCAGTTGCAGGCCAATGCCGATATCGGCGCCAACGTCGCCAGCGGTTCTTATCCCGCCGATGCCATGGTCGTGGTCCCGTGCAGCATGGGCACGCTCGCCCGCATCGCCAACGGCATCGCCTCTCAACTGATCGAGCGCGCTGCCGACGTTTGCCTGAAAGAGAAACGCCAACTGGTGCTCTGCGTCCGCGAGACGCCTCTCAACAAAATTCATATCCGGAACATGTACCGGGCGGCCGACGCCGGCGCCACGATATTTCCGCTGATTCCGGCTTTCTATTTCCGTCCCGCCAGCTTAGATGCTATGGCTCGCGAGTTCGCCTACCGCGTGCTGGCGCATATCGGCCTGCCTCAACCTGACGCTTACCGCTGGAAGGGATGACCCTCGGCGGCGTACGGTGACTCGGTTACTCTGCGGTTACTTCAAGTGTAGGAAGGCGGAGGAGAAGCAGGTAGATTCCAGTGGGCCATGACCTGCAGGAAGTGCTTGGTGTCTGAGTGTGCTTGCGTGGCGGCGGGCGACTCGCCCGCGCCACGGGATTCGTTCGTTGTACAATCCGCTGGATTTTCCCGCCCTGCATGACAAGGAGACTTAATGTTCTTTCACAAGCGCAGTGTGATTCTGTTTGGGTTGATCACTGGACTCCTGGTTTCTGCGCCTTTCTCTTACGCCGCCGGCCCCAGTTTCTCAGTTTCTTTTCCCAAAAGCCGCAGCCAGCAGCCACTCGACGGCCGCATTTTCCTCCTGCTCTCGAATGACCCGTCGGCTGAACCTCGCATGCAGATTGACGACTCGGTCCGCACGCAAATGATTTTTGGCGCGGACGTGGATGGCATGCAACCGGGTCAGGCAGTGGTCGTGGATGAGAAGGCCGCGGGCTGGCCCATCCGCAGCCTTCGTGACGTGCCGCCCGGGGAATATTATGTGCAAGCGGTGCTGCATCGCTATGAGACTTTTCACCGCGCCGATGGCCGCACCGTAAAGCTGCCCATGGACCGCGGCGAGGGGCAGCATTGGAATATCGCGCCCGGCAATCTCTATTCGACTCCGCAGAAGATCACCCTGCCGTCATCCGGCGGAAATTTTTCCGTGAAGTTAGATCAGGAAATTCCGGCGATCGCACCGCCGCCGGACACCAGGTACATCCGGCATATCAAAATTCAGAGCGCGCTGCTGACTAAATTCTGGGGCCGGCCGATGTACCTGAGCGCCAACATCCTGGTGCCCGAAGGATTCGACGAGCATCCCAGCGTCCGCTTCCCGCTCATCATCAGTGAAGATCACTTCAATCCCGATTTCGGCGGATTCCGTACCGAGCCTCCCGATCCCAACCTGAAGCCTGACTACAGTGAGCGTTTCCACATCGCCGGCTACAACCGCATAGAGCAGGAGGAGGCCTACAAGTTTTATCAACAGTGGACAGCGCCCGGCTTCCCCCGCGTTCTGATCGCGGACATCAATCACGCCAACCCGTATTACGACGATTCCTACGCCGTGAACTCCGCCAACCTCGGACCGTACGGCGATGCCATCGAAACCGAACTCATTCCCGCCATCGAAAAACAGTTTCGCGCCATCGGACAAGGTTGGGCGCGATTTGCCTACGGCGGTTCGACCGGCGGGTGGGAATCGCTGGCGGTGCAGGTGTTTTACCCCGACCATTACAACGGCGTTTTTGTAGCCTGCCCCGATCCTGTCGATTTCCGCGCCTACACGACCATCAACATTTACACCGATCCGAATGCCTTCTACATGCTGGGCAGGCACACCAAAGTTGCGCAACCCGCCATGCGCGATTATCTCGGCCGCACCCTGGGCACGGTGCAAGGCATGAACCAGTACGAACTCGCCCTGGGCTCGCACGCCCGCTCCGGAGAACAGTTCGACATCTGGCAGGCGGTCTACGGACCCGTCGGCGACGATGGCTATCCCAAGCAGATTTTCAACAAGGAAACCGGCGAGATCGACCACAGCGTCGCAGCCTACTGGAAAGAACACTACGATCTAAGCGCGATCATGCAGCGCGACTGGGCCACGCTCGGTCCCAAGCTGCAGGGCAAGCTGCACATCTACGTGGGAAGCGCCGACACCTATTTTTTGACCGACGCGGTCTACTACCTGGAAGATTTTCTGAAGTCGACGAAAAATCCGCCCTACGACGGGGAAGTGAAATACGGCGATCGTGCCGAGCATTGCTGGAATGGCGATCCCGATCTTCCCAACTATCTGTCGCGCCTGCACTACAACACGATGTATCTGCCCAAGATTCTCGAGCGCATGCAAAAGACCGCGCCTGCGGGGGCGGATCTGACCTCCTGGCGATACTGACACGGTTCAGGCGGGAGTTCAAGCCGGATCTCAGCGGTGACTTTTCTGGTTTCAGCCGGATGCTTCCGGCTTGCGTCGCCGCGGGCGAAGAACAGAAAATTGTCCAGAGCAGATCGGGATGAATCCTCTAATAACGTGCGCCGCGACATTGGCACTGATGGTCTACGTGGTGCTTCAAGCGCGAAAGCCGACGAAATGGGTCGGCAGGCTTTTCGTCCGGGCAATGAACCAGGGTCATTCCGGCCTGACCGACTGGGGACTCACTCACGTTGTGATCAGGAGTAACTTCTCGATTCTGGATGTCGGGTGCGGCGGGGGCAAGACTGTGGGGAAACTGGCCGCGATCGCGACCGATGGCAGGGTCTGCGGAATTGACTTATGCGAAGGCAGCGTGGCTGCTTCCTGTGCGCACAATTCCGAGGGCATCAAGGCTGGCCGCGTTGCCATCCAGAAAGGCTCGGTATCCAGACTGCCGTTCGCTGATAACAGCTTCGATCTTGTCACTGCTGTCGAGACACAATACTACTGGCCTGATCTGATCGGAGACATGCGCGAGACTTTGCGTGTGCTGAAACCTGGCGGCAAATTGATTGTCATCGCAGAAACCTACAAGGGCGGCAAGTACGACAAACTGAAGTGGCCCGTTATGTGGCTATTGCGATCTTCGCATCTCAGCGTAAATGGGCACCGGGAGCTGTTTTCGCTGGCAGGCTATTCGGATGTAGAAATCTTTGAAGAACAGAACAAGGGCTGGCTCTGCGGCGTGGCCGGAAAGCGCTGCTCCACCCAAAGCAAAATCCAGCACCAAAATTACCTCTGATGTACGCACCACCTTCGTGCCAGTTGACGCGCACAACCTTCCCGTACTAATGTGCAATTACACCGGAAAGGAGGTGGTCTGATGACAAGTTCTGATTCAAGTGGGAGTTGTAAAAGACCAGGTGAGGTGGCTGTGACTTAGAGCGGTCGCTCTAAGAACCATCGCACGACTACCGGTGATTTTAGGGTTGTAATTCCACCCGGCGTGCAGGTCGCGCCGGGACCCGGAGTTATCCGAAGGGGACCACCTTTAGAGTGGCCGCCTCTTGGTCAATCCCAAACAGTGCACCGGGCGGCCCGCGTATGAAAAATGCGCGGGCCGTTCTATTTTCTCGCGCTTAATGCTTCAGCGTGGCGGTCCAGTTGGTGGTCAAGATCAGGGGAGAGGCATTGGGTTCGCCAACCGGCAGCGCGAAGATCCAGCGCTTGTCATTCCGGTCTACATCCATTCCGGTCGTGTTCGCCAAGGCACGCCCACCGAGCGCCGGGCGAGATTTGCCAACTATGAAGTTCGGCCCCTCGGTGGAATATTCAACCGCGGAAAGCTTCGAATCCACGTTTAAGTAAAACAGCTCCTTGCCAGGCGGCCAAAAGGGGACGGTGCCGCCGTTGGTCGAGACTTGCCATTTGCCTCCGGGTCCAGGGAACGGCACTACGTAAATTTCTGCTCGACCCGACTCATCCGAATCGTAGGCCACCCACTTTCCGTCGGCGGAGAACATCCCGTAATAGTCGACTCCCGGGGTCTGCACGACGGGAAAGGGCTTGCGGTCTCCGAACAGAGGCAAGGCCCAGATGTCGGTGGCCTTTGTCTTCTTGCCGGTGTAGTCGAAGAGAATATACCGGCCATCCGCGGACCAACGGTCCGGTTCCTTATTACCCTCATCACTGAGCACCAGTTGCTCGCCGCTGCCTCCGCCTACGGGTTTGATGTAGATGTCTTCCTGGCTGCCTCCGCGGGTGGATGAGAAGGCCACTTGCCGGCTGTCGGGTGACCACGCGGGATAGAGATCGTCGCCTTCGCCAAATGTGAATGGAGTGGCGGTACCCTGCTTGACGTCGTAGAGCCAAAGCTTCTGATTTTTTTGTCCGGGCGGGAGCACAGTGACCATCGCGTAGTGCCCATCCGGCGAGAGACAGGGCGACGACAGGTAACCGGTATCACCTACGGTGGAAATTTTCTTCCCGTCCGAATCCACCCATGTGAGTTGCGATTGCGACGCGGTCTGATACAACAGCAGCCCGCTGCGCGACGCCGAGAAGCTGGACCCTGTGGATACCGACTCGGCGACGCCTTGGGCACTGCCCGTCGTGCGCAGAGAGCCCGCATCGAAGGGCTGCGCCAGCAAAACGCCTCCTCGCAAGAACAGGAGATATCCGGGTTCGACATATTGTGCCGGACTATTTTCGCCGGGCAAGACCGGTTGAACCTGCCCCGTGGCCGGTGAGACAACGAAAATCCCGCCTGAGCCGCTGTTAGACGTCACCAGAACATGCTTGCCGTCAGGAAAAAAGCTGGGCCAGCGATAATCGGCCTGGTCTTTTTCCGGTATCGGTATCTTCACGGCCGTTCCACCGGCGGCTGGAATTTGATAAAGGCCAAGATGCCCGGAGGAAAAAACGATCACGTCTTCACGGCCCCAGGTGCCACCATAGACGGTCCAGGGTACGCTGCCCACCACTTCTGCATGTCCTCCTCCGGCCGCTGAGATCTTTCGCAGCTTTCCATCTGAGGCAAAGAAGCCAATATATTGGTCGTCCGGAGACCAGAAAGGATAGACTCCGCCGGCGGTGTCTGCCAACGGTTGCGCCGTGTCACTGGATAAGCGACGGAGCCAGAATTTCTCTTTTCCGTCCGCATCGGTAAGCGTCATCACCACCGATTGTCCATCCGGCGACAACACGGAGGGCTGGCCTTGATTAAGGCTGCTGCCGGGAGGAAGATTGACCGCCATCCGCAGCACTGGCTGTGTGGCCGGACGCCGCAAAAGAAAGCCGGCCAGGATTCCGGCCGCCGCTACCAGTGCCAACGCGACCCAGCGAAACAATTTCCGCTGCGAACGGGCGACCGCAGGGGTGGCCATTCCAGATTGTGAGCCGCTTTCCGCTATCCACCTCAATTCGCTGGAGAGGTCTCCTGCGCTCTGCCAGCGTTCTTCGGGATCCTTGGCCAGGCATTTCTTGATCACTCTTTCAAGCGAGGCCGGCGTCAAGGGCGACAAGGTTGTGACCGCGGGCGGCTCAGTGGTCATGATCGCGGCCACTACTTTTGCCGTCGACTTGCCCTCAAAAGCTCGCCGCCCGGTCACCATTTCGTAGAGGACGCATCCGAGGCCGAAGATATCGCTGCGCGCGTCGGCCTCCTGTCCTTCCAACTGTTCGGGCGACATGTACTGGAAGGTTCCCACCAGCGTGCCTTCGGTGGTCAGCGGGCTGTGCGTCATCGTGGCGACGACTGATGAAGCCACGCCCACAGTTCCCATCACCGGTTTGGCCAGGCCGAAGTCGAGGAGCTTTATGCCCGACTTGGTCAGCATCACGTTATCGGGTTTGAGATCACGGTGGACGACGCCGTGGCGGTGCGCTTTGTCGAGCGCCTCGGCCATTTGCGCCCCGTATTTCAGAACCTGATCGGTGGGAAGCGGGCCGCGTCGAACGCGGGCGCCCAGCGTCTCGCCTTCCAGGTACTCCAGCACCAGGTAGTCCGCGCCTTCTTGTTTCCCGACGTCATACAGGACGCAAATATGAGGATGCGAGAGCTGCGAAATGGCGCGAGCCTCGCGCTCGAAGCGCTCACGCAGTTCTGGATTGCTGGAAAGATGGTCGGGCAAAACCTTGATAGCGACTTCGCGGTTCAACCGGGTGTCGCGGGCGCGGTAAACTTCGCCCATGCCGCCGGCTCCGGCAGGCGAGATGATCTCGTAAGGGCCCAAGCGTGTGCCTGCTGCAAGCGGCATAGCACCCCCGATGGACGCAGATTATACCCGCTCCGGATGATAGCCAGGGTTAAGGGTTAGCGGCCGGGCTTCAGGAAGCCGAGGCGCACCACTTCCGCCGTGTCCTCCGCCAGGCCCAACTCTGACGCTTCGATCGCACTAAACCAGCGCACTTCATCGGCATCATCCGCCGCCAGCGCAGTTCCGCTCACGGGGCGGCAAAGGAAATCGATCAGCACGTAGTGATACAACGTGCGCCCGGCGTCGTCGCGCAGCACGCGGTCGTAGACGCCTAGCAGTTCAGCGGGTTCCACGGTCAGGCATGTTTCCTCGCGGACCTCGCGGACCGCTGCTGCACGCAAGGTCTCCCCGATTTCCAGGACGCCTCCTGGAATGGACCACTCACCGGCCAGGGGAGGGTGTCCGCGCTTCACCAGCAGAACCCGGCCATCCGCAATAATGACGGCGCCCACGCCGACGAGTGGCGAATCGGGATATTCTCGTTTCATGACCGTTTCAGGACTAATCAGGTACCGGGATGCGATAGATATTCCGCCGCGTGTTGTGGCGAGTGTAGGAGTAAAAGTCCGGCGCCGCGATGGAATCGATCTGTTGCGGGATCATCGTCACTCCTTTAACCCTCTTCAAATCGTCGCCTATGCTCATGCCCGCTGCCGGAAGATCCGGTATGCCGTGAGCCGGGTTCACCGGCATCAGATAAGTCGTTGAACCTCCCGACCCGTACAAGACTACATAGAAGAACTTCCCAGTGATGTCCCAACGGGCGGCGCACAACGTGGTGCAAACAAGAACCGGTGAACCGCCGTCCAGTGGATATGCGGTGAACACGGCGGGGTGTTCAACGTCGTTGCTCTTGGTTGTGGTCAGCGCCCAGCGGCCGTCGGGAGAGACTGAGTGCAGGTCGAGAATGGGGTCCGGTATGGCTTTCTGCCGTCCCGTACCGTCCGGATGGATACGATAGATATAGTTTTGCGAGCCTTCGATGGCACGCAGGATCAGGTCTCCATTCGGAAGAAATAATGGCGAGTCTTGACTGGTTGCTGACGACAACAAGCGTGGTGACGAGCGGTGATCGACCGGGGCCAGCCATATGTGAGATTGGCCGGCGCCATCCTTGATGGCAAGCGCAACCATCTTGCCGTCATGAGAAAGGGAGTATTCCTGCAGCGCGCCACCGGGCTGAATCGCGGCTCCTGACGCAACGCGTTCATTGGTTCCACTGGCCAGATCCCGAACCCACAAGCCGACTCCGGAACTCTCACTTTGAACCAGCAAATAGTAGATCTTGCTTTTATCCCATGAGAGTGTGGTCTCAAAAGCGCTGCCCTCCGAGGACAATTGTTGATCGCCGGCAGTCTGATGCAGCCAGATAGTATTTTCGTCGGCACCCACCGAGGTCAGCAGCGATTCACCGTCGGCGCTCATTGCGATGCCCTCTTCTTCCGTGGTCCCGGAAGTCACCTGTTCTAACGGGCCCTCGGGAAACTTCTGCCGCCAGATGTGAAAGCGTCCGTCCGGGTTGGCACTGACGTAGATCCACTTGCCATCAGGAGACCATGCGCCGGAGAGACAGGTCGCCTGTGGCGGCCCTATGATACGGGCGTTTCCGCCGCCATCGAAAGGCACGACCTGGCAGGGCTCCAGATTGCCCCGCGGGCCCATCACAACCAGCAGCACCCAGCGGCCATCCGGAGAAAGATAAGAGTGATGCACCATGCTGCGCGCCCCCGGAGGAACATAGACATCGCGGCTCTCGCTCCGGCCCTCGTTGGTGGTAACCAGGACCATGTGGAGGCCTTCGCGAATCTCGGAGAAGAGCAGGCGCTTGCCATTTTCAGCCTTCCCGTCGTTAATCCAGGAGAGGGAAGATGCATTTTTCATGACCAGCATGGGCTGACCGCCCAAGACGGGGACCTCCCAGGTGTCAAACGCTCCCCCAGTGCCGTAAGCGATACGCGAGCCGTCGGGCGAGAAGGCAGGGGCAAGCTTCAGGTTGTTGTCATGTGTGAGTTGAACCGCATCTCCGGAAGGAAGCAGTTTGACGTAGATGTCACCCGGACCGAAGAAGCTGTTATTGCCTCGTATGAATGCCATCATGCGCCCATCCGGAGAGAGCGCCGGATAGACGGCAGAATCGGTAAAGAACGTCAGTTGTTTCCAGGCAGTGGGCCGGGCTGAGTGCTTGTGGCCCATGTAGTAGTAAAGGGCTCCGGCTGCCGCTGCGACCACAAGAATCCCCGCGAGAGCTGCATACCAAACTTGCGGTTTGGAACGTCGTGGCCGGCGGGTTTGAGCGGCCATCATGCCAGATTCGCTGTCGCGTTTCAGGCGCTGCAGGTCGGCTCGCAGTTCTGCGGCAGACTGGTAACGCAAGCCTCGGTCTTTTTCCAGCGCTTTGTTTACGATGTCATCAAGTCGTACCGGCAGGATCGGATTGCGCTGCGAGAGGGCTTCGGGCGTCTCATCCAGAATAGCCTTGAAAATGACGGCCGAGGTCTTGCCGGAAAAAGCCGGCTTCCCCGTTGCCATCTCGTACAGGACTGTGCCGAAAGAAAAAATATCGGTGCGCGCGTCCAGCTCCTCGCCGCGCGCCTGCTCCGGCGACATGTAGGACATGGTCCCCACGGCCGTACCCGCCACAGTCACGGGGGAAACCGTGACTGTCTCCGATTCCGGTAACGCGTCGTCCACCAGCTTCGCCAATCCGAAGTCCAGTACCTTGCACTCACCGTGCGCTGTGAGGAAGATATTTCCGGGCTTCAGGTCACGGTGAATGATTCCCCGCCGGTGAGCTGCGTCCAGGGCGTCGGTGACTTCCAGTGCGCAGCGCAAAAGCTCGTTAAGCGGAAAAGGGCCTCTGACCATGCGCTCCGCCATGGTTTCGCCTTGCAGGAACTCCAGGACCAGGTAGTGGATCGGGCCCTCGGTGCCCACATCGTAGAGCTGGCAGATGTGAGGGTGATTGAGCGCAGCGATGGCGCGTCCTTCGCGCTCGAATCGTTCCCGTGCTTCGGCCTGGTCCGAACGATGGGTGGGAAGGACTTTGATGGCGACGACGCGGTCAAGACGGGTGTCCCGAGCGCTATAAACTTCGCCCATTCCACCCGCTCCCACCTGGGCGACAATCTCGTACGGACCCAGCCGTTTACCCGTTGGCAGGGGCATGGCTGGCGTGAATTATAACCCTCGCATGGGTTTCCGGAGCTGAGCTCCAAACCCGAGGGTGGTCTAAAATGCCCATGTGTCGTTAGACGAATACAAACGCAAACGCCGCTTTGAGGAGACTCCCGAGCCTCCTCCCAAGCTGGAGAAAAAATCCCGGCACCGGTTCGTAGTCCAGAAGCATCGGGCTACCCGCCTGCACTATGACTTCCGCCTGGAGATGGAAGGCGTACTCAAGTCGTGGGCCGTGCCCAAGGGACCTTCACTTGATCCCGCCGACAAGCGCCTGGCCATGCAGGTGGAGGATCATCCGGTCTCGTACTTCGACTTCGAGGGCACAATTCCGGAAGGAAACTACGGCGCCGGGACGGTGATGGTCTGGGACGTGGGTACATGGGAGCCGCTGTCTCCCGAGCCTGTGAAGGGAAAATTTGTTCCCGGTACGGATGCTGAGGCCTCGGCCATGTTGAAGAAGGGCGATTTTAAAATCCGGCTTCATGGCAAGAAGCTCAATGGCGACTTCGCGCTGATCCATATGCGCTCGCGCCGTCCCGGAACCAAAGGTACGGAATGGCTATTGATCAAGAAGCAGGACGATGCTGTGGTGAAAGGCTACGACATCGACAAGTACGACGAGTCGGCGCTCACCGGCCGCAGCATCGCCAAGATCGCGGGCGACGCGGGTTCGAAGCAGTGGACCAGCAGCCGTCCGGCTTCGCGTGGAGCGGTGAAAGCGCCATGGCTGGCCGATGCGATCGCCAAGTTTGATAAGAAGAAGCGAACCACGGAGGACACAGAGAAGCACAGAGTAAAAAAAAACGAAAAAGATAAGGCATTAGGGGGTTCGAACGTTCCCGTAGCTGGTAAAGATTCTCCGAGCAGGAAATCTCCCTCCGCGTCCTCGGTGTCCTCCGCGGTTAAAGGTTTGGAGGGCAGCGTCGAGCGTTCCATGCCCACAGCGATCCATCCCATGCTGGCAACTTCCATCGACGAACCCTTCGACGATCCTGAATGGCTGTTCGAAATCAAATGGGACGGTTACCGCGCGATCGCATTTATCGCGAAGGGCAAAGTTCGGCTGGTGTCGCGCAATCAGAACGATCTCACGGCGCAGTTTCCTGAACTGCAGAGCATCCCCGCTTTCATCAAAGCGGGAACGGCCATTATCGATGGCGAAATCGCAATTCTCGACGAACAAGGCCGCTCGTCATTCAGCCTGATGCAGCAGCGCACCGGAATTCGGTCAGGAGGACGTCGCACGGGCTCGCGCTCGGATATTCCGGTGCTGTTCTACGTCTTCGATCTGCTTTATCTCGATGGATGCGACCTGCGGCGAGTGGCACTCGAACAGCGTAAAGACTTATTAGCGAAACTGATCAGCCAGGACGGCCCCGTCCGCTACTCCGACCATTTCTCCCAAGGCAAAGCGCTCTTTGAAGTAGCCCGGCAAAAGGGGCTCGAAGGCATTCTGGCCAAGCGCCGCACCAGCATCTATGAGGAGCGCCGTACGCGAGAGTGGCTCAAGATCAAGATTACTCAAACCGTGGACTGCGTCATCGGCGGATACACCGATCCCGAGGGCAGCCGGGACTACTTCGGCTCCGTCGTGCTCGGCCTCTACGACAAGCAGGGAGACCTTATTCACGTCGGTCAGGCCGGCAGCGGCTTCGATCAGGCGATGCTTAAGGAGATATGGCAGAAGCTAAAAAAGCTGCAGACCAAGCAAAGCCCCTTCCCTCACGGTGTGGAAGCGCTGCGAGAAGTGCACTGGATCAAGCCGCAGCTGGTGGCAGAAATTAAATTCTCGGAGTGGACGCACGAAACCGCGGAAGGCGGCATGAAGCTGCGCGCTCCCGTCTTTCTCAGGTTGCGCGATGATAAAGATCCGAAGGAATGCGTTTTACAACAGTTGGTTCAGGGGAAGATTTCTACTTCCAGTGTCTAGTTTCAAAACAAAGCAACTGGAAACCGGAAACTAGAAACTGCTTATTTTATGTCCTTCATCGGCAGCATCGAACCGTAGTCCCTTCCCGAGGGTTCTACGGCGCGGGCTACAATTCCCGCAAAGCGCTCGCGACACTCTGGATATTTTGTGAGCAATGCTTTCATCACCGCCAGGTTGTCCTGAAAAGTCTTTCCCGTGTCGGAGACATCTGCGGACTGGTACTTCACCACCAGGTCAAAGTCATGGCCCACCGGGACGGGAAACAGATCGGTGACCTTGAAGGTCTTTCCGCCCACCGCCAGGTCCCAGGGAGGCAAATCAGCCGGCTTTACCGTCTGCATTTCGTCGTACAGTTTGTCGGTTAAGGCGGTGGCCATAAAGGGAACGGGGACCAGCAGTTCTCGAGCTTCGCCAAAATAGAACCAGGCGTTTCGAGGTTGTCCTTTGCTCTTGCACTCGCGCGCCTGAACGGCAAACCAGTTGCCATCGTGCCCCGCGATCTGCGAGGGCTTGGCATAAAATCCGCCCAGTTTCCAGTCGTTGCCCTGTTGTTGCAGCACAAACGAAACGGTATAAGCGCCTTGCGGCGAAGCCGCATCCAGAATCACGATGCCGTAATTGCCGGGCGGCAGATCGGGAATCACGAAAACCGCGCTGTCCCGGGTCTGGCCCTGGGCTCCGAAGACGCCGCACAGAAACTCGCCGCGCTGCAGCGGCGTAGTCCCTTCAGCCTTGAGCAGAAACGGCGGTCGCGACGTCGGCCGGACGCCGCTGAGGTTGGCCTGGTTTTCCTTGACCGCGTTTTCGATGCCGGAAAAATTTGATGCCAGGCTGGCAATCGCATTCTGCCGCAGCGCCGCTGTGTCTCCCCGAGAGGCCATGTCGTAGAAGCGCGTCGCGGTGTTCACCAGCGCGGAAGCTGCGTCCGCGTCCATGTCGCTGGTGGTCAGGCAGGTCTGGGCCTGTGCGACGATCGCCGATAAGATGATCGCCGAAAAGGAGATCAATAACGCCGGCAGCCATTTCACGATGTTCCTGGCGTAATGAATATCGCACCTCGAAACAATTCTAAACTGTTGTGGCCGCGGCTCGATACTCTGTATCCCCACCTGTCCTAAGGGCCGTAATTGCACCGAAGTGCGCGGTGTGCTACCGTCGCCCCTGTTCCCCATTTCCACGCTAGGGAGATGTCTATGGCTTTAATTTTCCTGGGCATTCTGGTGGTGATCGTCATCCTGCTGGTTGGGATGTACAACAGCCTGGTGCAGTTGCGTGTGCGCTGCGATAACGCCTGGTCGGACATTGATGTGCAACTCAAACGCCGCCATGACCTGATCCCCAATCTGGTCGAGACTGTGAAAGGCTACGCCACCCACGAGAAGAGCACGTTCGAGAACATCGCCAAGTTTCGCTCCCAGGCTATGCAGGCCACCACCCCCGGCGACAAGGCCGAAGCCGAGAACCAGCTAAGCGGCGCGTTGAAGAGCCTGTTTGCGGTGGCGGAAAATTATCCTCAACTCAAGGCGTCCGAGGAGTTCACGCAATTGCAAGGCTCGCTCAGCCAGACCGAAGACACCATCCAGAACGCGCGCCGCTACTACAACGCCGTGGTGCGCGATCTGAATACAAAGATCCAGTCGTTTCCGACGAATATACTCGCCGGAATGTTCGGCTTCCAGCAGCGCCAGTTCTTCGAGGTAGCCGCAGCCGACCGGGAGCCGGTAGCGGTGAAGTTTTAGACGAGTGGGCGCAAGCCGCGAAGCGGCGCAAGAATATAGCCCACGGCGCAAGCCGTGGGGCCGGAGCAAAGGCCGAGCCAGCCCCAACGGGGTGAGAGAGCGGTTCACGCGGACCTACCAAGACCGGCGCCCGGGAGTTTGTCGATTCTGAACCATTCTTTCGCCCCTCCGGGGCTCAATCTTCGCGGGGTGCTTACCCAAGGCTTACGCCGTGGGCTACATGCTTGCGCCGCTTCGCGGCTTACGTCGATGACCCTGCGATCCACACTCTTGTCGCTCTTTTTATTCTGCGTATTTGGATTGACCGTTCCCCTCTTCGCGCAGAGCTGGCGGATCGCCGACTTCCAGGACACCGTCCTGATCAACGAGGACGGATCGGCCCTGGTGACTGAACGCATCAGCCTCGTCTTCATCGGCCAATGGCACGGCATTCATCGCACCATCCCGGTCGAATACCCTGGCCCGCAGGGGACGAACTACACGCTCTTTCTCGACGTGAAAAGCGTGACCGACGGCGCCGGAGGGAAACTGAAGTACGAATCCAAAACCTCCGGCGGTTACCGCGACCTGAAAATCTACATTCCGGACGCGGTCGATACCACGCGCACGGTGGAGATCAGCTACACCGTCCGCAACGGCATCCGTTATTTCGAAGACCACGACGAGTTCTACTGGAACGTTACCGGCAACGACTGGCCGGTGCCGATCGATCACGCCGAGGCACATGTTTATTTGCCGAAGGCCGCCGCGGGAAGTTTGCGGGCGCAGGCCTTCACCGGCGCTTACGGATCGGCGGCGCGCGACGCCACATCCGAGGTTAATGGCGCCGACGTGACCTTCGAGACTACGAATCCGCTGCCCATGCGCGGCGGGATGACGATCGACATCTTCATTCCCAAAGGCATTCTGAAAGAGCCGGGAGCGATCACTCGATTCTTCTGGTTTATTGGCAGCAATCCCGTTGTGTTCCTGCCGTTCGTCACCTTCGGCGTGATGTTTGTGTTGTGGTGGTACAAAGGCCGCGATCCCGATCCCGGCCGCTCCGTTGCCCCCATGTACGAGCCACCGGCGGGCATTTCACCGGCAGAGGCCGGCGCGCTGCTGGATGACACGATTCACCCTCGAGACATCACTTCCACCATTGTTGATCTGGCAGTTCGTGGCTATCTGAAGATCGAAGAGACGGTGGATACGAGCCTGCTCATTTTCCATTCCAAGGACTACGTTTTTCACCTGGTTAAACCGCAGGCCGAATGGCAGGCGCTGGCGCCGCACGAGCGCGTGATGCTGGAAAATATTTTCGCCGGCGGGCAGCGAACCCAGCTCTCCAGTTTGAAGAACCGTTTTTACACGGCAATCCCGATCATCAAGGAAGATATCAAGTCGTCGCTTCGAAACAAGGGAATGTATCTGCTGGATCCTGATTCGGCGAATGCCTACAGTGTGGGAGCTGCCGTACTGATTGCTGTTTCATTCATTGCCGCGCCGTTTCTCGGATACACGGCCATGTTCAACTCTATCCTGCTGCTGATTGTGTGTGGCGTTATTTCCCTGGTGATCTGGTGGCTTTTCGCCCGCCAGATGTCGGCGAAGACACTCAATGGCGGACGCACCCGGATCGCAATCCTGGGCTTTCAGGAATTCATGAACCGCGTGGATGCCGACCGCTTGAAGCGCATGCCTCCGGACACCTTTGAAAGATTTCTGCCTTATGCGATGGCACTCGGCGTTGAGCATCACTGGGCACAGGCTTTTAGTGGCATTGTTCAGAACCCGCCCAGCTGGTACGTATCGCCCAATGGCATGACCGGCTTCAATCCCGTATTTTTCTCCAATTCAATGCACAACATGGCGTCGGATATGCACCAGGTGTTCGTCTCCGCGCCGCGTGCCAGTTCGACTGGCTCGGGATTTGGCGGCGGTGGCGGTGGCGGAGGCTTCTCAGGCGGAGGCTTCGGCGGTGGCGGCGGAAGTGCTTTCTGAGTGGGACTTTCTTTGCGAACTTTGCGGCGTCCTTAGCGCCCTTTGCGTTCAAGAGCTTTTGACCGCAGAGGACGCGAAGGATTTCGCAGAGTTCGCAAAGGGAAGAGCGGTGTAGGGCGCCCTCGCCCGCCGCCTTTGTTTTTGCCTCTATTCGGTTCAAAACCACTAAACCGAGACTTGACGCGCGAGAACGCCCGTCGCTCGGTCGGATCGGCGGCTCATCTGCAGCAGCGCTTCCTCGCGGCTGCGCGACAGGCGGTCGAACCAGTGCAGGCCGGGAAGCTTGGCGATGGTGGCATCGATCCGGCGGGCGATTTCTGCGCCCTCAGGATCGCCAAGGATGAAAGAGAGAATCCAATCCACTTCGCTGTCTGGTTTCACTCCGCCTCCGACCGGAAGCCAGAAGCGGCGGATGATCAAGCTGGTAAGGCGTTGCGCGTTGCGTGACTGCAACTGCAGGCGCGCCTTGTTGTAGTAGAAAGAGAAATGCCGGCGCTCGTCCTTAGCCAGACGGCGCACGATTTCCGCCAAGACCGGGTTCTGCGTCTTGCGCGCCAGCACACCATAGCCTTCGAGTGTCGAAAGTTCCGAGATCGCCCCGTAGGTCAGGTAGGCCCCGTGAAAATGGGAAGACAAGCGGCACAGAACTGACGAACCCAGTTCCTTTATCCACTCGAAAAACGACGACGCCTTCTGTACTTCCGCGATGCGGCTGGCGGAGATCGGCACGCCGACTGCGTTCAGAAATTGGCGCAGCGTGTGGCCGTGAAAAAATTCTTCGTAGGCCCAGCAGCTCAAGAACGCGGTTGTTTGCGGGTCTTCCACCGCACATGTGTTCAGGATGGCGCGCAGGTAGACGATGGTGTGCGACTCGATGTCCGTCATGTAAGTCAGGGCGCGGATCTCTTCGTCGCTGATGGGATAGCGCGTCGCCTGGCTCAGGTCCAGATCGCCGATGTCTACCTTCTTGGACAGGCGAACATATTTTTCAACGTCAAACTGCAGTCGTTCGCGAGAGTTTTCGGGCATGGCTCGTTTCCTACTTAGTCTGCAATGAAGTACGAAAGAGACCCGAATCCGGATTTACCGGTGGTTTACTGTTTCCGATGAAACAGGTGCCTGGTCAGCGTCGGCCAGAATTCGGCAAAGGCGTTGCCGCCCATTCTCCCGGCAAAACCCAGGGCAGTGCGCAGGCAGGCGTCGCCCACACCGGATTCGCTGTCCGCCCGCCAGCTGTTGGAGAGGAAGTTATTGCCCGAAATACCGATATACCGGGCGTAGGCGGGAGCCAGGTTCCCGTCAGCCCGACGGGCAAAGAAGGTCATTACTACCACGTGCTTAAGGCGGCCTTTGAACGATTGCCCGGAGGCAGGGAAATATCTGGGGTCTTCTCCCCAGAGCGAGCCGATTGTCGCCTCCATGGCGTTGCCTGTGGCGATGCCGGTGAAGCGCATTCCGTAGCGCTTGCCAAAGCCCTCCCAGTGGGGCCCGTACTCACGCGGCCGGTTGATTGAGGTCCCGAAGGCCGCCGTGAACAGGCCGGCGGAGAGGCTTTCAGGGCCGATCGTGCTTCTGGTGAACCAATGCAGGCGCTGCGTCGGCGTAATCGGCTGAATCGAAACCGGAGCGTTCCCGAAGGCTTCCGCAGGTTGCTCAACCATGGTCTGAGCCGCCGCGCCGCCAGTTACCACGACCAGAAGAAGCGAGACCAGAAGAGAAAAACAGTAGCGTGTCGGTAATTTCACAGAGACTTGGTTGCAACTTCGAGGACTAAGTTTGCTTTCGCTGGAAGAATGGTAACGAGTAGATTGCGCCTCAGACAGGCTCTTCAGTCCAGCTTTCCGGGTTACCCGCTCGATCTGCCGGAGCCAGCGCACGGGCAAATTTCGTGTGAAACTCGGGGGGAACCTAGTTCCTACCCTTGTCAGGGTCCTTATGAGGCTATTCCGGGGGGCGTCTTCCGTGATATAACCGCGCAAGCAGATCGTTCTGGCTACATTCATGGAAATCCGGCATCAGGCCGGATTTCGCATGTGGAAATGGGCAGGAGCGAGGAGGTCTTGTGTCCGACGCGCGGACGGGGAAGCGATTTCCTCTGGAATTACCGATTAAGATCCACAAAGAAGAAGGCGGCGGCGAGCACAGCGGGCTCACGGGAAACCTGAGCGCTGCGGGGGTCTACATCAAGGCCGACGCCGCTCTCGAGATGGGCTCAACCGTCGAGTTCGAGATTACTCTGCCGCCCGAGATGACCGGCGCCAAAGAAGGTGTGGTCATCCAGTGCCGGGGTCGTGTAGTGCGTACCGACGAACCCGACGGAGGCAGTCCCACGGAGGCACGCGGCGTGGCCTGCGTGATCGACTCCTACGATTTCGTTCGCCACTAGAGGCGAGGAGCTGAAGAGATGCTGAAATTGATTCTGGCCGACAATCAAGCGATCTTCCGGGCAGGCATCGCCAAAGTGCTGGCGGTCGAAGACGAAATGCGCATTGTGGCGCAGGCGCAAACCCAGGAGCAGATGTTCATGGCCCTGGACAAATTTCGCGCCGCAGTTCTGGTGGTTGCGGGCGGGTTCCACACCGATTTCAACGGCGTATTGCAGGCCGCCGTCAAAGCGAAAACCAGGGTTGTGGTTCTGGCCGACACCGGCGAGAGCGCGCAACGTTACATGGGCGCGGGAGCCAACGGCGTGGTCTATCGCAACGTGACCAGCGCCGCCCTGGTGGATTGTGTCCGCAAGGTGGCGCGTGGCGAGAACTGGGTGCAGGATATCGCGGTGCCCAGCGAGCTGACCGAAAACGATATGGTCGGACTGCGAGTGCGCGACCGTTTGACCGCCAAAGAACTGCGCATCGTGGCGCTCATCGTGCAGGGCTACAAGAATAAAGAGATCGCCTCGCAGCTGGGAACCACCGAGCAGGTGATCAAGAACTACCTGCGCAATGTCTATGACAAGATCGGCGTCTCCGACCGGCTGGAGCTGGCGCTGTTCACCATTCACCACCGGATACTGAACGAAGCAGCGGCGGCGACCGCAGCCGCGGCAACACCCCAGGCGGGCGCCGGCGTAACGTCGTAGAAAGCTCGTGCTCTTAGGAAGGCTGCCCGCGGGCGGCCTTTTTTGTTTTCTGGTTGCGCGTCGGGCAAAGCTCGACCAGTATCTTTCGTATCGGAGCCATTCATTTTTTGAGTTGGACTTCCCTGGTCCCTGCTGGCACAGTAGCAATGTCCACTACTCTGCGAGAAACCGATTGCAGGGTTGAGTGGTGCGGACATTGAAGTTCCGCTTTTCACCCCTGTTGTTCCGATCTAGTTCCTGACCTCGTCGTCCCAACTGAAACCCCGCGAGCGACATTTTCTGGCGCAGGCGCCGGTGTGTCTGCTTTCGACCACCCACAAAAGGAGATGAGGTTATGAAATCAATTCGGAGATTTTCGATGTCCAAAGTGTTCGTTCTGGCCCTGGCCGTAATGGGCGCTTCGGCAATTCCGGCCCAGGCTCAGAGTGCCGCCGGGACATTCAGTCTTACTCACAAAGTCCGTTGGTCCGGCGCCGTGCTGCCGCCGGGGGACTACAAGTTCTCCCTGGATTCTGACAGGTCGCCGGCGCGAGTTACGGTACGCCAGGTAAACGGCCCCATGGTCGCAATCGTCCTGCCCAAGGCGATCTCTGACGACGCCCTCACGGGAAGCAGCACGCTGGTTCTCCAGGACGCTGGCGGAGAATCATTCGTCAGTACGCTGCGGCTGAAATGCATCGGGATGGCGCTGGAGTTCCCCACTCCGAAGCTGGCGACGCCAGTTACGGAAACCGCGGGACTGGGACCAATCGCGGACTCTCAAGCAGGCAAGTAAAAGCAGATGCGGAAGCGGCCACCGAACCTGGTGGACCGCTTCCGCATTTGTAAACAAAATCAGCCACGGATTTCACAGATCTGCGCGGATCAAATCTTCTTTCTTTGATTTATCCGTGTGAATCCGCGAAATCCGTGGCTGATTTTTTTAACCCAAGAACAACGACCGACGACGTCCCTAGTTCGTTCGCGAGTTGCGCCGCACTTCATCGGTGAGCACGATCGCCTCGGCCACTTGCCGCATGGTCTTGCGGGTTTGCCGGCTCTGCCGCTGCAGGGCCAGGTAGGCTTGCTCTTCATCCATGGAAAGGTCGCGCTGCAGAATGCCTTTGGCGCGTTCGACGATTTTGCGGGTTTCCAGCTGCTGCGAAAGTTGAGTGTTCTCGGTCTCCAGGCGCGCCATTTCGATCTCCGCTCCGACCAGAAAGCCAGCCGTCGAGATGAGCCGGATTTCCCGCTGGTTGTGAATATGAGGACGGCGATGCTGCAGATTGATCACACCCACAACCCGCCCGCGCGACATCAACGGCACCGAGAGAAATGCTTCGTAAGTGTCTTCCGGTAATTCGTGGAAGAATTGAAAGCGGGGATCTTTCGACGCATTCTTTGAGACCGCGACCGGCTCGCGATGTTCCGCCACCCAACCGGTGATGCCTTCTCCCACGTTCAGCTTCAGGCGGTCGACCACGTCCGGGTGCGGGTTTTTCGAAGCCCGCAATAGCAATTGCTCATCTTCCATGACATAGATAAGGCAGGAATCGCACTTCACCAGGGCCGATGCGAAATCAACCACACGTGCGAGGACCTCATGCAAGGCATCCGCCGACGCCAGGCTGGTGCCCAATTCGTGCAGGAAATCAACGGAAGGATCTTCTAAGGGTAATGATGTAGACATGCTTCAACGATAGGGAACGACAGAGGGCCTGTCCAATAGCAATTTTCGATCACAGTGATAAAACCTTTTCGCGCAATTTAAGGAAATTAAATGAATCTAGGTAAGGGTTGCAGAAATATTTTGTTACAGAAATGTTACAAGAAAGCTCCTTGCGAAAAAGGCGGTTCTGGTGGTCGCGGGCGGCCCGCCCGCGCGCTTTTCTCGGTGAGCAACTCCGGGGTCGAAGTAACTTCCTCGCGGGCGAGTCGCCCGCGGCCACATGGTTAACTAAATTCGAATCTTAGATTTTCTCGCCGATCGCCTTGCCCTGCGTGAACAAGTACAAGTAGTCCGGGCCGCCGGATTTCGAGTCGGTTCCCGACATGTTGAAGCCGCCGAAAGGATGGGCAGCGACAGTCGCGCCGGTGCACTTGCGGTTGATGTAGAGGTTGCCCACGTGGAACTCGCGTTTTGCGCGCTCGATCTTTTCGCGGTTCTTGGTGTAGACCGCGCCGGTGAGGCCGAATTCGGTGTCGTTGGCGATTTCGAGAGCGTGGTCGTAATTCTTCGATTTGATCACTGCCAATAGCGGGCCGAAAACTTCTTCCTGCTCCAATCGCGATTTCGGCGGGATGTCGGCGATGACCGTCGGCTGCAGGAAGTAGCCCTCGCCTGCGTTCTGCGCGGGACCGCCGCCGGTGATGACGCGTCCGTCTTTCTTGCCGACTTCGATGTAATCGAGAATCGACTTCATGGAGCTTTCGTTGATCACTGCGCCCATGTTGGCATTTTCCGCGGGATCACCGACCGTGATCTTCTCTACCCGAGCTTTCAGCTTCTCCAGAAAAATTTCGTAGATGCGCTCGTCGACGATGGCCCGTGAGCAAGCCGAGCACTTCTGGCCTTGAAAGCCGAATGCAGCCTGGGCCACCCCTTCGACGGCGGAGTCGACGTCAGCGTCGGCGTCCACGATGATGGCGTCCTTGCCGCCCATTTCGAGGATGGTGCGCTTGATCCAGACCTGCCCGGGCGCATGCGTGGCCGCGCTCTTGTTGATGTCGAGACCCACTTCGCGCGAACCGGTGAAAGCGATGTACCGGGTCTTGGGATGCGCTACCACTGCGTTACCGAAACTGGCGCCGGCGCCGGGACAGAAATTCACCACGCCTTCCGGCAGGCCACACTCTTCCAGCAGTTCGACAAATTTTGCCGCGATCGTTGGCGAGTCGCTCGACGGTTTCAGAATAACGGTGTTGCCGCTCACGATGGACGCCATCGTCATACCGGCCATGATGGCGCAGGGGAAATTCCACGGCGGAATCACCGCGCCCACGCCCAGCGGAATGTAAGTGAGCGTGTCATGCTCGCCCGGCATCTGCACCGGCAGTTCGGTGCGGGAGAGCCGCAACGCTTCGCGAGCGTAGTATTCCGCGAAGTCGATGGTCTCGGCGATATCGGCGTCGGCTTCCGCCCAGTTCTTGCTCACTTCAAAGACCAGCCAGGCGCAAAATTCAAATTTGCGCTCGCGCAACACATCGCCCACGCGGAAGAGCAGGCTGGCGCGCTCTTCAAACGAAGTCTGGCTCCAGCTGGCGAAAGCTTTCAGCGCCGCTTGCATGGCCGGTTCCACGTGCTCCTTGCCGGCTTTCTGATGCAGCCCAACCACCTGTGAGGGCTTGGCCGGATTGATGGACTTGATCTTGTCGCTGGTCTTTGATTCGCTGGCCGCCGATAACGAGGTCGTACTCCCGGCCGAGTAGAGCGCGCACTTTCTCGATGGCGGCGCGCATCCGGCGGGCGGTTTCTTCCCTGGTGAAGTCGGTGAGAGGTTCGTTCACGAACGGGCCTTCGTGGAGACGAATCTGTGTGGGGATCGGAGCTTCAACGGTTGCCATGAGCGCACCTCGGAGATATTCGATGCCGGTGGGTAGGTGTAAGACTCTTCACGGATATTGTAGCACCGGGTTCTGTAGCGCCGGCGTCCCGCCGGCTGTCGGGTGGGCGTCCCGCCCACCCCATCGGGCCGGCCGGAGGCCGGCGCTACGAAACGCTACGGAACCTTGACCGACTCTTCTTTTTCGGCAGGCTGATAGCTCATCGCGGCGGTGCGCTCCAGTTTGTCCCAGGCGAAACGCCGGCCCTCAGCCGCGCGCTTCAGCGTCTTCAGTAAAACTAGAGAAAACAACTGCCGGTAAGCAAAACGCTGTAACCAGACCTGGCTGAGCAGCCATGGATCTTCCGGAGCCTCTGGCCGGCGGCGTTCCAGGGCGAACGCGATCGCCGAAGCCAGGAAGTCCATCACCAGGAACGCCACAAAGAAAACGATGAGACGCTGAAAGCTGCCCGGGTCGGTCGATTCAGGATGGAAAGATTTCTGGACGAAATACCACACCGTGCCCACAAAGAACATGATGTCGATAAACGGCGACACCAGGGGCAACAGCACCTGGAAGATGGCAATGTTAGGCAGCGCAATCCAGCCCAGAACGCCTTCCCGGGCGAACGCGGCGCGATGTTTCCAGACGGACTGCAGTATGCCGAACGACCAGCGGAAGCGTTGCCGCATCAATCCGTTGGCGTTCACCGGGGCTTCGGTGTAGGCCAGCGCAAGATCTTCGTATTCGACCCGGTATCCCAGTTGGAGCAAAGCCATGGTGAGATCCGCATCTTCGGCCACGGTATCGGTATGGAAGCCGCCGGCCTCGCGAACCGACGACACCCGCCAGGCGCCGATGGCGCCGGGCACCACGCTGACCGCTCCCATGGTGTTCAATGCCCGGCGCTCGAAGTTCTGGCTGGTGATGTATTCGAGAGCCTGCCAGCGTGTCCAGAGGTTGATGCGGTTGCCGACTTTGGCATTACCCGCGACCGCGCCCACTTTAGGGTTAATGAAATGTGGTATCAGGCGGGAGATCGCATCGGCCGCAATCACCGTGTCGGCATCGATGCCGACAAAGAATTCTTCGCCGCGAAGATGCTCGAGTCCAAAGTTAAGCGCCTCCGCCTTGCCGGAGTTGGGTTTGGTCAGGATGACCACCCGGCCGCTGGCCTCTTCACAGGCGAATGCGGCGCGCGCCACTTCGAGCGTCCGGTCGCTGGAGCCGTCATCGATCACGATGACGCGCAGGTTGGGATAATCCGAGACCAAAGCCGATCGAATGGTGCGCGCGATGACTTTTTCTTCGTTATACGCCGGGAATCAAGACAGCGACCGAGGGAAGATAATGGGCCGCGTCGCCGGGACTTCCATAGCGTCGGGGCCAGAGCCGGTCGTAGATAGCGAATGCACCGATGAACACGAGGCGTCCCGTCATCAGGACATCCCCCACGAAGAAAATCCAGGTCATGGCGTTGAACGCCAAGGGGAAGAGAGCGAATCCAAACAGGTTCAGCGTGGCGATCCAGCGCTGGTTGGAAGGAATGGGCGGCATCACGTCGGCCCGGGTCCGGCCCAGTAACTGGTAAAGCGGCACAATCTGCAATCCCTTTGCCCGCACGCCTTCGATGATCCTGGGCAGAGCGAGCACGGTTTGTTCGCGATCGCCGCCGCCATCATGCAGCAGGATGATGTTGCCGCAGCGGATGTCGTTCGCCGCGCAGGGCGGAAGATGGGCCAGCACATCGGCGGCGATTTGATCAGCGCTGTGGCGCGGGTTATCGCGCCAATCGTTCGGGTCTACTTTGTCGCCGATGGTGATGTAGCCCATGTCCTGCGTGGTCTCGAGCGGGCGCACCTGGTCTTCGGTGTCAGGCTCGGCGTCAATCGAGTAAGGCGGACGAAACAGGATCGTGCGGATGCCCAGGCGGCTGGCAAACAGCTGCTCGGTCAGATTGAGCTCCACCGCCCGCATGAATCCTTTTGAAATATTGCTGATGTCGGGATGGGTAAAAGTGTGGTTCCCGATCTCATGCCCCTCGCGGTAGATGCGGTCGGTAACGTCGGAGAACTTATCCGCTTGAATCCCTATCAGAAAAAAAGCGGCCGGGGCTCGCTCGCGCTTGAGCACATCCAGAATCTTGGGTGTCCACTCTGGATCGGGGCCGTCGTCGAAGGTGATAGCGACCTTGTCCGGGCTTGCTCCGTATCGCGCCACCCGGTAGGGCTCAGGCAGCGAATCGAAACTCTGATCTGTAATGATCCCGGTAGCCGGGTCCATAGTGACGCTTCGTTGCCCGTCGGCCGGCCGGGCCTCGATACGCAAGATCTCGCCATTCCCCTCCATGTCCACATCCTGGCCGGGGGGAACGTCCTTCAATTTATTTTCCGAGCCTGGTTCGCCGGGAATGTCCCAGACCCGCCACAAGGACCGGTCTTCCGATCCCAGACGCCAGAGGGCGAAGGTCTGAATGCCCAGAGACTGGGCGGCGCGCATCTGATTGAGCGCGGTCACGGCGTCGAGATACCAGATGTCGTGTTGCAGATCGTGCTCGTCCAGGTAGCTGATGTGAGGATTAAGACTGTCGCCGTCAAAATCGACATCCGCTTCCGAATCACGAGCCGCCAGCCAGGCATCCTGCACGGTCACGTTGGTGTCCTTCACGCCCGGTGGCAGGAGGCCGTGCTTGGGCTTGTGCACCCAGTCGTAGCCGTAATTGCCGATGGCCGAAATCAGCTTCTCTTTCGGGATCACTTTAGTTGCGGCTTTCAGGTTGTCGATGAACCAGTCTTGTGAGGCCACGGGTCCGGGTGTGCCGGGCGAGGGATAATGCTCGTCGTAGTTCATCAACACGACGCCGTCCACATGCGACGCGATCGCCGCATAGTTGTACTCTGAGTTGCGCGCCTGCACGCTGACGTACAGCTTCATGCCGTTGCCGTGCAGATCGTCAGAAAGTTCTCCGAGCAGCGCCAGATAACCTGCCTGTGCTTTCCCGGGCAGGGTCTCGAAATCGATCATCAGGCCGTGATATCGGTCTGTGGCTAAGAATGCTCGAACCTGGCGGCGAAACTCGGATCGCGCGTCCTCGTTATTCAGTAAGGCGCTGACGTCCACCCAATCGGTCCCGTCGAAGTTGTTGACCATGGGAAAGACTTCCATCCCGGTGTCTTCCAGCTTCAGAAACGGCATCACTTTGTCATCCACCGGGCGGACGGTCGAATCTTCGATTACATCGAAGAACTTGTTGGTCTGTTCATCGATGCCTTGCAACCTGCCATCCGGAGTGATGGCGTGCAACCAGTCGGGAAAGAGAAGATCGATCTGCCGCGCGTACTCGCGCAGGGAGGCGAAGCTGGCTGCGTCGTAGGGCACATAAAATGCGGCTCGAATACCCTCTTCCTGATTCAGCTTTACCTGTGAGGGCGCCGATTTGGACTTGCGATGGCCGCGCAGTATGGCCGCGAGTTTTCGCCGCTCTTTCGCCTTTTCCCGCTCTTTTTCCTTCAACGCCCGGTAGGGTCGCTTTTGGGGAGGCAGCAGGAGTTCGGGCAAAGGCTCGTTGCGCAACGCGGTGTAGGCAAAAAACACGACCAGCAGCGTTATGCTGACGCCGATCACGTCAAAAGCCAGCCGGATTCGCTTCCACCGAGCCTTGCGGGGATCGTAGAAAACAGGTTTCGCCATGAAAATAGTTGTCTCTTCATCCTAAGCTGAGGTGTTGGGACGGTCAAACTGGGAAGGTCAAACGAACGGAAGCTCTGGCCGCGGATTTTCGCGGATTCACACGGATCAGAAAAAGGGTTTATCCGTGAAGATCCGTGTGATCCGTGGCGTAGTTGCCTCTGCGGTATATTCTTAGCGTGCGCCAGCTTGTGCGCCAACACCTTCGATTCTTCCTGTGGATCACGCTCGCCGCCGTGGCGCTGCGGCTGTTTTTCCTGTTTCGTTTCCCTGCGGTCACCACCGACTCCTTCGTCTACGGCGACATTGCGAAGAATTGGCTTCAGCATGGGATCTACGGCCTGAGCGGTACCATCGAGGTTTCTCCGACTTACATCCGGCTGCCGGGATACCCCGCATTCCTGGCCGCTGTCTTTGCCGTGTTCGGTATGGAGCACTACCGCGCGGTCCTGGTGCTGCAAATGTTCGTGGATGTCGCTACCTGCTTCCTGATTGCAGACATGGCGCGCCGCATGGTTTCGAGCAAAGCCGCGAGAGCAGCATTTCTCTTGGCGGCGGTGTGCCCATTTCTAGCGAGCTATGCAGCGGCAGCCCTCACCGAGACGCTGGAGATTTTCTATACCGCGCTGGCCCTGGACTTTGCCATTGCAGGGCTGCAGACGCTTGAAGAGCAGCGACTGCGGCCCTGGCTGGGATGCGGACTTGCCATCGGAGCTGCGATTCTGTTGCGTCCTGATGGCGGCCTGATTCTGGCTGCGATTGAGTTGTATCTGGTGTTTTTGTGGGTCCGGGCCTTTTGGGACGGCGCAGACAAGAGGCGGGCGAGTCGCCCGTGGCCACACGTTACATCCCATTTAATGCGGGTTGGTTTGGTGGTGGCGTTCATCGCGCTGGCGCCACTGGTACCGTGGGCCTGGCGCAACGTGCGCACCATGCACCGTTTCGAGCCTCTGGCGCCGCGTTATGCCAACGAAGAAGATGAATTTGTTCCGGCCGGATTCAATCGCTGGGTAAAGACCTGGATGGCCGACTATGCTTCGGTCGAGGAGATTTATTGGCCGGTCCCAGGTGACGCGGTGGACGCCGCCAAGCTGCCGGCTCGGGCCTTTGATTCTAAAACGCAGCACGAGCAGACCGTGGAGTTGGTGGAGGAGTACAACCAGGTTCTCCACGTCACTCCCGAGCTGGATGCCCGTTTCGCGGCCCTGGCTGACCAGCGCATTCGCCATGCGCCGCTGCGCTATTACTTGTGGCTTCCGCTTCTGCGCGTCGCCGACATGTGGCTGCGTCCGCGCACAGAAACCCTGCCTTCGGACACGCGATGGTGGGAATTTAACGACGATCCGAAGTGGTCCGCGCTGGCGGTCGCTTTGGGAATCATCGGCCTGGTCTACATCGGAATGGCGAGCGGCGGGCTGGCTTACCGTCGGACGATTGCTCTTTTTGGGCTGCTACTTACATTCGTCATGCTGCGATCCATCTTTCTCGCGACGCTGGAAAATCCCGAGCCCCGGTACACGCTGGAGTGTTATCCAGTCGTGATCATCCTCGCAGCCGTCTTTGCTGCCCGTCCGGCACAACAACTCGATTGACCCGCAGTCATACCTACAGCGTGTAGTATTTCGCGATACTGAAATCCGTAGAGAGCAAACGAACGCTGCCCGCGATTGTTGCATTAAATGCTTTTAGCTCTGGCCGGATGATTGCACTAATTAATAGGCAGTACTTCACAATTCTTTACATTTTGTTGTGTGTTTTTCTTTTGCAAAAAAAATTATGACGGTTCGACAATCCAGGTGAGGATTTCTTCATGACGCGAAATCGAGTTGCGACCCACCGAATACTTGTGATTTCTGCTCTGGCCTTGTCGCTTGCGCTTTTGTTGTTTGCTTCGTCGGCTCGAGCGGCTGAGGTGACGGCGAACATCGCCGGAACGGTGACGGACTCAACCGGGGCGGTTGTACCCAAGGCAAAAGTAACGCTGACCAACACCAGCACAAACGAGTCTCGCGGAATTGCGACTGAGAGCGATGGTTCGTACCAGTTCACCAGGTTACCCATCGGTACCTACCGTCTTGAGGTGCAGCAGACAGGTTTCAACAAGTATGTCCGCGACGGCATCGTTCTGAACGTGAACCAGAATGCCAAGTTGGACGTATTGCTGCAAATCGGGTCCACAAGTCAGGTGGTGGAAGTCCAGGGAGACGTCAGTCAGGTCGACACAGTCAGCGCGACCTTGGGAAACGTCGAAACACAGCGCCGAATTGTGGACCTGCCGTTGGTGGAGCGTGACGCATTCCAGTTGGGCTTGTTGCAAGCGGGCGTCTTTCCTCCGGACGAAGACGATGGCAGCAACAATCCTTTTTCCGTCAGCGGACAACGCTCGGAGTCGCTGACCTTTCTGGTCAACGGCGCTGACAACAACGATTTTCTGGGCAACAACGCCGTGGTCGATCCCAATCCCGATTCATTGGGCGAATTCAAAATTCTAACCAACAACTATGAGGCGGAGTACGGACGCACGGCCGGAGGCATCGTCAACCAAGTTATCAAGTCCGGGACCAATGGTTTTCATGGCGACGTATTTGAGTTTTTCCGCAATGACGCGCTGAATGCGCGAAACTACTTCCTGCCCGCGGTCACCCCCTTCAAACGCAACACATTTGGCGGCACCCTGGGCGGGCCAATCCGGAAGGACAAGACTTTTTTCTTTCTTTCCTATCAAGGTGTACGGCGACATGAGGGCGAAGTGGCTCCCGTCTTGGAGGTCTTGAGCCCGGCTGAGCGGACCGGCGATTTCAGTGAACTGCTGCCCGACACGCAGCTTTTTGATCCGATTTCCGGAAACGCGTACGTCAATAACCAGGTGCCTGTGAGCCCGGTCATCGCGAATTACATCAACAAGTACTTGCCTCTCCCGAATCTTCCGGGGAACAATTTTGTTTCGTCGCCGATCGAAGTTGATCGCGACGATCAAGGCATTGTCCGAATAGACCACCACATTGGGTCGAGCGATTCGATATCGGCCTCGTACATTGTCGATGACTTAAGTCAAAATTTTCCGTTCCAGATCATCAATGGCGCTTCATCCGGCGGCAATGTGCCGGTCGGTTCGGGCTTTAATACCCTGACTCGCACCCAGCTAGGCACCATAAGCTGGCTGCATAATTTCAGTCCAACAGTGATGAACGAGTTTGTCTTCGGTGGCAACCGTAGCGCCACCTTGCAAGCGGTGCCGCACGATACCACTTCCCCTGCCGCCCTGGGTTTTAGCAATGTCAGTCCGGACGACCCCGCGGGTACAGCACCGCCGGTCATGATCACGCCAAGTTTCAACCTCGGGCCCAGCCCGCAAGGCCCGACCAAGCTGCACGACGCGACTTTCCATTTCCAGGACAGCATCTCCCTCACAAAAGGACGGCACAACTTAAAATTCGGCGCCGACATCCGCAGAGTCCGTAACAACTTCGATTTCGATTTCGACAACAACGGGGTCTTCGATTTTGGAAACGACCAGAACTTCACCGGCAGCCCGTTAGCGGACTTCGTCGGTGGTTTTTTTGACAACTACTCGCAATTCTCCCGGGCTATTTATGGCATTCGCACCACTTCCTGGCATTTTTACGGCCAGGATTCCTGGAGAGTTCTGCGGCGACTGACGCTTAGCTACGGGCTGCGCTACGAATACAACAGTCCCTTGCTGGATCCGCACAATCAAATCATCGGCTTCTTTCCCGGACAGCAATCCACGAAATTTCCGGGAGCTCCAACCGGTGTGCTTTACGCCGGTGATCCGCGAACACCAAATCCGGGTCTAACATTCCCCGACCGAAATAACTTTGCTCCACGTTTCGGCTTTGCCTGGGACATATTTGGCACAGCCAAATTGGTGGTGCGGGGCGGTTTCGGAATTTTCTATGACCTCGAAGATGGTGCCCTGAATGAACAGTTCGGCGGGCAGGATCCTTTTGGCCGGGTTACAAACATCACTCCGGCTCCGGCCGACTATACGAGCGTGCCTGCGGGGACGGACACGGTCTCTGATCCTTTCACGCCATTCGGACTCACCAACCCATATCCCACCGGAGGAGTAGTGGGATCGACTTTCGGAGTGCCCGCAATTTCATTCGCCTTTGTCGTCGATCCGCACTTCAGGACGCCGTACTCAGAGAACGCAAACTTCGGGCTGCAGTATCAGTTGACGCCCGACACCATGATCGAAGCGGACTACGTGGGCAGCTTTTCTCGCAAGTCGGTCGTCACCAACGACGTCAACGCTCCCGTACCCAGTATTCTGCGCCAGCAGTTTGCCAATACGGGAGGGGCAAGTGGTGGGGGCTTCATTAATCCTGACTGCGCGCGGCCTCTGGGGGGGTGCGCCGATCCTACAGATCCAAATTCCAGCCCGGTCGGGGCTCTTCAACTGTTGACCGATCTCAGCGCCGGCTCTTCGGGCAGCAATCAGCTCCAATTGACTGTGGACCGGCGCTTCAATCACGGATTCAATATTCGCGGCGCTTTTACTTGGGCCAAGACGATTGACGACCAGTCAGGGTTCCGTTACAACAGTTCGCTTTATACCGATCCGTTTAATCCCGCCTTTGATCGTGGGCTTGCCAACTTCGACGTTTCGCGTCGCCTGGTGGTCAGCGGTATCTGGAAACTACCGCTGGACGCGCCTTTTAGGGGAGGTGGACACAACCTTCTCAAGAAGATCACCGAAGGATGGGAAGTGAGCGGCATTGGCAGTTTCCAGACGGGTACTCCATTTTCGATTTTTTCGGCATCCGGTTCCAGCGGTGAAAATACCTTCCTGGAGCGGGCCGATCTGATCGGGCCGCTTCGCACTTTTTCTCCGCGGTCGCTGCACAGCTTCGATCCTTCGACCGCCAACTGCCTGCCGGGTACGGTTACAGACGCGCACTTCTATTTCGATCCGACCTCGTTCAGTTGCAACAATGCTCTGTTCAGTTTTGGGAACTCCGGCAGGAACATCTTTCGGGGGCCTGGGCGTAACAACTTTGACTTGACCATCGGACGAACATTTAGTCTGACGGAGAGCAAGACGCTAGAATTCCGTTCAGAGTTCTTCAACGCGTTCAATCACGCCCAGTTCTTCAACCCAGATCATAACGGCTTCGACAATAATTTTGGCCAGATCACGCAGGCGCGAGATCCACGCATAATCCAGTTCGCGCTGAAGTTCTATTTCTGAGGAAGGCGGATTAGGTCTCCGGGGGTGGCTCCGTTGTTCCCTCAGTTGAACCTAAAGGGTTTAGTTTGTTAGCAAGTAGGAGGAACTTCGCAGGCCGAGGGGTTTAGCCTAAGGGGGAGTCGCTCATGCGGAACCGGGTACGAACGTGCTCGGAAAGCAGTTCGATGGCGCCGCGGTTAGACACGGGGTCGGCTTGAGCCAGGTACTTCATGGCCTCTACCAGTAGACGCTGGCCGTCCACGTAACGCGGATCGGCGGTGCGTTCACGCCGTTTGCGCCCAATCTTGGGAGGAACCGGGATCGTAAATACTTTGGCCATGCAATGGGGTTTCCGAACTCTATAAAGTTCCAACCGACAGAACGGCGCAAAAGCAGTATACCGCCCGCCCAAGCTTTTTCAGCCCTCAAATTTATGAATCGATATTTTCAGTACGGGCTAGCCTTGCGGCGATACGAATTTGGTTTTGCCGTTGGTTTTTAGCTTAAAAATGGAGTCCGGGATCTTTTCGTTTACCTTGATCCCCGAATAGCGGGCCAGGCGAAAGTCGCCCGAGTTTCCGAAGAAGAACTGCTGCTGCACTGAAATTCCCCGGGCCGGATCGATCCAGAGAATGATGTGGGCAACGTTGTTGCGCACGCCGGCCGACTTGGGCACCAGGTCCAGTTTGGCGGCGTCAGTGCCGTCGACCGCCTCGCTGCCCAGGTATTTGACATCGAAGGATTTCAGCATGTCGTGCCCGCGTCCGCCGAATCCCAGCACCAGAAAACTCTCGAACTGATCGCGATTCTTGCCAGTGTTATAAATCGTGACCTGATCGATCTTGGGCTGATAAACCTGAATCCGGTTGCCGTTAAACAGCACATATTTCTGGTCCGGTTCGGTAATGTCAGCCGCCATCTGGATTTCATTGGCGGAGCGGCGAAAATAGACGGTTCCCTTTTGCTCCTCGTGTTCATCCACCACTTTTTGATATTGGTCCCAGACCACGGCGGCTTCGGTGGTGTGGAATTTTTCGGCGGCGGCGTCCATCTGGCCCAGGACCTTCTCCAGAGTGGCATCCGGCGCGGAGTCGGCGGGGGCAGCCACAGCGAAAAGCCGCGCACACAGGACGGCCAGACAAATCATGCTTAAAGATCGCCTGCAATGTGACCAGTCGCGTCTCATATTGGCCTTGCCGGGCGCCTGGGAACTGAACCGATATTCCTCAACGACTATTCTTTGTGAGCCCACACCTTGTAGGTCAGCACGCGTCCCTTACGATCGCGCAAAGCTTCATACCTGGTGATGCTCACTTCCCCGGATATGGGTTCGACAATCCGCAGCAGCTGTTGCCGTATCGTGTTGTCATCTGTCCCCGAGACGGCCGCGCCTTCAATCTGGTAAACGAACCCTCCGCCCGCCTCGGGAGTGACCACTACTCCACTGGGATGCGGATTTCGTTCCACCGGCTTATCGCGAAAATTAATCCAGTAGGGCGAGAGAAACACGAACAGCAGGATGAGCGTGACCATGACGTCATACTGCCAGGTGCCACGCTCGTAAGACCAAAGAACAAAATCGCGAATTGTGCGCCAGATCCTGATCATGGGCACAGCAGGCGCTTCGGCAATAGTGGTCGTCATCCTGGCTTCGGTCAAGTCTTTTCCCGTTAAATCCTATTTCGGACGAGTCATTTTCCGGACAAGTCTAGGCTTTGCCAGCCGCGCTTGGCAACCGCACTTTTATGTAGCTGCGGAGCGGCGCCAACGCAGCCGGGAGAGCACAAGCGCAGCCGCGGAGCGGCGCAAGAACATAGCCCAGGGCGCAAGCCCTGGGTAGCAGAGGCAGATTGCGGAGCCCCGGAGGGGCGAAAGAGGCCAGCATCCAGATTGTTGAGGCACCCGTCTCTTTCGCCCTTTCAGGGCTTTCGTCATCCCGGACCATACTCAGGGCTTGCGCCCTGGGCTACATTGTTCCGCCGCTTCGCGGCTCGTTTCATCCCTTCGCGTGCCCGGCTTCCGCCGGCTTCCGCGCACCGCTTCCACGTGCGTTTCGCTCGAATGCCCGCTCGTCCGGCACCCCGATTGCGCGGGCGAGTCGCCCGCGGCCACATTACAACTTTTTCGGCAAGATGCGATCTGTGCCCATGGCAGCCTGTAGCGCCTGCGGGATCAGGACGCTGCCGTCGGCCTGCTGGAAATTCTCGACGATTGCCACCCAGGTGCGGCCTACCGCCAGCGCGCTTCCATTCAGCGTGTGAACAAATGCGGTCTTGTTTTTGCCTTCCAGGCGGTAGCGAATATTCGCCCGCCGGGCCTGGAAAGACTCGAAGTTCGAGCACGACGAAATCTCGCGGAACAGCTGCTGGCCCGGCAACCAAACTTCGATGTCATAGGTCTTGGCGGAAGAGAAGCCCATGTCACCGGTGGAAAGCGCCATGACCCGGTAATGCAATCCGAGCTTCTGCAGGACCTCCTCGGCGTCATGAGTCAGCTTCTCCAGTTGCTGGTACGAAGTGTCAGGGTGCGCAAATTTGACCAGTTCGACCTTCTGGAATTGGTGTTGCCGGATAATGCCCCGCACGTCTTTGCCGTAGGAGCCGGCTTCGCTGCGAAAGCAGGGAGTGTAAGCCGTGAGAGAAATCGGCAGGCGCGCAGCGTCCAGCACTTCATCGCGGTAAAGATTGGTGACTGGAACCTCGGCGGTGGGAATCAGCCAGAGATCTTTTTCGCCGTGAGGCACGCGAAAAGAATCGGAGGCAAATTTCGGCAGCTGTCCCCGTGCCGTACAGGATTCGGAGTTCACCAGGTAAGGCGGCAGCACCTCGGTGTATCCGTGCTCGCGGGTGTGCAGGTCGAGCATAAAATTGGCCAGCGCGCGCTCCAGCCGCGCCCCCAGGTCCCAATAGACCGCAAAACGGGCGCCGGAGAGCTTGGTGGCCCGTTCGAGATCGAGAACGCCAAGCTCTTCGCCCAGCTCCCAGTGCGGCTTGGGAGTGAAATTGAACTGTGGCGGCGCGCCCCAGCGCCTCACTTCGACGTTGTCTTCGGGCGTCTTCCCTATGGGCACGCTCTCGTGAGGCAGATTGGGAATGCCGGCCAGAATATTTTGCAGGCTGGTCTCGAGCTCTGTGGCAGCTTTTTCGCGCTGCTGGATCTGCTCCCGCAAGTCTTTTGTTTCGGAAACCTGCGCGGCGGCGTCCTGGCCGCTCTTTTTTAGCTTCGCGATCTCCTCCGAGGCCCGGTTGCGCCGCGCTTTCATGGTCTCGGCTTCTGTAATGGCGAGCCGCCTCTGGGTATCGACGTGGTGAAAATCCTTCAACACCTCGGAAGGGTCCAGGCCGCGCTGGCGCAGCTTCTCTTCCACCAGGGGCAGGTTGTCGCGAACGAAGTTGAGATCGAGCATGAGTTCACTACTGTATCGAAAAAGCGGCGAAGAATGCATCTGCTCCGGTTTTTGGGTGGTGTCCTGATCTGCTTCTTTCACCACGGAGTCACAGAGTCACGGAGAGAAACCTGAACCTGCAAGAACTATTAAGAAAAAGATCTTGCCGGGCAGTTGGTTCTCCGTGCCTCCGTGTCTCCGTGCCTCCGTGGTAAAAAACCAAATTAGGACACTGCCAGTTTTTGCGGTTCCGGCCTTTGCAGCCTTGGTTCGGCACGACACAGGCTGTAAACTACATCGCGATGAAGCCCCCTCTCCGTTCTCTGGTTATTTTGCTCTTCTGTCTCGCTTCTACCAGCCTGGTTTTTTCTTCCGCCTACAATGCGCGTCCCAAGTTGGTGGTCATCGTCATCATCGACCAGTTTCGTGGCGATTACCTGGAGCGTTATCGCGACCAGTGGGGCGAAGGCGGATTCCGGCTGTTTCTGGAGCACGGCGCCGACTTCAGCGACTGCAACTATAACTATGCCAATACCCGCACGGCTCCCGGACACGCGACTCTGCTGACCGGGGCATATACCAACGGTCACGGCATCATCGCCAACGACTGGTGGGATCCCCAGAAAAAGGCGTCGGTCGCGGCAGCCGATGACGATCAGACAAAGCTGGTCGGCATTCCCGGCGATGCGCCCGGTTCGTCGCCGCACATCTTGCTCGCCGACACCCTGGGGGACGAACTTAAGTTGGCCACTCAGGGCAAGTCGAGAGTCTTCGGCATCGCGCTGAAGGACCGCGCTTCCGTAATTCCCGCTGGATTTGCCGCCGATGGCGCCTACTGGATCGACCGGGTATCCGGAGCCTGGATCACTTCAACCTACTATCGCAATGAACTTCCCAAGTGGGCACAGGATTTCAATAACAGCAAACGGACTGAGAAGTACCTGAACCAGGAATGGAAAGACAGCAACGGCACGGTCCTCCGTACCACCAAGCCCGTCGAGGGGAAGGGAGGCGGCTTCTACGATGTGGTCGGTTCCACGCCATTGGCAAATGACTACGAATTTGAATTCGCGCGGGAGTTGATCACTTACGAGAAGCTGGGCAGCGGCCCCGCTACCGACCTGCTCATCATTAGTCTGTCGGCCAACGACATTCTCGGCCATAAGGTCGGTCCAGACTCGGCGGAGATGCGGGCCATGGCTCTGGCCATGGATCGCCAACTGGCTGGATTCTTCGAGTTCCTGGGGCATCAGATCGGCCTGGCCAATATATGGATTGCGCTCTCTGCAGATCATGGAATCTCGCCGCTGCCTAAGCAAGCCGCAGAGTTGCACCTTCCCGCAGCGAACGTTCAAGGCGATAAGATCCGCGCCCAGATCAACAGTGGCTTGTCCTCCCGGTTTTCTCACCCGGCAGAATATGTGAAGAATTTCGACTATCCGCTGGCCTGGCTAAACTCCGAGGCTTTCGCGGTCGTGAAAGTAAACGAGCCGGACGCCGAACACGCCGTGGGTGAGGCGCTAAAACAGGCCGGTCTGCGCTCTTACTACACCCGCTCCCAACTGGAGCGAGGGGATGCGCCCAACACCGAGATGGGAGTGAAATATCTGCACAGTTATTCGCCGCTCGGGGGATGGTATGTCATGGGGGTTCCGCCTCCGTTTACCATTGGCTTCGTGGGCGGGACAGATCATGCCACCCCATACACCTACGATACCCACGTGCCCCTGGCGTTCTATGGTCTTCCTTTCCTGGCGGGAACCTATCGCACTCACTCCGAGCCCGTCGATCTGGCGCCGACCCTGGCTTCGATGCTGGGGATCAATGCGCCGTCCCACTCCATCGGCCGGGTCTTGACCGAAATGTTGCCGCCGGCTCGCCGCGCTGCCACTCCCTCGGTGGGAAGTCAGGATCGAGGCTCGCCGGCTGTCGAGGGGCGGAACTTCCGTCCCGCCGCCGAGGTCGATTCCACGAAAACCAGCCCTGCCGGCGTAAAAACCGCCGCTCTCCAAGACGGGAGTTCGCGATGACCGCACCAGCCCCGGCTACCAGTCCAGATTTGAGCGTCAGCTTCGCCGGCATCCAGTTGAAGAATCCGGTGATCGCGGCCAGTGGAACTTTTGGCTACGGGGTTGAGTTCGAAGACGTGGTTCATCTCAACAAGCTCGGCGGTTTTGTCGTCAAGGGATTGTCGGCGGAGCCAATGGCGGGCAATCCGCCGCCTCGTTTGTACGAAACGCCGGCCGGTATGCTCAATTCCATTGGACTGCAGAATATCGGCGCACGCGCCTTTATCGATGAGAAGCTACCCAAACTGCGGAAGATGAAAAACATCGTCGTCTTTGCCAATGTGTTTGGCTATACGCGTGAAGACTACGAGCGCTCGATCGAGATCCTGAATGAAGGCGAGGATATTGCCGCCTACGAGCTGAACGTGTCTTGTCCCAATACCGTGGCGGGCGGCATCCAGTTCGGCAGCGATCCGCGATCGCTCGATGAAGTCGTGAACACTGTCAAACGGATATCGCGCCGGCCGCTGATCGTAAAGCTTTCGCCCAACGTCACCAGCATCGCTTTGATGGCGCATGTGGCCCAGGAAGCCGGCGCGGATGCCATCTCCCTGGTAAACACTTTCGTGGCCATGGCCATCGACCCCGAGACCCGTAAGCCCAGAATCGCCAACGTCACCGCCGGACTCTCCGGCCCCGCCATAAAGCCGATTGCGGTGCGCATGGTGTACGACGCTTCCAAAGCGGTCAATATCCCGGTCATCGGAATGGGCGGAATCTCCACTGCAGCCGATATTGTGGAGTTCATGCTGGCGGGAGCGAGCGCGGTGCAGATCGGCACTGCCAGCTACTGGGACCCCGTCGCGACCGAGAAGATCGCCGCCGAACTGGAAACCTGGTGCGCGGAGCGCCACATCCCCCGAGTCGCAGATCTAACGGGGGCCATGGTGATGGAGTAGCAGTCGTCTGTCGTCAGTCGTGAGTCCTCAGCTAGGATCAACTCCGGCGACTTGACGACTGATTTACCAAGGCCAGACTGCCAGAATCGCTCCCATCGCCAGGTAGCACACCAACTGATATCCCGTGTTGATCAAATACAGCTTCGTGGATTGATTGCCGAAGAGCTTGGCGGTGAGCTGGACCGTGGTTACAAAAGCCAGCCAGACCGCAAAGCCGACTTTCATCCCGTACAGGGCGGTGTTCACAGTCGTAACGTCGATGATCTTGGCCAGAACAAAAGCTGACACCAGGCTGGCCACAAAAGAGATCATGTAGCTGGGGCCCGCGCTCTTTTGCATCTCCTGCATTTTGGACTTGTCTTCGGGATCGTAGCCCATGGCCAGCATCCAGGGGCGGGCGAAGAGCAGGGGCGAATACCAGATAAAGCCCAACACCATGGTGGCAACAGCTGCGACCAGTACGGACCACAGATTGACATTCATCAGCGTCATGACGGTTCTCTCCCGGGGCGAGCTATAGTATTCCGAGTGAGGCCGGTTGCAAAACTGTAAACCGAGGCATCGCGAACGTACCCTGCTACTTTTTCGCCGCGAATCCATCTAATGGATATCGATATAATTGAGATAAAGGAGTTTGATTCCCATGGCTAAAGCCACCTTTGCCGCCGGCTGTTTCTGGGGAGTTGAGGCTACCTTCCGCCAGTTGCCAGGGGTTACCGCAACTCGCGTCGGATACACTGGCGGGCACTTCGCCGATCCGACTTACAAGGACGTCTGCAGCGACCGCACCGGCCACGCCGAGGCGGTTGAAGTGGATTACGACCCCGCCAAACTTTCCTACGAGAAGCTGTTGCAGGTGTTCTGGGAGAACCACGATCCCACCCAGCTCAACCGCCAGGGGCCGGATTATGGATCTCAATACCGGTCAGCCATCTTCTTCCACACCCCGGAACAGGAAAGCGAAGCCCGGCTCTCCAAGGAGCAGTTGGAGAAGTCAGGACGCTTCAAGAAGCCGATCGTGACCCAGATCGTTCCGGCCGTGACCTTCCATCCCGCCGAGGACTACCACCAGCAATATCTGGAAAAACGGGGTCTGGCGACCTGCCACATCAAGTAACGAAAACGCAGGGCGCGAGCCCTGATGGCGTTTCGGCTTGGCCATATGTAAAGGCTCGCGCCTGCACGGTTTTCATTGCGGCCGTTCTCTCGTTCCCATATGCTGCGTTCGACTCATGCCGCAAGGGGGAGATCACCTTCTGTTTCCGCTCCTGGCCATCTTCGTTTCGGCGAAGGTGGCGGGAGAGTTGTTTGAACGTCTTCGACTGCCTTCGGTCCTGGGAGAGATCCTGGCCGGGATCATCCTTGGTCCCTTTGCCCTGGGTTGGATCAATCTCAGCGACACCATTCATTCCGTGGCGGAAATCGGCGCCATTTTTGTTTTGTTCAGCGCCGGACTGCAAACCAGCCCGCAGGAACTGATCCAGGTGGGGCGCAAGGCGCTGCTGGTGGCGGTGGCCGGCGTGGTTGCTCCATTCGTGCTGGGATTCGCTTACATGAAATGGTTGGGAGACGCGACCAGCGAGTCCATTTTTGTGGGCGCGGCCATGGTCGCCACCAGCGTGGGCATCACGGCGCGGGTGCTGGGTGACTTGAGGGTGCTGGCGACGCGCACCGCCAGGATCATCATGGGCGCCGCCGTCTTCGATGACATTCTGGGGATGGTTCTGCTTGCGGTAGTGGCAGGCCTGGCTTCCGGTGGCAAATTGCAGTGGGTGCACCTGGGCGTCCTGGTTGCCGAGGCCTCGGCATTCGCCGTGTTCATGATCTTTGTGGCGCCGCATGTGGTTCGCAGAATCCAGCCACGAATGGATCGGCTGTCCAGCCAGCACGCGCCCTTGATCGTGGCCTTGGCCCTGTGCCTGTTTCTTTCCTGGCTCTCGGCGAAGATTGGCATGGCTGCCATCATCGGCGCCTTCTTCGCCGGGCTTATGTTCGCCGACTATGCCCCTGGATGGAATCTGTTGCCGCGGGTGGAAGGCATCACGGAGTTTCTTGCGCCCTTTTTCTTCTTCACCATTGGCTCGCGTCTCGACCTCCATCTGTTTTCGGGCAACGTGCTCTACACCGCCATTGTGATTTCGTTCCTGGCGATCGCGTCCAAGGTGGTTGGGTGCGGGCTGCCGCTTTGGAAAGAAGGCAGGCTGAGCGCCCTGCAGGTTGGGGTCGGCATGATGCCTCGCGGCGAGGTCGCTTTGATTGTCGCGCTGGTGGGACTGCAATCGCAGATTGTGTTGCCGTCAACCTACGCCATTGTCGTATTTATGACTGCGGTGACGACGATTCTGGCGCCGCCGCTGCTGCGGTATTTCTTCCGGGACGGGGTCGCAGCTTCTCCGGTAGTGTCCTAATTTGGATTTCTACCACGGAGGCACGGAGAGACGGAGGACCCCAACTGCCCGGCAAGACCTTTCTCTTAAGGTTCTTGCAGATTCAGGTTTCTCTCCGTGACTCTGAGACTCCGTGGTGAAAGAGGCAGACTACGAGACTACCCCTTCCAACTGGCCAGCGTGAACATGATTCGCGGGTATAATTCTCCGTTCGGTTTGCGAGGAGAATAAAATTCATGACTCTTTCAGGCCGGGTCGCGCTGGTGACCGGCGCGTCGCAGGGCATCGGCCGGGCTTGTGCCCTGAAACTGGCCCAGTCCGGGGCCACGGTGGCGCTAGCAGCGCGCAGCCAGGAAAAGTTGCAGGAACTGGCGGCTGAAATTGCCGCCACGGGTGGCCATGCCGTCGCCTTCCCCGTGGACGTCAGCGACGAAGAACAAATCAAGTCCGCCTTCAAATCCGCGATCACCCAACTCGGCAAGATCGATATCCTGGTGAACAATGCCGGCATTACCCGCGACCAGTTGGTCATGCGCATGAAACGCGCTGACTGGGACGCCGTCCTCAACACCAACTTGACCTCGGCGTATCTCTGCACTCAGCAGGCGATTGGCTCAATGCTCAAGCAGCGCTGGGGAAGGATCATCAATATCACTTCGATTTTCGGCCAAACCGGGCAAGCCGGACAGGCCAACTACTCGGCTTCAAAAGCGGGACTGATCGGCCTGACCATGGCCATTGCTCGCGAAGTCAGCTCGCGAAACATCACCTGCAACGCGGTGGCGCCAGGCTTTATCGAGACTGCCATGACCTCGGGACTGGCCGACGACTTCAAACAGAATGCGGTGAAGATGATTCCGCTGGGACGGGTCGGAACGCCCGAGGATGTGGCCAACGCGGTCGCGTTCCTGGCGTCCGAGGAAGCGGCGTACATTACCGGTCACGTGCTGAACGTGAACGGCGGAATGCTGATGGGCTAGCTGTAAGGCGGGGTTGACATAGGAAAGACAGCGTGGGAAATCCCAGACTTACCTTGAGGCAGGCAGAATCGCCTGCGCAGATCGAACAGGCCCGCGAACTTTTTCTCGAGTATGCCCAGTCGCTCGGATTCAGTCTGTGCTTTCAAAGTTTCGATCAGGAACTCGCCGGACTGCCCGGGGATTATGCTCCACCCGGCGGACGGCTTTTGCTGGCCACATATCGAGACAGCCTGGCGGGTTGCGTCGCGCTACATGCGTTGGAGCCGGGAGTCGGCGAGATGAAGCGGCTTTATCTCCGCCCGCAATTTCGGGGGAGGGGACTGGGACGCTTGATGGCGGAAACGGTGATCACTGAAGCTCGGATGACCGGCTGCCGGAAGATGCGCCTCGACACGGTGGAACCGGTAATGCCGAATGCGGTTGCGATGTATCGACGATTGGGATTCAAGGAAATCGAACCCTATCGTCCCAACCCGATCGCAGGGGCTTTGTATTTTGAACTGGATCTGTAGCGGGTCCGCAGGGACGTTTGAAACGCTGTGGGTTTCTTGAGGTGGACCACTATGAAGACGCTCCTCCCACGGATTCTGGTTTCTCTCTGCGCCATTTCAAGCCTTGCCATCGACGGCCAGACCGTTTCCTAGAAGAGCGGAGATGAAACCGTCCAGGGTGTGCTTTACACGCCGCGCGGAAAAGGCCTGTTTCCGTCGCTGACACCCCCGATTTCCTGGCAGCCACGCTGAAAAAGTGATTGCGCCTAGCTTAAAAACACGACCGATGATGGAGTTCTCCAGATATGCACCGTGCTCGCCGGAAGTCGCGTGCCGATGCCATCACCGGTTGTGGTGCAACTAAATTCCTCTTGCCAGAAGGTACTACTCTGGTTACTATGCACGTCATCATTGGGGGTCTGTTTTGGTTGCTTTCTCTATGAATATCGGCGAGACCATCCGAAACTACCGGCTGCAGAAGGGCATGTCCCAGGGGGACATCGAGAAGCGCACCGGCCTCCTCCGCTGCTACCTTTCGCGGGTTGAAAACGGACACACGATTCCATCGCTCGACACGCTGGCCAAGATTGCCGGCGCCATGGAAATCGCGCTGTCGCAGTTCTTCTCCGAATCCGGACACAGCAACGGATCCAAGAACTTGCCCCAACTTTCCGACGACGAAGTCCGCTTCCTGAGCCAGATTCGCCGCTACGCCGTCAGCCTCAACGACAGCGACCGCAAGCTGGTGCTGGCCATGGTTAAGAAGATGGCAACCAAATAAACCAGCCTTTAGCTATTAGCCTTTGGCTCTTAGCTTTCGAACCCTCAAATGCGTTCACTCAGCCTTTCCCACCCATACTTCGTATGCTTGCGTGCTCAGAGCCCTCAAATCGTTCGGCTTTAGCTAAAGGCTAAAAGCTAAGAGCTAAAAGCTAAAAGCTAAAAGCTAAAAGCTGCTTAGGGTACTTTCGTTCCATCCCTCTTGTGTCCGACGGGAATCTCGTCCAGACGCCGGCCAACCCCTAGACTGTCGGCTGGAGATCACCGGGTGACCATCGACGAAGAATTGACCGTCCTCGACTCGCAGTTGCGCCGGCTAAAGATCGAGTACGAGATCTATTTCAGCAATCCGACCAAGCGCCCCCCTACCGATATCGAGTGGAAGGTGCTCTCCCTGCTGCGCAAATTCAGCGACGGCAACCGGATGAGCTTTTCCCAGCGCTTCCGCTACAACGAAGTGGCGCAGCGCTATGCCATTTACAGCGACCTGTGGCGCAAAAAGAACCGCATTCGTGAGGAAGGCTATCGTCGCCCACAGGATGCGCTGCTCTCGGTGCAGGGCGTACGGGTCGAGGAGCATGAGAAGGAACACAAGGTTTATGGAGTGGGCCACGCGGCTGCCGCGGCAGCTGCGGCCACACCGGCTGTGTCTACCCCAGCGACTGCAGCTACGTCACATGCTGCTGAACCTGCTGCCGAACAAAGACCCTTCAGCATGCACTGCACCGATGCGCGCGCGGAACGCGATCAAGTGCAAAAACTCTATCAGGCTCTGACCGAAGCCAAAAAGAAGTCGGGAGAAGCTGTCTCCGGCAATCTCGACAGTTTCACTTCGTTCGTGCAGAAGAAAACCGACCAAATCCGCAAGCAGTACGGCTGCGAGGCGGTCGAGTACTCGGTAGAAATGCAGAACGGCCAGGTAAAGCTGAAGGCAAAAGCGAAAAGCTAGTCTTCAGTCGTCAGTCTTCAGTCGTCAGCGCTTCCATTGACTTGCTCTATCGTGGGCTCGCGAGAGGCATGTCGATTCTCACATCTGGCCCTAACCCGCATATCTGGCGGGTTTTTCTGGCTGACGACCGACGACTGACGACCGACGACTGCTGCTGTTAGAATTTCTTCCTGCCTTCCAGGCAAATCCCCAGCTCCTTTCGAGGTCTGCCATGTCCGCGACCCAGACGAAGATCCAGCGTGCCATTCTCAGCGTGACGGACAAGACGCACCTGGTGGATTTTGCCCGCAAACTCGCCGGCATGGGCGTGGAGCTTATCTCGACTGGCGGCACAGCCAAACTGTTGCGCGATTCCGGAATCATCGTAAAAGACATTTCCGAACTTACCGGGTTTCCCGAGATGCTCGACGGGCGGGTCAAGACCCTGCATCCCAAAGTGCACGGCGGCATCCTGCACCGGCGGGAGATGGCTTCGCACCGCAGCGCTGTGGCCGAGCACGGCATCGCGCCGATTGACATGGTGGTGGTGAATCTTTACGCCTTCGAGAAGACCGCCGCCAAATCCGGCGTGCCCTTTGAAGAGCTGATCGAAAACATCGATATCGGCGGGCCGTCGATGATCCGCTCCGCCGCCAAGAATTTTCGGGACGTGGCGGTCGTCACCTCGCCCGGCGACTACAACTCCATTGCCGAGGAAATGGCCAACTCGGGCGGTTCACTTTCCGCAGCCACCAAATGGCGCCTGGCGCAAAAAGCGTTCGCCACCACGGCCGCCTATGATTCCGCCATCGCGTCCACTCTGGAGCGGGTGAGTGCCAACGGCCACTTCGAGTTTCATCCCGAGGCCGGCTTTCCCCAGAATCTTCGCCTGTCTTTCGGCAAGGTGATGGATCTGCGCTACGGCGAGAACCCCCACCAGAAGGCAGCAATGTACAGCGACGGCTCGGGAACCGGCGTAGCCAACGGCCGCCAGATTCAGGGCAAGGAACTCTCCTACAACAACATCGTGGATTTGCAGGCGGCCTGGGATCTGGCCCAGGAGTTTGACCAACCGGTCTGCGCCATCATCAAGCACACCAACCCGTGCGGCGCGGCCACCGGCAAAACGCTGGCCGAAGCCTACAAGAAGGCGCTGGAATGCGATCCGGTGTCGGCTTTCGGCGGGGTGATCGGGGTGAATCGCGCAGTGGATGGCGAGGCCGCGGAGGAAATGGCCAAGCTTTTTCTCGAGGTTATTGCAGCGCCCGGTTTCGACGAGTCAGCGAAGGCCAAGTTCGCGGCGAAGAAAAACCTGCGCCTGGTGGAAATCAGCGATGCTCCCCAGAAATGGATATTGAAAAATGTCTCCGGAGGGATTCTGGTGCAGGACGCCGACTCGCGAGTGCTCCAGGAATCCGACCTCAAGGTGGTCACGAAACGCCCGCCGACACCTGAAGAAAAACGCGCCCTGTTATTCGCCTGGAAAGTATCGAAGCATGTGAAGTCGAATGCCATTCTGTACGCCCGCGACGGACAGACTGTAGGCGTTGGCGCGGGTCAGATGAGCCGGGTGGATTCCTGCAAGATCGGCGCCATGAAGGCGGTCCTGCCGCTGCAGGGAACGGTGGCCGCCTCCGATGCGTTTTTCCCCTTTCCTGATGGCGTGGAAGAGATCGCCAAGGTCGGCGCTACCGCCATCATTCAGCCGGGAGGGTCGGTCCGCGACCAGGAGGTCATCGAAGCCGCAGACCGGCTGGGACTGGCCATGATCTTCACGGGGGTAAGGCACTTCAGACACTAGGTGTCATTCGCTTCCATTGTCATCCTGAGCGGAAGTGGCGCATTCGCTTGCGAATGCGCTGCTGGAGTCGAAGGACCCCTATGAGCTTAACGGCAGCGGCCAGTGACGCCGCGTAAACGACGTTTCCACTGCATAATTTCTGGAGCGCACCCGTGAAGCTTATAGAGGTCCTTCGACTGCGCGACGGCTTCGCTCCGCGAAGCCAACACTCCGCTCAGGATGACACTTGTAACGATGACACCGCTTAACAATTCTTTACAATCTATCGATTGTGAGTATCGTCAATTTCTACTAGTCCCTGTACTTCTGGTCGTTGCTTCTCCCGGTTCTGCGATTCCTTTTTCAGCGCCTCTCCTATTCACGGTTTACAATACATAAGAGCACCCGCCAGCAGCGGTTCGGCATCCAATCGCTATGGTTCCGGGAGGCCGAAGGTTCTCGATGAAAAGTATTTACTGCACTCTTATTTTGCTGCTGGTCATCCCTGCTGTTTCCGCGGCACAAACTCCGGCTGCGGATTCCAAACCGGCCACCGCTCCCGCGCCCCGCAAGCTGGACAAAGCTGCGGCTTATTACCACTACACCGTCGCTCACATGTACGAGGAGCAGGTGGCAGTGTACGGGCGCAGCGAGTTGGCCAACAAAGCCATCGAGGAGTACCGGCTGGCGATCGAGGCCGATCCTACTTCCGAGTATTTGACCTCCGCCCTGGCCGAGCTCTATGCCAAGACTGGACGCATTCGCGATGCTGTGCTCGAGGCGCAGGACATTCTCAAGCGCGATCCCAACAACCTGGAAGCGCACAAGCTGCTGGGCCGTATTTATCTGCGCTCGCTGGGCGACGTGCAGGCCGGCCAAGGCTCGCAGAACGTTCTCAAGCTGGCGATCGAACAGTACGAGCAGATCATCAAGATCGAGCCCGACAATGTCGACGATCATCTTCTGCTGGGACGCCTCTATCGGCTGAACAACGATCTGCAGAAGGCGGAAAACGAGTTCAAGACTGCGGTAAAGCTGGAGCCGGATTCGGAAGAAGCCGTCACCACGCTCGCCTATCTTTACAACGAAGAAGGCGACACCGCGCGCGCCGGCGAAGTCCTGAGTTCGATTCCGGACGCCGCCCGCTCCGCCAAACTCTACTCGGCGCTCGGCTACACCTACGAACAACAGAAGCAGTACAAGAACTCGATCGCCGCCTACCGGAAAGCGATCGAACTCGACCGCGACAACCTCGACGCCATCCGCGGACTGGCCCAGAACCTGATGAACGACGGCCAGACCGACGCGGCGCTCGAGCAGTACAAGATCATCGCCGATGCCAATCCCGAGGATGCGCAAACCTACCTGCGCATGGCGGAGATCTATCGCAAGAGCGGCAAGTTCGACCAGGCGCTGGAGGCCTTGAAGAAGGCCGGCTCCATGGTGCAGGACTCGATCGAAGTGCCCTACAACATCGCCGCCGTCTATCAGGCGCAGGGCCGCTACGACGAAGCCATCCAGGTGCTGCAAGACCTGCTCAAGAAGACCGAGAAGTCCGACAACAGCTACACCCAGGCCGAGAAGAACAACCGGTCGGTGTTTCTGGAGCGTCTGGGCACGGTTTATCGCGACAACAAGAATGATGCCCAGGCCATCGAGACTTTTCGAAAGATGGTTTCGCTGGGCGACGAGAATGCCGAACGCGGCTATCAGCAGATCATCGACACCTACCGCGAAAACAAGCAGTGGCAGCAGGCTACCGACACCGCCAAAGAAGCGGTGCAGAAGCTGCCCAATAATCGCAGCCTGAAGATGGTGTACGCGGCCCAGCTCTCCGACATGGGCCAGCCCGACGCCGGATTGCAGCAGGTCAAATCGCTGTTGAAGGGCACTCCCGAAGACCGCGATGTTTACATCACTCTGTCGCAGATGTACAGCCGGCTCAAGCGCTGGCCCGAAGCCGAGGAAGCTCTGGACAAAGCGGAGCAACTCTCGACCAAGGACGAAGACAAGCAATATGTCTACTTCCTGCGGGGCTCGACCTACGAGCGGCAGAAGAAGTACGAGCAGGCGGAAGAGATGTTCCGCAAGGTCCTTGCCGGCGATCCCCAGAACGCAACCGCGCTCAACTATCTCGGCTACATGCTGGCCGATCGCGGGGTCAAGCTGGAAGAGGCCCTCGGCATGATCAAGAAAGCCGTCGACCTCGATCCCGCCAACGGCGCATACCTCGACTCGCTGGGCTGGGCCTACTTCAAACTCGGCAAATATGAGTCCGCGGAAGACAGTCTGATCAAGGCTTCGCAGCGCATCGACACCGATCCCACGGTCCAGGACCATCTCGGCGACCTGTACCAGAAAACCGGACGCCTCAAACTGGCCGCCGCGCACTGGGAGCGGGCAATATCCGAGTGGAACAAAACCGTGGCCGCCGAAGTCGATCAGAACGACGTGGCCAGGGTCCAGAAGAAGCTGGAATCTGCCAAGATGAAGCTGGCCAAAGAAGACCCCGACACCAAGTAATAGTCACCACGAACCACGTAGGGGCAGGTGTCCCACCTGCCCAGCCGAGCGCATGCTCGGCTTTCTTTTTGTATCCTGAAGAATCTCGATCCCAAAAATCCGGAGAAAACGTGATGACTCACGACGTGCTTCATCCGTCAGGCGACTCTCGATGACATTCCCGAGCTGCTGCGTCATCGCCGGGGCATGTACGAAGACATGGGCTACAACGACGCCGAAGCCATGTCGAAAATGGTCGAGACCTGCAAGCCGTATCTCACCGCGGCCCTGGCCAACGGCACGCTCCACGGCTGGCTGGCATGCGCCGGAGAAAAAGTCGTGGCCGGCGGATTCGTTCTGGTCAGCCCGTGGCCCAGCCATCCCTACGACGGCCACTGCCGCGCGCCACCATCCTGAACATGTACACCGATCCGCCATTTCGCCGCCAGGGCATCGCCCGCCGCCTCATGAAAACCATGATCGATTGGTGCAGGAACGAAGGGTTCGGGCGAGTCGATTTGCATGCCAGCGACAAGGGGCGTCCGCTGTACGAGAGTCTGGGATTTGAGCCCTCGAATGAGATGCGGCTGGATTTGCGAACGAAGTGACAACGTGGAAGGGCACGGCTTCAGCCGTGCCATAGTGCTCTCGCCCTCAGCGCGGAAGCCGTGGAAGGGCACGGCTTTAGCCGTGCCACAAGAGATGAAACCTCGTGGGCTTCAGCCTCTGGGGTTGAGCTTCTATATTTCCGGCGGCCTCGAACCTCAGGGGCTAAAGCCCTTACAATTTCGCAGCTTGTGGCACGGCGGAAGCCGTGCCCTTCCCACGGCGCTGCAGAATTTAGATCCGACGAGCGACGGCAGAATATAGTTCCGAAACAATCCCCGATCACTCCTTGCCGCAATACTTCGCGTGCTGCTCGTAGATGAAGTTGTCCGTCATTCCCGCGATGTAGTCGCACACCACGCGAGGCAGCGGTTCTACTCCTGCCTTTTCCTGATAGTTCGGGGGCAGACTCTCTGGCTTGGCCATCCAACATTCGAACAGCTCGCGAATGACCCGTTCCGCATCGTTCTTTTCCGGAACCAGCGTGGCGCTGTAATAGAGATTGTTGTAGAGGAACTCTTTGGCGCCGCGTCTTTCTTCCTCCACCACGGGACCGAACGTAGCCAGCCGGCGTGGACAGGCGCGCACCTCCTCCAGGCTGCGAATGCCTTCGGCCTTGATCTGCCGTTGCACATTGCCAATCAAGTCGCCGACCATGCGATCGAGCACGCGCTTCAGGGCCTCGTTGAATTTCAGTTTGTCCATCACGTCGGGGTAAGCCTGCTCGGCCTCTTGGAAGAATCGGTCGAAGACCGGAATGCCGCTCCGTATCTGCGTCAGGGTCAGCAGGTGAGCTTCATAGCCGTCATCGAGGTCGGCGGTGTCGTATGCAATTTCGTCGGCCAGATCGATAAGCTGGGCCTCGAGCGGCGGCCGCTGATCGAGCAGATACTCAGCCAGTTCGGGGAACTGCTCCGCCGCATAATCGCGGGAGTGTTTGATGATTCCCTCACGCACCTCGAAGGTGAGATTCAGCCCGCGAAAGCGCGCGTAGCGGACCTCGAAATCCTCGACGATGCGCAGCGCATGCAGATTGTGATCGAAGGAAAGTCCGTGTTCCCGCATGGCGGCGTCGAGGGCCTTCTCTCCGGCGTGGCCGAAGGGCGGATGCCCAACGTCGTGGACCAGGGCCAGGGCCTCCACCAGATCGACGTTCAGGCCCAGTTGGGCTGCGATGGTGCGGGCGATCTGCGCCACTTCAATGGTATGGGTTAGGCGATTGCGGAAGTGGTCGGAAAAGCGGCGGGTGAAAACCTGGGTCTTGGCCTCGAGCCGGCGAAAAGCGCGGGAGTGAATGACGCGGTCCCGGTCGCGCTGGAAGTCGTTGCGATAGGGATGCTGGGGCTCAGGAATTCGTCGTCCGCGGGATTGTTCGACCCGCACGGCGTAGTCGGCCAGCATGAGTAGAGTCTAGCATTCGGGAAAGAAGCATTTACCACGGAGGACACTGAGACACGGAACAAACTTATACCGGCGTCATCCTGGAAACGCAGCTCACGGAAGCCACTGACGTTACCGGATTACCGCAATCTTTTGCACCATGAACACACGCAGTTTTTATATCAGGTTCCGCCAAAATTACTCTTTTTCGCGTACTTCCAAACGCTTACGGCGTTACAATGTATTGCTGAGCAATGACTTAGCTTTGCCGAGGTTTGGCATTCGACCTGTTATATATAACAGCAGGCGTCGGGCAATTCCGGACGCCGATATTTTTGGCTTAATGCTGGAGCGGAGCAAATGCTCCCCCACTTGGAGGACTTAAGAAATGAAGAACCGCCTTTTCGTAGCGTTGCTTCTGACCGTCACGCTCGCGCTTCCGGCTCTGGCGCAGCAGACCGGTGCAACCCCGCAAGATCAACCCGCAGCCGCGGCCGGCGCCAGCGGCAAGCCCGCTTTGCAGCCCGATACTCACGAAGGCTTCTGGGGCAAGATCAATCCCTTTGCCCGCAAGAAGTATGTGCAGCGGCAGACTGCGCCCATCCGCGATCGCGTCAATGAACTGGATGAGCTGACCTCGTCGAACACCAAGATGATCAAGGACACCGACTCGCGCGCCCAGGAAGGCATCCGCCTGGCCTCGACCAAGGCCAACGAAGCCGACCAGCACGCGATTGATGCCGGCAACAAGGCCCAGATGGCGCAGCAGACCGCGACCCAAGCCAATACCCGCTTGACCACGGTCGAGCAGGTGGTCGGCAACATCGATCAGTACAAGGCCTCGAACCAGACCGAGATTCGCTTCCGTCCAGGCCAGAGCGTGCTCAGCACGAATGCCAAGTCTGCTCTTGACGATATGGCCACCCCGCTGAAAAACCAGCGCGGCTACATCGTCGAAGTGCAGGGTTTCTCCTCCGGACACGGCCAGGCCGCGATCGCTACTTCACAGAAGATGGCGGACGCAGTCGTGCGCTACCTGGTGCTCAATCACGAGATTCCGGTCTACCGGATTTACGTGGTCGGCATGGGGAATGCTCCGGTGCCCACCGCGGCTGGCGATGATGCGAAAACCAAGCGCACCAGCGGCGGACGCGTCGAGGTTAGCCTCCTGAAGAACGACCTGGAGACTCTGGCTTCAAGCAGCGCCCCGGCTCCCGCTAGCCAGGACCAGCCTGCGCCACCGAAATAGTCGATTCAGGACGACGGACCACAAGGCCCGAAGCCCTTTCCATGAAAGCCTCCTGCGCAAGCAGGAGGCTTTTTTAGATTCTCTTTGATTTCAGATTTGAACCCCAAGCTGCATACGCAAGATTTTCAATCTAAAATCATCAATCTGAAGTCTGCAATCGCCCCCTCCCCGTATAATCCAACCCCGTGTCCACTACCGCGAAGTCCGCCCTGCGCAAGGCCGGCCTCTTCTACTTCGTCTGGGTCATGTTCTCCTACTGCACCGGCGGCCCCTTCGGGCTCGAGGACATGGTGACCACCTCCGGTCCCGGCATGACCTTGATCTTCCTGCTGGTGATCCCATTCTTCTGGTGCATTCCGGTCTCGCTGGTGTCGGCTGAACTTACCACTGCCATGCCGGTCGAAGGCGGATTCTATCGCTGGGTGCGCGCCGGCTTCGGCGACTTCTGGGGATTTCTTGCAGGATGGTGGAACTGGTGCGCGTCCTTCCTTCTGGGCAGCGTTTACGCCGTGCAGTTCGCCGACTACCTGCGCTTCTATTTTCCTGAGATCACGGGATGGAGGCACTACATCGTCTCCCTTGCCATCGTCGCCGTGATCACTTACATCAACGTGCGCGGCATTCAGATGGTAGGAAAATTTGCTACCGCCCTCGAGCTTTTCATTCTGCTTCCGGTGCTGGTGCTGGTGGTGATCGGTCTGGCCAAGTGGCACCACAATCCGTTTGTTCCAGCCATCCCTCCGCATCAGCCGACCTTCCACGTCTTTGGCGTGGGGCTGGCTTTGGGGCTGTGGCTGTATTCAGGATACGAGCAGTGTTCGACGGTGGCCGAGGAAGTAGACAATCCGCGCCGCACTTATCCGCTGGCCCTGGCGCTGGTAGTTCCCATGTCCATCGCCGTTTACTTCCTCCCCACGCTGGCTTCGCTGGCCGCGCTAGGCAATTGGGAGAGCTGGCACACCGGATTTTTCCCCACCGCCGCACAACTCATCGGAGGCCGATGGCTCGGCGCCTGGATGTCTCTGGCTGCCATGATCACATACGTGGCTCTGCTGAACAGCACGATCCTGACTTCGACCCGTATGCCCTTTGCCATGGCGGAAGATGGCTATCTGCCGCATGTGCTGACCGGCCAACATCGGAAGTACGGAACGCCGTGGATCGCGATTGTCACGTCGTCGGTTGTGTATGGACTGCTGGCGCTGCATTCGCTGGTCGAGCTGATCAGCATCTACAACTGGCTGCGGGTCGCGACCACGGTCATGACGGTCCTCGCCGCCTGGCAATTGCGCCGCAAAAAGCCGGACATGCCGCGTCCCTTCGTAATTCCCGGCGGACGCGCCGGACTGATCTACTCCGTGGTCGCCGTCGTGATCATGAGCGCGGTCGCGCTTGTGGGCAGCGACCGCTATGGATTGATCTGGGGGCCGGCGGCGATGGCGCTAGGGCCGGTAGCGTATCTTGTTTTTAGAAATAGCCCGCGATCGGGATAACCTGCTTTCCCAGCACACTCCAAACCTGAGGGTGCCCCATCCTAATTTCGCGCTTTTGCGAAATAGGGTGGGAGATTCCTTCTTCATCCAGCCACAGTTGGGAAATCAGAGAAGCTCCACAGGTCCGTGGCATCCCACCCTTGCAAAGAACGCAAGGATGGGGCACCCGGCACTCAGCTTACCCAATCCAAAAACTTGTACCAGGCCCCGGCGAACGGAAGAAACCACGGCTTACCGTTGTAAAGCCCGAGCGGCGCGCCCGGGAACGGGATCCCCACGAACGGATTCTCTGTCTTCTCGCCTGCGATCATCTTTGCCATCTGCTGACCCTGCCAGGTGGCCATGGCGACGCCGTGTCCGGCATAGCCGACGGCGTAGTAGACGCCGTCCATTTGCCCGGCGTGCGGCATGATGTCGAACGCGAAATCCAGCGTGCCTCCCCAGACGAATTCGACTCTCACATCGCGCAGCTGGGGGTAGACATCGATCATTCCGCGGCGCAGGATTTCCGCGCTTTGGCGGATCGAATCCTCGGTTTCGGGGAAGAATGCCGCCCGGCCACCGAAAAGCATCCGATCGTCGGGCGTCAGGCGATAGTAGTAGAGGTAATTCTTGGAGTCGTAAATCATACGATTGCGTGGACTCAACTCCTGCGCCAGCGCCTGGGGCAGCATTTCCGTCGTGATGATGTACGAGCCGATGGGAATCAGTTTCTTGCGCAGCGCCGGGGTCACCGACCCGGTGTAGCCGCTGGTACCGACGAACACATCGCGCGCCCAGACGGCCCCACGAGATGTGGTCACTCGCCAGCCTTGCGCCCCCTGCCGGGCTTCGCGCTCAATTTTCACGACCGCCGCATTTTCGAAGATTGCCGCGCCCGCCTTCATCGCCGCCAGCGCCAGTCCGGCCACGTAGCGCGCGGGATTCAGGCCAGCGCTAACTTCATCCACCATGCCGCCGTAGTAGATGGACGACCCGATTTCGGACTGTAGCTCATGCCTGGGCACGATCCGCAGCTGATGATTGAATTCGCGCGCGATCACCTCTGCCTGGCGGGCGTAGTCGTCAAAATGCTTCTGTTTGCAGGCGACTTCGAGATGCCCGCACCGTGAAAAGTCGCAATCGATCTGTTCATCGCCGACGATCTCTTCCACGCAATCGATTGTGGCCAGAGAGGCGGCGTACATTTGCCGGGTGCGTTCGCGTCCGTAAAGAGAAATGAGTTTGTTCACTCCGAGTTTGAGCCCGGTAAGCACCATGCCGCCATTGCGCGAGCTGGCGCCCCATCCGATGGTTTGGGCTTCGAGGACGGCGACGTTGGCACCGCCGCGAGCCAGCGTCCGCGCCGCCGAGAGTCCGGTGAAGCCGGCGCCAATCACCGCCACGTCGATGCTCTCGGGCAGCGGACGGGCGGGGTCGGGCCGAAGGATGTCGACCGTGGTCAACCAGAAGTTTTCTTCTTGAACAGACATGACTGAGTTCAAAATTCAAAAGCCTTATCGCAAAGTTCGCAAAGAAAGCCGCAAAGTTCGAAAAGAACTTCCTACAGCACCGCGGTTTCTTCGATCATTCGTCCCTCGGCGAAGCGCGACAGTCCGAGGAGCGAGGCGTCCACCAGATCGGTCTTGCCGCTCAGGATCAGGTCGGACAAAATCTTTCCCGTCGCCGGGGCATGCATCACCCCGTGGCCGCTGAATCCGTTGGCCAGGAAGAACCCGGGCAGTTCCGGCGCCGGACCCAGAATCGGATGATGATCGGGCGTCATCTCATAGAGCCCCGCCCAGGCCCGCTTCGGATTCACCGCGAGATTCTCAAACATCGGCACGCGCTCCGCCGCGCGGGTCAGGATCTTCTCAATGAACCCGGCATCGAAGTCGGTTTTATACCCGGTCGTTTCTTCGGGATCGTTCCACGCCAGCAGAAACCCCAGACCTTCGGGCCGAAAGTGAAAGCCGGTCGACATGTCGATGATCATGGGAGCGTCGTGCGGGAACTGGTCGAAGGGTTCGGTGGGAACCAGCATCCGGCGCAGCGGTTCGACCGGCAAATCCAGGCCCACCATGGCCGCGATCTCTGCCGCCCATGCACCCGCGCAGTTCACCACTTTCCTTGTCGATACATTTTCTCGAGCGGTTTCGACGACGAACCCGCCTTGCTGGTCGAGCTGAATGCCCGATACGCGAGTGTTCTTCCATAGCCTCGCGCCGTGATCGGCCGCCCAGGTCATAAAGCCGATCATGGCGCTGTAGGGATCGACAAACCCGTCAGTCGGGCAAAAACTGCCGCCTACGATGTCGTCCGAGCGCAGCTGTGGAAAGCGTTTGCGAATCTCGTCCGCCGTGATCAACTGCGCGTCCTTCAGACCCAAAGCCATCTGCTTCTGATAGTTCGTTCGCAGGTAGGCCAAATGCTTTTCTTGGGTGGCGCAAAACAGGTATCCCTGCGGGCCGGTAGCCTGCCGGATGACCCAACCGTTCATCGAAGCCGGCGTAGAAGGGAATCGAGTACAGCGACATCTGTATATTCACCGGCGTCGAGAACTGCGCCCGGACTCCTCCCATGCTCTTGCCCGTGGATCCCTTGCCCTGCGCGGTTTCGCGCTCGATGACCAGGATGTCCGTGCATCCCGCCGCGCTCAGGTGGTAGGCGATGCTGGAGCCGACGATCCCCCCGCCGATGATCACAACTTCCGCAGTCTGCATGCAGTCCGGGGTCTCCCCGGCTACTCCGACTGAGCATTGTAGTCCATCGACTTGTCGCGGATTATCGGGAAGGGAACCGCCGCACAGCGACGGCCGCCCCGGTTTCGTCCCCCTTACGGCTGTGCCTTGAAGCCTTCGGCCGATACCCTTAAACTTAAACCATGCACACGCACGCCCACGGCGGAGGCGAAAGACTTCGCGGATCCTGCGAATTTCGCTGGTCGTGACCGTCGCCTATATCGTGTTGCTGGTGGTTGCCGGCATTCGCGCCCATTCGCTGGCGCTGCTGTCGGAGGCCGGGCACAACCTGTCAGACTTTTTTGCCCTGCTGCTGTCGCTGACTGCGGTTTACCTGCAATCTCGCCCGCCCAGTTCCACCAAGACTTATGGCTACCATCGGGCAGGAGTGCTGGCCGCCCTGGTCAATGCGGTTTCGCTGGTGGCGGTCGCGGGCTTCATATTTTATGAGGCGTTCCGTCGCCTGCAGAACCCGGAGCAGGTACACGCCGGGGTCATGATCGGCGTGGCGGCGGCGGGCGTGGTGATGAACGGAGTGATTGCGCTGATGCTCTATCGCGCCGGAAGCGATGTCAATATCCGGAGCGCATTACTGCATGAAATTGGGGACACGCTTTCGACCGGGGCGGTCATCGTCGGCGGTTGGATCATCATGGCTACGGGCAGATACTGGATCGATCCGGTGCTTTCGGTTGCGATCGGTGTCCTCATCCTGTGGTCGGGATTCGGCATCGTGCGCGAGACGCTGAACATTCTGCTCGAAGGCACGCCGCGCGGCATCAAACTGGAGCAGGTCGAGGCTGCGATGCGGCGGATCGATGGTGTTAACGATGTTCACGACCTCCATGTATGGAACATCGGTTCGGAAACCGGCGGCACTCTCCTGCCATATTTCCATCGCTGACATACCGCCATCGGTCAGCGAACGTATTCTGCGCGAGTTAAAGGAATGCCTGCGCCATGACTTTCAGATTGCCCACACCACCATCCAGTTCGAAAATGTAGTCTGTGAAGTTGCCCACGGGTGTGTGATTCCGGTGGCGGATAGAAGCATCAGCACAGGCATTAGAAAGGTGCGGTCGATTTCTGGCTGTTGGCGATGGATTTCAGTACCCGTCCAGAACCGCGGTTCGAAGACCCGGAACCGGCGATCTGTGTCAATTGCTGCTCTGCTCTCGTAAATCTTCCGGGCCCTCTCGATCGTGTCCGCATCCTCCGGCAACTTATCAGGACGCAGCCTGACGATCCGCGGAAAGCGCAACGCGTAGCCACTCTCGTGGCGGTCGGAGCGCATCATGTTGTTAAAGGCCACTTCCAGGACAATCTTCGGTTCAACGATCAGGCGAAAGCCCTGATCTTCGATCTTGTGCTCGAGAAACCACCTGGTCATCTCGGCAATTTCGGCGTCGGTCAGGCCGGAGTAGGCTTTGCCGATGTTCATCAACTTCTCTCCGTCGCGGACGGCGAAGGTGTAGTCGCTCAACACGCCGATGCGCTTGCCGTGCCCGTACTCTACCGCTGTGACCACAACGTCCAGCGTGGCCAATTCACGCTTGAGCTTGAGCCAGGATTTCCCGCGCCGTCCCGGAGTGTAGGCCGACTCGGGATCTTTAATCATCAGTCCCTCATTGCCCCTGGCCTGTGCGGCTTCAAACAGTTGATCGAGTTCTTGCGAGGTCGCAGCCCGAAACACGGGCGCGCGAATCACGCGCGTTTCCGAATCGCCGAGGTCATTATCGAATTCGAATCGGGCCTGGGTATTCGCCGGTGTTTTTGGAATTGCCCGTGCGCGAGGCTTTTTGGATTCTGCGTTCTTGGATTCTGCGATCAGGGAGTCGAGTACTTTTCCTCGCTCGAGCAACGGGCGGTCGATCAACAATTCCCCGGCGGCATAGAGGACGTCGAAAGCCACAAATACCAGCGGCACTTGTTGCATCAACTTGTCGCTGACCTTTTTTCGTCCCAGCCGGGCCTGCAGCGCGCTGAAGGGCAGGGCGCGTCCCGCTTCTTTAGAGTCGGCAGTCAGGGAACTCCAGGCCACGATCTCGCCGTCGAGAATGATGTCTCCGGGCAGTCTGGCCAGCGAAGCTGGCAACTCAGGGAAAGACTCTGTGATCTCGTCCCGGGTACGCGAGAAGATTCGGACCTCGCCTCCTGAACAGTGCGCCTGGGCTCGAATGCCGTCGTACTTGTCTTCCACCAACGCGTTTTGGAAATAGCTGAGAGCCTCTTCCGCCGACTCCGCCGGGCTGGCCAGCATGAAACCCAGGGGATGAAACAATCGCATCTTGGCCTCGCCGAGCTTGCCGGCAACCGCAAGCTCTAAGGTCTGGCCAATGTCGCCCAGCAGCATGTTTGCGCGCTGGACTTCGCCCAGCGTTCCGCCATAAGCTTTGGCAATCGCTTCTTCCACCAGGCTCTCTTTCAGGCCGATACGCAAATCGCCGGTCATGATCTTCACGATGTACTTGGCTTCGAGAGGCGTGGCCTGCGACAAAAGGTCTCGCGCCGAGGCCGCTTTGGCCGCCGAGCCACGTGTGGAGGCGATCTCGCGGAATTTGCTTTCCACCTGGAGCACGTTCAGGTCGCCGTCGCCAGGCCTCGCAGGCAATACGTCGGCGGCCACTGCGCCCAGGTCTCCGCTTCGGCGATAGGCCGCAGTCAGCTCAGCTTCGCTCTTTCCGGAAAGCTCCGCGACAATTCGCCACAGCACTCTTCCTCCTACTTGTAGTGTCGCTTCCTCCCAAGCCGGGAAAGATCTTCCTGAGAGAAAGACAGCGGAAACGGACGCTTCCTCGGGCGTGCGCGCCTTCAGATACTCGGCAACGATCGCGATCTTTTCGAGTTTCTTCGTGGTGGCGGCGATTCGCTCGCCGGCTTCAGCCAGCTTCCGCATGGAATTCCGTTTGATTTCCTCTTTGTACCTTCGTTTTTGGTGGTTAAGGGTTTTGATTCAACGCCAGACAGAAAATTTTGAGCCCCAAGGACACGAGGGTACACGAAGGAAGCCCTAACTCGCGCCTCTCGTGTTACTTGCACACTCTGGACGAATCGTCCTGTGCTACCCTGTAATCGGAGTCTTGCCGGTTTTAATTGGCATCTAACAGTTAATCATGCGCTCTCTGCGAACTTTACTGCGAACCTGGTGGCGTTTCCTGGTAGCCGTGCAGCTGTTGCCAGCTCTTGAAGGCGGTGAGGAAACCCTTGTTGGCGGCCAAGCGGTGCTCGAGGGCGTTATGATGCGCTCACCCCATGCCTGGGCTATCGCCTGCCGCAAGCCCTCCGGCGAGGTGTCGACCCACAGCGAGCCCCTGGAGCGGCTCTCCGAAAAACGCAAATGGATGGGTTGGCCGGTAATTCGGGGTGTTGTAACGCTCGGTCATGCTATGACCCTCGGATTTCGGGCGCTGAAGTTTTCCGCCAACGTGGCGCTCGATGAGCTGCAGCCCGAGCCCGCCGAGAACAAGAAGAAACTCGAAGTCACAGGATGGATGGCTGCGGTCAACATCATCATTTCGGTCGGCTTTTTCATTGTCATGTACAAGTTGCTGCCCCTGCTGGCGGCCACTGGGCTGAAGCGGGTGAATCCCGTGTTCGGCCAGCAGATCGTTTTCAACCTGGTGGACGGCGTCATCCGGATCGCCCTGTTCCTGCTGTTCATTTGGGCGGTTTCGCTGTGGAGCGACATTCGGCGGGTCTATCAATATCACGGTGCCGAGCACAAGACCGTCTATGCCTTTGAAAACGGCGATCCGTTGCATACCGCGTCGGTGCAGAGGTATTCGACTTTTCATCCGCGTTGCGGCACCAGCTTCCTGATGACGGTGATGATGATCTCGATCGTGGTGTACATCCTGGTTTCCGCCGTGTTTCCAGTGACTACCTTCTGGGCCAGGTTTGCCATGCGTATCGTACTGTTGCCGGTAATAGCGGGCGTGTCGTATGAGATCATCCGTTTCGCCGCCAAGCATCGCGGATCGCTGTTCGCACTGATGACCGCACCGGGCCTTTGGCTGCAGCGCATCACCACCCAGCCTCCTTCAGACGACCAAGCCGAGTGCGCCATCGTCGCCCTGGATCACGCCATGTCGCTCGAAAAGGAGCACGGCGGCGAACTGGTGATTGCCTAGCGGTTCCCCCGCGAACATTCTCTCCAAACTCTTTCAGTACTAGAATTAGGATAGTAGAGTCCGCGCTTGTGGGCTGACGACCGACGACTGACGTTCTCGAAGACTATGTTTGACCGCCTAGACCAAATCGAAGCCAAATACGAAGAGCTGACGCAAGCGCTCTCCTCGCCGGAGATCGCCGGCGACTCGGCCCGATACCAGAAGACGGCCAAGGCGCACAGCGAAGTCTCGCCCATCGTCGAAAAGTATCGTGAATATAAAGATCTGACGCGGGGCATTGCTGAGAGCAAGGCAGTACTGGTGGACGAGAAAGATGTTGACATGCGGGCCTACGCCCAGGAAGAACTCGACAAGCTGGAGGCGCGCGTCGGTGCGGTCGAAGAAGAACTCAAAGTCCTGCTGCTGCCCAAGGATCCCAACGACGAAAAGGATGTGATCCTTGAAATCCGTGCCGGGACCGGAGGCGATGAAGCCACGCTGTTTGCCGCCGAAATGTTCAGGATGTACACGCGTTATGCGGAAACACAGGGCTGGAAGGTCGAAGTGCTTTCGACTTCCGATTCGTCGGTCGGCGGACTGAAGGAAGTAATCGCCATGATCGAAGGCCAGCGCGTTTTCTCGCGGCTGAAATACGAAAGCGGAGTGCACCGGGTGCAACGCGTGCCGGCGACGGAACAGCAGGGCCGGGTGCATACTTCCGCGGTGACGGTTGCCGTTCTGCCTGAAGCCGAAGATGTCGACATCAAAATCGAAGCCAAAGATCTCCGCATCGATACCTTCTGCTCCTCCGGACCCGGCGGGCAGTCCGTGAACACGACATACTCCGCGGTGCGCATTACCCACATTCCAACCAACACGGTAGTGAGCTGCCAGGACGAGAAATCGCAGATCAAGAACCGCGAAAAGGGCATGCGCGTTCTCCGCGCCCGCCTTTACGAGATGGAAATGCAGAAGCAGCAGGATGCGCTGGCCAAGGAACGCAAGGCGATGGTCGGTTCAGGCGATCGCAGCGAGAAAATACGGACTTACAACTTCCCGCAGAACCGCGTCACCGACCATCGCATCGGCCTGACCATCCACCAACTTGAGCAGGTCATGGACGGCAAACTCCAGCCGCTGATCGAAGCCCTGGTCAGTCACTATCAGTCAGAAAAATTAAAAGCCGAAGCCACCACCGCTGTGTAAGAGCAGAGCAGCAGAGCTTCGCTCTGCCGGGCAGGTGAGGACATCCTTCGACTTCGCTCAGGACAGGCTCTGCCCCTACGCATGCTGTGTTCAAATAATCTCGTGACGCTCCGCGACGCTCTAGCCTCCGCCATCTCGCGCCTCACCGCAGCCAGCGTCCCATCTCCGCGCCTGAATGCCGAGCTCCTGTTGATGTTCACCCTCGGATGCGACCGCGCTTATCTCCACGCTCACCCCGAACGCAGGCTCTCCCCGGACGAACAAAATCGGTATGACCACGCCCTGACCGAACGCGAACGAGGCATGCCCGCCCAGTACATTACCGGCCACCAGGAATTCTGGGGCATGGACCTCATCGTGACGCCAGCCGTGCTCATTCCCCGCCCGGAAACCGAGCACGTGATCGAAACCGTGCTGGAACGCGTCCGTGGGGGGCGGGCGCCCTCGCCCGCCGCCTGGTTGCGAATCGTAGATGTCGGCACCGGTTCCGGCTGCATCGCGCTGGCTCTGGCTAAAGAACTGCCCAACGCGGAAATCCACGCCACGGAAATCTCACCCGCAGCTCTGGAGATTGCGCGCGCTAACGCCGCCCGCTTACTACTCGAAGATCGCGTGCAATTCCATCGAACCGACTTGCTGCAGGGTCTGGAAGCCGGCACATTCGATTTTGTGGTGTCCAATCCGCCTTATGTCGGTGAATCGGAAGAAGACCAGGTACAACTCGAGGTCCGCAAATACGAACCGCGAAACGCGGTTTTTAGCGGCGCCACCGGACTGGAAGTGATCGAACGTTTAATTCCCGAGGCCCGCGAATCGCTCAGGCCCGGGTGGCTGGCTGGTGATGGAAATCAGCGGCACGATCGCCGAGCGAGCCCGGGGATTACTGGTGGGCTGGAACGATGTGGAAGTAGTGAAAGACTTGCAGGGAATTCCAAGAGTGATAACGGCAAGAACCACGTAGACCCCCACGCCCTCGTCCGAGTGGGCGAGCGAAGCTCGCCGGTTAGTTCCTCGCAGCCGCGAGAAACCGGAGGTCCCTCCGCTGCGCTCGCTTACGCTTCGCTCCGGTCGGGATGACAGAGTTTTTTAGCGCCTGCACTGATCAGCCGCGTAGCGGCGCCAGAATAGAGCCCACGGCGCAAGCCGTGGGTAGCGATAAGCACGCCGCGAGCCCGGTAGGGGCGGAAGAACGTTCGCGGGACTGCACTAGATCCCGAGTCGCAACATCAGGGTTGGCTGATCGTGGCGGGTAGAATCTCGTCCACATCCACCCATTTCGTGGGATACGAACCGGTATAGCAGGCAGTGCAGTAAGTGGTCTTTTCGCCGTCGGCGCAGGCCTTTTTCATTCCATCGAGCGAGAGATAAGCCAGCGAATCGGCTCCGATGAATTCACGGATCTGTTCGATCGATTTGTTCGCGGCAATCAGTTCTTTCTTGGAAGGCGTGTCCACACCGTAGAAGCAGGGCGAAACCGTGGGCGGGCAAGAGACGCGCATATGCACTTCCTTCGCACCCGCGCTGCGAATCATGCGTACGATCTTGCGGCTGGTGGTGCCGCGCACGATGGAGTCGTCGATGAGCACCACCCTCTTGCCCTCGAGCAGAGTGCGCACCGGATTCAGTTTCAGCTTCACCCCAAAGTCACGCACGCTCTGCCTCGGCTCGATGAAGGTACGTCCGACGTAATGATTGCGGATGAGTCCGAAACGAAACGGAATGCCGCTTTCGGAGGCGTAGCCGACCGCCGCAGTCACGCCGGAGTCGGGAACGGGAACGACGAGATCGGCGTCAGCTGGGGCTTCCCGCGCCAGTTGTCTTCCCAGACCTTCGCGGCTGACCTGCACCGGACGTCCGAAAACCATGCTGTCGGGGCGCGAGAAATATACGTGCTCGAAAATGCAACTCGACTGCGTGGCCACCGGAGCATAGAACCGCGAGGTGATGCCCTCCGGTCCCACGATGACCAATTCTCCCGGCTTGACCTCACGTTCGTAAGTCGCTCCGATCAGATCGAAGGCGCAGGTCTCGGAAGCAAACACGATGGTGTCCTGCCGCTGCCCCTCGAGGCGGGGAATCCTTCCCATGTTTAAAGGACGGAAGCCGCGTGGATCGCGGGCCGCGAAAACGCGGTCCGAGCTGAGCATGACCAATGAGAAAGCGCCTTCGACCCGGCGCAGTGCATCGGCCATCGCATCCGGCAGGGTCTGTTCTTTCGAGAGCGCGATCAGGTGGACGATGACTTCGGTGTCGCTGTTGGTCTGAAAGATCGAGCCCTGGGCCTCCAGGCGATGCCGTATTTCCTGCGCATTCACCAGGTTGCCATTGTGCGCCAGCGCAATCATGCCTTTGTTCGATTGCACCATGATGGGCTGAGCATTGAAGAGAGCTGAATCGCCGGCGGTGGAGTAGCGCGTGTGTCCGATGGCCAGCGAGCCGTGGAGCGGAGACAAAACATCCTCGGTAAAGATGTCGGCCACCAAGCCCATGGCGCGATGGGCGCGCAGGGTCAGCCCGTTCGAGGTGACGATGCCGGCCGATTCCTGTCCGCGATGTTGCAGCGCGTGCAGGCCAAGGTAAGCCAGTTTCTCCGCCTCGGGGTTGGCGTAGATGGCGACGACTCCGCATTCGTCATGGAACTTATCGAACATAGTCAGCCTTTAGCCCTTAGCGCACCACAATCCACGTAGGGGCGGGTGTCCTACCTGCCCGGCCGAGTGAAGCTCGGCAAAGTTTCAATCCGCTGCCACGGCATCCACTTCCGTCCGCAGCGCCGTCTCCAGCGCGCTCTCGTAAACCTCACGCAATTCTGCAATCACTGCCGACACTACCACCCGGCCATCGAGCTTGATTTCAATTCGCTCCGGCGCCGTCTCGCCAATCAACTCTGCTGTGATGCCATATTTTAACGCCACTTCCTGAATTCTGCCCAAGTTCTCGCGGTCGCATGAGATGACCACTCGGCTTGGTTCCTCACCGAACAGAACAAACTCCGGCGGCAAGCCGAGAGAGGTCAAATCGATATTCATTCCAATGCCTTTAGATAGCCCCGACTCGACCAGCGTCACTGCGATTCCCCCGTCCGAGCAGTCATGAGCTGAATCTATAATTTCGATTTGGGCAATCTCGATTACCGCCTTCTGCAGGGCGGCCTCTTTTTCCAGCTCCAGCTCGGGAGGATAACCCCAGACCGCGCCCAGGATTTCCTTGGCGTACTCCGACGAGCCAAACGCCGATTCGGCATCGGTCGAGTCCCCAGGTTCCGCGCCGCGCAAGAGAACGATGGCGCGCCCGGCCTCCCGGAAATCCGGACGCACCGCCTTGTGCACGTCTTCGAGAATGCCGACCACGCCCAGCACCGGCGTGGGATAAATTCCCTCTCCCAGAGTTTCGTTGTAAAAGCTGACGTTGCCGCCGGTGATGGGAATTTCCAGCTCTTCGCAGGCTTTGGTGATGCCGTCGATGACCTGCGAAAACTGCCACATGATGTGCGGTTTTTCAGGATTGCCGAAGTTCAGGCAGTTGGTGCCACCGATTGGCGTGGCGCCGGCGCAAGCCACGTTGCGCGCAGCTTCGGCAACGGCATGCATCGCGCCCAGCCGCGGATCGAGATAGCACCAGCGTCCGTTGCCGTCGAGCGCCATCGCCAGTCCACGCTGCGATCCCTTAATGCGGATCACTCCGGCATCGCCCGCGCCCGGGCCTTCGACGGTGTTGGTCTGCACCATGTGATCGTACTGCTGCCAGATCCAGCGCTTGCCGCAGATGTTGGGACTGGCCAGCAACCGCTTCAGATTGCCCGTGAGATCCGAAGTTTCGCGCCAGCTTGACGTTCTCAGGCATTTCGCGCGGCACCGGCGGCTCCCAGCGTTCCAGCGGGCGCTTGTATACCGGCGCGTCATCGGTGAGCGCCTGGTTGGGAATATCGGCGACGACTTCTCCGTGCTGCAGCACGCGCATTTTGCCATCGGAGGTGACACGGCCGACCTCGACTGCGTCCAGTCCCCATTTTTCGAAGACGCGAAAGACTTCCTGCTCGCGGCCTTTTTGCGCCACCAGCAGCATGCGCTCCTGCGATTCGCTCAGCATGATTTCGTATGCCGTCATGCCGGTTTCGCGCTGCGGCACCAGGTCAAGTTCGATTTCAGTTCCGACCTGACCGCGCGCCCCCATTTCGCAGGTGGAGCAGGTCAGCCCGGCCGCGCCCATGTCCTGTATGCCGACAATGGCGCCGGTCTGCATGGCTTCAAGACAGGCTTCGAGCAAAAGTTTTTCGAGAAACGGATCGCCCACCTGCACATTCGGTCGCTTGGCCTCGGAGGCTTCGCTGAACTCCTCGCTGGCCATGGTCGCGCCGTGAATTCCGTCGCGCCCGGTTTTCGATCCTACGTAAATCACGGGATTGCCTTCGCCCGACGCCTTGGCGTAGAAAATCTGGTCACGCCGGACCAGGCCCAGAGCGAAAGCGTTGACCAAAGGATTGCCGGAGTAGCAGGGCTCGAACTTGGTCTCGCCGCCCAGGTTGGCTACGCCGAAACAATTGCCATACGATGCGATCCCGCTGACCACGCCTTCGAGCACGGACTGATTCTTATGAATTTCCTGCGCGGATTGTGTGGGGACGGGTCGGAGCCTGCCCTGAGCGGAGTCGAAGGGACCCGTCCCGTCGCCAGGCGACGAAGCTATCGGCCCAAAGCGTAGCGAATCCATCACTGCCACCGGCCGCGCGCCCATGGTGAAAATGTCGCGCAAGATTCCGCCCACGCCAGTAGCCGCGCCCTGAAACGGTTCGATGAACGAAGGATGATTGTGGGACTCGATCTTGAAGGCGCAGGCCCAGCCGTCGCCGATGTCGATGATGCCCGCGTTCTCTCCCGGGCCCTGTACGACGAGTCGGCTGCGCGTCGGCAGCCGTTTCAAGTGCACGCGCGAGGATTTATACGAGCAGTGCTCGCTCCACATCACGCTGAAGATCCCCAATTCTGTGATCGTGGGTACGCGTCCGCCCAGCAGCTGTTTGATTTTTTCGTATTCGTCAGGAGTAAGTCCGTGCTCCCGGATGATCTCGGGAGTGATAACCAGAGCTGAAGAAGTGGTCATATGGGGAAACACTATTGTCGCATAAGTAGCGCCGGCGTCCCGCCGGCTGCGGGTTGGGCGTCTCGCCCACCCCATCGGGCCAGCCAGAGGCCGGCGCTACTCGGCAACGCAGATACTGGCGCGCTACTATACTGTCCCGAATGAAGTCCGTCACCGTCGGCACCGCGGGACACATCGATCACGGAAAAACCGCACTGGTGAAAGCTCTCACCGGAATCGATGCTGATCGACTGGAAGAAGAAAAGCGCCGTGGCATCACCATTGACATCGGTTTCGCGCACCTGGAATTGCCTCTTCCCGGCGGCGACACCCTGCGGCTCGGGTTCGTCGACGTTCCCGGGCACGAGCGCTTCGTGCGCAACATGCTGGCGGGGGTCGGTGGAATCGATCTGGTCCTGCTGGTGATCGCAGCCGACGAATCCATCAAGCCGCAGACCCGCGAGCATTTCGATATCTGCCGCCTGCTCTCGGTGCGTCGAGGCATCGTCGTCTTGACCAAATCCGATCTGGTGGACCGCGAAACCCTGGACGTGGTGCGGCTGGAGGTCGAAGATTTTGTGCGCGATTCGTTTCTCGATCCAGCGCAGTCGCCGATTGTTGCCGTCAGTTCGCTGACCGGCGCGGGACTCGATGAGCTTAGGCTGGCGCTGGCGCAAACCGCTGCCGATGCCTCCGCCCGGGACGCGTCGGCACTGGCGCGCCTGCCCATCGACCGGGTTTTCACCATGAAAGGCTTTGGCGCGGTGGTGACCGGGACGCTGGTCTCGGGGACGATCCGTAAAGAGGACGAATTGGAAATCTTTCCCGCTGGCAATCGGGCGCGGGTACGCGGAATCCAGGTGCATGGACAGGCGGCCGAGCAAGCCGTGGCTGGTCAGCGCACGGCTTTGAATCTGGCTGGCGTGAGCACACAAGATTTGTCTCGTGGGATGGTTCTGGCTCCGCCCGGCGTCTTTCAGGCAACCTCCCGAGTGGATGTGTCGCTCACGCTGCTCCCCTCAGCGAAGCCCTTGAAAGACCGGGCGCGTGTGCATCTGCATGCCTTCACTTTCGAGACGGTTGCCACGGCCGTGCTGCTGAATCAGAAGCAAGTTTCCGCGGGAGAAACCGCGTTGGCCCAGTTGCGGCTGGCCGAGCCAACGCTTTTATTGCCCGGAGACCGCTTCATCGTGCGCCAATTCTCGCCGGTCGCGACTATCGGCGGAGGTGTGGTGCTGGATGCATCGCCAATTTCTCGAATGCCCGAACGGAACACATTCCTGAAAACTCTGATGGACGGCGACGCCGAATCGATACTACGGGCGCGTATCGCGCGCCGAAGGCACGCGGGCATTACTTTGACGCAACTTATTGCGGAGACTGGCTGGCCGCGGCTGGTGATGGAAGCCCGCATCGCCGCCGGTTCATCTCGGTCCGAGATGGTTCGAATCGGTCAGCTGTTAGTACACCCGCCCGCGCTCGAAGGACTGAAATTATCGATCATCGGCGCGGTCACAAACTTCCACAAGAAAAACCCGCTGGTTGCCGGCATCAGCCGGGAAGAATTGCGCGGCCAGGCACGGGCTTCGAGCGAGGTGTTCACCGCAGCCCTGGAAAAGCTGGCAATAGAAAAAAAGCTGGAGGGTCGTGGAGAGATCGTCCATCTGCACGGACGCGGCGTCGTCATGAAAGACGAGGAGACGCAATCCCAAAAACTTATCGAGCACGCGTTCGCTTCCGCGGGCCTGAAAGTGCCCGCTTTGAAAGACGTGCTGGCCGGACTCAAAGTGGACAGCTCCCGCGCGCAAAAAATCGTGACGCTTCTGCTGCGAGACCAGGTTCTAGTGAAAGTCTCCGAAGATCTGGTCTTCCATCGCGATGCGCTGTTGGATTTGCGCAAACGCCTTTCATCGGAGCGGACGAAGTCGCCAAAAATCGATGTGGCGCGCTTCAAAGATTTGACCGGAGTAACCCGGAAATACGCCATCCCGCTCCTGGAATACCTCGACCGCGAGCATGTAACCCGGCGCGTGGGCGACGAGAGAGTGATCCTGTAGAAAGTAAAACCAGGCCACGGATTTCCACGGATCTACACGGATAGAGTTTCTTTAAAAAAAGGTTTATCCGTGTGAATCCGTGGCTAGATTTTTTCTTCCGGCATCTCCAGTTCCAGCCCCAGCGGATCGGTAAACCGATTGGTCAGGTTGGCGACACCGGCCAGCAAATGAATGTCGACAATTTCGGGATCGGTAAAGCGCTGCTTCAATTCCTTGAAATCCGCCATCGGCAATTTCGTGCGGAGACCGCGTCAGCTTCTCGACGTAAATCAGCGCTGCCTGCTCCTTCTCGGTGTAGCTCGAGTAATTGCCCAGCTTGAGCGCGCCCCAATCTTCCGCCGTCAGGCCCACCCGCTTGGACGAAGCCAAATGATGTTGCAGGCAGTAGCGGCAGCCGTTGATCAGCGACACGCGAATATAAATGAGTTCGTAAAGCTTCCGGTCAAGAGAACGCCCGACGCTGGCGTAGAAGCCGAGAAAGTTCTTGAGCAACTCGGGACGATGCGCCATCGCCTTTTGCGCATTTCCCGGCTTTCCTTTCAATTTCTGCTCATAAATTTCCTTGACCTCGGGCGGAGCCTGCTCGGGTTCGACAAGAGTGATGCGCGCCATCAGTACCTCCGATAGAGTGAATCAGCGTCCGTATAATAGACCACGGATCTTAATAGAACACGGATCGCAATAGCGCGTTCGATTTCCCGAAGGAGAACCGGATGCTTTCAATCCGCCCTGCCCGTGCCGGCGATGTGCCGATGCTGAACACGCTCATCCACGAATTCGCCGACTTTGAGCATTTGCCGGTCGCAGCGACGGAGGCCGGTCTGTTGCGCGACGGATTTTGCGAATTCCCGAAATTTGAAGTTCTGTGGGCCGAATGGAATGGCCAGCCTGCCGGGTACGCTTTTTTCTTCGACTATTACTCAACCTTTGAGGGGCGCGCCGGGATTTTTCTTGAGGACATCTACGTCCGCGACCAATATCGAGGAAAGGGAATTGGCAAGGCGCTGCTGGCCCGCGTCGCTGCGGTGGCCAGCAGAAAAGAATTGCTTTGGTGTCCGCTGGCAGGTGCTGGATTGGAACACCCCGGCGATTCAGTTCTATAAGAGTCTGGGTGCGACTTTTCTGGACGACTGGAAGACAGTGAGCCTGACTGGAGATGCGCTGCAACAAGTCGCTGGGAGCGCGCCATGACCGCAGTCGTGCGGGTTATCGGCGCGGGACTCGCGGGATCGGAAGCGGCGTGGCAGTGCGCGCGGCGCGGTGTTGCCGTCGAACTCTGGGAAATGCGCCCGGCGCGCTCGACACCGGCGCACCAGACGGCAGATTTCGCGGAACTGGTCTGCTCCAACTCGCTGAAATCCGACAGCGTGAACACAGCCCCCTGGCTGCTGAAAGAAGAAATGCGGCGGGCAGGATCACGTTGCTGGAGATCGCGCGCGAGTGCGCCGTCCCTGCCGGCCATGCGCTGGCGGTGGACCGTACGACCTTCGCTGCCCGCGTTACAGCTGCACTCTCGCGCGAACCGCTGATTACGATCCGGCGCGAAGAAGTCACCCAGATCGATCCGGATCAGATCACAATCGTCGCCACGGGGCCTCTGACATCTGATGCTCTGTCGCAGGAGATTGCCCGGCTGACCGGATCTACGCATTTGTATTTCTTCGATTCGATCAGCCCGATTGTCGAGGCCGATTCCATCGACATGTCGAAGGTCTACCTGGCGGCACGTTACGACAAGGGCTCGGCGGATTACATCAACTGTCCCATGTCAAAAGAAGAGTACGACCGTTTCTGCGATGCCTTGATCTCCGGGCAGTCGGTCGAGGAGCGCGACTGGGAGAAGCTGAACTACTTCGAGGGCTGCCTCCCCATTGAAGAAATTGCCCGCCGCGGGCGCGACACGCTGCGCTTCGGTCCCATGAAACCGGTTGGCCTGAAAGACCCGCGCACCGGACGAATTCCCTACGCCGCGGTGCAGTTGCGGCAGGAAAATCTGCGTGCCGACTCCTACAACCTGGTGGGATTCCAGAATCATCTGAAGTTCGGAGACCAGGCGCGAGTGCTGCGATTAATCCCCGGCCTGGAGAACGCGCGCTTTCTGCGCTACGGACAGATCCATCGCAACACCTACATCAACGCGCCGACGCTGCTTGCGGAATCGCTGCAGATGAAGAAATATCCGGCAGTAATTTTTGCCGGTCAAATCTGCGGAGTGGAGGGATATGTCGAATCCATCGCGACTGGCCTGATGGCCGGAATTCACGCGGCTGCCCTCGCGTCGGGAGCGGAAGCCGAACCCCCGCCGCGGCCCAGCGCCTTCGGTTCCCTGGTGCACTACGTGACCCATGCCGAGGCCAGAAACTTTCAGCCCGCAAACATCACCTTCGATCTGCTCCCACCTCTGGAACGCAAGGTTCGCGATCGCCAGGAACGACACCGGCTGCAGTGTGAGGTGGCCTTGCAGGAGTTCGATGCGTGGCTGGAGAAGTGTGGGGCGGGCGCCCTCGCCCGCCGGTGTTGAACTAAAGCCTCAGTAAGCAATCCTGCAAGCTCAACTGCCAAAGCGGCGGGCGAGGGCGTCCGCTCCTACATTCTTCGTGAACAAAATCGGCTTGATTTTCGTATACGAAGTCTAGGAGCCCGGGACCCGGCTTACGTTCTGGCGGTGTCCGCGTCCATACGATATGGTCCTGCGCGATCTGGTCGGCGACGTGTTGCGGACGCTGTGGTCTCACAAACTGCGCACCTTCCTGACCATGTTCGGAATCGCCTGGGGAATCGTCTCTATCGTTCTGATGGTTGCGGCTGGCGAAGGCCTGCGCAAAGGACAGGAAGATCAGGCCCGCAATCTGGGCAAGGATATTCTGATCGTCTTTCACGGTCGCACCAGCCTGCAGGTCGGCGGAGCCCGCGCCGGACGCGCGGTGCACTGGGAGGACGCGGACGTCGTGGCCGTACAGTCCGAGGCGCCGGATTGCGAATACGCCATACCGGAGTTGGAGCAAAACGACGTCCGCGCCCACAGCAGCTATAACAACGCGGCCTTTACCGTTACCGGATCTCATCCGCCGTTCGCGTACATTCGCAGCCTGGATGTGGGCGAAGGGCGTTTCTATGACTGGGACGATCAGAAAGAAGCGCGCCGCGTCGCATTCCTGGGCAGCGACGCAGCCAAGCAACTCTTTCCCGGACGCAATCCCGTCGGCGAAAGCGTGTATCTGAATGCGTTCCCCTACACAGTGATCGGCGTGATGGCAGTCAAAAAACAGGATTCAAGTTACGACGGCTGGGATGTGAGCAAGATATTTATTCCGTTCGCCGCCATGCGCCGCGATTTTCCCGACAAGCCTCCGGGGACCTCCACCACATTCGACCAGTTGCTGGTCACGCCTCGATCGGTGGAGCAGCACGAGGCCTGCAAGCGCGAAATACAGACCGTGCTGGGCCGAATGCACAACTTCGATCCCCATGACAAAGAAGCGTGCCCCATCTGGGATACGGTGCAGGAAGCCAAGGCCTTCCGCCAGATGACCAATGGCATGAAATATTTTCTGGGCGCGGTCGGCATCGTAACTCTTTTCCTCGGCGGCCTTGGAGTGATGAACGTGATGATGGTTGCGGTGCGAGAGCGGACCCGCGAAATCGGGGTGCGCAAGGCCCTGGGGGCCCCGGCCCGGACCATCCTCAAGCAGTTTTTCATAGAAGCGCTGCTGATCGCGTTTCTCAGCGGAGCCATCGGGATGGGCATCGCGTACGGCATCTGTTTTCTGGTGAACCTGTTGCCCATGCCCGACTTCTTCGCCGGCCTGCTGGCGACGTGGCAGTCCGGCCTGGTGGCATGCACGCTTCTGGGTATCATCGCGGTGTTCTCGGCGTTGTATCCGGCGCGGAGGGCGGCGTCGATTGATCCGATTGAAGCCCTGCGGTATGAGGCGGGAGGTTAGCTGCGTAAGAATGTGTGGGTCCGGGTCTCTGACCCGGACAGGCCGCGCTTGCGCGGCAGCGGCGGCTTAACACTGCTGCCGAGCTTCGCTCGGCCCGGACGGGTCGGAGACCCGTCCCTACACGGCCGGTGGTGGTTTCTAAATGCTGACTGAAATTATTCTCGAAGCCTGGATCGCGCTCAGACGCAACTACACCCGTAGTTTGCTCACCATGCTGGGCATCGTCTGGGGAATTGCCACCGTTACCTTGCTGATCGCGTACGGCAGCAGCTTCCGCCGCATTCTGGTGGGCGGCTTCGACGCATTCGGCAAGAGCGTGACCATCTGCTGGCCGGCGCAAACCAGCGAACAGCCCGGCGGACAGCGCGCCGGCAAGAAAGTGCGGCTCGAGCAGGCTGACCTCGACATCGTCAAGGAAACGGCTCCCCTGGTGAAACACGTCTGCCTCGAGACCGTAAATCGCCCCGGCATCAGCTATGGCGAACGTATGGTAGGCACGGCTGCGATACGCGGCGTCTGTCCGGAGTATGGCGAGATGCGCAATGAAGTCCCGTCCGAAGGCCGGTGGATTTCCCCCGGCGACGAACTGGAGCGGCGCCGCGTGGTTTTTCTGGGGGGCCGGGTTCGCGAGCAGTTGTTCAGCGGCCGACCCGCTGTCGGTGAGACGGTCCAGATCGGTGGCGTGCACTTCACCGTGATCGGGGTGATGGCGCGAAAGATCCAGTTAAGCAACTATTTCTCCAGCGACGACGATTCAGCCTGGATTCCATTCAGCTCTGCCGGCGACCTGTGGAACACCAAATACGCGGCGGTCATGGTTTTCGAGCCGGTGGCACCCCAGTTCGAGAAGAAAGCCCAGGCCCAGGTGCTGGCCGCCATCGCTACCCGTCAGCAGTTTTCTCCGACTGACAAGAAAGCTATCTTGATGTTCGGGCGCGACGAGTTCCGGCCGGTCATCGACGGCCTGACCATCGGGTTGCAAGTGCTGCTGACCTTTGTCGGTACGCTCACACTGGGTATCGGCGGTGTCGGAGTGATGAATATCATGCTGGTCTCGGTAGACGAGCGCATCCGCGAGATCGGACTACGTCGGGCGCTCGGCGCCAAGAAGTGGCAGATCAAACTTCAGTTCCTGGCCGAAACTCTGCTCATCATGCTGCTGGGTGGGGCCGTCGGCGTTCTGCTCTCTTACGCGATCGCCGCGGCTGTAGGCACGCTGCCCCTGATGGGACCGTTATTTGAAGACGATTCCGGCAAAGCTGACATTCATCTTCAGATTTCATGGGCCACGGTCATGGTCTCCACGCTGGTACTGCTGGCGGTCGGAGTGGCCAGCGGCCTGGTGCCCGCGCTGCGCGCGTCGAAGCTCGATCCGGTGGAGGCGTTGCGGTATGAGTGAGCAAAGATCGTCGAACCGTCGGATTGTAGAATTGCCGGATTTAAAATTCGTCAATCCGTAAAATACGACAGTCCGTCAATCAACTTGACGTCCCTCCCGCTTCGCAGTACCTTGCAGCCAACTGTCATCTCCTGAGGTGCGCCTTGCCGATTTCTGCCGTGGATGCAATTACTCCGGCTTTCGAGCATGCCCGGCAGCAACTGACGCGGCCGTTCCGGTCCAGCCAATGGGCCAAACTAGGGCTGGTCGGGCTGCTGGCAGGCGAAATGAGTTCGGGAGGCGGAGGCTGCAATCCGGGCAGCTTCCAGATGCCCCACCCCCACAACTCCACGCGTTTTGTGGCCGCCGCATTCCCGCCTATCGATCCCATGCTCACGGCTTCCCTGATCATGGCGCTTGCGGTCGTCGGATTCGTTCTGCTGATCTTGTTTATCTACGTGAATAGTGTCATGCGCTTTGTTCTTTTCGATAGCGTTGTGACCAGGGAGTGTCGCATCTGGCACAGTTGGACAACGCGGCAAGGCCCGGGCCGGCGTTTCTTCGTATGGCAGATTCTGCTGGCTCTGGTCTCGGTTGCCGGGTTCACAATCCTGATCGGTATCCCGGCCGGCTTCGCTTTCCTGGTGGGCTGGTTCAGGCAACCCAGGGAGCACATGATCCCGCTCATTCTGGGCGGAATGGCTCTTTTTTCTTTGCTTCTGCTTTTCGTGGTTGTTCAACTTGTGATTCACGTGATGACCAAGGATTTTGTGGTCCCGCAAATGGCGCTCGAAGAAATTGGCGCCATCGAGGGTTGGCGCCGCCTGTGGCCCCAGATCAAACAGGAGAAGGGTGGTTACGCCGCTTATATCGGAATGAAGATCGTGATGGCGATTGCCGCGGCCATCATTCTCGGCATCGTGTCTGCCATCATGTTCTTGCTTTTTCTTATTCCCATTGGCGGACTGGGTGCGATAGCGGTAATCGCAGGCATGGCGGCCGGACTGACCTGGAACCTGTACACAATCACGCTGGCGGTGGTGGTCGGAACCATTGTGATTTTCGCTCTGCTGTACGTGATTTCGCTGGTCTCGGTGCCGGCCGTGGTGTTCTTTCCGGCCTATTCCATTTATTTCTTCGCCTCGCGATATCCCGCGCTGGATGCACTGATCCATCCTGCGCCCCCGGCCGTGCTGCCGCCTCCGCCAGACCCGCCGCCGTTCTTGCCGCCACCGGAACCTATCGGATAATGCGCAGTTCTTAGTCGCGGGCGCGGTTCTTGATCCAGATCGGCGTACCCAGGAATCCGAAAGCTTTACGAATCTGGTTTTCCAGGAAACGCTGGTAGGCGAAGTGCAGCTTCACTTTGCGGTCGGTAAAAATGACGAACGTAGGCGGCCCCACCGCGGCCTGAGTCATGTAGTAAATCCTCACCTGCTGGCGGGCGGGGACCGAGGCGCGCTCAAAGTCGACGTGCTTGAGGAAGCGATTCATCTCGCCGGTTCCGATGCGCTTGCGGCGCTCGGCGGCGACCTCTTGCAGCGTGGGAAATATTTTCTCAGTGCCCTTACCGGTTGAAGCGGAGACGAACAACACCGGCGCGTAGCTAAGAAACTTGAGCGCGTCCCGCAGCCTTTCTTCATAAGCGATGCGGTCGGCAGGGCGTTTGTTTTCCTGCATGCGCGAAGATTTGGTCTGCCGGCCCGTCCTTTCCTTGCCGCTCATCACCAGGTCCCACTTGTTCACAATAATGATCATCGAACGCCCGCTCTCATGGGCATATCCCGCAATGGAGGCGTCGAGCTGGCTCACGCCCTCCGTCGCATCGATGACTAATAATGCGATGTCGGCGGCCTCGAGATGTTTCCGCGCCATGACTACGGAAAGCTTTTCCGCCATCAAGTGCGTCTTTCCCTTGCGCCGGATGCCGGCGGTGTCAATAAACCTGAAGCGCTTGCCGTCACGCTCGACGATCTCGTCAACCGCGTCGCGCGTGGTTCCGGGGATGGGCGAGACGATCGAACGCTCGGCGCCGATCAGCCGGTTCAGTAAGGTGGACTTGCCCACGTTGGGATGCCCGATGATTGCAACTTTGGTTTCATGAGACTGGGCCTCGGGCGTTTCGGCGGTTTCCTCTGCGTCCTCCGTGTCCTCAGTGGTTAACTGATTTTGCAACGGTAATACCTCAAGGACGGCGTCCAGCAGATCATCCAGCCCGCGAGCATTTTCAGCGGAGATTGGAAACACCTTGCGGATGCCAAGGCGATGAAACTCATCCGTAAGAGTTTGTTGCTTGTCGGTGTCGACTTTATTGACAGCGAGAAAAAGCGGTTTACCGGATCGGATCAACTGCCGCGAGAGTTCAATGTCGGGAGACGCCATTTCCGTGCGGCCGTCTACTACCATGATGACGGCGTCGGCTTCCTGAAGAGCAACCTTCGCCTGCCGAAAAATTTCAGCCGGGATGAAGTCTTTGTCTTCCGGAAGAATGCCACCGGTATCGACGATACGCAGGTGGCGCCCGCGCCATTCCGCTTCGCCATAGAGTCGATCACGCGTGATGCCGGGTTCGTCGCCTACGATGGCGCGGCGCGAGCCCACCAGCCGATTAAATAACGTGGATTTTCCGACATTCGGTCGTCCCACGATTGCGACGGTCGGAATACCGGCAGCGGCCGCAGCCGATGGCGAACTCAAAGTTGGATGGGTCATAGGATCTTAAGGCGGAAGGTAAATTTGCACCGGCTCTTTTTCTGGCACTGGCCGTGTGGGCACGGGTCTCCGACCCGTGCAAGCCGAGCGCAGCTCGGCAGTTCAACCCGACGCTGTATCTATTATAGTGACTTTGTGCCTTCCGCCTCCGACACGAAGAAACGCGACGTTTCCCTCTACCAGTTTTTCGCTCCGGGCGGAGTGCTTTCGCGGACCCATCCCGCTTACGAATTTCGCCGCGGCCAGCTCCAAATGGCGCAGGCGGTCGAGCAGGCGCTGGAAGAAAAGCGTCACTTAATCGTGGAAGCTGGCACCGGTACGGGCAAGACCTTGGCCTATCTGGTGCCCGTCATCCGTTCCGGCAAGCGCGTCATCATTTCGACCGGCACCAAGAATCTGCAGGAACAGCTCTTTCACAAGGATATCCCTTTTCTCGAACAGGCGCTCTTTCCCAACGGCGAAGGCAAGCTCAACGTCTGCTACATGAAGGGACGCAACAACTATCTGTGCCGTAAGAAGCTCTATGACCTCACGGACCAGCCTGTGCTCAGCGGATTGGAAGAGATCGAACATTACCGCGCCATCGCTGCCTGGGAGAAGGTCACTCAGACCGGAGACCGGGCCGAGTTGGCGTCCCTTCCAGAAGCCAGCGCGCTCTGGCACAAGATCGATGCCCGCTCCGACACCTGTCTGGGACAGAAATGCAGCGCCTGGGACCGCTGCTTCATCACCGAGATGCATCGCAAGGCGATGGAGAGCGATATCATCATCGTCAACCATCACCTGTTTTTTGCCGACCTCTCCATCAAACAGCAGGCGGAGTACGCGCCCGATGCCGGAATCCTGCCGGAAGCCGGCGCCGTGATCTTCGACGAAGGCCACGAACTGGAAGACGTAGCGGGAAGCTATTTCGGAGTTTCGGTCAGCAACGGGAGATTCGAAGAGCTGTGCCGCGATGTCGAAGTCTCGCTGCAACGCAACCACATGCTGTCCGCTTCAATCTCGGGAGCGTTGAAGAGCCTGCGTGAACGGGCGTTATTCTTCTTCGCCCTGCTGCCTCAAGGCGACGGCCGTTTCGCCTTCGAAAGCCGGCGCGAGTTCATGGAAGAAAACGGCGACGAGTTCCTGGGATTGCAGCAGGCCCTGACCCGTCTGGGTTCTGAGCTGGAGAACCTGCCCTCCAAGCCGGAAGAAGTTTTTAATTTTGCCCGGCGCACCCAGGAGTTGCAGGTGCAGCTCGGATTCCTGATGGAATCGGAAGATCGCAACACTGTCTTCTGGATCGAACGTCGGCGCGGCGGACGCGACAAGCAGAATGTTTTTCTCCAGGCCACGCCCATCGACGTGGCCCCCATTCTGAAGACGTGCCTGTTCGACAAACTGGAGTGCGCCGTGCTGACCTCGGCGACGCTGGCAGTGGGCGGCAGCTTTGACTACATGCGCCAGCGTCTCGGACTGGAGCACGCTCGCGAAGCAGTCCTGCCTTCGCATTTCGATTACGAAAATCAGGCGCTGTTCTATGTGCCTCCCGACCTTCCCGATCCTCGCACTCCGCAATTCGTGGCCAAAGCGGCGGACCGCATCCGGCGGTTGCTGGAAATTAGCCGCGGGCGGGCTTTCGTTCTATTCACCAGCTACGCGCAGATGAACGATGTCTATCAACGCCTGCTCGGCGAATTGGAATTTCCCATGCTGCTTCAGGGCGACGCCCCCAAGACCGCGCTGCTGGAAGAGTTTCGTCTGACGCCGCATGCCGTCTTGTTCGCTACCTCATCGTTCTGGCAGGGCGTCGATGTGCAAGGCGAGCAACTGAGTTGCGTGATCATCGACCGCCTGCCGTTCGCCGTGCCCAGCGATCCGGTAGTCGCGGCGCGCGTCAAATCGATCGATGCCGACGGCGGAAACGCCTTCTTCCAGTACCAGGTTCCCGCCGCGGTAATCACGCTGAAACAAGGCTTCGGTCGCCTGATCCGGTCGTTGCATGATCGCGGATTGCTGGTGCTGCTGGACAACCGTATCTTGAAGAAGCAGTACGGGAAGGTCTTTGTGGAGAGCCTGCCGCCCTATCGTAGAACAACCGACCTGAAACAAGTGGAACAGTTTTTCGGAGTCGAATAACGCCGGAGAGGGAGATACTCAGTCTGGCCGTTTGTTGATAGCCGCGAAGCGGCGACGAGAATGGTGGCGTAAGCCCTGGGTGAAAAACTCCAGCCCTGATCTCCTTGGCGATCGAATTCACAAAACGTAACGGTGACTGCCCGCCCCGGTCTTGTCCGCCGCTTTTGTCCCGCCCTGGCGAACCTTATTCAGCGTAATGCGGTCGCTGCCGAAGACTCTCCACTATCACACCAATCAAACCGTAGGTAGCGGCATTCGCAAAAAGAGACGAGTACAACCCAAGGGCAAAGTGTAAATGGATGCTCGCAAACACGACCGGGCAGGTCAATTCCACTAGAGCGAAGATCGGGTCACCGGAAGTCAGAGCTGGAGGAGTGGCTGCGAAAGCATAGAGTGCCCAGCAACTCGCAACAATAAAACCCGCACTCGCCCACATAGCAATTCGGTATTTCATGGTGCGACCTCTTCTGTCGTGACCCAATAGTCTCACCAATTCTTTTCAAATCCCAATTAATTCCCCGGTCGCCGAAAATCAGGTCGATCGGCCTACAGCGGCCCGTATGGGGGTAAAATAGAGGGTTAGATCATGCGCTGCGGTCCGGTCCGTATTGTCGGCGGCCGCCAAGAGGATTCATGTACGAGGTCACGGTCGAAGATTCATTTGCCGCGGGACACTATCTGCGCAACTACAAGGGCAAGTGCGAGAATCCGCACGGACACAACTACAAGGTTCGCGTGACCCTGGCGGGCAATGAACTCGACAAGGCCGGCTTGTTGCTCGATTTCCGGGAACTGAAACAAGCCATGAGACCGGTCATTGACCGGTTGGACCATCAGATGATCAACGATCTCGATCCTTTCAAGGTGCTGAATCCGTCGGCTGAAAACCTTGCTAAATATTTTTACGATGAGACCAATACGAATCTGGATCGCGTAACCCAGGGCCGGGTGCGAGTCAAGAATGTCACCGTGTTCGAAACCGATGTAACTACCGCAACTTATTCGGAGTAGGCCGGTGCTGAACAAGATCAAATTCCTGCGGTCTCAAACATCGTTTGCGTTATAGGGGTCCTTCGACTGCGGACGCGCAACCGCAAGCGGTCGCTTGCCCTCCGCTCAGGATGACAACGTAGAGCTCAGGAACCAAAGCTACGAGCTAGAAGCTAGAAGCGGTTTTTCATGCAGATTACCGAGATTTACAAATCGATCCAGGGCGAGTCCACCTATGCCGGGCTGGCTTGCGTCTTTGTGCGGCTTACGGGCTGCAATCTGCGTTGCTCCTGGTGCGACAGCGAGTACACGTTCACCGGCGGCCAGCGCCGCACCCTCGAAGAAGTGGTCGAAGAAGTGGAGCAGTTGAGCCCGGGTGGCGGGTTGGTTGAGATCACCGGCGGCGAGCCCATGTTGCAGGAGCGCGAAGTGGTGCCGCTGATGCAGCGCCTTCTGGATGGGGGCTACACCGTTCTGCTCGAGACCAGCGGCGAGCGTCCGCTGCAGCGTGTGCCCCATCGCGTCATCAAGATCGTGGATGTAAAATGTCCGAACTCGGGCGAACCTGACACATTTCACAGCGAGAATCTCGGTTGGCTCAATAAGCAGGACGAGGTCAAGTTTGTGCTAAGTGATCGCGTTGACTACGAGTTTGCGCGCGAGTTTGTGTCTGCTCACCATCTCGCCCAGCGGATCAACGCGGTTTTGTTTTCGCCGGCTTTCAGCCAGCAGGCCAGTGGCGCCCGCGACGCTTCCGGTTGCCTGCTGGACCCGCGCCAACTCGCCGAATGGATGCTGGCGGACAGAGTCCCGGCACGTTTGTCGCTGCAAATCCATAAGTTTGTATGGGATCCGGCAATGAAAGGGGTTTAGCCGCTACGGAGCCTGGCGCTGGACGGCGCTTCGGTTCGAGATGACATCTAACTTATGGTGAAAGACGCGAAACGCGCGATTGTTCTCCTGAGTGGAGGCATGGATTCCACGGTATGCGCAGCACTGGCGGTCCGTGACTACAATGCTGCGGCCCTGCACGTCAGTTATGGACAGCGTACCGAAGAGCGCGAACAGCAGGCTTTTTTCGCTATCTGCGATCGCCTGGGCATTCAGGACCGGCTGCTGGTAAGAAACGAAGCGCTTTCCGCAATCGGCGGCTCCGCCCTGACTGACCGCAGCATCGGGGTTCCGGAATCGCGCGACGTCGGGAAGGATATTCCGGTAACATATGTGCCTTTCCGCAACGCCCACTTTCTGAGTGTGGCGGTGAGTTGGGCGGAAGTGCTGGGTGCGGGCCGGATATTCATCGGTGCGGTGGAGCAGGACAGTTCGGGATATCCCGATTGCCGTCCCGCTTATTACCAGGCATTCAATGAGGTGATAAAGCTGGGCACCAAGGACGGCGGGATCGAAATTGTTACGCCGTTGATCCAGTTGCGCAAATCGGAAATCGTGCGCCTGGGCCTTGAACTGGGCGCGCCCTTCGATTTAACTTGGTCGTGCTACAGCCGGGAGGACAGCGCCTGCGGGGTTTGCGACAGCTGCGTTTTGCGCCTGCGAGCCTTTCGGGATGCGGGTAGCGCCGACCCGATTCCCTACGCCGCGCTGGCGGAAAAAGCTTAGAAACGCGCCGCCCGGGATGACGGCGCATGGACGAAAATGCTGATAGTTTTGCGAGCTAGTTTTGTGAGCCGGGAGGCCAAAAACATGAAGCAACGTTTGCTGATGGTGATGCTGGTGGCGGCGGTGGCGGCGGCGCTGTGCGTACCCCCGGTTTTCGCCCAGGCTACAGGCACCGTAAAGGGTGTCTGCAAAGACGCATCGGGAACCCCGATCGCGGGTGCCAACCTCGAATGGGCTAACCTTGACAACGGACGCAAGTACAACCTGAAGACCAACAAAAAGGGAGAGTACTTCTCTCTGGGCATAGAGCCCGGCAAGTATAAGGTCACGCTGAGCCAGGACGGAAAGCAGCTGGATTTCGTGAATGGCTTTCCCGTGGGGCTGGATGAAGCGACTCTGGACTTCGATCTGAAGAAGGCGCAGGTCGAGGCCGCAGCGCAGAAGGGCATCAGCCCGGAGCAACTGAAGCAGATGCAGGAGCAGCAGGCCAAGGCTGCCAAAGAAACCAACACGGTTAAGGCTCTGAACGAAAAACTGGCAATTGCCAACCAGGCCATGCAAAGCGGCGATTTCGATACCGCGATCAGCTCTCTGAGTGAAGCCACGCAAACCGATCCTACCCGCGACCTGCTCTGGGCTCGACTGGGGGATGCTTATCTCAGCTCGGGTCCGAAGGTGACCGATTCTACGGAAAAGGCCAAACGCTTCACCGAGGCGGTTACTGACTATCAGAAAGCGATCGATCTCAAGAAGAAGGCCATGGAAACCGGGGCGAAGCCCGATGACGCCAAGATTCTGGCTGCCTATTACAACAACCTGGGTCAGGCCGAAGCCCGGACCGGTCAGGTCGACGAGGCCGTCAAGTCCTACGACCTGGCGGCGCAAACGAACCCCTCCGGTGCGGCCCAGTATTACTACAACCAGGGAGCTGTGCTGACCAACAATGGAAAGGTGGATGATGCCAACGCGGCCTTCGACAAGTCCATTGCCGCCGATCCGACCAAGGCCGACGCCTACTACCAGAAGGGCGTGAATCTGATTAACAAAGCCACGACGGACAAGACAGGAAAAGTGATCCCGGCGCCGGGTACGGCTGAAGCGCTTAACAAATATCTCGAACTGCAACCCACCGGGCAGTTCGCCGACGGGGCCAAGAGCATGTTGCAATACATCGGCAGCAGCATCGAGACCAGCTACGGTAAGAAAACCAAGAAATAACCTTCCGATTGAGACATTCAAGGGCAGCCCCAGGTGGCTGCCCTTTTTATTAGAGGTCACACATTACTAACGTCATTGACCACGACGTTCTTCATGGAACCTCCGCCATCGGTTTCGCTACAGTTAAACCAGATTCGGTAACGAGCAAGCGCACAGGCTCGAAAAGCCTCCCCGATTCGACTCCTGATTTCTGGCTTAACGAAAATGGCAGCTCCAGCGACAGCACCTCTTCAGGTCACACTTGACCCGGCATCAAGCTCCGGCGCGGGATCCACGCATGCCCTGTTGGCGGCCATGCTGCGGGCGACTGAAAAGGTCAGCGACCTGATCTTCTCGCCCGGACGCCCGCCCCAGGTGGAAGTCTACGGGCAGCTGATGGCAGTCCAGGGTCCGGGACTGCGCGTGCTCACCGCGGACGACACTCGCCGCATCGCCTCCGATCTCATCGCCGACAACAAGCAGGCCATCAATATGTTGCGTGAGCACGGGTCCTGCGACATCTCCTTCGGCCTGCCTGGGCTGGCCCGCTTTCGGGTGAATGTATTCATCCAGCGTGGCAGCTGCGCGGTGGTCATGCGGGTGATTCCAACCACGGTGCCGGAATTCTCGACCCTGGGCCTGCCAGCTCAGCTTGGAGAAATAGCGAGTCTACGGGACGGAATTGTTCTGGTGACCGGGGCGCGCGGTTCGGGAAAATCTTCCACCCTGGCGGCGCTGCTGGACCGCATCAACGAAAAGCAGACTTGCCATATCATCACCATCGAAGACCCCATCGAATTTCTGCACAATCACAAGCAGTCCACCATCCACCAGCGAGAGCTGCATAGCGATACGCCGAACTTTGCCCTGGCGATGCGGGCGGCGTTGCGACAAGCGCCGAAGGTGATCCTGGTCGGCGAACTGCGCGATCGGGAAACCATCGAAATGGTTCTGGAAGCCGCGGAAACCGGCCACCTGGTCCTTTCGAGTCTGAATGCCCCGAATGCGGCCAAGACTCTGGAACGCATTTTGGCGGCGTTCTCGCCGTCCGAGCAGACGTCGTTGCGTGGCCGCATGGCCCGGACTCTCCGCTACGTCATCTCGCAGCAACTCATCCCTCGAAAAGGCGGCGGCCGCGCTCTGATCCTCGAGGTCTTCAAGAACACCCCGCGCACCGCTCACTATCTGGATTGCGAAGACCCCGCCGGCGCCAATCTGCTGGATGCCATCAAGAATAGCTCCTCGGAAGGCATGCAGAGCTTTGACCAGGAGATCGAAAGGCTGGTCCGGGCCGAGGTTGTGGATCCGGAAGTAGCTCTCAGCTACGCCGCCGATCCCCAGCAGCTACAACGCGCCCTGAGCCGGTAAAACCTGGCCACGGATTCGCGCGGATTCACACGGATAAACCCAACCCACGCAAAAATCAAAGATCAAAGACCTCAAAGATGAACGAGCAAAGGATTAATCCGTGAGGATCCGCGAAAATCCGTGGCCGCTTTTGGGATATGTTTTCCACAAGCAACCTCGTGCCTGCCCGAGCCATCTCTACTCGGCCCAAACAAACAGATTTCCCGCTGAATCTCCAATCGCGATACCATCATCTGAGAATGTGTTAGAGGAGAAAACATATGGCTTTCGAACTACCCCCCTTGCCTTACGACTATTCCGCTCTTGAACCTACCATCGACAGCGCCACCATGAAGCTGCACCACGACATGCATCACGCGGCTTATGTAAAAAACCTGAACGCAGCTCTCGAGAAACATCCCAACCTGCAGTCCAAGAGCGCTGAGGATTTGATTCGCGACCTCAACGCCCTGCCGGAAGATATCCGCGGGGCTGTGCGTAATAACGGCGGCGGTCACGTCAATCACTCCATGTTCTGGAAAATCATGAAGCCCAAGGGCGGCGGCGACCCAAGCGGCCCGGTTGCGGAAGCCATCCAGAAGGCTTTCGGCAGCTTCAAGGATTTCCAAACCAAGTTCAACGATGCCGGCGTAAAGCAATTCGGCAGCGGCTGGGTCTGGCTCGCCGGCAAGAAGAGTGGCGAGGTGCAGATTCTCAGCACCCCGAACCAGGACAACCCCATCTCCCAGGGCCTGTTTCCCGTTTTTGGCAACGATGTGTGGGAGCACGCCTACTACCTCAAGTACAACAACCGGCGTCCTGAGTACCTGGCGGCCTGGTGGAACGTGGTGAACTGGGACGAAATCAACAAGCGCTACGCGAGCCTGAAGTCCGGCCAGTTAGAGCCGGCGTTGGCCCGATAGCGACGTCGAAGTCAAGTAGCGCCGGCATCCTGCCGGCTGTCCCGAGGGCGTCTCGCCCTCGACGCGGCGGGCGGGACGCCCGCCGCCACGGCCGCCGGGACGGCGGCGCTACACTTGTGCGCAACTGATAAAATTCTCCGGCGGGCGCTAGCAAGGACAGCGCCCAGCCTGGAGTTTTCCTATGAAGTACCGTTTCCCGGTGGCCTGTGGATTTCTTCTACTGGCCGTGGCGTTCGCCGGCCCTCCGGTGTCAGCTCAGTTCCAGATCGAAACAGCCGCGCGGGACTACTCCTTCACCATCTCAACCGCTCAACCCTGGACTGATACGGGTGTCGACCTGCAAGCGGGAGATGTTCTTCAACTCCACTCCAGCTCCGGGGAGAACTGTGACCCGGCGGGAGTGACTGGAGCCTCCAGCAGCGGCGCGCCTGTGGTTTCTGCTCCGGCTGGAGCGTTGATCGCGAGACTCCAACCCCAGGGGGTTCCAGTTTTGGTCGGCAGCGGCAAACAGCTCAAGGCCGACGGGCCCGGCCATCTCTACCTGGGAGTGAACGCGTCGGGCGAGCCGCCCTGCAGTGGCAGCTTCGCAGTCAAGGTCCACATCAGCCCCGCCGCAGCGCCATCTACATCCGTGCCCGGCAATTCCCTCACTGCGAATTCGACGACTGGCACTTCTACATCCGCTTCGACGCCGGCTGCCGCATCCGCTGGAGCCCAAAAACCAGCTACAACGCAAGACATGAAATCAAAACTTGCCAGCGCGGCCCAGGTTTTTCTCGCCGGACAATTCGGTAACGGCGCGACCGCTTCTCCGACGTCGTCCTCGGCGGTGCCCGCGGGGAACGACGTGGTCACGCCGACTTCGACGAGCACCGCGACGGCCTCGACCCCGGTAGCGCTGAAATTGTCGTCCGGAAATTTGGATTCCTGGCTTGCAAAAAGATATCAACAGTCTGCCCCGGCGGGTCAACGATCAGTTCAACAATCAGGGTGACATGGTGAACTTCGTCCTGGTCGGCTCCGAGCAGCAGGTAAAGGACGCGCTGGATGCCGCCGGCTGGCGCATCGCAGACACCGACAACAAGGAAGCGATGCTCAAAGCCGTGCTGCAGACTTACGAGAAGCAGGACTATCTGCAAATGCCTATGAGCCAGCTCTACCTCTTCGGGCGCAAGCAGGACTACGGATATGAATTAGCGCAGGCATACTCCGTCGTAGCCAGCCGCCACCATTTCAGGATCTGGAAGGCCCCCACGACCTGGAACGGACAGACCATATGGGCCGGAGCCGGCACGCACGACATCGGTTTCGAAAAAGACCAGCGCAATGGAAGCGTGACGCACAAGATCGATCCGGCGGTAGACGGAGAGCGCGACAACATCGGCCAGACTCTGCAGACCTCCGGCAAAGCGAAAAGTCTGTACTACTATCTGCCCCCTGATCCAGTGCAGGGAGCCAAAAACGCCACCGGTGGCGGCTACCACTCCGACGGCCGGATTCTGGTCGTGGTTTTACAGTAGGCAAACCGGACGAGGGTGCCCCATCCTTTCGCGTTCTGTGCGAAAGGGTGGGTATTTTATTAGGCGAGTGCGGCATCCCGGACGAAAGCTCCTAAGACGCAGTCCACAAAAATCCCCACCCTTGCAAAAAGCGCAAGGATGGGGCACCCGGCGCCGGGATGGATCGCCGAATCCTGGCGCCAACCCTAGGGGAACCTGTAGACCGCCGCTCTTTCAATCCTGATCTGCCACTGATCGAAGCGCCAGTAGTTCCCCTGATCGTTTTCGTCGCCGTTGAGGCGCCGGCCCGGAACCCATTTTGAGTCTTGAAACTTGCCCTCGTCGACCGAGGCGAGTCCCACGTGCGGTGAATCCGGCGAAGCCGTCGTGAAGGAGACCCTGAAGCCAATGCCTGCGTCACGGCGGTCGGCCCTGCAAGCAATCATCAACGAATAACTGTTACGTATCAGCCTTGGATGGGGTTGGGGAGTTGCGTCAATGGCAAACATTTGGCGCCGGATGGGCCGCGTTGATGCGCCATTCGGTCAGGGGAAAGCGCGCGCGCCGCAATGGGGAGCGGTAACCCGCGGCGTTCGAGCGTCTGATTTCGGTGAATTTCATCCGACCAAACGTGCGGCAGCCTGATTTTCGCCGGGACGGCGTGCCATATATTGCAAGTCCGGCGCTGTGCCCAATTGAAGATTGAAGATTAACGAGGCGGAAGCCGGACACTGGCGTCATCGCGTGAGAAATTCCCTGATCCGTACCGGTCTTGAGACGCTGTATTTTAGCGGCGCCCATCGCTTCATGGAGCCGTTCTACGGCGGTGTTGGCGCGATCCTGATGCTGCACCACGTTCGCCCGCCCCGCCGCGGGAGTTTCCAGCCCAATCGTTTGCTCGAGATCACGCCGGAATTTCTGGCGAGCATCATCACGTTCCTGCAGAGCGCACAGATCGACATTGTCTCGCTTGACGAAATGTACCGGCGTCTGAGCGAAGGCGATTTCAGCCGCCGCTTTGTCTGCATCACCTTCGATGATGGGTATCGAGACAACAAGACCTGGGCCTATCCCGTCCTCAAGAAGCACCGCGTACCGTTCGCCATCTATGTGCCAACCAGCTTTCCCGATCGGATCGGGGAATTATGGTGGCTCGCGCTGGAAGCGGCGATCGCAAAGTCCGACAGAATTGCTTTGCTCGTCGATGGCAAGGGTCGGCGCTTCGATTGCGGCACCGTATCGGAAAAACGTCATCTTTTTTCCGAGATCTACCGGTGGTTGCGCAACCTGCCACGTGAAGACGACATCCGCTACATCGTGCGCGATCTTGCCGCGCGCTATGGTGTCGATGTGCCGGCGATCAATGAGGATCTCTGCATGAGCTGGCAAGAGATTGCGGAGCTTGCCGCCGATCCGCTCGTCACCATCGGCGCCCACACCGTCAACCACCCAATTCTCGCAAAGGCATCGGACGAGGTTGTGCGCTCCGAGCTGAAGATGGGGCGGGCGGTGGTCGAGGCCGCCATCGGCGTTCGCCCGCAACACCTTGCTTATCCGTTCGGCGACCGCGACGCCGTCGGTGAGCGCGAGTTTCAGATCGCCGCGGAACTCGGGTTCAAGACAGCGGTGACGACGCAAGCCGCCATGCTGTTTCCCGAGCACCGCCACCATATGACGGCCCTCCCGCGCATCTCGATCGATGGCGAGTTTCAACAAGGCCGTTATGTGCGCGTGCTGATGTCGGGGGCAGCGACCGCCATGTGGAACGGCTTCCGTCGCGGTGACGCGGCGTAAGTCGGGCGCCGCTCAGCCCCGTTCGGGATCGGGCCGCAACATCCAGCTGACGAGCGGCATCGCCGGCAGCACCCAGCCAATGCCGGCGACGACATAATAGATCGCCGCGAGGAAGGGATTCTCCAGGCGGAAAACCGCGTAGGCGAGTGCCATTGCCAGGAAAGTCCAGACGACGATCAGGACCAGCAGCGCCAAGGCGCCGATGAGCTTGCGGACGCGAATGGGCATGGTCCTTGCGTTTACTCAATGAATGCGTGCACTTGACGCGGGATCGCGCGCTCGATTGCGGCGCTCGGGCTACCTCTATATGGTCCGCCCGCGCTCCCGCAAGCCCGTGTCATTCGTGATGAAAGAAACATCGTCCGTCGTTGCCGTGCGCCGCCGCGTTGTTCGGTTGTGGTTGCTCGCGGTTGCGGCTTTGATTTTCGTCATGGTGTTGGTCGGGGGCGCCACCCGCCTCACCGAATCCGGTCTGTCGATCGTCGAGTGGAAGCCGGTGAGCGGCAGCCTTGCCGCCGCTGTCGGATGCCGAATGGCATCAGGAGTTCGAAAAATATCAGGCGACCCCGCAGTATCAGCGTGTCAACCGCGGCATGAACCTGAGTGAGTTCAAGACCATCTTCTGGTGGGAGTGGGCGCACCGGCTGCTCGGCCGGTTCATCGGCGTCGCATTTTTGCTGCCGTTCCTCTGGTTCCTGGGGCGCGGCTGGATCGAACCGGGATTTCGGACGCGGCTGTGGGTGATCTTTGGGCTGGGCGCGTTGCAGGGGGCGGTCGGATGGTGGATGGTCGCGTCCGGCCTCGCCGATCGGGTCGAGGTCTCGCAATACCGCCTCGCGACCCATCTCGTGCTGGCGTGTCTGATTTTCGTGGCGACGGTCTGGACCGCGCAGGGTCTGTCCGACCGTGCCGTCGTCTCCGTACCGAGACGGCTGCGCGCGACGGCCATGACGCTGATCGGCCTGGTGCTGGCGCAGCTCTATTTGGGTGCGTTGGTTGCGGGATTGCGGGCGGGGCTGATCTACAACACTTGGCCGCTGATCGACGGCGCCATTGTTCCGGATGCGTCGCGGCTGTTCTTTGACGCGCCGCTATGGCGCAATTTCTTTGAGAACACCCTGCTGGTTCAGTTTGACCATCGCATGCTGGCCTATGGGATCTGGGTCGCCGCGGTCCTGCACTTGACCGACATTGTGCACAGCTGGCGCAGCGGCCCCGTGGTCTTTGGCCCTGTCGTTTTTGGCGCCGCTTCGTTGCTGGGCGCACTGACCCTTCAAATAGGCCTTGGCGTTCTGACACTCATCTATCAAGCGCCGCTGTTGTTCGCGCTTGCCCACCAAGCCGTGGCGCTGATCGTGCTCACGGTTGCGGTCATGCACGCGGAACGGCTCACGCCGTCGCCGCCTGTCCCGCATCTTCGGCTCGTTATTCCGTCGCCAGCGCCTGCTCGAGATCGGCGATGATATCCTCTTTATCCTCGATGCCGATCGAGAGCCGCACGACGTCGGGTCCGGCGCCGGCCTGCATTTTCTGGCTGTCGGAGAGCTGCCGGTGCGTGGTCGAGGCCGGATGGATAATGAGCGAGCGCGTGTCGCCGATATTGGCGAGGTGGGAAAACAATTTCACGTTCGATACCAATTTGACGCCGGCGTCGTAACCGCCCTTGAGGCCGAACGTGAACACGGCGCCGGCGCCCTTCGGGCAGTATTTCTGGGCGAGCGTGTAGTAGCGGTCACCGGGCAGACCGGGATAGCTGACCCAAGCAGCTTTTGGATGCTCCGAAAGCCAACTGGCGACGGCCTTGGCGTTGTCACAGTGCTTCTGCATGCGCAGCGGCAGCGTTTCGATGCCGGTGAGAATCAGGAAGGCGTTGAACGGCGACAGTGCCGGCCCGATATCGCGCAGGCCGAGAACCCGGCAGGCAATGGCAAAGGCGAAGTTGCCGAACGTCTCGTGCAGCACGATGCCGTTGTATTCCGGTCGCGGCTCACTCAGCATGGGATAGCGACCTTCGCGCGACCAATTGAAAGTGCCGGCGTCGACGATCAGACCGCCGATCGAATTGCCGTGGCCGCCGAGAAACTTGGTCAGAGAGTGCACGACAATGTCGGCGCCATGATCGATCGGATTCCAGAGGTAGGGCGTGGCGAGCGTATTGTCGACGACCAGCGGTACCCCGGCGCGGCGTGCAATGGTCGAGACCGCCTCAAGATCCGTAATGACACCGCCCGGATTAGCGATCGATTCAACGAAGATCGCCTTGGTCTTCGGCGTGATGGCACGCTCGAAGGTGCTGATGTCGTCGGGATCGGCCCACACGACATTCCAGTTGAAGTTCTTGAACGTGTGATTGAACTGGTTGATCGAGCCGCCATAGAGCTTTTTGGAGGCGACAAATTCGTCACCCGGCGTCATCAGCGCGTGCATGACCAGAACTTGGGCCGCGTGCCCGGACGCAACTGCGAGGCCGGCTGTGCCGCCTTCGAGTGCCGCCACGCGCTCCTCCAAGACCGCATTGGTGGGGTTGCCGATGCGCGTATAGATGTTGCCGAAGGTCTGCAGCCCGAACAGGGACGCCGCGTGATCGACATCCTCGAACACAAACGAAGTCGTCTGGTAGATCGGGGTCGCGCGCGCGCCGGTGGTGGGGTCGGGCTGGGAGCCGGCGTGGATCGCCAGCGTCGAAAAACCCGGGGTGCGTTCCGTCATAATGCCCATCCTCGTGTTGCCGTAGCGCTTGGGACTACGGCTTATCGTATGTCGTTTATCGGACCTCCGTGGGCGGTCAAGCGGCGTTAGCCGGGCTGCCTTAATGGAGAAGGGATGTGGGGAGTTATCCCCGACCTTTGAAATCGGTTGTCGGAATGACGCTTTATCAGCCCGCGCCATCCTCCTGGCGAAAAGCGCGCTCACTGGCGGTCGTTGCCGCGCCGGCGGTCGTCGTGCGATTGAGGGCCATGCGCTGAATTCCGCCACCCAGGATCTTGGCCTTCTTTGAGGTGAGGGTGCGGGTGTTGACCCCCATCCACACATGATGGAACGCGGCACCGGCAGGATCATCAACATCTCCTCCGCCACCGGGGAGATGGGCGGCATCGGGCAGGCGAACTACGCGGCGTCCAAGTCCGGGCTGTTCGGGCTAACCAAGTCGCTCGCCCGGGAGGCCGTCTTCATGCTGGCCCGGGCCGGGCACCCGGTCGGCGACGGTCCGGGCCTGACCGTCAACTGCCATCACGCCGGGATACATCGCCACCGACATGCTGTCCACGATCCCCGAGAAGACGATGGACACGTTCCGCAGCAAGATACCGGTCGGCCGCATCGGCAGGCCCGAGGAGATCGCGCGGGTGGTGGCGTTCCTCGCGGACGATGACTCCTCGTACATCACCGGACAAATCTGGGCCGTCAACGGCGGCCTGGACATGTGAGATGAGGGAAACCATGGAAGACGTATTCGTCCTATCCGCCGTCAGGACCCCGATCGGCAAATACGGTGGCGGCCTCGCCTCCGTCCCGCCCTGTGACCTGGCCGCCAAGGTCGTGCGCGAGGCCGTGAGCCGGGCCGGCGTGGAACCGGCCCAGGTGGGCCAGTCCGTGTTCGGCCACGTGATCCACACCGAAGTCCGCGATATGTACATCTCCCGGGTGGCAGCCATCAACGGCGGCCTGGAGATCGGCACGCCGGCGCTGACCGTGAACCGGCTGTGCGGCAGCGGGATGCAGGCCATCATCTGCGCCGCGCAGGCGATCATGCTGGGCGACTGCCAGGTTGCCGTGGCCGGCGGGGCCGAGTCGATGAGCCGCGTCCCATACTGGCTGCCCGGCATGCGCTGGGGCCAGCGGATGAACGATGGCGTCGCGATCGACCCGATGGTCGGCGCGCTGTCCGACCCGTTCGACGGCTGCCACATGGGCGTGACCGCGGAGAACGTCGCCACCGATTTCCACGTGTCACGCGAGGACCAGGACGCGCTGGCCACGGAGAGCCACCGCCGGGCCGCGGCCGCGACGGCGGCGGGCTACTTCACCGAGCAAATCCTCCCGGTCGAGATCCCCGGCCGCAAGGGCAAGGTCACCGTCGTCGACACCGACGAGCACATCCGGGCGGACGTCAGCCTCGACGACATGACCAAGCTGCGCCCCGCCTTCAGCAAGGACGGCACGGTGACCGCGGGTAACTCGTCCGGCATCAACGACGCCGCCGCGGCCGTGGTGCTCGCCTCGGAATCGTTCGTCAACAGCAACGGCTTCACCCCTCTCGGCAGGCTGGTCGGCTACGGTCTCGCCGGGGTCGAGCCGCGGATCATGGGCATGGGCCCAGTGCCCGCCACCCGCCACGTGCTCGACCGGACCGGCCTCAAGGTCGATGAGATCGACGTGTTCGAGGTCAACGAGGCCTTCGCCGCCCAGGCGCTGGCGGTAGCCAGGGAACTGGACCTGCCGTCCGAGCGCACCAACCCGAACGGCAGCGGGATCTCCCTTGGCCACCCGGTTGGCGCCTCCGGGGCCATCCTGGTCGTGAAGTCGCTGTACGAGCTCAAGCGCACCGGCGGCAGGTACGCGCTCAACACGATGTGCATCGGCGGCGGGCAGGGCATCGCCACGATCTTCGAGCGGGTCTGAACCAGGCCGCGCCGACGACCAGGTCGGGCCCCGGCCCAACCTGGTCGTCAGCCGGGCGGCACGAGCATGACGGCCGTCCAGACGAAAGGCTCAGCACCATGACCAGCAACGTGATCCAGCCGGGCGACATCCGCGAGGTGGCGGTGATCGGGCTCGGCCTGATGGGCTCGGGCATCGCCGAGCTGATCGCCCGCAGCGGCCGCGGCGTCGACGCGATCGAGATAAACCAGGGTTTCCTTGACCAGGGCATGGCCCGGGTGCGCGCCTCCCTGGACAGGGCGGTCAGCCGGGGAAGGCTCACCGATACGGCACGGGACGAGATACTCGCCCGGATCCGGCCCACCAATGATGTCGCGACTGGGGTGGCCGACGCCGACCTGGTGATAGAGGCCATCCCGGAACGCATCGAACTCAAGAAGACCCTGTTCGCCCAGCTGGACGAGGCCTGCCGGGCCGACGCGATCCTGGCCACCAATACCTCCTCGCTGTCGGTCACGGAGATCGCGGGCGGCACGCGGGATCCGGCCCGGATGGCGGGACTGCACTTCTTCAACCCCGCTCCGGTCATGAAGCTGGTCGAGGTGATCTCCACCGTGCTCACCTCCCCGGAGACCGCCGAGACACTGGCCCGGCTATCCCGTGACCTGGGCAAGACTCCGGTGGCGGTCACCGACCGAGCCGGGTTCATCGTGAACGCGCTGCTGCTGCCCTACCTCAACCACGCCGTACATCTGCTGGAAACGGCGCAGGCTACGCGGGAGGACATCGACAAGGCGGCCACCGTGGGGCTCGGCCTGCCCATGGGCCCGCTGACCCTGCTCGACCTGATCGGCCTAGACACGTGCCTGGCGATCCTCGAGACGCTCCAGGGTGAGTTCGGTGGTACCCGTTACGTACACGCGCCGCTGCTGCGCAAGCTGTGTGACGCCAGGCTGTTCGGCCGCAAGAGCGGACGCGGGTTCTATGACTACCGGAGGCAAAGCCCCGCTGCGGATCACGAGCTGGCACCTGTTCCCGCCGAGGTCGCACTGATCAGGGAGCAGGACGGCCGGCTGGACGAGCTGGCCGGCCAGATCACCGCGGCCGGCATCAGCGTCATTCCGCAGCCATCCGAGAAGACCGGCCTGGTCATCGTGGCGGCGGACCCGGGACAGCGGGTCCTGGACGCGGCCCTGGCCGCGGGCCACCCGGCCGATGTGGTCGGTGTCCACTTCGTCGAGGCGGGCAACGGCAAGCCGGGGCTCGCCGAGCTGGTGCTGCCCGACGTGACCGCGGCGTTCACGGCGGCCAAGGCGGCCGCGCTCGCGGCCAGGATCGGGCTGACCGCGGTCATCTCCAGGGACCGGCCGGGCTTCCTCATCGAGGCGCTCGCCTACGCGCAGTTCAACGACGCGGTCCGCATGTTCCAGGACGGTTACGCCAGCCCCGCCGACATCGACACCGCGATGATGCTCGGCTGCGGCTACCCTCGCGGGCCGCTTCAGATGCTCGACGAAGCCGGCGCCGCGAACGTCGTCAGCGTCCTGGATGCGATGCATGCCGCCACCGGTGATCCGGCGTTCACCCCGGTACCTCTGCTGGCCGAATACGCCACGGCCGGAACCCGGTTCCGGGCCGGTGCCGGAGGTTAGCCCAGTGCCCATCAGATCCGAGCAGGATCGGCGGACGGGTAACTCCCTGGAGGAGTTTCAGCGCGATCTGGCTGCCAACCTGGTTTACGAGCGGGGCACCACGGCCGAGTCGGCGAGCGCTCTGGATGCCTACTGGACGCTGGCCGTCACCATCCGCGACCGCCTCGCCGACCGCCGGGCCCGGACGGCCCGGGCGAACTACGTGGCCAACCCGAAGTTCGTCTACTACCTGTCGGCCGAGTACATGCTGGGCCGCCAGCTGCGCCAGAACGCGGTCTACACCGGCACGGACGTCCTGGCTCGCCAGGCCGTGGCCGCATCGGGCTTCTCGGCCTGGGACCTGGAGTCCCTCGACGTCGAGCCCGGACTGGGAAACGGGGGCCTGGGCCGGCTGGCCGCCTGCCTGCTTGACTCCCTGGCCACCCTGGACATGCCCGCGGTGGGCTATGGCATCCGGTACGAGTTCGGGATCTTCAAGCAGGCCTTCGAGGATGGCTATCAGGTCGAGCAGCCCGACGACTGGACCTTCTACGGCAACCCGTGGGAGTTCCCCGCTCCCGACGACCTCCAGGTCGTCGGGTTCTACGGCCACACCGAGCCGGCGGGCGACGACCAGGCAGGGCTGCGGGCCCGCTGGGTGCCGGCCGAAACGGTGCGGGCCGAACCCAGCCACATGCTCGTCCCGGGCTACGGCACCGAGACGGTCAACATCCTCCGGCTGTGGCGCGCCCGGGCCGGCCGGGAGTCATTCGACCTGGACCTCTTCAACGCCGGCCGCTACGCGGAGGCCGTCGAGGCACGGATGCGCTCGGAGAACCTCACCAAGGTGCTCTACCCGAGCGACAGCACGGAAGCCGGCCGGGAGCTGCGGCTCAAGCAACAGTATTTCCTGGTCTCCTGCTCGCTGCGGGACATAATCCGCCGGTTCCGGTTCCGCAACAGTGACTGGGAGGCTTTCCCCGACAAGGTGGTCATCCAGCTCAACGACACCCATCCGGTGCTGGCAATACCCGAGCTCATGCGGCTGCTCGTGGACGAGCACGGGGTCGGCTGGGACCAGGCCTGGTCCATCACCCGCCGCACCTTCGCCTACACCTGCCACACTCTGCTGCCCGAAGCCCTGGAGACCTGGCCGGTGCCTCTGTTCGGACGGCTGCTACCGCGCCATTTGGAGATCATCTACGCCCTCAACGACTCCTTCCTGGCGGACCTGCGCGCCCGGCACCCGGGCGACGACGAGCGCATCGCCAGGATGTCGCTGATCCAGGAGGTCCCCGAGCGCCGGGTGCGGATGGCCAACCTGGCGACGGTCGGCAGCTTCGCCGTCAACGGCGTGGCCGAGCTGCAGTCGCGGCTGCTGGCCCAGACGACGCTGCGCGACTTCGCGGAGCTGTGGCCGGAGAAGTTCCTGAACGAAACCAACGGCGTCAGCCCGCGCCGCTTCCTCCGGCTGGCCAACCCACGCCTGTCCGGCCTGATCACCGCCCGGCTGGGAGACCAGCGATGGCTGACCGACCTGGAGCGGCTGCGAGAGCTCGAGGCCTTTGCCGAGGACGAGGAGTTCCGGGCACAGTGGCGCGAGGTAAAACGGCAGAACAAGCTGGACCTGGCCTTCCACGCCCGCGCCGGCACCGGCACCACCATCGATCCCGCGTCACTGTTCGACGTCATGGTCAAGCGGCTGCACGAGTACAAGCGCCAGCTGCTCAAGCTGCTCCACGTCGTCACCGTGTACAACCGGATCAAGGCGGACCCGGCCGCCGCCGTGACGCCCGGCACGGTCATCTTCGGCGCGAAGGCCGCGCCGGGCTACCACGAGGCCAAGCGCATCATCAAGCTGATCAACTCGGTCGCGGCCGTGGTCAACGCCGACCCCGACGTCGCCGGCCGGATCAAGGTCGTGTTCCTGCCCGACTACAACGTCTCGGTCGCCGAGCTGGTGGTGGCGGCCGGCAACGTCTCGGAGCAGATCTCGCTGGCCGGCAAGGAAGCCTCCGGCACCGGCAACATGAAACTCGCCCTCAACGGGGCTGTCACCGTCGGCACGCTTGACGGCGCCAACATC
>CAWJBA010000010.1:0-60650 GCA_963841075.1 Terriglobia bacterium
GGTGATGTGCGCCATCGCGGAAACGCATTCGCCGTCCACCAGGCGCTTGATCGCCGGCCAGTAACTCTTGTGGGTGCGGAGGAGTTCGTTGCCGACCTTGCCCTTCAGTTCGTTTACATAAGAGTCGAGGGTGTATTTCCCGACTTCGAAAAGCAGCTTGCGGGCCAGCGCGTAGCCGTTGGTGTGCAGTCCGTTCGAGGCCAGGCCCAGGATCACGTCGCCGACTTCGACCGTTTTGCCGTTGATGATGCGGTCCCGCTCCACCGCGCCCACAATGAATCCAGCGAGATCGTATTCGCCGTCCGGATAAAAGCCCGGCATCTCGGCAGTTTCTCCGCCGATCAGGGCGCAACCATTGTGTTTGCAGGCTTCCGCCAGGCCTTCGATGACTTTCTCGGTGATTTCCGGCTCGATCCGGCCGGAAGCGAGGTAGTCCATAAAAAAAGCGGCGTGGCGCCCTGCACCGCAATGTCGTTGACGCAGTGGTTCACCAGGTCGGCGCCGATGGTGTGGTGGACATCCATCTCGAAGGCAACCTTCAGCTTGGTGCCCACGCCGTCGACACTCGAAACCAGAATCGGGTCGACCCACTTTGCCTTGTCGACGGCGAACAGGCCGCCGAAGCCGCCGATTTCGCTCAGTACGCTGCGGGTGAAGGTTTTGTGGGCAAGATACTTGATCCGCTTCTTGGTACGGTTGGCGCGGTCAATGTCCACGCCAGCGTCGGCGTAGGTGACGGCGGTCTTCGAGGGATCGTGGGCCACAGGAGTCAACGCGCTCAGCTGAGTGGGGAATTTGCCTGGTGTTCGGGAACCCGGCAAGCCGCGATTGTAGCACGGTGACAGCGGAGGAAATTAGCACGGAGGGGCAAAATGCTGAACCAGGAACGAAGGTGGGGGAAGCAGATTCCGTCAAGAGGCGGAAACAACTCACCGCGTCGGTGGCCGAATGCAAGCGTCCACCCCGGATACAATTGCGCACGCCCTCGAAGGGGCTGAAAGGCGCCTGACTATTGCGTGATATAGCTCGAAACGTAGTAGATCAGCACGCCGAACAGGGCCAGGCCTGAAACCGCATATGCGGTCAGGACCCAGACGTTACGCCCGGCGTTGCGGGTGACGGCAGATGATGAACTGGCAGTGGCCGAATTCCCAAGGGCTCGATTTTCCATGAATCCTCCACGAACAAGGTGGAACAAGCTAGAACCAGGCGCGGCATGGCGCCCGTGGCTGCCGAAGCAGCCTGATGCGGCGCATGTTACTACGACTGCCCGCCCCTCGGCACTAAATATTTAGGGTCTGAAAGGGTCCGGATTGCCAAAAGGCCGATTGCCCCTTGAGTCATCGGGATGGCTTTCATAAAATGTCACGCTTCAGGGAATTGACCCACACGGAACAAACAGGGAGTAACCGTCATGAGGACGCCGCTTTTACTAACGCCAGGGATACTCATCTGGAGCGCCATGTCATGGGCGCAAGTCGCGGCGATGCCAGCCGCGGCCGCCGAGACTCAGCTAGCCTCCGGAACGGTTCTTTCGGCCGAGTTGGCCACGGGGCTCGACACCAAGAAGTGCAAAGCGGACGACAAGATAAGGGCCAGGGCGGTTGCCGATTTGCTGGTGCACGGCCAGATTATCGTTCCTCGAAACACCGAAATCACCGGACATTTAACCGAGGCCAAGGCCCACAGCAAGTCGTCTCCCGGATCGACCGTGGGAATCGTTTTTGACCACATGCTTCTGAAGGACGGGCGGGAAGTGCCATTGCAACTGACGGTGCAGGCGATCGCGAAGCCGCTGTCCGCTTATGGCAGCGAAGTCGACAGCTCCGATATTGCCACCATGCCCCAGATGCCGCGAGGCGGGACCCTGGTTCCGGGGCGTGGACCATCCTTCTCCCGACCGCCTACGCCGAAATCGCCGAACAATCTTCCCGATCCGGCTTCTACCAACCCTTCTGGGACAGTCACCGCAAACCCCAATTCGCTCGATGTAACCAGCCACGGAGTATTCGGAATCAAAGGGCTCTCGCTCGACACGTCAGGCCCGGTTTCCATATTGAGTTCGAGCACGGGGAACGTGCATCTGGACGCTCGCACCCAATTGACTCTGCGCGTGCAATAGGGAAGCTTCTGGTTCTCGCTGCCAATTAGCGAAATTCGCGGGACGGGTATAATCTCGCTTACCCATGGCGCTGACTTCCGGCACACTGAGTTCCGGTACGAAGATCGGGCCCTACGAAATTGTGTCCCTCCTGGGCGCGGGAGGAATGGGCGAGGTATATCGCGCCCGCGACTCGCGCCTGCGTCGCGATGTTGCGATAAAAGTCCTGCCACCTTCATTCGCCAAAGACGAAGACCGTCTCCGCCGTTTTGAGCAGGAAGCGCGCATGGTGGGCGCGCTCAATCATCCCAACATTCTGGCGATCTTTGACGTCGGCTCTCAGGACGGCACACCTTATCTGGTCTCTGAACTTCTCGAAGGGCAGAGCCTGCGCGAGCATGTACAAGGCTCGCCGCTGTCGCAACGAAAAGCGGTTGAATATGGCGTCCAGATCGCGCGCGGCCTGGCGGCGGCGCACGAGAAAGGCGTGGTGCATCGCGATCTCAAGCCCGACAACATTTTTGTGTTGAACGACGGGCGCATCAAGATTCTCGACTTCGGCCTGGCCAAGCTGAAGCAGGATGACGCGATGGGCTCGGCGCATCCCGATCTGCAAACCGTGGACCAGCCCAATCCCGCGACCACCCCCGGGCACGTAATGGGCACCGTCGGTTATATGTCGCCGGAGCAGGTACGCGGCCAGGGCGCCGACCACCGGTCTGACATTTTTGCTCTGGGCGCGATCCTCTACGAAATTCTGACCGGCAAGCGTGCGTTCAAGCGCGATTCCAGCGTGGAAACCATGAACGCCATTCTGAAAGAGGAGCCTCCTGAACTGGATGCGACAGTCCCTGGCCTCACACCTGGCCTGGATCGCGTGGTGCGGCATTGCCTGGAGAAGAACCCGGTGCAGCGCTTCCAGTCGGCCAGTGACGTGGCCTTCGACCTGGAAACGATTTCCAGCCACTCCGGCACCGGATCCCGTTTGAATGCGGTTGCGGCAGAGCGGAAGAGTTATTGGAAGCTGGTAGCAGGAGCTTTGCTGTTCGCGTCGGCGCTGGCCGCTACTTACTTTTTGGCCAGAAGAAGCGCGCCGCCGGCTGCGCCGCGATTCCACCAGCTCACCTTCCAGCGGGGCACGATCTACGGCGCCAAGTTCGCGCCCGATGGCCAGAGCATTCTGTTCAGCGCCGCATGGAATGGCGCGCCTAAACCGCAGATTTATACGACCCGAACTGACGCGCTGATGTCCCGTCCCATCGATCTGCAGGACAGCCAGGTTCTGGGCATTTCGTCCAAGGGAGAGATGGCGATCCGCCAGAAAACTGACGCAGGGGCGGTTTCGCAGGGCATGCTGTCGGTGGTGCCCTTGACCGGAGGCGCTCCGCGGGATCTGCTGGCCGACGTCCTGGATGCTTCGTGGAATCCTGCCGGAGATTCGCTCGCTGCGGTTCACGTGGTGGCAGGTGAAAATAGGCTGGAATATCCGATCGGAAAAGCTCTCGTCACCACCAGCACCGGCAACATCACCGACGTGTCGGTCTCTCCCGACGGAAAAATGATCGCGTACTTCGACCATCCCAATGCGGGAGACACTCGCGGCTTTGTCGCCGTCACCGACCTCGCAGGCAAGTCGCGGCGGCTGACCGGCGAGTGGAGCGACCTAACCGGTCTGGCTTGGTCGCGTTCAGGAGACGAGGTCTGGTTCACGGGCAGCGATGCCGGCATCAACAGCGCCTTGTATGCCGTGAATCTGAACGGCAAACAGCGCGACCTACTGCATATACCGGGACGATTGCACTTGCTCGACATCAGCAAGGATGGTCAAGTCCTGATCACCAACGAAGCCAGTCGTCTTGAGACTTACGGACGTCATGCCGATCAGGACAAAGACATTGATCTTTCCTGGTTCGACTGGACGATTGGCCGCGCGGTTTCGAACGATGGCCAGTGGGTGGTGCTGGAAGAAGACGGAGAAGGCGGCGGACCGGACTATTCGATTTTTGTGCGCAAGACCGACGGCTCTGCAGCGATACGACTAGGCAGCGGAATGGGGCTGGATATTTCTCCCGACGGGAAATGGGTCGCTTCCACCAGCGTGAAACAGCCCGCGCCTACGGTTCTGCTTCCGACTGGGGCTGGACAGCCGTTGACACTGGCGGACGGCGAGTTATTTCACTCGGCGAGGCTGACTTTTCTGCCCGATGGCAAGGGCGTGATCATGGTTGCGGCTGAACCCGGCAAGGATCCGCGAACCTATATCCAAATGTTGGACGGCGGCCCTCCCAAAGCAGTGGGGTCAGAACACTTCCGTGGCTTCCTGGTTTCTCCGGATGGAAAAAATGTCCTGGGGCGCCAGAACGGATCCAGCTTGATCATTCCGATATCTGGCAATGGACCGGGGCAACCGTTGCCGTCCGTAGGTCCGAATGAGCGTGTGACAGGATGGACGGCCGACAGCCAATCGATTTATGTAATGGACTTCTCCATCGTGCCCGTGAAAGCGTATCTGATGGATATCAAGACGGGTCAGCGCAAACTCTTCCGCGAGTTTGCTCCAGCCGACCCCTCTGGCGTCCCGAGTATCGGCGGTGGCGTGATCACGCAGGATGGAAAGTTCTACATCTACAGCGTGCCCCGCACACTCTCTTACCTCTATGTGGTGGACGGATTGAAGTAAAGCCGGCAGGTTTTTTCCTGGATGGCATACCCCCGCAAAAAAGGCGATGCACCCTGAGCCGTAGAAACTATGTGCCAAAACTGAAGATAACTTTAGCCAGACGCCTGGTGACGCGAGGAATGTAGAACTCGGGCCGATGCTTCTGGTCCCGCGCGTCATTGTCCGCAGCTCGCTGGTCTGACACGGAAGAATGGATGCGGTTAATTCTGTCGAGTACTTCCTGCAAAGTCAGGTGTTGCATGACACGTCCTCCGTTCCCCGACAGTGCCCGACCTTTCACTTCAGTGCAATACGGTAAATTCTGTAGAACCCATCAAGGTATTCCACAGGCGGAAAAAGGCAAAACCCCGGCGGGAGGTATGGCATCCAACTGTAAGATGTCTGGGAAACGGCCAAGGCAGGATAATGCGACAGATCAGCTTCAAAAATTGTCCATATTGCGGATGCAACAAGATTTACGCTTCGGCTTCCGCCAATCCGTGGCAGAAGTTGGCGGCCCTGTTCTTTCTGCGGCTGGTGAGATGTCACGTGTGCATGCGTCGCCACTACAGGCCCATTTTTGTGTCTGTGGCCGAGAATCCGGCAAGGAACAATGCCCGGCGCAGAGCGGCCGAGGTCCTGTCGATCAAGAAGAATCAGGACAAGAAGCGTACTGCCTAGAACTTGGCCCCTTGCTCGAGTGCAGGTCGGGTGCGGTCGCGTCATGTAGTCTGGCGATGTTCTCTATTGTGGTTCTATTTCGGGACTTTTCCACTTGCCGGGCGTTAATTCGCCTTTTCTTCGCTTCGATCTCGTTGTATAATCCGCCCTTCGACACCTTCTACATTCTTCATAACTCAAAAGGAGCCGCATTCTTATGGCTGACGAACGAACAAAAGCAATTGATCTGGCGTTCGCGCAAATCGAAAAGCAGTTTGGCAAGGGCTCGATCATGCGGCTGGGCTCGAAGGAGATCGTCCCCATCGCCGTGATTCCCACGGGGGCCATTTCTTTTGACGCGGCGCTGGGTGTGGGCGGCTTCCCGCGCGGGCGTGTGGTCGAAATCTTCGGGCCGGAATCTTCCGGCAAGACCACCATCGCGCTGCAGGTGGTCGCGCAGGCGCAGAAGACCGGCGGCATGGCCGCCTTTGTCGATGCCGAGCACGCGCTCGATCCCGCCTACGCCAAGAAGCTCGGCGTGGACGTCGATAACCTGCTGGTCTCCCAGCCCGACTACGGAGAGCAGGCGCTCGAGATCACCGAGGCGCTGGTGCGCTCCGGCGCGATCGACGTGCTGGTGGTGGATTCCGTGGCCGCGCTCGTGCCCAAGGCCGAACTCGATGGCGAAATGGGCGACAGCCACATGGGCCTGCAGGCCCGGCTTATGTCGCAGGCACTGCGCAAGTTGACCGGAACGGTTTCCAAGTCGCGCACCTGCCTGATCTTCATCAACCAGATTCGCGAAAAAATCGGAGTGATGTTCGGCAATCCGGAAACCACCACCGGCGGCCGCGCCCTGAAGTTCTATTCCTCGGTGCGCGTGGACATTCGCCGCATCGCCGCCATCAAGGAAGGCGACGTGATGATCGGCTCACGCACCAAGGTCAAAGTGGTGAAGAACAAAGTGGCCGCGCCCTTCCGCGAAGCCGAGTTCGACATCCTGTACGGCGAAGGCATTTCGCGCGAAGGCGATCTGCTCGATCTGGCCGCGAACAACAATCTGCTGGAAAAATCCGGCGCCTGGTACAGCTACAAAGGCGAACGCATCGGCCAGGGCCGCGAGAACGCCCGCCAGTTCCTCAAAGACAACGCGGAGACCTTCGCCAAGCTGGAAGCCGAAGTACGCAAGCATCTGGGACTGACCACGGCGGTAGCACAGCCAGCGGCCGCGGCGCAGGCAGCGGCTGCAGCTCCGGGAGCTTCCACCGGCGCTCGCGTCACAACCATGCCGAGCGCGGTGCCGGAAGCTGCCAAGGTGCCGGCCGCACGACGCTAGACTTGTTAATGGAGGACGGGCGTCCTTCGCCCGTCCATCACCAGGCAATCGCCCGACGGGCGGGACGCCCGTCCTCCACTTGCCGGATGCTGGCGGTAAAAGAATTGCCATCTCTCATCCCCGCCGCATAGAATCTTCTTTAACCCTTGCCTGCCTGTTGTCCGTCAGGAAAATTGAGGACGCTTGAAGAAGGTCATCGCCATCTATCCCGGCTCGTTCGATCCGCCGACCAACGGGCACCTGGATTTGATTGAACGGGGCAGCAAGATTTTCGACGAGCTGATTGTGGCCATCCTGCGCAATCCGGACAAGAATCCGCTGTTCAGCCTGGGCGAGCGCCGGGCCATGCTGGAGGCCTTGACCGCCGACTTCAGGAACGTCCAGGTGGACGTGTTCGACGGCCTGACCGTGGACTACGCGGCCCGGGTGAAAGCCAGCGCCGTGTTGCGCGGAATTCGCGCGCTCAGCGATTACGAATACGAGCTGCAGATGGCCATGATGAACCGCAAACTGCAGCCCGACCTGGAAACGGTCTTTATGATGCCGGCGGAACAGTATTCTTATCTGAGCTCGCGGCTGGTGCGCGAAGTGGCCAAGCTTGGCGGATCGATCCAGGGCCTGGTGCCGGAAATGGTGGAACTCCGGCTGCGGGAAAAACTCGATCCGGCGATCAAGCTGCAGAATGCCCGAAGCCAGACGAGAGACCAGAAGTCAGAAAAAAGAAGAACAGGAAAACGAGCATGACTCCAGTGACGGAAGCGACGCCAGCCGTGAAACTTACGGAACGCATCAACCGCATCGAGCCTTCGGCCACCATGGCCGTGGTTGCCGAAGCCGACAAGCTGCGCCAGCAAGGCATTGACGTGGTGGACTTCGGCGCGGGCGAGCCGCATTTTTCCACGCCGCAGCACGTCAAGGATGCCGCCATCGCCGCCATCCAGAACAATTTCTCGAAGTACACGGCGGTGGGCGGAACGCCGGAACTGCGTGATGCCATCGTGCATCGCCATGCGGCCGATTTCAAATCCGACTACCGCCGCGAGGAATCCATGGCCTCGGTGGGCGGCAAGCATGCGCTGTTCAACGCTATCCAGGTGCTGGTGGATCACGGCGATGAAGTGATCCTGCCGGTGCCGTACTGGGTGTCGTTCAAAGACATCGTGCGCTATGCCGGCGGGAATTGCGTGCTGCTGCAGTCCGACGAGAGTCAGGGCTTTCGGGTGACGGCGGAGATGATTGAGCGGCTGGTCACTCCGCGCACCAAGATGATTATTTTGAATTCGCCGTCGAATCCTTCGGGCGCGGTGATGTCGCCGAGCGATTTGAAATCGGTCGTGCAATTCGCGGCGGAGCGCGGCATCTGGGTGCTCTCCGACGAGTGCTACGTGTATCTGAATTACACCGGCGAACAATTTTCCGTGGGATCGCTGCGCGATTTCCGCGAGCGCATGATCATTATCGGTTCGCTGTCAAAGACCTATGCCATGACCGGCTGGCGGCTGGGCTACGCGCTCGGTCCGGCGGCAGTGATCGCGGCCATGCAGAAGCTGCAGAGCCAGTCCACGTCGAATCCGACGTCGATCGTGCAGAAGGCAGCGGTGGCGGCGTTGAACGGTCCGCAGCAGTGCGTGGAAGACATGCGTCTGGAATACATCAGGCTGCGCGACCACGTGGTGAAGGGACTGCGTGCCATCCCTGGGGTGCAATGCACGCTGCCGGAGGGCGCGTTTTATGCTTATCCCAATATTTCGTCGTTCATCGGGCGCAGCGGCATCAAGTCTGCTTCCGACCTGGCCGGCCGCTTGCTGCGCGAGGCGCATGTGGCGACGGTCCCGGGCGAGGGTTTCGGTACGCGCGAGCATATTCGGGTTTCTTACGCCACAACGGTAACCGAGCTGGATCGTGGGCTGGAGCGCATGCGCAAGTTCCTCGCGGCCCTATAGGACAAAGCCGCACCAAAATTCCGCAGCCCCGGGAATTCGCTGGACCGATATTCCGTTGCACCGCGAATCCTCGGGCATGCGCTCGAGTTGTAGTTCCGCATGCACATCGCGTGAGCGCTCTCTATCCATTTTCGATGCAGCCGGCCTTCGATCCGCGGCCCTGGGGCACGCTCGATCTTTCGCCTATCTATCCCAACCACAAGTTCGAGGAGAAGATCGGCGAAGCCTGGCTGACCGGCGACGCTTCCAAAGTCGGCAACGGTCCCTTGAGCGGACAGTCGCTCTCTGAGTTGAGCCTAAAATATGGCCGCGCCCTGGTCGGCGATGCCGCGGCAGATCCCAATCGCTTTCCGCTGCTGCTGAAATTTCTTTTTCCCCACGAGAAACTTTCCGTGCAGGTGCACCCCGATGACGAAGCTGCCCATCGCGCAGGTCTGCCATGCGGTAAAACGGAGTGCTGGTACGTTGCACACGCCCGGCCCGGCGCGCAGATTGCGCTGGGCCTCAAGCCCGGCACTACCCGTGAACAATTCGCTCTTGCCATCGAACAAAAACGCGCCGAGGAACTGCTCAACTGGATCAACGTCTACCCGGGCGAGATGATTTACGTGACCGGCGGGACCGTGCACACCCTGGGGCCGGGATCGATCATGGTAGAAACCCAGCAGCAGTCGGACACCACGTACCGCCTCTACGATTACGGACGCCCGCGCGAGCTGCATCTCAAGCAAGGGTTGGCGGTGATGAAGGAGAAGACGGGAGCCGGAAAAGTGGTTCGCCCCGCGCCTTCCAATTTGAACGGTGGCACGAATCGTCGCGCTCCCTTGATCGCTTCACCATATTTCACCGTCGACATGTTTGAACTCAAACAGCCGCATTCCTTCCACACCCAGGACGGAAGTGGGAAAAGTTCAGTGCAGATTCTGGTGGCAGTGGAAGGTTGCGGAATCGTCGAAGCTTCCGGAACAAACCCGGTTACACTGGCTCGTGGCGATGGCGTCGTCGTCCCCGCTTCCGTGGGCGAGTTTCAGGTGCGTCCCCAGTGGTCGGTGGAGTTTCTCAAGGCGTCGGTGCCCGGCGCGTCCGTGCCGGAACCCGAGACCAGAATGTAAGAGAAATTTCAGATTGTAGATTTCAGATTGCAGATTGAGCAGTGATTTAAGTCTGCAATCTGCAATCTGAAATCTGAAATTCATAAACGGTGGCTAAGATAAATTTCCATCCCGTGATTCTGGCCGGCGGCCGCGGCACCCGCTTCTGGCCGCTGAGCCGTCAACGCCGGGCCAAGCAGTTGCTCGCGCTCGACGGCAAGCAGACCATGATCCAGCAGACTGTGGCGCGGCTGCTGCCGCTGGCTTCGCCAGCGCGTTTCTGGATCATCAGCAACCAGCATTTGCGGCGCGAAGTTCTGCGCCAGCTTCCACGGCTTCGCCCGCAGCAGGTTCTGGCGGAGCCGGTGGGGCGCAACACGGCGCCAGCCATAGGTTTGGCCGCGTTCATCTTGATGAACACCGATCCTGACGCGGTGATTGGCCTGTTTCCCTCCGATCATGTGATCGGGGACGAGAAACGATATCGCGAAGTGATGAAACGCGGGATTGAGATTGCCTCCGCCGGAGAAAATATTGTGGTCTTAGGCATCCGTCCCACCCGCGCTGAGACCGGCTACGGTTATATCGAAGCGGGTTCTGCATTCCAGTCTCCGTCAGGAAAAGACGGGGCGCTCCACGTGCGGCGCTTTACGGAAAAGCCTGACGCATCGCACGCCGCCGAATTCGTGAAAGCGGGGAACTTTTTCTGGAACAGCGGCATGTTTCTCTGGAGCGCGCGCACGCTATCCCATGCGCTGCTCGAACACCTGCCCAAGACTGCCGCATTGCTGCAACAGATTGCGGAGACCTTTGGTACGCGTAAATTCGCTGCCACTTTTAACCGGCTCTATCCGAAATGTGAAAATATCAGCATCGACTATGCCGTGCTCGAGCCTCGCTCCGGTAAGGGAGAGCAGAACTCCAACATCATCTGCCTTCCCGCCGATTTCGGATGGAACGATATCGGTTCGTGGACTGCGCTGCACGAACATCATGTAGGCAAAAGCCGCCCCAAAGATGACAACCTCATCGCGGCGCTGGGGTCCTTTACGCTTAACGCCCAGGGGAATTACATTCACGCCCCGGGGAAATTTGTCGCGGCTGTAGGGGTGAACAACCTGATCGTCGTGGAGACGGAAGACGCCCTGCTGATCACCACACGCGAACAGGCGCAGGACGTTGGGAAAGTAGTGAAGTATCTGGACGAGAAGAAGCTGCGTAATCTGGTGTAGCAGTCGTCAGTCATCAGTCGTCGGCCAAACCGCAGAGCAACTGCTTCGCTGACGACTGACGACTGAAGACTGAAGACTGACAACTGCTTATGATCAAATTTGGCACCGACGGCTGGCGCGGCCTCATCGCTGACGACTTTACCTTTGATAACGTTCGTCGCGTGGCCGGTGGCATAGCCGCGTATGTTCTGGGACATGAAGACTCGTCGCGCGGCGTCGTCATCGGCTACGACACGCGTTTTCTGTCACAGCAGATGGCCCGGGCAGCGGCCGAGACCATCGCCGCCGCGGGCATTCCAGTGCAACTCACCTCGGATTCCACGCCGACGCCCGCGATTTCGTACGCGGTGAAAAGTCAGGGCGCCGCCGGCGGAGTGGTGGTCACTTCAAGTCACAATCCGTGGAACTGGAACGGGGTGAAGTTCAAAGCAAAGTTTGGCGGGTCGGCTACGCCCGCCATCATGAAGGTGATCGAGCAGGAAGTCGCAAACGGGTCGATGCCGAAAGGCAGCGCGGCCGCGATTCAAGAAGTCGACCTGAAGCCGTCGTACTCAGCAGCCATATGCGGCTTCGCGGACCTCGATCTCATCGCGAAAGCGAAATTCCGCTTCGCCGTGGATTCGATGTACGGTTCAGGGCGAGGCGTTCTGACAAAGATATTCCAGGATCGCGGAATTGATTTCGTTTCCATCCGCCAGGAGTTGAACCCGCTTTTCCCCGGGATCAATCCCGAGCCGATCGAGCCTCACATCGAGATGCTGCGGCAGACCGTGCTGAAAGAAAATTGTCACGCCGGTTTGGCGGTCGACGGCGACGCAGACCGCATCGGCGCTATTGCCGAAGACGGCAGCTTCGTCGATTCGCACAAATGCTTTTCCGTCCTTTTGCGCTGGGCCCTGGAGAGGAAGAAATGGCCCGGAAACGTGGTGCGAGCCTTCAACACCACCGGCATGGCGGACCGGATCGCGGCCAGGTACGGACGCAAACTGATCGAGTGTCCCATCGGATTCAAGTACATTGCCGACATCATGATGGAACAGGAGATTGTGGTGGGCGGAGAAGAATCCGGAGGCATCGGATACTCACGCTATTTGCCCGAGCGTGACGGAACCTTGAACTGCCTGTTATTGGCCAACGTGATGGCCGAAGAGCGCAAGCCTCTGGGGCAGTTGGTCGCCGACCTGCAGCGCGAGTACGGGCCGCATTTCTACGGCCGCCGCGATCTGCACATCACCGAGGAGATGAAACAAAGTGCAATCCGGCGGGCAGCTTCCGGCCAGACCAACCAACTGGGCCGATATTCCATCAAAAAGAAGGAAAATCTCGACGGAATAAAGTTCTTTCTGGACGTGCCTGGCAACGACGCATCCACAAAGGGCGGCGCGATCCCCTGGGTTCTGTTCCGAATGTCCGGCACTGAGCCGCTGTTGCGGGTTTATTCTGAAGCGGCGTCGCCCGAGCTGGTGAGTGAAATTCTCGCCACCGCCGAGGCATTTGTCAGGGACAGCGGCTCGTAAGGGCGATCTGCAAGGAGCAATGTCGAAGACGCGGAAGACCCGCACCTGTATTGGCCTTCCGAGTCTCGCAATTCGTTTCTGTCGATACGATAATCAGGCGGGCAACCATGGTTTCAGCAGCCGCTATCGCTCCCGTCCCAGCCGACTCGCCCGCAGCGCGGCGTTACAACCGCATCCGGCGCTGGCTGGGCGTTGCCGATTTTGTCCTCGGGCTGGCTTTGATGGTTGTGTTGCTGGCCACCGGAGGGAGCGGCGCCCTGCGGGATATCGCTTACGAAGCTTCGTTCCAACACTACAGCCTGGCTTTGTTTCTGTACGTTCTAATGCTCATGGTGATGGGCAAAGTTCTCGGTCTCGGCCTGGACTACTACAGTTTCCGTCTCGAGCACCGCTATCAACTCTCCAATATGCGCCTGCGCGCCTGGATCTGGGATGAGGCGAAGGGATTTCTTGTGGGTCTTGTCCTCGCCGGAATCGTCGCGGAGTTGCTCTATTTCATCATGCGGCAGGCGCCGCAGCGCTGGTGGCTGATTGCGTGGGCGGCGTTTCTGGGTCTGTTCGTCCTGCTGGCGCAACTGGCTCCCGTGGTCCTCTTCCCGATTTTTTACAAATTTGCGCCGTTGGAGAACGAAGAATTGAAAGAACGGCTGGTCCGCCTGGGTGAGCGCGCGGGAACCCGCATCCGCGGCGTTTATCAATGGAAGCTCTCCGAAAAAAGCAAAAAGGCCAATGCGGCTCTTACGGGACTGGGCAACACCCGCCGGATCATTCTGGCAGACACGCTGCTCGCGAACTATTCCACCGATGAAATCGAAGCTGTGCTGGCCCACGAACTGGGCCATCATGTGCACCGTCATATTTTCAAAAGCATCCTGGTGCAGGCGGGAGTTACCTTTCTTGGATTTTGGGCCGCCAATGTCGTCTTGCACTACGCTGTTGACCGGCAGCATATGTTTGAGACCTTGTCCGATTTTGCCAATCTGCCACTATTAATGCTGGTGGCTACAACACTCTCATTCCTGGTGCTGCCGGTGCTTAACGCCTATTCTCGATTTAACGAGCGCCAGGCTGATCGGTACGCTTTCCGCTCCATCCCCACGGTCAAGCCTTTCATTACCGCTATGGACAAACTTGCGGAGCAAAACCTGGCGGAACGTTCTCCGGCCCGATGGGTGGAATGGTTCTTTCACTCGCATCCGGCGATTTCACGGCGCGTGGCCGCGGCCCGCAACTTCCAATCCTAGAAATATGAACGCGAGCGCCCGGCTCGCGCGAATCATCACAAGCCACGTAGGGACGGCTGTCCTCAGCTGTCCAGCGGAGCGGCGCTCCGCTATGCTTTTGGCCAGAGTCTGTCGAGCATCGCTCGACTGGGCAGGTGAGGACACCTGCCCCTACGTGGCTCTTGGAGCTGGCGCCTACATTGTCGATTTGAGGATTTCTTCTGCCCGTCGCAGGTCTTCTTCCGTGTCTACGCCGATAGTGTCGTATGGGGTCTCGGCCACGTGAATCGGGATTCCATTCTCCAGGAAGCGCAACTGCTCCAGGCGCTCGCAGCGCTCGAGCAAGGATTCGGAGAGCGAGACAAAACGGTCCAGCGCCGGTTTGCGATAAGCGTAGAAGCCGAGATGTTTGAAATATTTCGGTCGTGCGCCGTCGCGATCGTAGGGGATGGTGGCGCGGGAGAAATAGAGTGCTCGCCGGGCGGAATCCGTGACCACTTTAACGGCGCTGGGATTATCAATGTCGGCAGGGGCGGCCGGGGTCTTCAGCGTTCCCACCTGCACCGCCGGATCTTGCATGACCTCAATCAGCCCGGCGATGTGCTCCGCCCGAGTCATGGGTTCGTCGCCCTGGACGTTCAGGTAAACATCGGCTGCGACGGATTGCGATATTTCCTGCACCCGCTCAGTGCCGCTGCGGTGCGCGGCGGAGGTCATCCGCGCCTTCCAGCCGTGGCGTTGGCAGACCGAGATAATTTCGTCGGAATCGGTGGCGATGATGACGTCATCGAGCGATCTCGAGCTCCGGACCGCCTCGTAAACCCAGCCGATGAGGACTTTTCCGGCAATTTCGCGCAGCGCCTTGCGCTGCAGGCGGGTTGAGGCAAGTCGGGCCGGGATGACGGCGATGGTTCGCATGGGCGATTGTTCCACATGATATACAGCTTCAGCCGCCCAAAGTTGATGGAGGACGGGCGTCCCGCCCGTCGAGCACAGGCCGATGCCAGACGGGCGAGACGCCCGTCCTCCACGGACTGCGCGAGGACGCCCGTCGTCCATCAAACGATAGTCACTTCTCAGTGACAACCGGCTGACACTGGCGAAACTACGTTATATACTGGCTAACTCGCGGACCATAGCCCCAACTGGTGTCGCGTTCAGGGCTCGTGTGTGCAAACCTGGGGTCGCCTCTTGGGGCCTCCGTTCCCCGTCACGGGCCAAGGTCATAATGGATAAGTTCTCTCGAGGCCGCCCGGACGGAAAGCCTTCAGAACCAGGCGAAGGCGGGGCCGCTGTTCGCACGCCGTCGAAGGGGGACAGCTCTTCCCCGGGCTCGGCTCCATCCTCTGACTCGCCTACCCTGATCGACATTCCCGGCGCGACACCGGTGCCTGACTCAGATGCTCCGACGATCGTCGAAATCCCCGGCCGTGGCCCTTCAAGCTCCTCGGATTCCCCCACCATGGTGGACCTGGGCCCCGACTCTCCCACTTTGGTCGACGGGGTCACTCCTCTCCCGGGAAAGCCCGCGCCGCGGGTGGCGCCGAGACCCCAGAGCAATCCCCAGAGCAATCCATTGATGCTGGCGCCGGGCTCGCTTCTGGGGCAGCGTTACGAAATCCTGCGAATTCTCGGCGAAGGCGGCATGGGCGCGGTCTACAAGGCGCGCGACATCGAACTGAATCGCATGGTGGCGCTGAAAGTGATCCGGCCCGATCTGGCCGGCCACCAGGCCATCATTGACCGCTTCAAGCAGGAACTGCTGCTGGCCACCCAGGTCACGCACAAGAATGTGATCCGGATCTACGACCTCAGCGAGGCCGATGGCATGAAGTTCATCACCATGGAGTACGTCGAGGGTGAGGACTTGCGCGGCCTGATGCAGAAGAAGGGAAAACTTTCTCCCGAGGAAGCGGTCGAGATCATGCAGCAGACCTGCCGCGCACTGGAAGCCGCGCATAGTGCAGGCATCATTCACCGCGACCTCAAGCCGCAAAACATCATGCAGGACAAGAGCGGCCGCATTCTGGTGATGGATTTCGGCCTCGCCCGCACCCTCGAAGGCGACGGCATGACCCAGACCGGCGCCCTGGTCGGCACCATGGATTACATGTCGCCCGAGCAGGCGCTGGGCAAAGATCTGGACCAGCGCTCCGACCTTTTCGCGCTGGGCTTGATTTTTTATGAGCTGCTGACCGGCAAAATGCCCTACAAGGCCGACAGCGTCGTCGCCAGCCTGCTCAAACGCACCCAGGAAAAAGCCGCCCCGGTTTCGAGCCACGACGCCACCATACCCGGCCCGCTCAGCAATATTGTCAGCAAGTGCATGGAGCCCGACGTAAAGCTCCGCTACCAGAGTTCGGCGGAAATTCTCGCCGATCTGGAAGCCTGGCAGGGCGGGCGCGCGGCCGCCACCTTGCACTTTCCCAGCGGGGTCAGGCCCTGGGGACAGAGCCGTTTTCCCTGGCATTGGATTGGAGCGTCGGCCGCCGTTCTAGTCCTCGCGATCGTTGGCTTCGTGTTCCGTGGAGTCTTGTTCGGCCCAAGCACAAAGGCCCCCGCAGGTCCCGTCGTTTCGCTGGCGATTCTGCCTTTTCGCAACGCCTCCGGCGATCCCGGTCTGGACTGGCTGGGCCCCAGCATCGCAGAAATGTTGAGCACGGACGTCGGGCAGTCAGCGCAGTTACGCACCGTGAGCCCCAACATGGTGCATCAGATCTTCACCGACCTCCGCATTTCGCCGTCCACCGTCCTCGACCCGGCCACGATTCGCCGGGTGGTGGATTTCAGCAGCGCCGACCGCGTGGTTTGGGGGCAGTACGCCAAGTTTGGCGACCAGATACGAATTGACGCCACCCTGCAGGACGTCAAAGAACGACCGCACGGTGCCGCTGAAAATCGACGTGCCCAGCGAGAAGGAGATTCCCGGCGCGATCGACAAGATGGCTGAGTCCATCCGCCAGAAACTGGCCCTGCCCGAGGACGTGCTCAAGCAATTGAAGGCCAGTTCCTTCCAGCCGGTTTCACAATCCGTGGATGCGCTGCGCGCCTACAACCAGGCCATCGGGTTGCAGCGCGATGGCAAGAACTTGGAGGCGCAAAAGCAGTTCGAGGAGGCGACCAAGCAGGACCCCTCGTTCGCCATGGCGTTTTCCGGGCTGGCACAGACTTACAGCAGTCTGGGTTATGACAGCGAAGCCGAGCAGGCCGCCAAAAAAGCAGTGGACCTGAGCCAGAATCTGCCTGAGTCGGAAAAGTACTTGATTTCCGCTATCCGGGCGCAGGTAACGAGGAACTATCCCGAAGCGATCAAGGCCTACGAAAATCTGGCCCAGGCTTCGCCGGGTAACTCGGATGTGCAATCGGCTCTGGCGGGTCTGTACAAGGATTCTGGAGACCTCACCAAAGCCCACGATTACTACCAGAAAATCCTCACCGCGAATCCCAAGGACGTCAAAGCGACTCTCGAACTCGGCCTTCTGGCCCTGATGAACGGCGATCCGCAAGGCAGTCTCGATCCCCTGAACCGGGCCCACTCCCTGGCCATTCAGATGAACAACGAGGAGCAGGAAGCCGCCAGCCTGCACCGCATGGCCCAGGCTTACGGGATGTTGAGCAAGTTTGAGGAGCAGTTGCGCAACGAAGAGCAGGCACTGGCCATCTGGCGGCGAATCGAGCAGAAGAAGGGTCTTGCCGCCAGCCTGGATGAGATCGCTTCCGCTCAGGATTCGCTGGGCAAGGCCAAAGAAGCCCTGGCCAGTTACCAGGAGGCGCTGCAAATCAGGCGTGACATTGGCGACCGGCGAGGCCTCGGCGACACCCTGGTCAACATGGCAGCTTTCGTCGATGCCCGCGGCGACCATGACCAGGCTTTGAAGATGTACAAGGAAGCGCTGCAACTGGAGCGCGATCTCGGCAATGAAAGCATGCAGGCCGCCTGCCTGAACAACATCGGTACTGTCGTATCTGAACAAGGGCCAGTACCAGGACGCCCTCACTTACTTCCAGCAGGCGTTGCAACTGCGGGCAAATTCGAAATCACCGATGGACACCGTGGAGGCTGTGCACAATCTCGGTTATACGTCGACCGATATGGGCCAGTACGATCAGGCTATTTCCTATTACATGCACGCCCTGGAATTGCGCCGCGCCATGGACGACAAGCACGGCGGCGCCATCGAGTCTTACAGCCTGGGCACTCTGTTTGATTATCAGGGGCGTTTCGGGGCTGCCATCAACTCCAAGCAGGACGCCCTCAAGGTCTTCCGCGAGATCAAGGACAAGACTTTCTGGATGGCCAAGATGCTGGATGGAGTGGCCCAGGCGCTCATTCTGGCGGGGCGCGGGGACGAAGCCAAGAGCTATGTGGACGAGGCCCTGAGCCTTTCGCGCGAACTGAAGAACGACGGCATGGTGGCCGAGACCTTGGGCATTCAGGGCGATATGTTCTTCTACGCCGGCGATTTCAAGTCTGCCGACGCCTCCTACGCGCAGGCGCTGCAGGCCGCCACCCGCAGCAAAGAGCCGGACACTATTCTGATTGCGAAAGCTAATCTGGCCAAGGTGCAGGTCCAGGAAAAACGCACCCAGGAAGCCATTTCCAGCCTGCGGCAACTGATTCAGCAGGCGGACGACATCGGGTTGAAGTACGTCTCGGTCGAATCGTCCATCTTTCTGGCGGAAGCCATGATGCAAAGCCACGACAACACCCATGCCCGCCAGGAACTCGACCGCGCCCTGCTGCTCGCCGATAAGCTCGGACAGCAACCGCTGAGCGCCCGCGCGCATTATCTGCTGGCCGTGATCGCGCAAGGTGCCGGCAACGCCAGCGAAGCCCAGGATCATTATCGCGAGACGGTTCGCCTGCTGGATACGATGAAGAAAGATCCCGGAGCCGAGAAACTGCTGCAGCGCACCGACTTCAAGGCCATCTACGAAGCCTCCACCCGCGCCACGCAAGCCGCCAAAAGCTAGCCCCAAAACAGATTGTTGAAGACGTGGGAGGGCACCGCTTCAGCCCGTCGAGCTACCTGTGTGGGGCCGGGTCTTTGACCCGGCCAGGCCGAGCGCAGCCCGGCAGGGTTTTGCGGCCAGCAGAGCGGACTTAGCAACGGGAAAACCTAGCCGAGCTTTGCTCGGCCTGGACGGGTCAGAGACCCGTCCCTACACAGACCGTTGACCGGGCTTCAGCCCGACGAGAGCCTTGCTGGCAGAATCCCGATCGCCAGAAACAGAAAAGGGGCGCCGCTTTCGCGGCGCCCCTTGGTTATTGACTGCGCGGTTCTCCCCCGCTCGTCAGTGTTTCGGCTTCGGTACGTTGTACACCACCGGTTTCGCATTAACGTTCCCGGCGCTATCTTTTGCCGTGACCACGAACAGGTGCAGTCCCGTAGCGGAGACGTCGAACAGGCCGTTGCACGCGAGCCCGCTGTTGGCAAAGGTGTCTGTGTCAGTTGGATTGCAAGTGTTGGTATTCAAGTTGTTGGGGGCCTGACTCTGCGTGCAGCTCCCCACCGTCAGGTATGGACCAACCGGACTGCTCGCCGTTCGGGTCCTTGGACGTAGGTGGATTCGTGCAGGCATACGACGCCGGCATGGTCGTGCCCTGAGTGTAATTAGTGGCCGTCGGAGCGGTGATCGTGATCCCGGGCGGCAACTCACCATTTACCCCGTAGACGATCGTCCAGCAGGATGTGCCGGGGTGGGCTTTTTGCGTGGTCCCGCCCACAGGATCGTTGTTCTAACGTGAATGAAGCGATCTGATTGCTCGCGAACTTCAGGGGATACGGTTCCCGACGTCCGTCTGGCACGACCCATTCGGGGCACCCGACTCGCCCTTGAGCACGCCCACGTAGGCTCCGATGGTCTGGTTGAGGAGGTTAAATCCTGGATTGTCGGAGTACTGGAAAACAAAGTCGTTCCCCAGTGTAGCCAGGATAGTCGAGCTGCAGTTTCGCTTGCGTGCACTCGTGCAGGTCAGCTGGAACAACACAGCTGATTTGGTGTTGTTACCGTCCGCGTTTTGGAAGACGAAGCACTGCGCCAACGGGAAGGTCTGATGTACCAGATTGTTGCACGAGTTCCGATCGATCAGTATCGGTTTGACGTTCAGCGTCGCCGAGGTTACGGGGCCGCCGATGTCAAGGGTTGCGGTCTGGTCGAAACTGTTGTTGTTGGTCCCGCCGTTGAAATTGGTGGTGCCTTGCACTCCCGGTCGCGGGAAGCGGGACACTCTGAGTGTTCAGCGAGAAGGTCCAGTTCAGGATGTCTTGGTTGTCGTCGCCACCGCCAGTAGCCGCCGTGAACCCTACCCAGGCGGTGCCGTTGTTCAAGCCTATCTTGGCCATATCGAACGGAACGCCCTCTGGAACGGCCGGCTGTTTTCCCGGCGGCGCACCCGGGAACAAATCATTGCCGTCGAGGATTACGTCAAGGACGCCTGGGCACGCTGTTGGTGCAACGTCCGACGGTGTAAATGTAACCGACACGGTGTGCGGGTTTCCGTCCGCCAGAGTGATCGGATCCCACTGCCATTCATCGGGTTGAGATTATCGGCGAGACGGCAAGATTTGTCTGTGAGGTTTGCCGCAGTTAGGCAGCTTTGAATCGAAACATGATTGTTGCTTAGGGTCATCGGGAGAGTTTTGGTAAGTGTCGAACTCCACGGCCAAGCTGTTGAGTGATACCAGTGTTCTGGCGCAATTACCGCTCGCCGCCGCCACCAAATCCGATACCGCAACCGATCGGGACCCAAAGCGTTCGCCGCGCGAATTTTGAATGACGAATGCAAAACCATCGGCAGGTGTAGAGTGCGTAGTCCCGCCCAGCTGAAACGTAAACGTCGTAGAAAAGGTGCCTGCCACCGTCTGCTGGGTAGTAAAACAAGCTGACCCGCTTGGCCTGTTTGGCTCGGCGTGAGTCGAAGCACATTCGCCGGGACTGAGCAGCGCCGAGCCGTTCAACGTCAGGCCAGCTCGTGCTGGAAAAGTTCGGTAAACGATATCTGCGCAAAGAGCGGTGCGCTCACCAGAGCCAACACCGCGGCCACTATCACAAATCTTGAAATCGCTGCTGTCTTCATGAATCCCCCTTTAAATCGCGCGCTGGTTTCCCAGTCGTGCCTGCGGACCTAAACGCGAGCCTTGCAAACTTTTTCACTTGAAGCCCAACCGCTGCCTCGGGCTCCGAGCAAGCCAAGGCATTTTTCAGCAATTGCCCGGCCAAATTGTGGACAACAAAAATCAGGTGATGATTCCCGGAGTATTTCGTTCCTATGACTCGACCTGTCGGTCGCTGGTCGGCGCTGGGCGCGGGGGGAAACGGGGAAGCCCGGATGTTGGATGGTCATCGATTTATGACCATTCGCTCTTACGCACCCGGAACTATCGTCCGTACACTCTTGCCGAACCAAGAGATTCTGCCCTCGAATCGCCCGCCTGTCAACGGAATTAAGCCGTCAACCGGTGTATAACTCGGCAACGAACCCGGCTTGCATTCAATGCAATTTCTTGCACAGCGAGCTCCGCCAAACACCGCTCTGGGCGCGGCATTCGGCTGACCGAGAAGCGTCGGCGCCAGGCCCCAGAACGCGGCCAAATGCAATAAATTGCCCAGACTGGACCTCGGCATTTCCACAGGCCTTGGTCCCGAAACCCTTAGCCACAGCCCATTACGGCACGCCCGCCGGCGGATGCACATTGCTGTAGTCGTAGCGCATCGACATGTGGCTCTTGCCCATGCTGCCGCCGGTGTCCATGTCGATTTCGGTGCGCAGGGGCACGCCTCTGCTCTTCGAAATCCAGATCTGGCCATCGGTCTTGCTGTCTTCCGTCTCGCTGTGCTCCGCGTACAGCGCCGCCGCTTCGCCGTTCACGGATTCGTCGCGCAGAAAGCGGCAGCTTGCCTTCGTATTCCGCTGGTTCTCCTGTTCCTGTTTCAGCATGTCCTGGGGCGTCATCTTGCTGCGCGACCAGTGACCCCCGGCATTGGTGTAGATTGCGTCCTTGAAGTAGATGAGCTCGCCGTTTCGGGGTTTGCCGCCGGGCAGAAAATCAGCGGTCGTCGTGGAGTAGAGGTGGGTCGGGATGGTCAGGACCTTGCTGCTGGCGTCGAATACCGGCAGACAGCTCGCGTCTGCTGCGAGAGCGGGCGTAGCCAACGTCGAGCCCAAAAGAGCGGCGAAGATCAGGTTGAGCAGGCGGTTCATGAGTCCTCCTTCGTGCAAGAACTAAAGCCGGACTTAGTACGTCTCGTATTCGCTGGCCGCTAATCAATCACTGGCAAGTGATCTTCTGCTGGGTGAAAGAGAGGATTGTTTTCGCCGGGAGTGCGGGCTGAAAACGGTAGTAGGTAACGGCGTAAGTGTCCGTGTTCTCGCCTTCTTTGCCGGGACTTCCGGTCACGTACACGAGCAGCGTGCCGGCGTCGTTATAGAAAGCGTCTTGCGAGCGGCCGTTCGCGTAGGCGTGGCTCTTGTGAAAGCCCGCGAGGTGAGCGGCATACCAGGCGACGGTGGCATCCACCTTGGCGTCAACATTCGAATAGAAGTCGCCTTGCATCGTACTTTTGCAGATCTGCGAATCACGCATTTTCATGGGTTCGTTGCCAAAGTGATGGGAATCGGTTGCGGGATCGACCGGCAGCCCGGTCAGCGGGTCGGTGGTCAGGGTCGCGCCGCCGGCTGAGAGAGCAAAGCCAAGGCTGAAGATCACGGTGAGTATGCGAACCAGATTCATGATTTTTCCCTTTCGAAAAAATGAGTGAGCCGAGCGTTCCTCATTTGCAGGTTGGATTGGATGGACTGAAAGCCGCCCTCTCGTGGTCCGTAAGACCGGTTTTCATCTGGAGATACATGACGGAAAAGGTTCGATCGCTCTTGGGCGTGCCGGTGATGTTCACACCTTTCGTGCCGTCAGGACTCCAGAACGTGTCCTGTGAGCGGTCGTCCCACATCGCGTGATAAAGGCGGAATCCCGGAAGGTGAGCCTTGTACCAGTCGATATTGGCGGCCACGGTGCCCCCGGGAAAATACTGGTTTCCCTGTCCTTGCTTGCGGCAAGCGGTCAAGTCTATGGGGCTATTTTCGGGTTGCAGCCCGGGTGCCAGCGGAAGGCCACTCACCGGATCGTTCGCCGAGTTCGCGCCATAGGCCGGAACTGCGACAGTCAACGTGGCGGCGATAGCAGCCAGTAAGAGTGATCTCAGGACAAAAGTTTTCATGGTGTCATTTCCTTTCCAGTTCTTGAATCGTCTCGGCGTGAACAGCCATCGCTCTACAGTCGATCCGCCAGCCTTTTCGCCAGCGGCTTGATTTGTTCCAATCCGCACGGGCACGTGGAATACATGATGCGGATCAGCTTGTCGCCCTTGCGGACCATCATCATTGCGCCGGCCTCGTCAAACGCCTGATCGCCGATGTTCAGAACCTCCTGCTGGCCCGGCCCCAAGCCTCCCAGCACTTTCTGGTTGAGCTGCATTTGCGCGTCAGCCGAGTTGTTGTCGATGCTGAAAATAAAGACCTGCACATTCCCATTGGCGTCGCTGGTCGCTTCGTGGTTGTCACTCTGCATTGCCTTGAACATCCCGCCCGTGATGCCCTGGATCATTTGCTGCGTTTTAGCGTCGGCGCCTTTGCCCGCCATCATTGCGGACATGTGTTTAGCCGTCATGTCCCCGGAATTCCCTTTTGCCAGGTAAGCGCAGCCGCTGTCGGCGGTGCTGGTGGCGACGATTTCCACTCCGATGGCGCGTCCCACTTCTTCCTTGCTCAGCAGGCGGCAGACATCTCCGCTCACGCCGCCGTTCGATCCGCTGCTGCTGGAGCCTCCGCTACCGTTTGAACTGGAGCCGAAAATCGAGCTACCCGAACTCGAGCCAACGCCCGGTATCTGGTCCGCGACCTCGTGCACCTTCTTCTTGACCCGATAAACGACGTAGTACACGCCGCCAGCCGCCAGAGCGCCGAATACAACCACAACAATTAAAAAACCCACGAGAATCTTGACCACAGGGCTGCCCTTGGCGGGCCCTTGGGTGATCGGCGTGGGCTGCGATGGGACCGACGCGAAAGGTGGAGGCGGCGTCTGCACGACTGGAGCAGAAGCCTGCCGGAGACTGGCTCCGCAAGCGTTGCAGAACGTAGTTCCGACCGCTGGAGCGCCGCACTTGTTGCAAAATTTCGCGAGCGTCGCGGCCGGCGGGTTGGAAGCACTCGCAGCTGACTGGGTTGCGTTTGACGCCGCGTTTGCCGCCGTCCGGGTGTCAGCACCACACTTCACGCAAAAGACCCCGCTGACCGGTGATCCACATTTGTTGCAAAAGTTCGCCATGTCGCTCTCTCCCTTTTTGAGTCCGCCCGGCTTCCGTCGTCGGCGCTACTGACTTCTTACGGCTCGACCTTGTACAGCGCCGCCATCCCCGCGTCCATGTGGTCGTCAATATGGCAGTGAAACATCCACGTTCCCGGATTATCGGGGACCATATCCACGGTTACCATCTGCGCCTGCATGAGCTCGACGACGTCGGTACGCTTGCCGTCCTGCAGTACCACGTTGCCGTGCCAATGTGGAGTGTGAAAACTGAAAACCTCGCCTAGGCTCACCAGATACCAGCGCACCCGCTCGCCTTTCTTCATGGTCATTATGGGCCCGGTGCCATACATGTAGCCGTTGATAGAGAATTTGGTGTTCGCGATGGTAAATCCAGATCCGAGACCCGAGGGATTGCCTTCGTCATCCACGGGCTTGAACTCACCTTTGTCGACGCCCTTCGGATCGCTGGTGTAGGTCTGAATGTTGTGATCGAGATACCAGCTCGAGTTCTCGTCAAACAACATGTAGAGGCACACGAACTCACGGTCCACATCTTTCGGTTTGCCTTCCGCATCGGCCATGCCGCGACGCGTGATCAGGATCGCGCCGATCAGCCCGGTCTCCACATCCTTGTACTCATTGGTGTGCGAGTGGTAGAGCCACACGATCGAGCTGGGATCATTCGGCCCAGGTCCGGCACGCTCGGGCACTTTCCAGGTGTAGACATGAGTCTTGCCGGGTGGAACGGCATCGTCTTCTTTGTCAGAGCCGGAGGTTCCATCGTCATATCCCGCGCCCTCGGAGTCCTTGTCATAGAACACGCCGTGAGGATGCATGCTGTAGGGGTGGGCGGCGTTGTTCTTGAAGACTACCCGAATGGTGTCTCCGACTTCGGCGCGAAGAATAGGCCCGAGAACCCCGGTGTGCTCCCATTGCATGGGACGCGCTTTGAGCTGGGTAAAAGTTTCATCGGTGTATTCGCGATAGAGTGCCTTGCGGTAAACCGTGCCGATGCGATGCGGTCCGCGCTCAATGAAGACTTTCGAGTAGCCTTCAAACTTCATACCCATCATCTTGTTCACGCCACCGGGGGCGTAGTCCCATTCGACCTCGTCCGCGGCGATGTAGTAGTTGTGCACTTTGGACGGGACTGAGTCTGCCGGCGCCAAACCGGTGAAGGCGGCGAGAAGCGCCAGCATGGCCAGCATCGATTTCTTCACACAACCTCCTTTGTACCTGTAGGTAGGCGAGACGCCCCGGCAGCCGGCCGGCCTCGGGCGCGAGAGATTCCACCGGAAGCCGCAGGCGCCAATTTGAGGCAATGGATTGGGGCCCGTCAATGAAACTGCTCTTTAAACCTGCATTAACCGCGAAATGGCCGTCCCTGAAGGATTTACACGGACACCTTAACTGCCACGCGGAGCCGTTTCCTGATAAGATCTGCCGAAGCTCTCCGCTCCCGGCGAAGATCATGAGCAACCCGGTCCCAAGAGCCACGCAATATCGTTTTGGCCAGTTCGAGCTGGACCCCGCCCAGAGCAAACTCACTCGCAACGGTTCACTAGTGAAGCTGCAGGATTTGCCCTTCCGCTTGCTGGTCCTGTTGGTGGAACGAGCGGGAGAGATCGTGAGCCGCGAAGAGGTCCGCCAGCGGCTCTGGCCCCAGGACACCTTCGTCGAATTCGACAACAGCCTGGGCGTGGCTGTGCGCAAACTGCGCGAAGCTTTGCGCGACGATGCCGATGCCCCCAGATTTGTCGAGACCGTACCCCGCAAGGGCTATCGCTTCGTGGCGCCGGTGACCGTGCTGGAGGCAAGTGCCTCCAGCGATCTGGCCACGCCGTCGGAACCGTCCGTGGCTTCCCGGCAACCGGGAGTCCCATCGCGGCACGAACGCTACTGGATCGTCGCAGCCCTGGTAGCCCTGATCGTCGGAGCCGCGGTCTACGAATTCCGGCCTGCGGCGCGGTCTTCGTCGTCCACCGCCGAAGCTGGCAGCACGGTACGCCCGGTACGACTCCGGCGCTCGGTGGCCGTGCTCGGATTCCGCAATCTGCCCGGACGTCCCGAAGACAACTGGCTTTCGACCGCCTTCTCTGAAATGCTGAGCACGGAACTGGCCAGCGGCGGCGGACTGCGCCTGGTGTCGGGCGAAGACGTGGCGCGGGCCAAACGCGAACTGCCTCTCGCCGACGAAGATACCCTGGCCAAAGCCACTCTCGAACGCTTGCACACCAACCCGGGAGCCGACGCAGTCGTGCTGGGCTCGTACACGCTGCTGCCCGGTAAGGGTGCGAATCGACTTCGCCTGGATGTTCGCCTGCAGGACACGGCCGCCGGCGAAACCATCGCCGAGGAAGCCCTGACCGGCAGTGAGGAGCAACTGTTCGAATTGGCTTCTCAGGCCGGAGTTCATCTGCGGCAGAGCTTGGGCGTAAGTTCCGCATCCGGGGAAACAAGCGCGGTGCGGGCATCGCTGCCTTCCAATCAAAAGGCGGTCCGGCTGTACGCGGAAGGCCGGGCCAAACTGTGGGCCTTCGACTTTATTGGCGCCCGCGATCTGCTGGTTGAAGCCGAGGCCGCCGACCCGCAATATCCGCTGGTGCACTCCGCCTTGTCGAGCGCCTGGTCGCATCTGGGCTATACAGCCAGGTCCGGCGCCGAAGCCCAACGCGCGCTCGAGCTCTCCGCACAACTCTCGCAAGAGGAGCGTCTGCTGGTCGAAGGACAGTATCAGGAGACAATCGCAAACTGGCCCAAAGCGGTCGATGTTTATCGCTCGCTCTTCAATCTCTTTCCCGACAGCCTCGATTATGGTTTGCGTCTCGCAATAGCCCAGCGCCATGTGAAACCGGCCGACGCATTGGCTACTCTCGCGACTCTTCGTCGTCTGCCTGCCCCTGCGGGAGACGATCCGCGCATCGATATGAACGAAGCCTCCGCATTGATGACGCAGGATTTGGTCAAGGCGCAAGCCGCCGCCCGGCGGGCGATCGACAAAGGCACCGCGCAGGGTTCGCATCTTCTCGTTGCCCGGACCTACGGCATCCTGTGCCAGGCTTCGGTCGGCGCAGCATCATCCCCTGCGGATGCGGTTCGCGACTGCGTCAGCGCCCAGCAGAGCTATGCCATAGCGGGTGACCGCAACAATGAAGCGCGAACGTTGAATGATTTGGCGGGCCTCTACTTCCAGCAGGGCGATCTGGCCCGGGCAGCCGCGATGTGGCGCCAGGCCGCCAAAGAGTTCCACCAGGTCGGGGACATCGAAGGCGTGGCCGCTACCTCCAACAACCTGGGCGACGTGTACCTTCTGCAAGGCAACCTGCGCGAGGCCAGGCAATTTCTGGAAGAGTCGGTTCCCAACTACCAGGCCATCGGAGACAAGGACGGCGTGGCCCGCGCCTTGAACGATCTGGCCGACGTGTCGTGGCAGAAGGGCGAACTGAAAGCCGCCGAGACTACTTATCAGCAGGCCAAGGCAACCGCTCAGGAGATTGATGACAAGAGCGCAGTGGCCTACGTCCTCAGCGGACTGGGAGATATTTTTACCGATCGAGGCGATCTGGCGGCCGCGCACAAGTCTTACGAAGAATCTCTGGCCCTGCACAGCCAGGCGGGCGAGAAACAGAACGCGGCAGAAATCCAGATTGCACTGGCTCGTCTCGCCATCGAAGAAGGTCATCCCGCCGATGCCGAAGCCGCCATGCTCAAATGCAAAGATGAATTCGGTAAAGAGCAGGAAGCCGATGACGAACTCACGGCCCGCATCGTGCTCACCCAGGCCTTGCTCGCCCAGGGGAAACATGCGGACGCGCAAAAAGAAGTGGAAGCCACCCGGAAGCTGGCCGGGCAGAGCCAGAATCGCCTCGCCCGCCTGCAGTTCGATCTGGCCTTTGCGCGCGTGCTGCTCACTTCGGATCAGCCCGAATTGTCCCGCGTGCAGTTGGAGAAAATATTGAAAGAAGCCCGAGCCTACGAATTTGCGGGCGTCGAATTTGAAGCCCGCCTCGCGCTTGCGGAGTTAGAGAAAAAGTCGGGCCACGTTTCAGCCTCGCGAACCGAGCTGGCCGCTCTCGAGAGCAGCGCGCGCAGCAAAGGTTTCGGCCTGATGGCTCGAAAAGCCGCCGCGACGCGCTGATCGCAAGCGAACTGTTTCAGATCGCGGCACTACCCGATGAAAGATGGGCGGATGAACCGGCGATTCTTGATGTCGACGCTGCTTATTCCACTTGCTCTCATCTCATCGGCGAGAGGTCAGGTCAGAAGTGCCAAATCAACACAGTGCCCCGTGACAATCCCCCGTAAAGCACCTGATCCACCAGGGGAGCTTCTTTTCGGCTCAAAGAGCGCATCTTGGAACGGTGCCCTATTTGTCGGCGGCCTTGGGTCAGATGGCATTGTATTGATCAGACCGGATTCGCCGGACCTAAGCATGAAATTCGGATGGTACCGAGGAGCGGGACTACGAGGCAAACTTGCAATACAAGGAAAAAGATTAGATGGACCAGCTCCACCGTTGAGCGCACATATACCTGACGGATATGGCGAAACAGGATTTCAATCCAGCGGCGTAATCTTCCCGACTGAAGGATGTTGGGAGGTAACCGGTAAAGTCGGCACCGCGGTCCTGACTTTCGTGACCAGAGTCGTCAAGGGTAGAGCGCGCCACCAGCGCTCTTCTCCCGCCGCGAATGTCAAAGCACAATTCCGAAACTGTTCTTACTTCGGATACCACTCCAGCAGCCGCACCTCAATCCCGGACCCCGCCAGTCCTTTTTGAAACACGGAAAGATCGGACCCGCGATAGTGGTAGGGAATGACAACTTTGGGGTGAAACGCCCGGACCGCGTCCGCCGCCTCTTCGGGAGGCATGGTGTAGGGCAGATTCATGCACACGAAGGCCACGTCGATGTTCTTCAGCGCGCGCATCTCGGGCACGCCTTCGGTGTCGCCCGAGAAATAAAAACGCTTGCCGCCGTAAGTGAGGACGTAACCATTGCCGCGTCCCTTGTCATGAAAGAGCTGTCCCGGCTCCGGGCCGCGCTTCAGGTTGTAAGCAGGAATAGCTTCGATGGTCCAACCGCCCCAGGTTTTGGTTTCCCCATTGGCGATCGGCTTGGCGCTGGTCACGGTCTGGACCACGGCGGGCGGCGCCAGAATGTCCGTGCCGGCCTTGCTGATGTCCTTAATCGAATCGGGATCCATATGGTCCCCGTGAATGTCGGTTATCAGGATCAGGTCCGCTTTGGCATGCTCCGAGAATTTCACCGGTTTGGCGGGATCCAGGTAGATGGTTTTCCCCCCCGCCTCGATCAATGTGCTGGCATGATTCAGTGGCGTGATGGTGACCGGCCCCGCCGCCGTGGAAAAAACTTGTGGCTGGGCCGCGCTATGCGCGAGCGGAGACAGAGCTAAAAGACAGAAGAGAAGAATAGGGATCAGTTTCATGGTTAGCCTCGCGTGACTTGGTATTCAGCATGAAGCGTATCAAAAAGTGGCGGAGCATTGCGTTGCGCCCATCCGGTTCCGGGATATACTTTCGGGCCGACGTCCAGGGAGGCCAAACGCGACATGGAGACAACCAAGCGAGTCTGGGTTGCGGCCACCCTCGACACCAAGCGCGACGAAGCTATCTATGTTTGTACTCTGCTCGAAGCTGTCGGAGTGCCCGTAACATTGGCAGATCTCTCCACCTCGGGCAGTTCGGTCCCTGCAGCCACGCCGGTACATTTTTCGCCGGAAGACATCGCCGCGTATCACCCACAATCCCGGAGCGCGGTATTCACCGGAGACCGGGGAACTGCAATTGCTGCAATGAGCGATGCGTTTGAGCGTTTCGTCAAGAGTCGCGATGACATTGGCGGCATGCTGGGCCTGGGCGGGTCCGGCGGCACAGCCTTGATCACGCGTGCCATGCGAGCCCTGCCCTGCGGTGTTCCCAAGCTGATGGTTTCGACGATGGCCTCGGGCAATGTTTCCGCGTATGTCGGTGCCTGTGATATCACGATGGCTTATTCCGTGACCGACATGACAGGCCTGAACCGGATCTCACGCCGCGTGCTCGGCAACGCAGCACACGCGGTCGCGGGCATGATGCTGCACTCTGTCCCGGAGGCAAGTGAGGAGCGCCCCGCCATTGGGCTCACCATGTTCGGCGTGACTACGGCTTGCGTTCAGCAGATCTCCCGGCTGCTCGCTGACCGCTTCGACTGCATCGTCTTTCATGCCACCGGCACCGGCGGCCAGTCAATGGAAAAGCTGCTGGAAGATGGCTATCTTGGCGGCGTAATCGACATTACCACCACCGAGGTGTGCGATCACTTGTTCGGCGGCGTGCTCGCCTGCACCGACGACCGCTTTGGCGCCGTAGCTCGCACTCACACCCCCTATGTTGGTTCCTGCGGGGCCCTCGATATGGTGAACTTCGGGGCGCCTGAGACCGTGCCCGAACGCTATAAGGGACGGAAGTTTTACCGGCACAACCCGCAGATCACCCTGATGCGAACTACGGTCGATGAAAATGTCCGTCAGGCCCGGTGGATCGCCGAGCGGCTCAATCAGTGCGAGGGAGAAGTGAGGTTTCTGTTGCCCACAGGCGGCGTTTCGGCACTGGATGCTCCTGAACAACCTTTCTGGGATCCAACTGCGGATGCAGCGTTGTTCGAGACGCTGACCACCGAACTGAAGCAGACGAGCCGGCGGAAGATACGGCAGATTCCGCACCACATTAACGACCCCCAGTTCGCGCAGGCGGCAGTCGAAGAATTCCTTGCGATTGCCCAGGCGAACACGGCCTTAAGGAAATAGCGCATGCCACATTTTCCGCGTGAGGAATTGTTAGCGAAGTATCGGGAAATGGTTCGCCGCCGCCAGCCGATTATCGGCGGCGGAGCGGGCACCGGGTTGTCAGCCAAGTGCGAAGAAGCGGGTGGCATCGACCTGATTGTGATCTATAACTCTGGCCGCTACCGCATGGCAGGCCGGGGTTCGCTCTCCGGACTGCTGGCTTACGGCAATGCCAACGACATCGTGATGGAAATGGCTAAGGAAGTCTTGCCTGTGGTCAAGAAGACGCCCGTGCTCGCGGGGGTAAATGGCACCGATCCTTTTTGCCAGTTCGACAACTTCCTCGACAGCGTCGCTGCGATCGGCTTTTCTGGCGTGCAAAACTTTCCCACCGTCGGACTGATCGACGGAGTCTTCCGGCAGAATCTGGAAGAAACCGGAATGAGCTACGCGCTTGGAGGTTGAGATGATCCGCCTGGCCCACGAAAAGGACCTCCTGACGACTCCTTATGTTTTCGATCCGTCGCAGGCGGCCAGCATGGCCAAAGCCGGCGCGGACATTCTTGTCGCCCACATGGGCCTTACCACCGGCGGCACGATCGGTGCAGGAACCGCACTAGAGCTAGAGACCTGCGCCGGCCGGATCGATGCCATCGCCGAAGCCGCACTCGACGTACGCTCCGATATCATCGTGCTTTGCCACGGAGGACCGATCGCTGAGCCCGCCGACGCCGCACTCGTGCTCAGCAAGACTCGCCATTGTCATGGCTTCTACGGCGCAAGTTCCATGGAGCGGCTTCCCACCGAAAAGGCCATCACAAAGCAAACCCAGGATTTCAAGCGAATCACGTTTTAACACCGGAGGGAAAATGCCGAACACGGTTTACATAAGCGCGGTGATCGATGCGCCTGTTGAAGACGTATGGAAGATCATGCGTGACTACAACGGTATGCCTTCGTATCATCCCGGAATCAAACACAGCTTGATCGAAGATGGCCGGCCGAGCGATCAGGTCGGCTGCGTGCGCCGCCTCACACTGACCGAGGGTTTTGTACGGGAAGTTCTGCTCTGCATGGATGACCTGAACTACGTCTTCACCTACGAAATAATAGAGGGTACTCTGCCGGTTCGTGGCTACGTAGCGGGCGTACGCCTGCGTCGTGTTACCCAAGGCAACCGCACATTCGCGGAGTGGTGGGCCGATTTCGAAGTAGTAGGAGCCGAACGCGACGCTGTGGTTGCGCAGATCGGAAACAACGTCTTCGCCGCCGGCTTTACTGCGGTCGCAACCAAACTGGCTGGAAAGCATTCCTAGTGTGAAACCGATTCGGTGGTTGTAGATGAAAAGGTGCGGCTGCACAGCGAATGTTCCATTCAGAATGCCCATACGTTGCGCCTATCGCGGCTCACCATCTACAATCGGTGTGACGGCGAACGAAAAATGCCCGGCGATTCACACCAGAATTCCGCCCGGCGACGACCATGCTCCATCCCAACCGCATGGACGGCGTAATCCGTGTAAGTTGTTGTAGATGAAAGTGGCGGCGTAGCTCAGGTGGCTAGAGCGACGGTCTCATAATCCGTAGGTCCGTGGTTCGAGTCCACGCGCCGCCACCAAGTTTCTCTAATCTTTTCCATGCCCTCGTCGAAAGTTGACAATACTTGTTTTCGGAGTAGGCTTTATGGCCGGATGCAGGGGGTTTCACCCCTGCCGGCAAGGAAATCAAGGAAATCAAAGATGAAGCGCGATACAACAATGGCAGTTCTAGTGTTGCTGATGTTGGCCTGGGGTATTCCTGCTTACGGTGCCAATAAAGAAACGATTCAATTGGAAGAGCAGGTAAAGCTGCTGGGAAGTCAGATGACACGCATGCAGCAGAGTTTTGATGAGAAATTGGCAGCTCTCCAGGCCAACTCTGAGCAGACCGCCGACAATGTGAAACAGATCTCAGCCTGGGCTCAGCACGTGGATACGACTCTGAAGCAACAAACCGCAGATTCGGACACCTGCGCCGACCAGATCTCCGGGAACTCCAAGGCTTTGCGGGAACAGCTTGAGGAGCTTCGCTCCAGGCTGGATAAAATTGTCAAGCAGCTGCACGATATGAATACGGCGCCCGCAACCAACAGCGCGATTTCCTCAGCTACCGCCGGCGCCGGTTCATCGACGGGCACTACCCAACAACCTCCTGATACCTCGCAGCACTAGAAGCCCAAACCCGGCGTTCTAATCGGAAGCATCAGTGCGCAGCCTCACCGATGGCTTCCAGCAGGGCCTGATCAGCACCGGCAGCCCGCAGCTGTTTCGTGGTTCCCTCATCCAACTGGAAATCGACACCATACTGGTCCAGCAACTCCAGGAGCCGGGTCCGGGACAGTGTCTGAATGGCGCGTCGTACGAAATCCAGACTCAATCTAGGCCGGCGCTCGACCACGACCGAGAATAAGTGCCGGGCGCCGTCGGCGCTTACAATGGTTCCTTGAAGAGTGTTTTTTCCCAGATCGACAGGAATGCCGGGAGTCTCGAACCCCACGGAGTTGTCGGGATTACGGGTCAACGTCGCAGCTTTGCTATCGAGCTCAACTCGTTCGATTTCGCCGTACCCGATCAGCGTCCCCTTCACGTTAGCCGTGGCATCCGGGGTCCGAAGTGGGGTGGTTGCGAAAGTTATCGTCGGCTTCCGGACGGTGAACATGAGTTGCGATTGTCCAGAATCACAAATGCTCAACAGATTTATCGCAGTCGCACCGTTCTGCAACAGCACCGGGACACTCTGAAATTCGACAATATTCGGACTGATCTGGCGGGTCACGATGGGCTGGCCATTCATCAGTACCCCCCGCACCGGGGTCGGTTGCGCCACAACACCCACTACTTCCAGCGAGTCCCTGGTCGAATCCACCAGCTTGCCTTCCGCCACGCCCCGTGGCGAGAAAACCCTGATGCCGGGAACGCCCGGCGCTTGCCTGGGAGCGCCAGCCGGCGAGAAAGCCGGTTGCCAGCCCGCGACAATTCGGCCGAACTCGGTTTGAGCCAAGTCGAAATCGGACATCATCAGACTGACAAAAAGCATCAACTGTTCGCGGGCGTCCTGGGCGGAGGCAGCGCGCTTGACGGGTTCACTCAGAAAAGCGAATTGCTGCGTCTTGGTGCCTACGGTGAAGCTAAAACCAGAATACCGTGGCGATGAGCCATTGAGGTCGCTGCGTGCAACCTGGAAGGCGTCTTTCTGTCCTGGAGAGAAGACGGGAGCGTAGGCAATCTTGGTCTTCCCGATGTAGAGGTATCCGGCACACTCGGCGTGGAAATGATGCACGGAAATGCGAAACGCCGGCTCCCCGGCGTGCTCCACGTAGTCCACGAACCAAGTGGTGGTCTGACCTGCACGGCTGTGCGCGAAACCAAGTGCGAGTTCACCGTCGTGGGCGGTCGGAACCTGGGCAGGTGCCAGGCGGGCCAGAAGGATCAGGAAAACTGAACAGGTGAACTGGAGCTTTCCCATTTATTTAGTCTCGGTGGGCAGCGGCAGCGCTTGCTCCAGTTGCAGGCGCTCCTTGGCTCGACGTTTGCCAGCTTTGGCTTCGGAACTCTGAGGATCCAGTTTCAGGGCAGAGTCGAACTTGTCGATCGCGGTTGCGTATTCGCCACTGTCAGAAAGCGCCCATCCCTGGGACACAAGATCCTTGATTCGGGCTAGTTTTTCCGGCTCTCCGAGAATCGCCGGACTGCTCGACGGAGTCACGCCAGCGTCCGATGTCGGAATGGAATGCGTGGCAGGGGTAGAGTGCTGCGTCGCTGTGGTTTGCAGCCCCCCGCTGACCTGGGTTGCAGGTGGATTTGACGTCCCGGCGCCTGGAACGCTCTGATCATGCAATTCCTGCGCGGATTGTCCGGAGGGTTTTGGCGACGCGCCCCGCCATTGGTAAATGGTCAAGAGCGCCAGGCACGCAGCGGCAAACACCCCTACTCCGATATACATCGTGCGGCGGGAAGCCGGGGGCCTGTAGGCGGCGCGGGTATTGCGCAATATGGGGGCTTCCCGCGGCCACATGGGGTTCCGCGGCGGATCCGGCGGCGCTGCCCACTTCACAGTTGGGTCGCGAAGGCCCGGCGACTCCAATCGAGCAACCTGGAACTCTGACGGGATTGGGTCCGTCGCCGGCGGTGTGGTCGTGTCACGACCAACGTCCGGCGCTTTCATCAATACGGTTGGGGGCGGTTCAACCCAGCGAACCTGTTCCTCCGCGGGCGGAATCAGCTTGGGCATTTCGCTAAAACGTGGCCCCGGACTCGCCTCTGGCGCCTTTATCAATTGGGTCGCGGGCGATTCAACCGCGTGGGCCGGCTGCTCCGCGGACGGAATCAGGTTGGGCGTTCCCTCGAAATACAGATCCGGATTACCTTCTATCTCCTCAGTCCTCTTTACTGGCTCCTCGACGGAAGGAATCGAGTTGAGCATCTCGTCGGCGTTGGGGAAAACCGCCTCCACACTCTTTTCCGGCGCTTTCGTCAATACCGTTCCGATATTCCCAACCTGCTTGACTTCCTCCTCCACCGGAGGAATCGCCGCAAGCGTCCCGTGGGTCTTGCGGAAAAGCAGCTCCGGGCTTTCGTCCGGCACCTCCATCGCAACCACCGGCTGCTCCACGGGGACAATCGCGCTAAGCATTCCGTCGGCATTGCGAAAACCCGGCTCCGGACTCTCTTCCCGCGGACTGATCAGCGGCGCTTCGGCTTCCACCATCCCAGTCCACTGAACCAGCCGGACTGGCTGTTCCATGGGGGTGATCGCGCTAAGCATTTCGGTGGCATTTTGGAAACCCAGCTCCCGATTCTCTTCTGGCGGGTTGATCAACGCCGCTGCACTTTCCACTGTTCCGGTCTCCGGAACCCGCTGGATTTGCGCTTCCAACGTAGTGATCGCGTTGAGCATTTCGTCGGCATTGCGGAAACGCTGCTCTGGATTCTTCCGCAAAGCCTTCATCAGTAATTCCGAAAGCGATGGGGGAATACCCAGGTCGGGTCGCAGCTCATCGGGAGGAACTGGGGCGGTGTGAAGGTGATGAACCAGCAACCCCACCGGGGTGTCAGAGTCGAACGGAACTCGGCCGGTTACCATCTCGTAGAGAACTATGCCAAGCGTGTAGAGGTCGGATCGTCCATCGAGATCGCCTGCTTGCTTCCCCATCGCCTGTTCCGGGGAGACATACTGGGGAGTGCCAACCACCAATCCGGAGCCGGTGAGAGCGCTGGACGACAAACCCTGGGTGAATTTCGCAATCCCGAAGTCCAACACTTTCACGAAGTCGCTTCCGTCTGGCAGACGAATGAGGTGGATGTTGTCCGGCTTGATGTCGCGATGGATGATCCCCAACTTGTGCGCCGCCGCAAGCGCCGAGACCACCTGCGCGGCAATGCGCAGCGCGCGCAACGTCGGTAGCGGGCCCTCGCGGCGAATAACAGTTCTCAGGTTCTGCCCTTCAACGTACTCCATCACGATGAACGGCCGTCCATCTTCGGTTCGGTCGAGATCTTCCACGTGGACCGCATTGGGGTGCTGAAGTTTGCGGGCGATTACAGCTTCCGCCCTGAGCCTCTTGTTGAACTGGTCGCCATCGGCGAGCTGGCTATTAATGAGCTTGATGGCGCGGATTTCATTGAAGGCCAGATGGCGAACCTGGTACACCGTGGCCATCCCCCCTGACCCGATCTGCTGCAGGATCTGGTATTTGTCGCGGATCACCATTCCAGGCAGCAACTCGGAGCTGCTGCTGAGCGCACTCCCGTCTTTGGGACAACACTGGAAGTCGGCCGGGTAGACAGTCTTGCAATTGGCGCAATACTTCATATTCCCGCCTTTATCGCGAGCTGTGAGTGAAGCCGCGGCGGCCCCGGACGAGCGATCCGACCATCCTGCTTCCGAACGAAACTCTTTGGATCTTTTTCCATAGGGTCCGAATACTAGGCGTACCGCTTCACTTGCTCCTTAAGACCCTTGACCTTGTAGGCGAGCAAAGGTCCTTCGTGCTTAGTTTGAATGGTGGTCTGCGACGCTTCGGCACGTTGCCAAACCCGTTGATACAACTCCGGGCTGATCAAGACTTCTCCCGCTTTCGCCGCCGAACAATAGCGCGATGCCCGATTGACGACGTCACCAATGACCGTGAACTCCATAAGCTCCGCGGCACCCACGAATCCATGCAGCACCTCACCGCAATGGATGCCAATGCCGATTTCGCAGGTCTTCTGCCCGCGCGCCGTACGTTGACGGTTCAACTGACCCATCGCCTCCTGCATCTTCAACGCTGCTCGTAGAGCGTTGCTGTGCTGCTGCGGGTCTGGGTCGGGACTTCCAAAAACCGCCAGGACGGCGTCGCCGATGAACTTATCGATGGTTCCATCGAACTTGAATATCGAATCGGCAGATACAGAAAAACACTGATTGAGCATTTCAAGCACATCTTCGGTGTCCATCCCGGCGGACAGATTTGTGAAGTTTCGAATGTCGGAAAACAGGAGCGTGACCTCAGAGCGCTCCCCGCCGAGTTGCAGCCTGCCGCGTCGTGCCCTTTCCAGCAGCCGTGACCTCACCTTGGGCGAGAAGTTCGTCAACAAGCGCTCCAATAAAGCTGCGTTGCGCTTGAGATCTTCCTGCATCTGCAAATCATTGATGATCAGGCAGGCGTGCTGCGCCACCGCCACCAAGATCTTCAGGTCATCGCTCTCGAATGAATAGCGAGGGTCTGCACCATCCACGCACATGACGCCCAGGACCTCGCCCTTCCATACCATCGGCGCATACATGACCATCGGGGCATACGTGCTGAATGCCGGCTCCTCTGGATCCAAATCCGTCTCCAGTCTTGAAATGAATCCCTGCCGGGTTTCCATGGCTTGGCACGCGGCCGCCAGGTTCACCGCTGGTTCGTCCTGCGACACATGGGCTTTGAGGAGAAGTTCCTCTTCATTGCGGCCCTTCATCAGCACGGCTCCGCCGGTGGCTCCTGGAATCGCCTCAATCAATCCAGTCAAGAACCGATGCAGAATCGGTTCGATGCGGGTTTCTTTCTCGATCTGCGAGGGCAGCTCGCATAACAGGGTAAAACGGCTGGCCGACGCCTTAGTCGACGGTGGCGCCATTTGCATCGATTGTGTCGCATCAACCGCTTCCAGGATTTCCGTTTTTGCCAGTGAGACATCACGCAGCGGAACTTCCGGCAGGGTCGCGTCCGTGGCATTCACTACGCGAATCGCATGTGTAGCCCGACTCGTTCGCAATGACCTGACCTCCGCAGCCAACTCCTCTGGACGGAGATGCAATTCCTGCAAAAGCCCCGGTATCCCGGATGTCTTGTCCTCGATCAAGGCGATCAGAAAGTGCTCGATGCGGATGTCGGGCGACTTCATTGCATCCGTGACGCCCGCCGCACGCACACACAGATCCTGGATTTTGGCCGATGGTCGTGGGACGGTCCCGGCTTGCTCCAACTTGGCAGAAACGTATTTCCGAAGCAGCTCGCGAAGGGATCGGCGCATCAGGGTAGGATTTACGCCTTTTGCCCGCAGAAAGGACTGCAACGGTTCAAACTCAATCCGGACTGAATCGACCGCATCGGGACTCAGCTGGAACTGCGATTGGGCACCAGCATCGAATACTTTTTCCAGGCTGAGAATACCCAGGAGAAAGTGCTCGGGCTCGATGCTCTTGTGTCGCGATCTAACGGCTTCGTATTCTGCGATTTGAATCGCTATTTCTGAAGATTTCGACAGCGTTCCCATGGTCAGGCTTCAGTTCAGCTTCTCAGGCCTGAAGAGGCCAATTAAGACGGTCAAGAGTACATGCATTCAGGTCCCCGATCAACTGCTGGCCGCTCGCTCCGACGTGAACAGCACGACGGCGAGACTCCCGGTGCAGTGGTCCGCAACCCGGAAGCTATCCGGCTTCCACGGCGGGATTGGTCCTGAGAAGTCGGCTTATAGAAGTGATCGATTGCTCCCGATTCGCGGGCAACTCGGAATCAAACGTTGCAAATCGAGGTTGGTGGCCCAGTCTGAGTTCTGCAGATCGTTAAGCCCACCGCCGACCCAGATGTCATCTACAGGCCAGTCTCCCGATTTAGGCTATCCGTGCGCCATTGGTGCCGGCACGCTTCTCAAGTGCCCTAATTATGCGGTATTTGCCCACGTATTAGGCCAAAAAGCCCGCCAGTAGCCGTGTTCAAGACCGTCTATAGGAGACTTTTTGCCCGATCTTTGCTAGTATTCCCGGGCCGCTACTTCATCGAACCGATAGTTCTGTCCGAGTCCTGATGTGGACTCGGTAAAAACTGTTTGAAGGCAACTGCGTCGGGGTTCCAGTTCAGCCACGTCCTGCTGGTTGTGGATGTGGCATTAGTTTTCATCGTAACGAAGTATAAGCGGGTCGCCGATCCCTGCCTTCTTTCGGATAGGCCGCCGCTGCGTTTCGAACTGGCACGCTGAGCGTAAATCTTCAAGAACTCAGCTATCGGAAATTTAAAGCTTTCCTAAGGCCCCGCTGTCCCTCTGGCCAAAAAGGGATTGGTCCGCCGATCCCTATCTCCCGTACAAGAGTGAGGTTTTCATGATGAGGATCTTCGTTTTAGTCTTACTAACTTTTCTCCTCGTCAACGGCGCGTTGCAGGTCAGCGCCCAGACGGCTCCGCCTGGCGCGACGTTCTTCGACAATTTTTCCAGCGGGTCGCTCGACACTTCTAAATGGACCCCCTCCAACTGGAACGCCCCGGGCGGTGGCACGTTTGTTCCTTCGAGTCTCGACTTCTCTACCGGGATGCTGCGCATCAAAGTCACGCAGACCTACAACTCGAGCGGCGGGATCGCCTCGGTTGGCGGCGAGCTGCAATCCAAGAATGCCCTCGGCTTCGGGACCTATGAGTGGATCATGCGCGCTTCTTCGACTTCAAGCACGCCCACGGGATCCGGTGTAGCCGTCTCCGGGCAGATCAGCTCGGGCTTCGTGTTTGTGAACAACTCCCAGACCGAGATCGACAGCCCGGAGATTGAAGGACAGAATCCCGGCACGCTGTGGTGGACAACCTGGACCAGCGTGAACACGAAGCAATCGACCTCCTCGCAAGCACCCTTCGCACCCGAGGCAGGCTTTCATTCTTACAAGTGCGTGTGGACGTCGACTTCAATCAACTTCTACGTCGACGGCGTGCTGGTGTCGACGCACACCGGCGTCGTCCCGCAAACCCCAGCTCTCGCCATGATTAACCACTGGGGAACGAACAGCACTGGCTGGGGTGGTCTTGCCACCCCCAACGTTACCCGCTACATGTTCGTGCGGAGTTTCAGTTTTATTCCGCTTTCGTCAGGTACCAACCCACCTCCGCCGCCCCCGGGGAATCCGGCGCCGACGGTGAGTGGGGTCTCGCCTGCCTCGGGAACGACGGCGGGGGGAACGCCGGTGACCATCAAGGGCACGGGTTTTCTGGCGGGCGCGACGGTGGCGTTCGGAGGTACGGCGGCGACCGGTGTGACCGTGGCGAGCAGCACATCGATCACGGCGACGCCGCCGGCGCATGCGGCCGGTTCGGTGAACGTGGTAGTGACCAACACGGACGGCCAGAGCGGACCGTTGACCAACGGTTACACCTACACCACCCCGGCATCGGGCGGGGGCGGAAGCGGAGGGATCGCGTTTGTACAGGTGAACTCGGCGCAATCGTTTAGTCCGGTGACATCGCTGGCGGTGGCTTATCGGGCAGCCCAGACCGCTGGGAATACCAATATCGTTGTTGTCGGATGGAACGACACGACGCGGCTGGTGAGTACGGTGACAGACAGCCGGGGTAATGCGTACTCGCAGGCGGGAGCGACGACGACAGGGACGGGATTGCGGCAGGCAATCTACTACGCAAAGAGCGTCGCGGCAGGAAGCAACACGGTGACAGTGGCATTCAACGGGGCGGCGATTTATCCGGACGTGCGAGTGCTGGAGTACAGCGGGCTGGACCCGAGCAATCCTCTGGACGTAACAGCGGCGGCAGTGGGGACGGGAACGACGTCGAACAGCGGAACGGCGACCACGACGTCGGCCAACGAACTGATCTTTGGGGCGGGGATGACGGCGGACGGGTTCAACGCGGCGGGGAGCGGGTTCACGAACCGGCTGATCACGCCGTTTGGAGATATTACGGAAGACAAGGGAGTGACGAGCACGGGGAGCTACGGAGCGACGGCGGGAGTAGCGTCAGCGACGCCGTGGTTGATGCAGATGGCCACGTTCCGAGCGAGCGGGCAGGGATCGGCCAATCCGGCGCCTACCGTGAGTGGGGTTTCGCCAGCCTCGGGAACGACGGCGGGGGGAACGCCGGTGACCATCACCGGCACGGGTTTTCTGGCGGGAGCGACGGTGGCGTTCGGCACCACAGCAGCGACCAGTGTGACTGTGGTCAGCAGCACAACGATCACGGCGACGCCGCCGGCGCACGCCGCGGGCGCGGTGAATGTGGTAGTGACCAACACAGACGGCCGGAGCGGGCCGTTGACCAACGGTTACACCTACACCACCGCGGCATCGGGGAGCGGAACAGGGATCGCGTTTGTGCAGTCGGGTTCGGGTCCGAACACGCTGCAGGCGAAGAATACGGCGTTGTCGGTGAGTTACCCGCTCACGCAGAAGGCGGGCGACTTGAATGTGGTGGTGGTGGGATGGGGTGACGTCACCTCGTTGGTAAGTATGGTCACGGATAGCCAGGGAAACATTTATAGCCAGGCAGGAGGAACGGCGACCGGGAGCGGGCTGCGGCAGGCAATCTTCTATGCCAAGGGGATCGCTGCGGGCAGCAACACGGTGACGGTGACGTTCAACCAGGCGGCAGCCTATCCCGACATGCGGATTATGGAGTACAGCGGACTGGATACCAGCAATCCGCTGGATGTGACGGCGGCGGGGGTGGGGACAGGCGCGACAGCGAGCAGCGCGGCGGCGACGACGACGGCGGCGAACGAGCTGATTGTTGGGGCGGGGAACAATGGCGACGGGTTCAGCGGGGCGGGAAGCGGCCTGACGCTGCGCATGATCGACTATTACGGAAACCTCGGCGAGGACGAGATCGTGAGCAGCACCGGGAGTTACAGTGTGACTGCGCCTCTGAAAAAGTCGACGGCGTGGGTAATGCAGATGGCCACGTTCAAAGCGGCTCCCTGAGGCGACACACAAAGATGCGACACACAAAGATGTGACTCACAAATTCGGGTTCCACCGGGGCCGTTGTACCTTTGTAATCTGGTCGTTGTCGCACGGTGATACCTACACTGATATCACCGTGAAACCGGCCATCTAATCAAAGGCAGGAAGGCTCAATGAGTTCGCCCCCCAGGCTCGTCTGGAGATCAAGCGCCCAGCCGGGCTCAGTCCGCCGGTTGTCCTTAATTTGGTTGTGCTTGATGTTGGTCGTGGCGCTGTCTTGTGCGGGTTGCGGCGGCGGTGCGAGTGCCGGCGCCAACAACCTGGCCCCAACCAGCTCAGCGCCAACCAATCCGGCCCCTAGCAATCCGGCTCCGAGCAACCCGGCCCCAACTGTGTCTGTCACATCGCCGGTCTCGGGTGCGACCGTTTCCGGAACGATTACCGTCACGACCAGTGCGTCGGCCAATACCACCAGCGTCCAGTTCGACGTGGATGGAGCCAGCGCCGGGTCGGCAGTAACAGTTGCGCCGTTCAGCCTTTCGCTGGATACGACAAGTCTTTCTAACGGCAGCCATTCGCTGACTGCCGAGGCCACCGGAGGCGGACAAACGGCCACCAGTGCGGCCGTCTCCTTCAGCGTCAATAATTCGGCAGGAAGTCCGCCGCCCCCGCCGCCCCCCGCCGCCCCCCTGCCACTCGGGGCGCGACGCTGCCCTACATTGAATATGAAGCCGAGAGCGCCTCCTATACCGGAACTCTCATCGGCCCCAATAGGGATCTGAACAACATGGCCGCCGAAGCTTCGGGACGCGAAGCCGTAAAGCTCACGGGAACCGGTCAGCACGTGACGTTCACCGCCCTGCAGCCGGCAAACTCTATCGTCGTCCGCTATTCCATACCCGACAGCGCAAACGGCACGGGCATCAACGCGACCCTGAGCCTCTATGTGAACGGCGCCTTCCAACAGAAGCTTGCGGTGACCTCGAGGTACTCGTGGGCATATGACCGCCTGGCCTACGAAAACCCGAAAGTACCGAACGCCGCAACCGCCCATCATTTCTACGACGAAGCCCACACCCTGCTGCAACAGATTCCCGCCGGCGCGACCGTCACGCTGCAGCAGGACGCCGACGATACGGCGCCCTACTATGTGATCGACCTCATCGATCTCGAACAGGTCGGCTCGCCCATCCCGCAACCGGCCGGATCGCTCTCGATCACGGATTGCGGAGCGGACCCAAGCGGCGTGAACGATTCTTCCGCCGATATCCAAAACTGCATCAACATGGCCCAATCCCAGGGCAAGGTCCTCTACATCCCGCAAGGAACATTCACGACATTAGGGCCTGGACGACTCAGGGCAAATAACGTTACGATCCAGGGCGCCGGCATGTGGTACTCCTCGCTCTCGGGAGTCGGCGCGGCACCCTCTGCGGAGGCGGCGAATTGCACCTTCAAGAATTTCGCGCTGCTTGGAGATGCGACCTTCCGATCCGACACGAACAAGATCGGAGGATTTGATGGAACCGCCGGCCCCGGGTCGGTGATCGACGGGATGTGGGTCGAACACGCGAACAACGGCTACTGGGTGGGACACAACACCAGCGGCCTCATCATACGAAACAGCAGGATCAGAGATACATTCGCGGACGGCGTGAACTTCAACTGCGGCACAACCAATTCGACCGTGCAGAACACGGAACTGCGCTACACGGGTGATAACGCACTCGGAGTTTCGTCAAGGGCGAGTTGCGGGAACGGCCCGACCAACAACAGCACGTTCCAGTCCAACACCGTTCAGTTGCCCTGGAACGCCTCCTGCTACGTGGTGTTCGGCGGCGGGAATAACACGTTCGAGGACAACCTCTGTTATGACACGATCATCGAGTCGGGGGTTCTTGTGGCGAATGAGTTCACCGTGACTCCCTTTACCGGCACGACGAGCATTTTGCGTACCACCCTCATCCGGGCCGGAGGTCCTTTCGGCAACCACAATGGGGCACTGTCGATCTATCCCATTGATGGGTCACTCGCTGCCGGCAACATCACCATTCAAAATTTGGATATCCAGGACTCTACGTTCTCGGGCATCGAGTTCAGAGGGCCTAACGCGACAAATAATGTCTCTCTGAGCAACATCACTGTTACCGGCGCCGGCACCTGGGGCGTCGCGGTGGACGGTAACGCGAATGGCACGGTGACGATGAGCGGGGTCGTCGTAAACAGTGCTGCCTCGGGTGGACTGAACAACGCAGCCGGTGGCGCCTTCAACATTGTGCGCGGAACGGGCAATGCAGGCTGGTGAGAGGCATTCCGCTGGAAATTAACGAACTGCCCTGACGGAGACGCGATCGAGCTCAGTTGTATTGGCCAAGATGGTGCCCGCTACGGTACGACGAGCGTCGCGTGCGATTGAACCTTCCTCATTGGAGCACTATCCGGCTGATGCGGCCGGTTTCGCCGACTGGACTCGACCATAAAGCTCGCGAGACTTCAGTCGTACGCAGAATTCCTCAAAGTCCGGCCGCGGTCCTCGCCAGCGAAGATCCTCGACCGTATCGAAGACTGGCGCGTCGAGTCGCAGGGTAGCAAGGGTGCGAAACAAAAGCGCATCGTCCCAGGCGTTGAACAGCGATTCGGACAGCGGGCGGGCTTTGCGGATGGACGGATGCCACTTCCGCCAGTCTTTTGGGATGTCTTCCAGGTGGACATACTGGGATAGCGTAAGAGCTGCCGCTTTCGCGCCCCATCCCGGCAAACCGGGGAAGCCATCGGCATCGTCGCCGACCACTGCCAGATAATCCGGAATCGATTGTGGCCCCACTCCGAATTTAGCGATTACGCCGGCTTCGTCGCGCAGGATCTCGCGCCTGCGGTCCAGTTGCACGATGCGCGTGCCAGCCACGCACTGACTGAGATCTTTGTCCGGCGTGCAGATGAGCACCTGCGTCACGCGTTCGTCCCGGGCGGCTTTTGCGGCGGCGGAAGCGAGTGCATCATCGGCCTCGAAGTAAACCATAGGCCACACCATGACGCCCATGGCTTCCAGCGCTTGCTCGAGAACAGGGAACTGCGAGAGCAATTCCGCAGCCACGCCTTCGCTGGTTTTATATCCGGGATAAAGTTCGTTGCGAAACGACTCGACGACATGATCGGTGGCCACGCCGATGTGGGTCGCGCCGCGCTTGATCATGGACAAAACCGAATTCAGAACGCCGCGCACGGCGCCGATTTCCTGTCCGTTCACGTCGGCCGCAGGCGGCACCGCGAAAAAGTGGCGGAACAATTCGTAAGTTCCGTCGATCAGATAAATATCCATTTGATTTCAAATCCGTATCCGCAGCGATGGTACAAGAACCCTGCGATTTTAAGCGCCCCTGATCTTAATTGTGATGATCTTGATTGCGAAACGTTCCGCCTCTTGCCTCCCAATAGCACCCCGGTGGTAGACTGCGCGTATGGCTAGCAAAAAGAAACCAGCAAAGTCGAAGAAAAAGACGGCGAAGAAAAAGGCACAAAAGAAGCCAGTCAGGAAGATCGCAGCTTCCAAAAAGAAGTCAGCCCGCAGGAAGCCAGCCCCGAAAAGGGCGGCCGCGAAGGCCAAGGTCTCCGCCCGGCACAAAGCCGCGCCGAAAAAGAGTCGCGCCCCAAGGACTAAGAGAAGCCCCGCGCAGAAGAGCCCCAGCGTGGATATATCGGACATCACTCGCGCGAGATCACGCTCGGGTGGGCAATCGGGAGATTTGCAGGGACTATCCAACATTGCCAGCGCGGAGTCGGAGAGCGTCGACGAGCTCCTCGAGGAAGGGAATTCGTTCGAGGCCGATATCGTGAAAGGTGTGGAAGACGCCGGAGACGAGGGCGAAGTCCACACTCATGAAGTGCCGGAGGATGACGTTCCCGAAGAATATCTGGACAAAGACTAGCCCAGAACCGATGCAATCGCCGGGTACATTCTGCGGTATGCGGCGTAACTTGAGTTCAGGCGCTCAACGGCCGCGGATTGCGGAGCTACCCGTTGCGCGACTTTCACAGTTTCGTTGCAGGCCGCATCCACGGAACTCCATAGGCCAGCTCCCACTCCGGCCAGAATCGCCGCGCCATAGGCCGCGCCTTCCTCAGCTTCGAGGATCTCGACTTCGTGGCCATACACGTCAGCCTGAATCTGCCGCCACAATGGAGACCGGGCCCCGCCGCCGCCCAGTCGAATATTCCTTACCGGCACACCCATCTCTCCAAACAGCGTGAACGAGTCTCGCAAGCTGAAGGCCACACCCTCAAGAATGGCGCGGACCACGTGCCCGCGAGTGTGGGAGGCAGTCAGTCCGATCAAGGCCGCGCGCGTCTTGGGATCGAGATGCGGAGTCCGTTCCCCCATCAGGTAGGGCGCCCACAGCAAGCCGTCGGACCCGGGCTGCACCGCCGCAGCCTCGGCTGTAAGCCGCTCGTACGGATCGCGTATGTCGCTCGCGCTGGTCGCGCCCGCGCCAAAGGTATCGCGAAACCAGCGCAACGATAGCCCCGCGGCCTGGGTCACGCCCATGACGTGCCAGCGGCCGGGAACGGCATGACAGAAAGTGTGCAGCCTTCCCCTGGAGTCAAGCGACGGACGGTCGGTGGCGGCGAATACTACTCCCGATGTCCCGATGGTTGCGCTCACCGCCCCGGGCGTCACGATTCCCATGCCCACCGCGCCTGCAGCCTGATCCCCCGCGCCTGCCACCACTGGCGTACCCGGATGCAAACCGGTAGCGGCAGCGCCGGCCGCGGAAACTTTGCCGCAAATTTCCGGAGACTCAAACAGTCGCGGCAGCAGCGACTCGTCAATTCCGGCCGCCTGCATGACCTCGCTGGACCACCGCCGGTTGGCCACATCCAGCAGCAGCGTGCCGGAGGCGTCGGCCATGTCCGTGGCCCGCTCCCCGGTGAGCCGGAAGCGAACGTAATCCTTGGGCAACATGACCGAGCGCACACGCTTCCAGTTCTCCGGTTCGTTTTCGCGCACCCACAGGAACTTGGTCAGGGTGAAATTGGGCAGGGCAGGATTGCAGGTAAGCTGGATGAGTTTTTCGGCCCCGATTTTCTTGGTCAGATCGGCGCACTGTTTTTCGGTTCGCACGTCGCACCAGATCAGTGCGGGGCGCACCACACGGTCGGCTTCGTCCAGCATTACCGCCCCATGCATCTGTCCTGAAAACCCGACACAGCTGATCTGGTCAGCGCGCAGAGCCGCTCCAGACAGCGCATTCCGCACCGCGATTCCGCAAGCGCGCCACCAGTCTTCGGGACTCTGCTCCGCCCACCCAATCTGCGGCGAAGCGAACGGTGCATGTTCTTCGGTAGCGGACGCCACGATGCGACCGCCCTCGTCGACAATGACGGCGCGAGTGCCGCCGGTCCCAACATCGATTCCAAGAATAAGTTTTCGCATCGGTTTCAACTGAGAACTGAGAACCAGCAACGGATAACTGTAACTCAAGAACTACCGGCCCAGATACAACCCTTCTTTCTTTATGTACTCTTCCACCGCGGCATCCACAAATTTGCGCAGCGGCTTCTTGGCCACCACCGCCTCCCGGATCGCCGTGGCCGAAATTGCCTGATGCACATTCTCCAGCAAATGGATCGTTGCCCCACTGAGCACCAGGTCTCCGGTGGCCGGTTGCTTGGCGAAGGGCTGGCTGACGGATTTCGGCGGCCGAATCTTCTCCGGCAGCGCGTTGGCCACATCCGCCAGCGAATACCCGGGTCGGCTGGCCACGATGAACTCGCATTCGCGAAACAGCGCTTCCGCCTGGTGCCAGTGCGCAATCTCGGAAAATGCGTCCATGCCGATCAGAAAAAACACGCGGTCGATTTTCTTGAGCGACTCTTTCAGGCGCTTCACCGTGTCAATCGTGTAATTCGGCGCGGCGTCTTTCGCGGCGCGGCCTTTGGTCGCCGGAGCGGAATCCGTAACCGCTCCCGGAGCTTCGAGAACTGACGGGACAAATGCCTTCTCTCCCATGGTTGCCAGCACCACCATGGCGTAGCGATGGAAATATGGCGTGACCGCCCGGCTCTGCTTGTGCGGAGGAACGTTGGCCGGCACAAAGTGAATCCGTCCCAGATCGAAGCGCTCCTTCGCTGCCCGCGCCAGGGCCAAATGCCCGTGATGAATCGGATCGAAAGTCCCTCCCAGCAGGCCGATATTCATGCGATCTCGCTCATAGTCTTTCTTTGCGTCCTTTGCGGAATCCTTTGCGCTCTTTGCGGTTTAAGGATTCTAAAGACTTTTACCGCAAAGCACGCAAAGGATTCCGCAAAGGACGCAAAGAAATCCATCGCAGCGGGTTGCTCACTCCGTTTTATAGGTTGCCTCTTTATAGGTTGCCTCAGTCCTGGGAATCCTCCGGCCAACTGCCGTTTGGACCGCCTCTGTATGAACTCACGTAACTCGCGCTATCCCATTCCGGGAATTAAATTTAACTCATGCGAGCGAAGTTCCCCCTTCTTCGCAACCGCAACATCGCTCCGGCTCGGGCCCCAGTCCTCCGATACGGCGTCGCCGTTCTCAGCATTATTCTTGCCCTGATTCCCGCTTTCCTGCTATCCGACGTAGTCGAAAGCCGCCTGGTGGTGTTCGCCGTGGCCATCATGGTGAGCGCCTGGTACGGCGGCTGGAAGCCGGGCCTGGTCGCGACTTCCTTCGCCCTGACGGTCAGCGCTTACTTCTCGTTTGCCGGAGCGCGCAGCCCGGGGGACTACCGCCGGGCCATCATACATCTGGCGCTGTTCGTTTTCGTGGCCGCGCTGATCTGCTCATTCAATGCCGCGCTGCGGTCAGCCCAGGAAGGCCTGCGCCGCTCCGAGATCAACTTTCGCTCCCTGGTAACCCATGCTCCCTACGGCGTCTGCCGCTGCAACTCCGACGGCATTCTACTCGACGTGAACCCGGCCCTGGTTTCCATGCTGGGTTACGCTTCCGGCGCCGATCTGGTTGGCCGCAACCTGGCCAACCTGTATTCCGATTCGCAACAATGGTTCGGCCTGGCCGACTACCTGCGCCTGCTGGAGAAGTTCCAGGGCATGCCTGCCGACTGGCTGCGCAATGACCGCTCCGTTGTCAGCGTGCGCCTCTCCGGACGCGCCTTCCGCGACGAACGCAACACCATTTTCTTCGAACTCTTTGCCGAGGACGTCACCGAACGCCGCGCCCTGGAACAGCAACTTCGCCAGGCCCAGAAGATGGAGGCCGTCGGCCGCCTGGCCGGCGGCATCGCCCACGACTTCAACAACCTGCTCATGGTGATCTCGGGATACTCCGAGTTCCTGCTGGGACAGGTCGGCGATGAGCCCGCCCTGCGCGGACACGCGCAGGAGATTGCCAATGCTGCCGCGCGCGCCACCTCTCTCACCCGCCAACTGCTGGCCTTCAGCCGCAAGCAGATGCTCGATCCCAAGATCGTGGACCTGAACAGCATCGTCACCGAAAACGTGAAAATGCTGACCCGGCTGATCGGCGAAGACATCGATCTGGTGATGGTCCCGGGCCCGGATATCGGCTCGGTCAAAGCCGATCCCGGACAGATCGAGCAGGTCATCATGAACCTGGCGGTCAACGCCCGCGACGCCATGCCGCACGGCGGCAAGCTGACCATCGAGACCGCCAACGTCACGTTGGATGACACCTACGCCCGCTTCCACGCTCCGGTCAAGCCCGGAGACTACGTCATGCTCGCCGTCAGCGATACCGGCATGGGCATGGACGCCGACACCCAGGCCCACATCTTCGAGCCCTTCTTCACCACCAAGGGACTGAAAGGCACCGGCCTGGGCCTTTCCACCGTCTACGGCATCGTCAAGCAGAGCGAAGGCTACATCTGGCTCTACAGCGAAACCGGCAAAGGCACATCGTTCAAGATCTATCTGCCCCGGTTCAGCGCCACCGGAGAAGCTCCGGCTACGCAGCCCGCTCTCGCCCAAGATCAAGATCAGGATCAGGGCCAGGATCAGCCCGGTCCCGGCCACGAGACCATCTTGCTCGTAGAAGACGAGGAGAACCTGCGCCGCCTGGCCCGGCAGTATCTCCAGAACCAGGGATACAACGTGATCGACGCTCCCGAAGGCTCGACCGCAATCCAGATTTCCCAGGCACACCAAGGCCCCATTCACCTGCTGCTGACCGACGTCATCATGCCGGGAATGAACGGGCGTGAACTCGCCAACAAGGTTTCACCTACCAGACCCGAGATGAGAGTGCTGTACATGTCGGGCTACACGGAGAACCACATTGGCCACAACGGCACGCTGGACCAGGGCATCACCCTGCTCCAGAAGCCCTTCACTCTTCCCGCTCTGAAGGCAAAGGTGCGGGAGATGCTCGATACCCCACTCCCTCAGGAGATACAAATGTCTGCTCGTTTAGCACAATCAGCTCCACTCCCCCGAACTCGCAACAAGATATCCTCCCCCTTCCGCGCCACCCGCTTCGACCTCCACCTGCCGCTGAAATACCGGCTGGTCGGAGAAAGTGGATGGCGTGAAGGCACAACCGAAAACATCAGCCGCTCCGGAATGCTCTTCCAGGCGGAAGAACCGATCGCTCCCAACGCGCAGCTCGAGATCAACCTCGTGCTGCCGGCGGAAATCGCGGGACTGGCCGCGGCAGAGGTAGTTTGCCGGGGCGAAGTCGTGCGCACGGTCAAGCCGGGAATCCGGAACCGTAAGCCCGACTCTGGCCGCGAAAATCCTGCAATACCACTTCCAGCACGGCTCACGCCTGTCCGAGGCGTGAGGGGTCGCTGGAATCAAACGGCGCTGGGCTTAGAGTGGAGCACGACGGACCACGTAGGCCCAGACGTCCCGTCTGGGCGGGCGAGCGCAGCTCGCCGGAGAACATCTGGCAACGCAACCGAAATTCTGACCTCTGCATTCCCCTTCGGCCAGCACTGGCCCTCTATCGCCGGGAAATGCACAGATCCTTCGTCGGGAGCCCTTCGCTGAGCGAAGGGCTCCACTTCCTCAGGATGACAGGTCTATTCCTTAGCGCATGCCGCCGCTTGCCACCAACTGCTCACCCGTCAGCCAGCCTGAATCGTCCGACGCCAGAAAGACCGCAAGCGGAGCGATGTCGCCAACCTGCCCACTGCGGCCCAAGCGGGACCTGCGAGACCATCGACTTCTCGAAGTCAGACCCGATGAAACCGGCGCTGACCGTACCTTCGGTCTCGACGATGCCAGGGTTCAACGTGTTGACCCGGATCTTCCTCGGTCCGAGCTCCCGGGAAAGCACTCCGGTAATCGCGTCGACCGCGCCCTTTGTGCCGGTGTACACCGAGCTGTTGGCAGGCGTGATGCGGCTGACGGCAGAGCCGATATTGATGATGCTGGCTCCTTCGCCCAGGTGCTTCACGGCTGCCTGCGTGGTCAGCAGCAGGCCGAGCACATTGATGTTGAACAGCTTGTGGAATGATTCTTCGGTGACCGACTCGATGGGAGAGAACTCGTATACACCGGAGTTGTTGACCAGAATATCCAGCCGGCCGTAGTTCTTGATGGCGGCAGCGATCAGGCCCTGGGCCTCCGCGGCTTTCGAGACGTCCCCACCCACGGCGACAGCCTTGCCGCCGGCTGCGGTGATGGCGGCGACAACCTTGTCCGCGCCGGCCTTGCTGGAAGCGTAGTTCACGACGACCGATGCGCCTTCGGCCGCGAGTGCCTTGGCGATGGCGGCTCCGATGCCCTTGGATGCCCCGGTTACGACTGCTACCTTACCCTTGAGTTTGCTCATATTCGGTCCCTTTCAAAAGTACGTATGTCGGAAGTTGTAGACCTGCATCGGTTGCGCAGGTCTTGAATTCAGTGCTGCCGGATAAGATGTGGGCCGGTGTCGTGGAGATTCATTAGTTCTGAACATATGAACTATTGAACAATGAGGCAAGGCCGCGTAGGATCAGGAGTCAATGAGACCTCTTTTTCACCCGTCGATCGAAGACGTTACGGTCGAAGGCATCCTGCACGCCCTGTCTGACCCGGTGCGGGTGGCTATCTTCGCCCAGATCGTGGGCTCAGGATGTCCGCAGAATTGCTCCGACTTTCATCCAGCATCAGCGAGAAAGCCATCCCCAAGTCCACCCTCTCCCAGCACTTCAAGGCGCTCCGGGAGGCCGGTTTGATTCGAGGGGAGCGTGTCGGGGTCGAGATGCGCAACACGTCTCGCTGCGCGGAAATCGACAAGCGCTTTCCCGGATTGATCATGGCGATCGTGAAGGCTCACAACGTGCAGTCGGCAGAGGAAGCGCGGGGACGGAAGCGAAAGACGCGGCGGGCGAAGCGCTAGTTGCCCCAGCATCGTCAGGGAATGGAGGTTAAAACCTCGCGGGCCGGAGCGCCCGCGCCACACGAGCTCGAGGCGATTCTCGAAGAAGGCCTCTACGTTCGTCAGGATCTCTACCCGGCTCTTCGATTCGTAGATGGCCTTGCGCAGTGCGGCTCCGCCCGCAACTCCATGCGTGAACCATGAGGCAAACTGCTTCATCTTGCCTTCGGCCCCCGGCATCTCTTCTTCAATCAGCATCTCAAAATAGGTGCGGATCATCTGGTAGCGGTCAGCTTCGCTGGGCTCGTCGTAGAGCAAAGCGGACTGTGTGGAACCGGGTCTCAGACCCGGTTGGGCCGGGCGAAGCCCGGCAGGATGATCGAGACCCACTCGCCGTAGCCGAGCTATGCTCGGCCTGGCCGGGTCGAAGACCCGGCCCCACGCGGTCTGCGGCGCTGCAATATTGCTCAATCTGCCGGAAGATCCAGGGATTCGCCGGCGCCGTCCGACCGATCATCACCGCATCGCATCCCGTCTGCGCCACCATGGCGCAGGCGTCTTCCGGCGTGCGGATGTCGCCATTCCCAATCACCGGAATCTTCACCGCATCTTTCACCGCCGCAATCCACTCCCAGCGCGCCTGCCCGCTGTAACCCTGCTCGCGGGTGCGGGCATGCAGCGCCACCGCGCACAGCCCGCAGTCTTCCGCCATCTTCGCCAGTTCGACGCAAACGATGTTGTCGTCATTCCAGCCGGCGCGGAACTTCACGGTAAAGGGAATCGTGACCGCAGCCCGCACCGCCTCAAAGATCTTCCCGATCGCCGGCAAGTCCTTCAGCAGGCCGGACCCACCGTTGCACTTCACGACTTTCTTCGCCGGACACCCGAGATTCAGGTCCACCAGGTCGAAGCCCAGCCCCTCGACCAGGCGGGCCGCCTCAGCCATCACCTTGGGATCGCTGCCGAAAAGCTGCGCCGAGATGGGGTGCTCGTCTTCGTAGAAGTGCAGGTAGAGCTTGGCCTTCCGGTCTTTCGAGCGCAGGATGCCGTCGGCCGAGGTGAACTCGGTCATGATCAGCCCGCATCCACCCAGATTGCGAATGAAGCGCCGAAAGACGGTGTCGGTGACCCCAGCCATGGGAGCCAGCACGGTCGCCGGAGCAATCCGCACATTCCCCATCGTCAGAGAGGAAGGCACAGGTGCACTCTGGCCTGTGTGGTCGCGGGCGACCCGCCCGCGCCGGACGCCGGATTCTCCCAATACTTACGCACGCTTCTATTCTACCTGTCCGTCAAAAAGACAAAGCCCCCGCCGAAGCAGGGGCTTGAAAATCCGTGCTGATCCGCGAAAATCCGTGGCCGAAGTTACTTCTTGCGTTCGCTTTAGCCGGCTCAGCCTTGGCATACTTCCGGCGGAAGCGCTCCACCCGGCCGGCCGTATCCATAAGCTTCTGCTTGCCGGTAAAGAAAGGATGGCATGCCGAGCAGATTTCCACGTGGATATCGCCCTTATGGGTCGAGCGAGTCGTAAAGCTGCTGCCGCAGGCGCACATGACGCGAATTTCGTTGTAAGCGGGATGAATAGCTGCCTTCATGGGGTCTCCAAACTTGTTCGAGACATTAGATTCTAAAGGATTAGCGCAGGATTCAGCAACCCTTGCAGGGACCATGTGGGGACGGGTCTCTGACCCGTCCAGGCCGAGCAAGGCTCGGCTAGCTTTGAGTCGTCAAGATCGAACTATAAAATCCGAGGGCGAGACGCCCAGGACGGCCGGCGAGACGCCAGCGCTACCCAACAGAAAAAACGGCAGGACCGACCTCCTGCCGTCCGATTTAAACCTGGGCCTGCTTACTTACCGCGGTTGACCGCTTTCTTGAGTTCGGCTCCGGATGAAAACTTGGCGACCTTCCGGGCAGCGATCTTGATGGTGGCGCCCGTCTGCGGGTTACGCCCATTGCGGGCTTTTCTCTGCGAGACGGAGAACGTGCCAAAACCAATCAACGCTACTCGATCCCCCTTTTTCAGAGCAGAAGTGATGCTGTCGACAGCGGTGTCGATAGCCGTGGCTGCCGTGGCCTTGCTGATGTGGCAGCTAGCTGAGATTCGGTCAATGAGATCGGCTTTGTTCATCTTCTCTCCTGGCAGGTTTCGTTAGTCCCCCAGCGCGCACAGGGGAGGGAAAAACGCACACTCGCTGAGTGGGGAAACCCGACGGCCTTATTTAGCTACTGTCGTGATGAGATTGTCAACTGTGGAAATCCGCGCCAGATGCCGATTTTGGGTCACTCCTGTTCTGGTCCGGCCCTGTCTGGCGAAAAACAGCGAGCTAAAACGCCACGCGGGAAGCCTCGCTCGCCCTTTGCTCTCTATTTCCTCAGCTCTCCACAACTCCGTCCTCCACTTCACAGGATGTACACAGGCCCAGCGGCTTTGGCACTTGCGCAAACTGTATCCGCGGTGCAAAGTTTAGTAAGGAAAAGGAAAAGAACCCAGGTCATGAAAGTTTCCGCGGACGTTTGTCCTCTGTGTGAAGGTACCGGCTGGAAATCAGTCTCTATCGGCTCCGAGCGTCGGGTCACCCGCTGCGATTGCCGCCGGCAGGCGCGTACCCAGACCCTGCTCGCCGCCGCCCGCATTCCCAAACGCTACGAGCACTGCGAGCTCTCGAATTTCGACTTCGATGGCTCGCACCGCCAATTGTTTCCGGCTCGCATGGCGGCTTGCAAATTCGTCGAGGAATATCCAACGCGACAATACCGGCCTGCTGCTGATCGGAAGCATCGGGGTCGGCAAAACCCACCTCGCCGTCGGCATAATCAAGGAACTGGTGCTGAGCAAGGGCATCGCCTGCCTGTTCTACGACTACCGCGAATTGCTGAAGCAGATCCAGAATTCTTACAACGATTCGGTGAAGGCCACTGAGTTGGACGTTCTGCGCCCGGTGTTCGACACCGAGGTCCTGGTGCTCGACGAACTCGGCGCCGTCAAGCCCACGGACTGGGTGTGGGACACGGTCAGCCTGATCCTGAACAACCGCTACAACGACAAGCGCACCACCATCATCACCACGAACTTCCCCGACGAAGTAGGTCAAGACCCTTACGAAAAGCCTGCTTCGGAGTTTGCCCGTGCCCAGAGATCCATGCGCCGTGAGACCCTGGGCGACCGGATCGGAGAACGCATGCGCTCCCGTCTGCACGAAATGTGCCGCATCATCAAAATGGAAGGCGAAGACTTCCGCCAGAAAGTGAAAAGCGCCAGCTTCCGGTAAACCCATCTCCTCAACTGAGAACCGAGAACTGCAAACTGTTTTTGCTGATTTGTCTCGATCCTGCGGTGGCAGATAGCCGGCGTTTTCGTCGGGTCCTCCGTGGTGAATTCAAACTAGAATGACCCAGTGCTGACCGAGCGCCTGGAATTCATCCCCGATCGCGACGCGGAAGTTTTCGCCTCCGCTCCGGCCGCGCCCGCAGTCTTCCTCTTGCGGGGCGACGATCCCCAGGCCGAGCCCTACGTCAGCAAGACCGCCAACCTGCGCCGCCGCCTGCAGCGGCTTCTCGGCCCTCCTGAGCATATCCCGCCGGCTGAACCTGCGCGACCGCGTGCGCTCTATCGAATACACAGCCACCGGATCCGATTTCGAGTCCGGCTTTCTTCTGTATCGAGTTCTTCGCTCGGAGTTTCCCGAAGACTTACTCAGATCGGCTGCGCCTCCGCTTCGCCCCGCTGATCAAGCTGCACCTGGAAAATGAATACCCGCGCGCGTCGATCACCACGCGTCTGGGCCGCCTGGGCGGGCGTTCTCTCTATTACGGGCCGTTCCCCTCGCGCGCCGCTGCGGAAAAGTTCGCCAACGACTCGCTCGATTTCTTCAAGATGCGCCGCTGCGTCGACGACCTCCATCCCGACCCGGCCTTTCCCGGCTGCATCTACTCCGAAATGAAGATGTGCCTGGCTCCCTGCTTCAAAGGCTGCACCGACGACGACTACCAGTGCCGAAGTTGCCCGAGTGCAGACCTATTTCGACAGCGGCGGAGACTCGCTGGTGCGCGAGATCACGCGCGCAGCGCGACCAGGCATCGACCAGTCTGGAATTTGAAAACGCTGCTGCGCCTGCACGCCAAAGTCGACAAGCTCAAACCTGTGCTGAGCCAGCTCCCGGAGATCGTGCACCGCATCGATCAACTCACCGCGATCATGGTGCAACCGTCGGCCGTTCCCGAATCGGTGACGTTCTTTTTCATCGACGCCGGGCTGATCACCCGCCCGCTCGTCTTTCCCATTCAGCCGACGGAGCACACCAAGTCCCAGTCCATGGAATCCCGCCTGCAGGCCGTTCTGGCAACGCTTCCGCCCCCAGACACGAAAACCGCCCTCGAAACCATGGAGCATCTCGCAATACTCAAACGCTGGTTCTATCGCAGCACCCGCCTGGGAGAAATTTTCTTCGCCGACGTGAAAGGCGGACTGCCGTTGCGCCGCCTGGTGCGCGGCATCGCGCGCGTCTATCGCGGCGAGAAACCTGAGTCCGCTGCGGCGAACATCGAGGACAGGGCGGCCGGTTCACCCGGCGCCAGCCAGTGATAAACTGTTCCAGCAAAAAATCAGTCTTCAGTATTCAATCCTCGGAGAAATGAAATATGGCTGACACCAAAGTTCTTTCCAATCAAAAGGCGATCCTCTCCAACCAGGCGACCATCATCAAAAATCAGAAGGCGATTCTCGCCAACCAGGCCGCCATCGTGAAGAACCAGAAGACCATCCTCGCCAATCAAGGCACAATTAAAAGCAACCAATCCAGCCTCGACGAAATCCTGAAAAATCAAAAGCTGATCCTGGCAGCAGTAGCCCGATAGCTCTCTTCGCACGACCGGCGGTTTGACTTGGCCACGCCGCAGACATACCATGTCCCGGCCCTACCCAACGTAAAGAATTCAAACGAAAAAGAGAGGAACATCCATGAGAAATAAATCCACGAGAAACCTCGTAATGGCGGTTGTGATTTGCCTGCTCGTCGGTGCAGCGTCGAACGCCGCCTTCGCGCAAAAGGGAACGATCCTGCGCGTGGTCGTGATCAAGACCGACAACCCCGCCGCCTACGTTCAGGAGATCGAAAAAGGCAAGCAGATCATGAAGAGCCTCGGTGTGCAGGCGACGACCCGAGTGTGGCAGGCCAGATTCGCCGGGCCGGAAGCCGGAACCATCATTGCGAGCATCGAGTATCCCAGCATGGAGGCTTTCGCCGACGCCTACAAAAAGACCAACGCCAGCCCCGACTATCAGAATTGGGTAAAGGATCTCGACAAAATCAGAAAGATCGTCTCCGACAGCATCTACACCGAATGGTAGCCGCGAAGCTGCCGATCTGAACCGCAGGGTGCCCCATCCTTACTTCGCGCTTCTTGCGAAATCAGGGTGGGGAGTTTGACCTCGTGTTCGCGCGCGCCACCGCAGTGCGGGCCCCGCTCAGCCGCACCTAGGAACTGTAGTTCGCCACAACTCGAATCACTTTCCCGCCCACCGACAGTTCCATAAACTCTGCCGTGCGTGTTCCCTTTTGATTGGTGTAGTAGAGCACGACGCTGTGGATGCCCCAGAGCACGTCCTCAAGATGAAAGTGAAGCTCCGGATAAGCTTCCAGTCCTCGCTGAAAGTAAGCTCTCAAGTTTGCTCTCCCCGCCACCTTGCCCTCAGCCATCCCCAAAAGCCCGGCGGCCACAGGCGAGATCAGTTCGATGGCATCGTCGTAGTGCGTCATGATCAGGTCCAGATCATGAGCGTTCCAGGCCGCAACCCAATGATTGGCTAGACTCCACGCTTCGTCTCTCGTTACCACCGTTCCCTCCACGTAGCCAGCATAAGCCAGAAGCCTTGAGCGAATGGGGGATTTTGCCCTGACCTTGAATATTCAGCACTCCCCAAATCATGTCATCCGAGCCCGCCCTCTTGTTCCCGGGTGAAAATTGAAAGAAGGATTGAGGCGTAGGCCAGCCCGCCAACCTATTGATAAGGAAGACGAAGTTTTATGTCTACGGTTGAAAGTTCTTTCCCGCCGCTGCGGAAGCCGACTCTCTCTCTCTGAGGTCTCAATTAAAAGGAAGATTATTCGCGATACGAATCAGAAAATTCGTTGTATACTCCAACCACATCTCACTTCCCCGAGATGTGCTAATCCAACCAAACAGGACAAGCCAATTTGGCTAGGGCTCCGGGCCAGAGTTAAGCGAGATACCCCCTGTCTCGGTCTGCGTTGTGAGGTGTCTCTTGAACCTTCCCAAGCGCTCCGACCTAGCAATTATTTTCTTGGCTTCCGCTCTCTTACTGGTCCCTTGCTTTTGGCTGCCACAGATCGAATCTCTCGATCTTTGCAGCCACGTCTATAACGCGTGGCTCGCCCGGTTGATTACGGAACAGCATATTCCGGGTCTGTGGGTAGCGCGCCAGTCCACCAACATTCTCTTCGACAACTTGCTGACCCAGTTGATGGGAGTGTTCGGGTCTGTCTGGACGCAACGTATTTTGGTAGGCGCTGCGACTCTGTTGTTTTTCTGGTCATCGTTTGCCCTGGTCGCCGCCGTGAGCCAACGACGGCCGTGGTTCTTGCTCCCGTGTCTGGCCGTGTTGTCCTACGGCCGCATTTTCCATTACGGATTCTTCAACTTCTACATTTCGCTGGCATTCTCATTTCTGGCGTTGACAGAATTCTGGAAACGGCAGCGGTGGTGGCCCGTTCTGTTCGTGCTGTGGCTCGGGCTGTCGTGGACCGGCCATCCTTTGCCCCCGGTGGTGGCTCTCGCGACCGCCGCGTACGTCTATGTGGCACAGAATGCTTATCGCAAGATCCAGCTCGCACTACTGTGCGGCGGCGTTCTTCTGGTGCTCGCTGTAGGTTTCTACGAGAGGTTCGGATTTCCCAGGTCAGCATCTCCCCGCTCCGGCCTGCTGCGAGAGCTCATCGGCATATTCGGATGGGACCAGGTCCTCGCCTTCAATCGCGATTTCTCGCTGCTGAGCTACCGTTCCGTCGAGCTGGGAATTCTTTTTGTGTTCCTGCTTTTGCTTATCCAGGAACTGCACGAGCAAAAAGATTTTGTTTTCAGCGTTCCGGTGCAACTTTACGCTATGGCCTGCTTCGTCGGTTTCATCCTGCCCGACCGCTGGTTCTATTTCCCCCCGGTCTTCAAGACTCCCTTGGGGTTCATCGCTGAACGCTTCTCGCTGCTGGCCGCGGTGCTCGGCTGCGCCGTGGTCGCCCGCGCGAATCCCCGGCAGTGGCAACGCGGACTGCTCGTGCTTCTCGCAGGAATTTTCTTCCTGGTGGCCTATCAGGATGAACACGCCCTCGCCCAGCTCGAAGCCAAAGTGGATCAACTCGTAAGTCAGCTGCCACCTCTGCAGAGAGTTGCGGCCATACTTCACTACCCGGGTATCGAGGGCGGCTTTACCGAGGACATTCTGGATCGCGCCTGCGTCGGACGATGTTATAGCTATGGCAATTACGAGGCCCCGACTCTGCAGTTCCGCATCCGGGCTCAGCCCGTCAACTCTTTCATCCTGGCAAATCCTGAAGATTCAAACCACCTCGAGCAGGGAACCTATCGCGTGCAATGGCGCGATCTCCCGCTCCATCAGATATACCCTTGCGGTCCCGGAATAACCCAGCTCTGCATGCGCGATTTGAAAGTAGGCGAGCTAAACGGCGTGGTTCCCTCCAAGCTCGACTAAAGCCGCTGGCGGGTGCCCCATCCTGATTTCGCGTCCTTTGCGAAATCAGGATGGGGATTTTGACTTTGAAGATTCAGATCTTTCCACCCACTGTCATCCCGATGTCACTTGCCCTTCAGCCCATCCCGCCAGGCCATGACTTCGAGTTCGACCCGGACTGCGTCCTGCACAGCAATTACCGGCCGTGCCTCCATCTGAAATGCCGGAAGCATCGAGCAAAACTTGTGCACCGCCAGCGGATCGTCGCAGTCCACCAGCAAATGTCCACCCCAGTCTCCCACCCGCACGACAAAAAACTCGATCTTGAAATTAGCCGGCGCCTTCCACTGCCCAAACACCTCAAGGATTCGCTTCTGCGCATTCTCGTACTCCGCAGGCGACCCTTGCGGCCGTTCGTTCCAGCTGATCACATATTTCATCTCATCTCCTTGGTATGTAGGAAAATGTTCTGAGCGATCAGAACCGCTAGAGTCTACTCCAAGGCATCTGGAATTCGGAAAGCTGCGGACGGCAGCATGAGGCAGGAGATTGAGGATGCGGGTGGTGGGTGCCCCATCCTAATTTCGCGCTCTTTGCGAAATTAGGGTG
>CAWJBA010000011.1:0-26955 GCA_963841075.1 Terriglobia bacterium
TCGTCTTCGCAGGCATGCCGTGGCTGGAATACGGGAGTGTTTCCGGTCCGAATATTCACGGGGTTGACTTGAAGACTTCGCAAGTCTCCGATGTGCCGGACTCGGAGAATCTTTTCAGTCCCCGCGGCTCGCAGGATGGACGATACATTGCGGCTCTTTCCGCCGACTCCACCAAATTGATGCTCTACGACACGGCAGAGAAAAACTGGAAACAGCTGGCGGTGGCGCGGTTCGGCTTTGAAAATTGGTCGCACGACGGAAAGTATCTTTACGCGAAGACTACTCCGACAAAACCGATGACCTGGTGCGGGTGAATGTGGCCAGCGGTAAATTGGAGCGCCTGTTCAGCCTGAAGGAAGTGCCGCGCGGGTTCGATCCGTGGGAATTCTGGCTCGGGCTGGCATCGGATGATTCAGTGCTCCTCATGCGGGATAAAAGCACGCAGGAGATTTACAGCCTCGATGTGCGTTTTCCGTAAGAACGACGTGCGATTTCCGTAACCGCCCAGGAAATCTACTTCAGCCCTTCCACCAGGTAGAGATCCGAGAGCGTCCGGTGATATCCGTAGACACAGGTCTTTCCATCCGGCGTGAGCAGGATTGGGCCGATGGTTTCGACTCCGGCAGGATCGCCCGGCATCAGTTGTTCCAGGGGAGTTTTCCGTCCGGTGGCCAACTCCAGGCGCGAGATCTTGGCCGGAAGTTCGCCGGGGCGGTAGATGAAGAGTGAAAGCCCATCTTGCGACCATGCGATGGGCTGCTCTCCCGATTCCATGCCGCGAATCGGGCGGCCATCGCCTCCCGCAGTGGGATAGATGTAGCCCAGTTGGTCCGGACCGATGCCCGCAACCGACTGCCCATCGGGAGAAACCAGGAATGCGCTGGCGTGCATCCCCTCGGGCGTGATCGCTTTCGGTGTCCCACCTTCCACATCCTGGACATAAAGCCGCACGCCTCGATCCGGTTCGTTTCCGGAAAACAGCACGCGCTTTCCATCTGGAAACCAGCGCGCCCAGGCATGATTGATCGCGTCGTGCGTGAGCGGCTTGGCGGTGCCCGCTTTTGTGGGCAGCAGGTTCAGCTGGGCCGGAGATTGCTGGGTCTGCGCGATCACCCATTTTTCGTCAGGCGAAAGGGCGATCGCCGCTCCCTCGCCCAAAAGCACGGCGGGAGAGCCATCCGTCTTTCGCAGGTACACGGCATAGCTGAGCCCGCCGGATTTCCCGTACGCCAGGCTGCCGCCTCCGCCTTCTTCGTCAAACAATAAAGTCTTGCCGTCGGCGGAAATATCGGCGGGATACGAATAGTCCAGCCAGGTCAAATCGCGTTCCTTGCCATCGGCGACGGCTGTCAACTCACGGCGCCAGCTGGCTCGATTGAGCAGCAGCCGCCCATCTTTCCAGATGTCGAGCAGCATCAAAGTGCCGGGCATGCGCGCGACCAGCCGCTCCTTGCCGGCGAGTGAGACGGCGTACAGGGCGCGATCAATTCCCGACTTGTTTCCCGTAAACCAGACTTCGTCTCCATCCGGCGACCAGGCCAAGCCTTGACTGCTGTACCAGCCATCCGACAATGTCTTCTTTTTCCCGGAAAGGTCCACCACGGCAACCGACCCGCTGTCATCGCCCTGAATCGGGTGATCCAGAAAGGCGATGTAGTCTCCTTTGGGCGACAGCCGGACATGCCCGATCCAGCCGCCGGTTTCGTAGAGCACTTTCCCCGGCGGATACTCCAGGCGGTTGCGGCCGCCTACGTCTCTGACGATGGCTACGTTGTTCCCGTCCGGTCCCCAATCCGCCCATTGCACCTGATCGACGACCTCCCGCGGCGCGCCGCCCGCGAGCGGCGCTCGCGCCAGCGTCCCGACGCTGACCCAGGTGCCGATCGGATGATTGTCCAGCAGGACAGCCATTTCACCGCTCGACGAAACCGACATGAGCTGGGTGTGGCTCATGCCCAAGCGCGCGTGATTCCGAACTCTCCGGGCGGGCGGTAAACACTTCCACCGGATTCCCCTGCCAGGAAGCGCTGTACAGAATGGTTTGTCCGTCCGGAGCAAATCGTGCCGATCGCACGCTGCCCCGCCGGAAGGTGAGCTGCCGGTAGACCGGCGGAGGCGGCGGTTGCTTTGCCAGCCAGGTTCTTCCCGCAAGAATTCCGAGCGCGAGCCCGGCCAGAATCCCTAAACCCGCGAACAGCGGGGCTCGGGACCGTTTTGCAGAAGGCTCGGACTTCCTTCGCAGCAACGCTGGCAACAGCAGCTCCTCCACTGCCTCTGGCGACTACCGACGAACCCGCGGACTCGGTATCGCGCTTCAACCTTTTTAGATCTGCCCGGATTTCTGCTGCTGTCTGGCAGCGCAGGTCGCGTTTCTTCTCCAGCGCCTTGTTGATGATCCGTTCCAGCTCAGCCGGCATCGCCGGATTCAGGCGCTGCGGCGATACCGGCGCCTGGTTCAGAATGGCGTTGAACACCGCGGCGGAAGTGTTGCCCTTGAAAGGTGACGCGCCAGTCGCCATCTGGTAGAGCACCACGCCGAACGAAAACAGGTCGGTGCGCGAGTCGAGTTCTTCCCCCATGGCCTGTTCGGGAGACATGAAGTCCACCGTGCCCATGGCCATTCCCAGGCTGGTCAGGCTTTCGCCCGGGACCACGGTGTCGCCCGGCGCCGCGCCAACCGTCTCTTCCGGTTTGAGTTGCGGAGAGAGCTTGACCAATCCAAAATCCAGGATTTTCGCCTGTCCACGGGGAGTGATGAAGATGTTCGCCGGCTTGATGTCACGATGCACGATGCCGCTGTTGTGGGCGGCGTCCAGCCCGTCGGCGATCTGGATTCCGTATTCCAGCAATTCCGGAAGCTTGAGCGGCCGGTTTTCAATCTTGTGCTTGAGAGTCTGCCCATCGAGAAATTCCATTACGATGAACAGCTGTCCTTCGTCCTCGCCGGTCTCGTAGATGGTGCAGATGTTCTGGTGGTTGAGCGCAGAGGCGGCGCGGGCCTCGCGCTGGAAGCGGGCCACGGCTTGCCGGTCGCGCGCCATCTCTTCGGAGAGAAATTTCAGCGCGACGAAGCGTCCCAGCGTGGTGTCTTCGGCCTTGTAGACGACACCCATCCCGCCACCACCCAATTTTTCAACGATGCGGTAGTGCGAAATGGTCCGGCCGATCAATGGAGAGCCCCCGCGCCGGATATTAGGCATTCACGGGTTTGAAGTCAAACTCTGAGAGCGCTGGTGGCTTAGCCTGAATCATTGCAGGGTTGTCATTCCGAAGCGCGGTCGTATCGCGCGAGGAATCTGCTGTTCTGGCGCAAAAGCAGATCCTCACCGATAAATCGGTTCGGAATGACAACAGCTAAGGGAATGCTCAAGGACAGAGCGGAGGGAACCGCGTTGCCTCCGTCGTTCGTGGGACCACGATCTATTCGGCGACGACCTAAACGCTGGATAAAGGCTGAGATGAGCCTGCCCCAACCGGGACCAGCGCCGGACCCACAAATTGCGGCACGTCGAGATCGGGCATGGGACTTCCGGCGAAGAGGCGGCGGCAGGGTTTGGCCAGCCAGCGCGCCCAGCGGCCTGACCACGAGACCCGGGCGCTGTCGGTGGCGATGCCGGTGTCGGCATACATCTGGCGGTAGATTTTTGAAATCAGCACAAATGCCAGCCGGCCGCGGCTCGACTTGATGAATCGCGAGCGCTTCCAGATGGAACCCAAACCGTAGAAATTGTCCCAAACCGCCTGGGTGCGGGAGCGAATTTCCTCAGCCGTCATGACCGGATGGTCCCAATACAGCTTGGGACGAAGCGCCTGCGGAATCAGCCAGCGCCGGGTGAGCGGCACACCCGCGATAGTCGGAGGCGTGGCGCCCAATCCTTTTTCCCAGCGATCAAAATCCACGGTTCCGGGGTAAGGGCTGAGGGTCACGAACTGGGCGAAAGTGAGATCGGCGCTGATGGCTGCGGCCGCAGTGGCGTCGAAAGTTTCGGGACGGTCGCTGGGCAGACCGAAGATGAAAGATCCGAGAACGTGCACGCCGCGAGCCCGAAAGATCTTCAGCCTCTCGATTAAATGCTCGCCCGAAAGATTGAAATCCTTGTAGACATCCTTCAATCCGGCCGGGGTCACAGCCTCTACGCCGACCAGCGCGCCCTTGATGCGCGCGGCTTTCATGGCATCGAGGAAGGCGGTGTCTTCGGCCGCTTCCATGGTGATCTGGGTAAAGAAGACCATGTCATCGGGAAGCTGGGCCAGGCGCGACATGAGTTCAAAGCGCTCCGCACGCAGGTTTTCCAGCTCAGCGACGCGCGCGCTGTTCTTCTGCAGCCGCGCCAGGTTCAGGTCGGTAAGCGTGACGGGGTAGAAATTGTCATCGGCGAGGGCGATGAAACGAAATCCCAGGCGACGCAACTGGACCACTTCTTCAATGACGGCGTCCGAAGCACGCTGGCGGGGACGCTGGCCATCGGTGCGCCAGACCGAGCAGAACGAACAATGCTTGGGACATCCGCGCACGGTTTGCACCGACGCCCACATATAGCGACTGCGCGGAATCAACTCCCAACGGGCGGCCACGAAACTGCTGGCCTCGATCTTGCCTCCGTGGTAGAGCGGCAACGGCGTTCCCTTTTCGCAGTCGGCCAGCGCCTGCGGCCAGGCGACGTCGCCATCGCCCAGAACTACGGAGTGAGCTCCGCCCAGCTCGCGGGCTTCTTCGGGATAAAGAGTGGCGTGAATTCCGCCAAAAATTACGTAGGCTCCGCGCTTGCGCGCCATGTTCCCAATTTCGTAGCCGCGCAACGCATTGGCGGTGTGAATGCTGATGCCGACGGCGTCGCCGGCCTGAATGCGCTCAGGATCCATCTGGCTGAGGGTTTCATCGACAAGGATAGGGTCGCCGAAGCTCTTGGGAGTGGCGCCGGCGAGAACGTACTGCCAGCGAGGAGTGATGACTGCAGTTCCGAACGACACGTGGCTCGGGTTGATCAGATGAACGTTCACGCGCAGTGCTCCTTGCTTACTGCGGATTTCTCCGAACAGTTACACGAGTCACTAGCGGAACACGCTTCCACGTGCGTTGTGTTCTTGGTGAGACGCTTGATCTTCTGGCGCCTTACAGAATCAGGAACCAGACAGCGTGCTCTGCCTGGCAGGATCGGAAGGCAGGAGACTTAGGAGAGGAAGATACACGACTCCGGGGTCGTCGAGGGCAGCTTAGGCTAGAAAGGCCGGGGTGTCAACGTTCATTCGCACATTCCAGAACTGAAACTGCCCGATTGCCGCACACGAACCACGAAGGGACGGACGCCCTCACCGCCCGGCGGAACGAAGCTCCGCTGCTTTTGATTGTCAAAAACCTGTCGAGCTGCGCTCGACGGGGCAGATGAGGACATCTGCCCCTACGGGGTTTTTGGTGGTGACTTCGGCGGAATTTCGGCGTAGCCCGGCGTGGCCTGCGCCAGATTTCCGGTCACTGACGCTTTGGCGTCGCCGATAGACCAGCGAATTCCACCGCCCAGCAGATTGAGGAAAAACGTATTGGACAAGTTCTCCGGGCGATCGCCGATCGCGGTGTAGAAGACACGTCCTTTGCCATGCATCCGCGCCCAGGTAGTGGGATAAGGAGCGCGCTGGTAAGGCTCCCCCTTCATGCCCGCAGTGTCGAGAGCGAGAATCACGTGCAGGTCCGGCGCAAAATCCTTCAGGGAGTACCACTCTTCGGTCAAGTTCACAGGCGATGCCACCCCTTCGAGACCGGGGAATTTCGGGTCTTTCACGATCAGGTTGGCGGCCTGTAGCCGCGGCGTGCTGCCATGAGTGATGAATTCGCCGCCCAGCATGCGCAGATAAGGATCGGACTTCTCGCCGTGCGCGATGTAGCGGTTCGACAGGTCTCCCGGGGGGTCGGGCTCGGTATGAAAGGTGTCGGCAGCGGCGTGAACTCCTACAAAACCCATTCCTCCGTGCACCGCATCCAGCAGGGCCTGCTTGCCGGCTGGCGACATGGCAGGATTCCCGTCCGTACCCGTCTTGGTCAGATCCAAAGTCGTATAAAAGAGTACCGCGGAATACTTTTTTCGGAAGTCCGGCGAATCGAATACGCGGCCATCTTTGGTGGCAGTGATTTCGAAGCCATGTTGCTCTGCCAGGGTTTTGACCGCCTGTTCGAGGATGCTGGGGCGTCCGTCAATGACCTTGATCACTTCGTGCTCGAAGCCTGAGGACTTGGTGAAGATGAGAACGGACTTCTTTTTCGAGGCCAGCAAGCTTGTGGGCAAGCCGAGACTGGCTCCAGCGATGGCGCTTGTCTGCAAAAACTGACGGCGGCTGACGGATTGCTTCATGGCAATTTTCCCCCGAAGCATAGTAGTCCTCGATGAGCTTCTTCTCAACTGTTGTGGGTGAGTGTAGGGCGGGCGCCCTCGCCCGCCAAAGCCGGGAGTCAAATTCAAGAACGGCGGGCGAGGGCGCCCGCCCCACACTCACCACTCGCCCTGCCGCTGATGTACCGTCTTGACATGATGGTCGAACTCGCGCTGCAGAGCCTTTTGATACTCTTCCCGGCTGGGACGATGGCTGGTGGGGCTGACCTGGAATTTCACTTCCGCACATGCGGTGCATCCTGCCTCCACCGGAATATCGCCCAGCCATTTCGTAACGCGGATGAACGGCTTCTTCATCTCTCAAGTTTAAACGCCCTGTCATCCATTCTCATTTTACGGTTCAGAGGTTGTATACTCACCTCCCGAAAGCGCAAGTCCGCCATCCCGAGAAAAGGATATTCATGAAACGCACACTCCTGGCGTCATCTCTACTCTTGCTGTCCACCGCTACCGGCTGGGCTCAGGCTCAACCGCCGGCGCCGCCGGTCATCACCAGTCCCGAGGTGCACGCCGATGCCAGCGTGACCTTCCGCTTTCGAGATCCCAATGCTCACGAGGTTATGCTGGCGCTGGACGGAGCGAAGCCTGCCCCCATGCAGAAAGACGATCAGGGCGTCTGGAGTTTGACCACCGGGCCGCTGACGCCGGATTTCTATGGGTACTCATTTGTAGCTGACGGCGTTGGCCTGATTGACCCTTCCAATCCCTTGCTGAAGCCGAACCTGCTGCACACCTCGAACCAGGTGCACGTGCCCGGACCAGCTTCGCTGCCCTGGGAGATTGGCGACGGGCCCCATGGCCTGGTCCACCACCATTTTTACAAGTCTGGCGTGGTAGGCGATCAGCGCGACTTTTACGTCTACACGCCGCCGGGATACGATCCGCGGGCGAAGCAGAGCGTATCCGGTGCTGTATCTGCTGCACGGCTTCAGCGATGACGCCAGTGGATGGACGTCGGTGGGGCGCGCGAACGTCATCCTCGACAATTTGATCGCGCAGGGCAAGGCCAAGCCGATGATCATCGTGATGCCGCTGGGCTATGGCGCGCCTGAGATCGTGGCGCCCGGGCCGCGGGCGATTTGCTCCGGAACTCCGCAAGAAAAATTACGACCTGTTCATGCAGGCCCTGTTCACCGAAGTAATGCCGCAGGTAGAAGCAGCTTACCGGGTATCGAAAGACCGCAAGTCGCGGGCGGTTGCGGGATTGTCCATGGGAGGCGCCGAGTCTCTGCTGACCGGATTGAACAACCTGGACAAGTTTGCCTGGGTAGGCGCGTTCAGTTCAGGAGGACTGACAGAAGACTTTGACGCGCAGTTTCCCGGGCTCGACGCGAAAGCCAATGAAAAATTGCGCCTGCTTTGGATCGCTTGCGGAACCGACGACGGTCTTATCGGTTGGAACCGCAAGGCGCGGGCGTGGCTGGATTCCAAGGGTGTCCACAACACTGCCATCGAAACGCCAGGCGGGCACGCCTGGATGGTATGGCGGCGGAACCTGGCGGAGTTCAGCGGGTTGTTGTTCAGATAATCCTTTGTCATCCTGAGCGCAGCATTGGCGCTTCGCTTGCGAACGCGCAATGCGGAGTCGAAGGACCCCTACCGCAATACAAAAATTCAGCAGTTCGTGCCCGCGGTCGCACGGACCCGCGAGGAATTGAGGACATTTACGCTTATAGGGGTCCTTCGACTGCGGGAATGTTTCGCAAGCGAAACATTCCACTCCGCTCAGGATGACAAGAGCACCCAAGCTTTGCAGACCGTACACCTACTTCCGTAATCTCCTCCCGTTCGGGAACCCGCTCCATACTTGGTCAAAGAGATGGGTCCGCATCTAGACCGCACCCTTTGAATGGCGCCCTCCCCACTCAATACGCGTCGTTGGCCGCGCAAGCAGGTGGACCTGCAAGTCCTTGTGGTTCTGCGGGATGGAGAATCCAAAGTTTTTGTGCCGGGACGGCTCACCGAAATCAGCAAAGGCGGCCTGGCGCTGTGCGCCGGTATCAACCTTCAGCCCGGCGATCCGCTCGAGGTCGAGCTGCCTGCGCCTTACTCCCGGGTGAAAGGGACCATTCGCAGCCGCGACGGTTACTGCTTTGGCGTGGAATTCCTGACTTCGCTCTCGACCGCAGCCCGGCCCGCCAGCCGCAATCTGGCACTCTTCCAGCAACGGCACGAAGCTTATCTGCGGGAAAGCGAAGAAGAGATCAACCGCCTGCAGAAAGAAATTGCTGCCATGCGGCGAGCGGCGCGGCTGGCGACAGAGAAGGCTTGATTCAACCCTCAACTCTCCGTCGCGATACACATCACGGAATCTGGGCGACAACCGCAACGTCCAACTTTGAATAATATTTCTTCACGTCGCCGGCCCCGTACTTGGCGCGGAACTTCTCGGCCACGGACGATACTTCTTTGGCATTCGTGACATGAGCAACCTTGACTTCAGATTCCGCGCCGCGCGCATCGATCCGAACGGTCGGGTTCTTGAGCACGTTCTTGTACCACTGCGTATCCGAACCGTGCACCGGCAGGAGATTGAGCTTGCCGTCTTCGAATACGAACCAAACCGGGATAGAGATAGCGCGTCCGGATTTCCTGCCGGTCACGGTGATCTTAATTTCGTGATATCGGGAAAGGCGGTCTTTCAGAGCTTCGTTCCGCGTTTCGTTGCTCATCGAAATGTCCCCTCTCCAGGGCGGTATTGCTCTTCTCGACCAGCTTTCTATCTGAATGCGGGAACGCTAATCCAGCCACTGCGGATTGTTATAAGTCCCGTCGAAGTGGTGCGACGTCTTGTACAGCTCCCATTCGCCTTTCTGCGCCACCGGCGCAGTGCGGGCCAGGAGAGCCGCAATCTGCTCTCCGCTCAGCGGCTTGAAAGATCGTGCCACTTTCAGCGCCTGTTGCAGGATGGGGAGAGAATCGCATCCGGTGATGACCACGCTGGTCGGCAGCGTTGAGGGCGTAGTGGAGGCACTCGACCGGCTCGGCGGCCTTGCTCTTGAGGATCAGGCCGTCGCCCATGGGCTTCATGCCCAGCACGCCAATGTTGTGCTCCACCAGCACGGGCAGCACTTTCTTTTCAAAGCTGTCGTAGTGGGCATCCATCAGGTTGAGCGGCATCTGCACTGCGTTCAGCGTGAAATTGTGGGCAAACGCGGTGTTCAGCATCTTGAGGTGAATCTCCGGGCTCTTGTGTCCGGTGAAGCCGATGTAGCGGACTTTGCCTTTCTGTTTGGCTTCGACGACGGCCTCCATGCCGCCGTCGGGGGCGAAGATGCGTTCGGGATCGTCGTCGCGGATCACTTCGTGGAACTGCAGCAGGTCGATGGTGTCGGTCTGCAGCCGCCGCAGCGATTCGTCGATTTGGCTGGCCGCGCCTTGCGGGTGCGGGCCGTCGAGCTTGGTCATCAGGAACGCCTTCTTGCGGTATCCGTCGCGCAGCGCCTTGCCCATGCGGACTTCGCTGGCGCCGCCGTTGTAGTCCCAGCAGTTGTCGAGGAAATTGATGCCTTCGTCGAGCGCGGTGCGAATGATGCGGATGCTTTCCTGCTCGTCGCTCTGGCTGCCGATGTGATATCCGCCCAGGCCGATGCAGGAGACGTTCTCGCCGGTGTTGCCCAGGGTGCGATAGGGAATACCGTTCTTGACTTCGGCGGCCCAGACGCGGGGCAGCAGGCTGCCGGCCACGGTGACGCCTGCGGCGGTTTCGAGAAACTCTCGACGGGTGAGTGGGGGCTTGGATTCAGTCATGGGGATGTCCTCGGAGTGATCTGCCGCCATTATCCCACCAGACCATGTGGAAGCACCACGGACCACGTAGGGGCAGATGTCCTCATCTGCCCGGCGGAGCGAAGCTCCGCTGTTCGCCGTCTGAAAACACCTTGTCGAGCTCCGCTCGACTGGGCAGATGAGGACATCTGCCCCTACGTGGTTTGAGGTGCGACTGAGAATGAGGACAAGGTCCGCAGTTTTCTTGGCCACGGAAATTTCGCTGCAGTTGTTCAGCACCCAGTCTGCTCCGGCGGCCACCAGTTCGGGATCTCTAAGCGTTGTACGGAAGGCGATAACCTTCGCGCCGGACGCCTTGCCGGCGCGTATGCCGGCGGGGACATCTTCGACGACGACACAATCGGCAGGGGAAAATCCGAGCACCGACGCGCCTTTCAGATAGGGTTCGGGATGTGGCTTGCCATTCTTGATATCGCTCGATGTAACCATGCGCTCAGGGATCGGCAGACCCGCGGCGCGAAGCCGGGTTTCAGCCAGTGGACGGGTGCAGGAAGTCACGATGGTCCAGCGATCCGGAGGCAATTCGGCCAGCAATTGGGCGGAACCTGGAAGCAGCACAACGCCCTCAAGATCTTCGATCTCGCGGCGCTCGACTTCCCGATTCTCGGCGGCGTGATCGGCGTCAGGCAGGTATTCCCTGACCGTGGTCAGGCTGGGACGGCCGTGGGCGCGTGCCAGGAGTTCGTCGGGATCAAAGCCGTGCTCGAGGGCCCAGCGGCGCCACACGCGGGTCACAGCCGGAGTGGAGTCGATCAGGACCCCGTCCAGGTCGAACAGCATGGCCTTACAGTGAATCTCAGGCATTCCGCCGCCAAAGTATACCGGAATTTTCCGGCTAGCTGCCCGCGGCTGCGCCCTTGGCGACTGGAGCTGCTTTATCGGTCAGCATTTTGCGAATCTTGCGCCGCAGATCGGCGGGGGTAAAAGGCTTCTGGATGAAAGACACGCCGGGAATCAGCATGTCAGACCGAACGAACTCACCGCTGTATCCGGTCATGTAGAGGATTTTGGTTTCCGGCCGCATAGCTCGGACTTGTTTCGCCAGAGCCGGACCGTTCATTCCGGGCATGATGACGTCGGTGATGAGCAGATCGATGACACCTTTTTTCTGGTTGAGGATGCGCAAGCGCTTCCTGGGCTTCGGGCGCGGATAACACGTTGCAACCAGCGACACTCAAGGCCTGGCAAATCAGGTTACGCAGCGGTTCTGCATCTTCGACCACCAGTATGGTCTCTCCCGAGAAAGTGGCGTCGGTATTTTCTTTGCCTGGTTCAAGGATCGCGCCTGCCTGCGCCTCAGCGGGGAGATAAATCTGGAAGGACGATCCCCGGCCCAGCGCGCTCTGCACTTCGATATGTCCACTACTCTGCTTCACGATTCCATAAACCGTTGCAAGACCAAGGCCGGTTCCCTTGCCGACGGCTTTCGTGGTGAAGAATGGTTCGAAGATGTGGGCCTGAGTTTGCTGGTCCATGCCGGTCCCGGTATCGGTCACCTCCAGCAGAACGAAGCGGGATGGCGCCGCCCCTGGCTCCGCGTGAGGCAGCTGATTTCTCGACATTCTTGGTCTGGATGCGCAGGGTCCCGCCATTCGGCATGGCATCGCGCGCATTGACCACCAGATTGAGGATGATTTGCTCGATCTGGCCAGGATCGGCTTTCACTCGATCCAGCTGAGTATCCAAAACAAAAGAGAATTGAATGTTTTCCTTGATCAGGCGACGCAGCATCTTGTCCAGGTTGCCGACAGTCTGGTTGATATTGAGGACCACGGGCTCAACCACCTGCTGACGGCTGAGCATCAGGAGCTGACGGGTAAGTGACGCCGCGCTGGTCCCGGCTTGCTTGATCTGTTCCAGGCTGCGGCGATCAGGCTCCGGCAAATCTGTACGCTCCAGAAGCAGATCGCTGTAACCGTTGATCACGGCCAGCAGGTTATTGAAGTCGTGCGCCACGCCGCCGGCGAGCAGGCCGATGGCTTCCATTTTCTGGGACTGCTGCAAGAGCTTTTCCGACCGGGCCAGTGCATCCTGGGCCGTTGCTTTTTCGGCCTCGGAGCGATTGAGCACGAATGCCAATATCCAAACCAGGCCCATGAACAATCCCGTCTGGCTGATCACCAGGCACGCGATGTTGAGCCGCATATCGCTCGAGAACAACTGAGTGTGAATGCACACGGCCCCGAGCACGGCCGGAACCAGCGCCGCCAGGGGCAGGAGTCTACGAGCCAGCCAGCCGCCTGGGTAGGGGTTTGTCAGCACCGACATCAGACCCAGGTCCGGACGGCAGAACAGAACAGAGAGCGAACCCACCAGGAATCCGAAGCCGGTGTGCAGCGCCATCGAGGTGTACTCTATGGAACCGTACAGCAGTGGCACGCCGTAGAAGTAACCGATGATGGCGAAGAGGGCGGTCAGTCCCGAGATCGCCGCAAGGGCCTGGGAAATGTTGGCCCGCTTTTCAGAAAAAAGAAGCAGCAAAACGCTCGACCCGATAAGACAAAAGTTGAATGCCGTAATGTGGGCCATCCGGCCGGGATAAGGGAATTGCAGAAGGTCCCTGAACAGCAACTGGTCGATGCGCAGGTCGACGTGAAAAAGATATTCGGACAACGTGAGCAGACCCACCAGGATCGCCGCCGTGGCCGCGGCGGCGCTGCATAGCCGAACCCTGCGATTGCTTTTGGACCCCGCCAAGAGAAAAAGAGGCACACCCAGAAATAAGAAGCCAATCGCGGTATTCGGCTTCATGGTGATGCGGCCTGGAAGGATGGTTGTGAGCGTCTGGATGTTCCAGAGCCAACCGAGCAATACCAGGGTTCCCAGAAGAAGTAACAGCACCGCACCCACGCGGGCGATCGTCCGGTACACCTTGTATGGATCGTTGTTCATGCTATCCGGTTCATCGGGTCCGCTGCCGCATCTCTATGCCGGAATTGCGCTTAGTCCTGCCCGGGCGCGCGCACACCGCCCGTTCATAGTCTCTATACCTCGAGCCGTAGCGAAAGAGTACAAAGGTAACAAAGCGACCGCGTGGGTCAGCCGGTGCCGGGTGCTTCAGGTGACCGTGGCCGCCCGAGCGAGCATCCGATATCATCGCTGGCGGGCGGAAACCGCTGAAGGAGTAACCGGAATGTCCAAGAAAGTGTGGAGCAACGTCGATCCCGGTAGTGTCCTAGTCTGCCTCTTTCACCACGGAGTCTCAGAGTCACGGAGAGAAACCTGAATCTGCAAGAACCTTAAGAGAAAGGTCTTGCCGGGCAGTTGGGGTCCTCCGTCTCTCCGTGCCTCCGTGGTAGAAATCCAAATTAGGACACTACCGTCGATCCCTTATCGATGGTGGTCATTGCTCTTACGCTGGTACTTTTCGTGGTGGCTCTGTTCGTTACGGGATTCACTCACGACCTGTTGCAGAGTGCGGGGTGTTTCTGGTGTCCGTGAAACTGATCATGATGAGCCATAAAAACGGCGTCGCAGCCAGGCAGGCGGACGAGCGGCTGGAGAATATCGAGACTCTGCTGCAAACTCGACGAGAACAGAGCGCCTGATCGGGCTGACTTCATACCCCGGATTTTCACATGCACGCTCTCATCGCCGTTGCGTAATGGATGTTACACTTTTTAACTTCCGCTATTTGAGGAGAGAATGGCATGCCCGAGAAAGCCGAAGTCCGTCACACCCTGAACGAAACACAGGCGCGCCAGCTTGCGACCGTCACCAAGACGGTCCCCATGATGCAGGCGATCACGCCGCGCTGGCTGGTCAACTTCCTGCAATGGGTCCCGGTCGAAGCCGGCACGTATCGGGTCAACAAGGTTGTCCCCACGACGGCCCGGCAGCCGCACCATCGAGTGCAGCCCGGACGACGATGTCGATCTGCCCGAGATCTTACGTCGACTACGAGGAGAAGCCGCGCGAGTACACGCTGAGCGCGGTGACCACGGTCCTCGATTTGCAGACCCGTATCTCGGATCTGTACCGCAGCCCGCACGATCAGATCAAAGAGCAGCTGCGCCTCATCATCGAGAAGGTCAAGGAACGGCAGGAAAGCGAGCTCATCAACAACGCCGAATACGGCCTGCTCAATAACGTTGACGACGTCGATGAAGGTCAAGACCCGCAAGGGCGCGCCTACACCGGATGATCTGGACGAGCTGATTGCGCGCGTCTGGAAGGAGCCGGCGTTCTTCCTGGCGCATCCGCGGGCCATCGCCGCCTTCGGTCGCGAGTGCACCCGCCGCGGTGTGCCGCCGCCGACAGTGACCATATTCGGCATCCCTTTCTTACCTGGCGCGGGCTTCCACTGGTGCCTTCCGACAAAGTTGCCGATCAAGGCGGACAAGACCAACATCCTCTTGCTGCGGACAGGCGAGAAAAAGCAGGGCGTCAGTCGGGCTGTTCCAGCCGGGATTCCCGGCGAAGTTTCGCCCAGCCTCTCGGTGCGCTTCATGGGCATCAATCACAAGGCCGATCGCTTCCTACCTGATTTCGCTTTATTGCTCTCTGGCCATTCTCACGGAAGATGCTGTCGGCGTTCTCGAAGGCGTCAGCGTGGATCAATACCATGAGTACAAGTGATCCTGGCAGCAGTGAGCGATCCGCCGGGCCAACTGCTCTGCGGACCCGGGTTCGGCTGCGCTGGCGGGCGATCGTGGTTCCGCGGCGATGTTCGCGCTGCCCGATCCAGCGGTGATCGCCCGCCTGGCCAACGAGTTTTTCGCCGCGTTGCCAGGAAGTGCAACGACTCCAGAAAATGTGGGCGCGAACGCCCCCGCTCGTGCCATCCCGAGCTCCGCTCCAACGGTTCCGCCAATGCCCGCGGACGTGACAGCGCCCGCTGCAACAATCCCGAGTGTTCCCAGTCCCCCCGCAGCGCCCGGCTCACTGGCTTACTTTCTCGACCGAACTTCTCCGCTCAACGCGGCTCCGACATTACCTTCGATGAACGAAGCGTTCGCCTTTCAAGCCGTGCCGGGCGCACAACTGTTGCCCGGCATTCCCGGGATGCCTGCCTCCGCGCCGGCTGCGCCCTTGACCGAAGCTGACCTGCGCGCCATTCCAGCGTCGCTGGGTACTGTGCCGTCATTCGCGCCAGGCATTCCCGCAGGGTCATCGCCATCCACGCCGGGATCTTCAGCTTATTTTCTTGATTTCGAGAAGATTACTCCTTTAACCGCCGTACTTTCGTTTCCCGATGTCGCGGGAATGTTTTCGCTTCCTGGGGTACCCGGGGTGCAGTCGGTTCCCGGGGTTCCGGGCATGCCTTCTTCTCCGCCGTCCGATTTTTCCTCGCTTCGGGATGCGGCTTCGGCGCCAACCGTGCCGGGCGCGTCGTCATTCGTTAGCAGCGGAGAAAAGGCTCCCGCAACATCTGCGCCGCTTAGCATCGCATCGTTCGAGTTTCGTCCCGACCTTGTACCGGACATGGGATTGCCGGCGCGTCCCTTTGATCCGCAAATCATTCGACGCGACTTTCCCATCCTGCAGGAGCAGGTAAACGGGCGTCCGCTGGTGTGGCTGGACAATGCGGCCACCACGCAGAAACCGAATGCGGTCATCGACCGTGTGTCGTATTTCTACCGGCACGAGAATTCGAATATTCATCGCGCCGCCCACACCCTGGCGGCCCGCGCCACTGACGCCTACGAGGGGGCGCGGGAAAAAGTACGGCGCTTCCTGAATGCTCCTTCTGTGCGCGAGATTGTTTTTGTTCGTGGCGCTACCGAAGGCATCAACCTGGTAGCCAAGAGCTGGGGGCACCGTAACGTTCAGAAGGACGATGAGATCGTCATCACCTGGCTCGAGCATCACGCGAATATCGTTCCCTGGCAGCAGCTGTGCTCGGAAAAAGGCGCGCGGCTGCGGGTCGCGCCGGTAAACGACCGGGGTGAGGTGATTCTCGAGGAATACGAAAAGCTTTTGGGACCGCGCACGCGCATCGTCGCGTTCAGCCAGGTGTCGAATGCGCTGGGCACCATAACTCCTGCGAAGGAGATGGTGGAGATGGCTCACCGCCACGGGGCCAAGGTACTGGTGGACGGGGCGCAGTCCATCGCGCACCTGGGCGTCGACGTTCAATTGCTCGATTGCGATTTCTTCGTTTTCTCCGGACACAAGATCTTTGCCCCTACCGGCATCGGCGTTGTCTTCGGGAAGGCCGACATTCTCGACAACACTCCGCCATGGCAGGGCGGCGGCAGCATGATCGCGGATGTGACCTTCGAGAAGACGATCTACAACGCAGCGCCGGCGCGCTTCGAAGCCGGCACCGGAAACATCGCCGATGCGGTCGGGCTGGGCGCGGCGCTCGACTATCTCGACGACATTGGGATGGAGAACATTGCCCGTTACGAGCACGATCTTCTGGCCTATGCGACGGCAGGGCTGCTTACCGTGCCGGGCTTGCATCTTATCGGGACCGCTCGCGAGAAAGCGGGCGTGCTTTCTTTCGTCCTCGACGGATTTCGCACTGAAGATGTAGGCCAGGCGCTAAACCAGGAAGGAATCGCGGTACGCGCCGGGCATCACTGTGCCCAACCCATCCTGCGCAGGTTCGGCCTTGAAACTACGGTACGGCCATCACTGGCGCTCTACAACACCTGCGAAGACGTTGACGCTCTGATTGCAGCGCTGCTGCGCATACAGGCTGGACGGGGACATCGCGGGCTCTAGTGCCACCAACCACTTAATACTAGACAACTTTTTTCTGGAAAACTTTCAGCTCTTTGGGGATGATGAAAACCGTCTCCTCTTTGATGAGCCGAAGATCGCGGAATCTCTCCTGCGACATTTCGACGTGGACCGGATCTCCCCATTCGGTGAGCGCTTCGACCTTTACCAGAGGGCCGGCCGCGTTGATGTGCTTGGTGGTGGCGCGGAAGTGCGCCGCCGCCGTTCGGCTGGCGGTGGATTTCCAGCAGGTGCGGACGCACGAAGACAGGTTCCCCGGAAGCGCCTTCGTAAATAGGAGTTGCCTCGTCCACGCGTCCGTGAAACAGATTCACGTTGCCGAGAAAGTTGTACACGAAGGGCGTGATCGGGTGATTGTAGACCTCGTCGGGCCTGCCGACCTGCTCGATGCGGCCTTCATTCATGACCGCGACGCGGTCGGCAACTTCCAGCGCTTCTTCCTGATCGTGCGTCACGAACACGCTGGTGATGTGAACTTCATCATGCAACTGGCGAAGCCAGCGGCGCAATTCGTGCCGCACCTTCGCGTCGAGCGAACCAAAGGGTTCGTCGAGCAGCAGAACGCTCGGCTCAACTGCCAGCGCGCGCGCCAGCGCCACGCGCTGGCGCTGCCCTCCGGAGAGTTGAGAGGGATAGCGGCCGGCCTGATTTTTCAGTTGGATCAACCGCAGCAGCTCGTTGACCTTGGCGTGGATCTGTTCCTTCGACGGCCGCAGACTCCTCGGCCTGACTCGCAGTCCGAAGGCGATGTTCTCGAACACGGTCATGTGCCGGAACAGAGCGTAGTGCTGAAAGACGAAGCCGACGTGGCGCTCGCGGGCGGTGCGATGAGTGATGTCCTGCCGTCGAAGACAACGGTGCCGGAATCCGCAAATTCCAGGCCGGCGATGATGCGCAGCAGCGTCGTCTTACCGGAGCCGGAGGGCCCCAGCAGAGCAACCAGTTGGCCGGCTGGGATCTCCAGGTCGACCTCTTCGAGCGCGTTGAAGTGCCCAAACTTCTTGGTGAATTGGCTTCGATGCTCATGCGATTTGCCTTCTTCCTCAGGCGGCGGCTTCCGCCTGCTGGCGCCGCGTTCTCCACTCGACCACGCTCTTGACCACAGGGTCACCAGCGCCAGAAGCGCCAGGAGCGACGCAACCGCGAATGCCGCGACGAATTGATATTCGTTGTACAAAATCTCGATGTGCAGCGGCATGGTGTTGGTGAGCCCGCGAATATGTCCGGAGACGACCGAAACGGCGCCAAACTCTCCCATGGCACGCGCGTTGCAGAGAATCACGCCATAGACGAGCGCCCATTTCACGTTCGGCAAGGTCACGCGAAAAAAAGTCTGCCAGCCGCTGGCTCCCAGCGTCAGGGCGGCCTCTTCTTCTTCGTTTCCCTGCGCTTGAATCAGCGGAAGCAGTTCGCGCGCGACGAAGGGAAAGGTGACAAAGATGGTGGCCAGCACGATTCCGGGCACCGCAAAAATGATTCGAATGTCGTGCCCGATCAGCCACGGCCCGAGCAACCCTTGCAAGCCGAAGAGCAGCACATAGATCAAGCCCGAGACGACCGGCGAGACCGAGAATGGCAGATCGATCAGCGTGATCAGCAGGCTCTTGCCGAAGAAATCGAACTTGCCGATGGCCCAGGCCGCGGCGACTCCGAATACGAGATTCAGGGGCACGGCGATGCCCGCCGCCAGCAAAGTCAAGCGAATGGCCGCCAAAGCGTCCGGCTGGCGAAGGCTCGCGCAAGTAGACGCCAATGCCCTTCGGAAAAGCCTGGGAAAAGACGATCGCGAGCGGCAAGAAAAGAACAGCGCCAGGAATAATACGGCGACGCCGATCAGGGTCCAGCGGACGGCATCTGATTCCCCCGTCGCGGCGGTTGCAACCCGCCGGTTCGGCAACATGCCTCGAGCGCTGAGTGGAAGAGTAGTCGCCATCGCTATTGGCTCTCCTCCGGGATCAGTTCAGCCGTCTTCTCTTCGCGGCTGCTGCTCCACCTCTGCAAAAGGTTGATGGGCAGCAGCAATGCGAACGAAACACCAGCATCGCCACGGCGATGGCGGTGGCGCCGGCGTAGTCGTATTCCTGCAGCTTGGTGATGATCAGCAGCGGCGTGATTTCCGTTTTCATCGGCATGTTGCCCGCGATGAAAATCACCGAGCCGTATTCGCCGACCGCGCGCGCGAACGCCATGGCAAAGCCGGTAATCGCCGCGGGCAAAATGGTGGGCAGCACTACGCGGGTGAAAGTCTGCCAGCGGCTCGCGCCCAGACTCGCCGCTGCCTCCTCCAGTTCCTTGTCGAGGTCTTCGAGCACCGGCTGCACGGTGCGCACGACGAACGGCAGTCCGATAAACGTGAGCGCGATGGTCACTCCCAATCGCGTGTAGGCAGACTTGATTCCGATCGACGCCAGACGGGCGGCCGAGCCAGCCGTTGGGCGCGTAGATGGTGGTCAGGGCGATGCCGGCGACCGCTGTCGGCAAGGCAAACGGCAGATCGACCAGCGAGTCGAACAGCCGCTTGCCCGGGAAATTGTATCGCACCAGAACCCATGCCACGAGGATTCCGAACACCAGGTTGATCAGCGCGCCGATCAGCGACGCGCCGAAGGTAAGCCGATAGGAAGCCAGCGCGCGGGGATGCCGCAACGTGCCAAAACTGCGCCCAGGTCAGCGATGACGCTTTCAGAAACGTCGCGGCCAGCGGAATCAGCACAATCAGGCACAAATAGAAGATCGTGAAGCCCAGCGACAGACCGAAGCCCGGCAGAATGCTGCGTTTTTTGAAGAGTGAACGTCATGCGTCTACTGATTCGGCTGGTAGATCTGATCGAATACGCCTCCATCGGCAAAGTGCGCTTCTGGGTCTTCTGCCAATCGCCAACAACGTCGGCCAGGGTGAACAGCTTTATCTTGGGGAACGTCGACGCGTATTTCTTCGCCACGGAGTCCAGTCGCGGCCGGTAGAAGTTTCTGGCGGCGATCTCCTGGCCCTCGGGCGTGTAGAGATACTGGAGATAGGCCTCGGCCACGGCCCGAGTGCCGTTCTTGTCCACGACGTTGTCGACGATCGAAACCGGCGGCTCTGCCAGAATGCTCTGCGAGGGCACGACGATTTGGACTTTGTCCGGACCCAGTTCCTTGACGGAGAGAAAAGCTTCGTTTTCCCAGGCAATCAGCACGTCGCCGATTTCACGCTCCACGAACGTGGTGGTGGAACCGCGCGCCCCCGAATCGAGCACCGGAACGTTCTTGTAGAGACGCTTCACGAAATCTTTCGCTTCGCGTCGTTTCCGCCAGGCTGCTTGAGCGCGTAAGCCCAGGCGGCCAGGTAGTTCCAGCGCGCCCCGCCGGACGTTTTGGGATTCGGCGTGATCACCGAAATTCCCGGCTTCACCACGTCATCCCAGTCCTTGATGTTTTTGGGATTTCCCTTGCGCACCAGAAAAACGATGGTCGAGGTGTAGGGAGTGCTGTTCTTCGGCAACCGCTTTTGCCAGTCCGCTGGAAGCAACCCGGCGTTCTCGGAAATCGCGTCAATGTCGTAGGCCAGGGCCAGCGTCACGACGTCAGCCTGCAATCCGTCAATGACGGAGCGGGCCTGCTTGCTCGAGCCGCCGTGGGACTGCTCAACGGTGACGGTCTGGCCGGTCTTGGCCTTCCAGTATTTCGCGAAGGCCTGGTTGAAATCCTGATACAGCTCGCGCGTCGGATCGTAGGAGACATTCAGTAACGAGACCTGCCCTCCCTGAGTTTGGGCCTGAATGGAAAACATGAGCAGCAGTCCGGTCAGCAGCAGCCCCAGGACCACCAGGAGTTTCCTCTGCATTAGCTTCCCCTGTTAAGTTTCAGGCGGCGCCACGAACCCGACATCTTGGCCCTAAAAAGTAAACGGCCCACGATTTCGATTCGTGGGCCGCTTGAGAAATTGAATGTTTTACTTCGGCTACATTCCATCCCCATGCCCACGGAGCCTGCAACACGTGCGACAGCACGGACAGGTACAGGGCGTGGAGATGTGGTTGGTAACCATTGGGAAATAGTATACGTCAGACGCGCATAAGTCTACTAATGTGATAGACATTGTATTATTTCGTAGACGCCCGACCAGGCCGGGCACCGCTAGGTACGGCTGGGCTGGCGCCACACTCGATCTGGAGCGTTCGCGCCTGGCATCCTCGGCGCGGCCCAGGTGGTCGTAAGCCTGCGCCAGAAGGGGATGGGCCGCCGCGAACTCGGGCAGCCGGCTGGAGGCAATTTCCAGATGAACCACGGCAGTCGTGTAATCGCCGCTGTTCAAGAGGCTTAAACCCATCTCATAGTGCGCCCAAGTCGAGTCGGGCTGGAGCTCAATCGCTCGGCGCAAATACTCGATGGCTTGCGGATACGCTTGCTGCCGGGCCAGCGCTGCTCCCATTACAAATTGCGCCAGATACATTTTCGAACCAGCGGCCGATACGGGTTGGAGAAGTGTCCGGCCTTCTCCGGCCTGCCCTGATTTAACAGCGTGAGAGCGGACAAGACTCTGTTTGCGGTTGCAATCGCGTCTTTTGGATCGACTCCCGTTGCGGCGGCGCTCGCGGGAGCCGCTGATTTTTGCAGGCCGACATATCCCAGCGACGCGAGCTTCTGCATTTCACTGGACGTCAGTTGAGGTCCGCCCGCAGCATTGCCAGAATCGCTGAAGCGCCGGTCGAATGCATCCAGTTGGCCGGCGATGGTTTCGAGCGTGGCTTTGGAAGTCTGCGCCAGATTGTGCGCGGCGCCCGGATCGGCAGAGACATGGTCGAGTTCTGGCCGGGGCGCTTTGATGTACAGGTATTTTCCAGCGCGCCAGGATCGAGCGCACTCCATCCGAATGCCCGCTGTGGAAAGTCGGTGCTCGCATAGACCGGCTGATCGGCATTCGTTCTGGCGATTCGCAACAACGACTGCCCCTGCATCTGCGACGGAACGGGCACGCCCGCGATTTCGAGGATGGTCGGAGCGACGTCCACCAGGCGAACCTTGACCGCCACTCGCTTTGCCGCATTCTGATTTTGAGGAAGTTTCAGCAGCAATGGCACGCAGACGGTTTCATCGTAGAGAAAGACCCCATGGGTGTCCTCGCCATGCGATCCCAGGCCCTGGCCGTGATCGGAGGCGATCACGATCAGGGCGTCGTCATACAGCTTGGCGTTGCCTAGAGCTGCGATCAGCCGACCGGCCGCAGTATCTGCGGCTGCCACTGCTGCATTGTAAGAAGTCGCAGATGCGGCCTCGGGATCATTCAGGTGCACCCACAGAAAGAAGGGCTGCTTCCCGCTGTGGGTCAGCCATGCGACCGCGCGAGCGACCACCTGCGCTGCCGGCCGCTCGACTGAAACGCCTTTGCCCGCTCCACCTTGCACAGGTTGAAATCCGGCATCGTAAAGATTGAATCCGCGATCGAAACCGGGAGCTGATCCGTCCCGGGGATCGAGTGCGATCGAACCGACGAAGGCGGCGGTGTGATATCCGCGGGCCTGGAGCAAGTCTGGAAGGAATGGCAGAGTGGTGCCAGCCTGGCGCCAAACTCGCTGACCCGATGCGTTTGGGGATAAGTACCGGAAAGTATGGTGGCATGCGATTCCACGGTCAGCGGCGCCTGGGAATAAGCTTGCTCGAAAACCATGCTCTGGCGGGCCAGGCCATCGAGGTTCGGCGTGATTTTCGTCTTCGCAGCCGAGAAAACCCATGCGGTCGGTGCGAGTGGACTCGAGCGTAATGAGGACGATATTCGGCTTTGTGGCTGCGTGCGCTGAAATCGGCGGCCAGGCGATCAGGACCGCGAGTATCAGTGCGCTGGAAATCCGCCGGAACATGAAATCAAGTCTACCGTAGAGATCGAAAAGCTGGACACCCGCGGGCGAGTCGCCCGCGGCCACATCGGACACAGCAGTCCCACACACTCACTTGATATCAACTATCATGGAAGCTATCTTGCGCTTCATTACGATCCGGAAACTTGTTCTGTCCCTGCTGGTCTTCGCGACGGCTGCGCTGCCTAGCTGCCAGACCCGAAAATGGCAGGGCGATCAGAAGGTCATCATTCTCGGAATCGACGGCATGGATCCGCAGCTGCTGAAAAAGTTCATGGCCGAGGGCAGGATGCCGAATTTTTCGACCCTGGCGCAAAAGGGATCGTTCCGCTTGCTCACCACCAGCATTCCACCGCAGAGTCCGGTGGCCTGGTCGAACCTGATCACCGGCATGAATGCAGGCGGCCACGGCATTTTCGACTTCATCCATCGCGATCCCCGAACCCTGCAGCCATATTTCTCGGCCTCGCGAGTAGAGCCTCCGAAGCATGGAATTCATCTGGGCAACTGGGTGATTCCGCTTGGAGGCGGCACGGCCGAACAACTGCGCCAGGGGAAAGCCTTCTGGGAAACGCTGGACGACTACGGCGTACCCAGCACCATCCTGCGCATGCCCTCGAATTTTCCTCCGGTCAAATCCAGGGGACACACCCTGTCCGGCATGGGGACGCCGGACTTGCGCGGCAGCTACGGCACATTTTCGTTTTATACCGACGATCCGATGACCGCTGCGGGAGCGGTGGAAGGCGGACAGATTATTGCCGTCAGCGTCGAAGATTCCCAGGTCGCAGCAAGACTGATCGGGCCGGACAACACTTTTCGCAAGGGATCTCCGCCCGCGCTCGAGCCTTTCACGGTTTCGATCGATCCGCTGGAGTCCGTGGCAGCATTCACGGTACAGGACCAGAAGTTCGTGTTACGCGAAGGGGAATGGAGCGACTGGATCCACATACAGTTCCAGCTGATTCCATTTATTGGGAATGTGAAAGGGATCTGCCGCTTCTATCTGAAGCAGGCACATCCACGATTCGAGCTGTACGTCTCGCCGATCAACATCGATCCCGCCGACCCGGCCCTGCCGCTCACTACTCCGACGAGTTATTCTCGCGAGCTCTCGGAGGAGGTGGGCGAGTTTTACACTCAGGGCATTTCTGAAGATACGAAGGCCTTGTCGGCCGGCGTGCTCGACGACAAGGAATATCTGGAACAGGCAAAGACCGTGCTGGCGGAACATCGCCGGATTTTCGACGCGGAGTTTCCCAAATTTCATTCCGGCTTGTTCTTCTTTTATTTTTCCAGCCTTGATCTCAATTCGCACATGTTCTGGCGGCTGATCGATCCGCAGCATCCGGAGTATGACGCCGCCCTGGCCGCCCAGTACGGGTCCGCGCTGCCTGAGTTTTATCAGCAGATCGACCAGGTGCTGGGCGAAGTCATGCGGCGCATGGACGACCGTACAACGCTTCTCGTGCTCTCCGATCACGGATTCGCTCCCTACAACCGCTCGTTCAATCTGAACACGTGGCTGCTCAACAATGGCTACATCACTTTGAAGAGCGAGCCCAATCCCGACCAGAGTCAGGCCTTCGCCAACGTGGACTGGAGCCGCACTCGCGCCTACGGCCTGGGGTTAAACGGTCTTTACCTGAATCTGCGAGGCCGGGAGCGCGAAGGGATCGTCGAGCCCGGCGCGGCGGCGGACGCGCTTTAACCGAAATAAAAGAGAAGCTGCTGGCCGTGCGCGACCCTCAGAACAACCTGACGACAATTACGCGAGTGGATCGGGCCAGCGAGGTTTATCAGGGCCCCTACGCCGCGCAAGGACCTGATTTGCTGGTGGGCTACAACCGGGGCTATCGGGCGGGATGGCAGACTATCCTGGGAAACTTTCCCGCCGACGTCTTCGAGAACAACACCAATCCCTGGAGCGGCGACCACTGCATGGATTACACCCTCGTTCCCGGTGTACTGCTGAGCGATCGAGCTATTGACTCCGCTACTCCAGCGCTGACCGACATTGCGCCCACCATTTTCGCGCAATTTGGAATTCCCCAGCCGGGCAGTATGATGGGACATTCCGTTTTTTCATCCAACCACTGACCTGTCACGGACACAGGGGCAGAACAAATGGAGGCAGCCGAATGTCCTCGCAAAAGATCAAAATCGAAGGTGAATTGCTGGAGAAAGCAAAGCAGTGTGCAGAGGCATCGGGCTACGCCTCCGTCGATGAGTTCGTGCTGCATACGATTGAAAAAGAAGTGCAGCGCCTGGCTCCCGACCAGGGCGGCGGCAGCGAATCCAAGGAGAAAGTAACCAAACGACTGCAGGGCCTGGGCTACATCGATTGAGTTCATTTACGATTCGGCCGCGCAACCGTCATTGATGATGTCATCCTCCATACCGGGTGCTTTTGCATTTGTCGGCTTCTCGGCGAACACTCCGCTTCTGCTGGTGCTAGCGATTTCCATTGTGATCGGGCTGTTGATGGTAATCGTGTTTCGCTACACCTCCGACCAGAAGGCGATTGGCCGGGCCAAGGATCGATTGAAGGCGCACCTGCTGGCCGTCCGCCTGTTTCAGGACCAGTTGCCGGTTGTGATGCGCGCTTATGGAAAGATTCTTCGCGGAACCGGCAGCTATCTTCGCCTGGCGTTCACGCCATTCCTGATCGCGATCCTGCCCATCACGTTCCTGATCATTCAACTTGATCGATACTTCGGCTGGATGCCGCTGCAAGCGGCGCAGACGTTTCTGGTAGAGGCGCGAGTCGAAGACCCGGCTGCCTTGAACGACACCTCGCTGCAACTGCCTCCGGAACTGTCGAGTTCAGCCCCGGCCGTCCATATTCCCAGAGAACCAGGTCACGTGGCGCGTGCTGGCCGGGCGCGCTGGGCAATACGATATCCATATCGCCGTCGCCGGCCAGACCGTTTCGAAGCAGGTTGTGGTGGCGCCGGGGCTGGCTCGTATTTCGCCGGTGCGCTTGCGCAGGGGACTTCTGGGAGCGCATGTTCACTTCGGGCGAGCCGGCACTGGCGGATAATAGTCCGGTGCGATCGATCGCAATAAGCTATCCCCCGCGCGTGATCGACTTCGCCTGGATGGAATGGAACTGGATCGTCTTGTTCTTGTGGTTTCACTGATTGCGGGTTTCATCTTCAAGAGCGTCTTTGGGATTCAGGTATGAAGTTGCTTTCATGCGCGGCGGAGTCGGACCGGGTTGTCTCCGGCTCTGCTGCTGATCATCGGATTGGTCCTGCTCTTTCCCCTGCGCAGCGAAGCGTATGCCGGGCCTGGGGCGGGATTCGCTGTCCTCTCTTCGTTCTGGACAATCTTCGTCGCGTTTCTTTATTCCTTTTACGCGCTGGTGACCTGGCCGATTCGACAGCTTTTGCGATCGTTCCGGCGCCGCAAGGCGTACGGCAAGGCGCAGGTGAAGCGAGTGGTAGTCGTCGGATTCGATGGCATGGATCCCGAACTCGCCAATCGGTTCATGGCCGAAGGGAAGATTGCCACACTTCGCCAGGCTGCGTGACCACGGCACTTTTCGTCCGTTGCGAACGACGTTTCCGGCAATTTCTCCGGTGGCATGGTCTAAACTTTTCAGACAGGCGTTAATCCCGGCAAACATAATATTTATGATTTCCTGGCCCGCGATCTGAAGAATTATTTGCCATTCCTTTCTTCGGCGCAGATCAGCGAGCCCAAGCGGCATCTGAAGATTGGCAAGTACTCGCTGCCGCTGGGCAAGTCCGATGTCAAGGGCCTGCGGAAGGGAACGCCATTCTGGCACTGGCTGGGCAAGGCGGGAGTTTTTTGTTCTGTCATCCGCGTTCCGGTAACTTTTCCGCCGGAGAAGTTTCCCGGCGTCTTGCTTTCCGGCATGTGCGTTCCTGATCTAAAAGGAAGCCAGGGAACGTTTTGTTTTTGCACTACACGGTCGAGCACCGGCAAATTTCGCGAAGGCGGCGTTCGCATTTCCATTGAACGAAATAGCGAGCGGAATGGTGCAGGGTTTCATTCCTACATTCCTGGTCCGGAGAGCCCCCTGGGGACGGGCAGCGAACTGCGTGCTGAATTCGACCTCCGCACGGATGTAAAACGCGGACAGGCGCGAATTGAAATCGATTCCGAGACTTTCACCATCAAGGTCGGCGCGTACTCAGAATGGATCCCAGTCAAGTTCAAAGCTGGCATGGGATTCACGGCCCGCGGCATCTGCCGCTTCTACCTGAAGGAAATCTCGCCGGAGGTTG
>CAWJBA010000012.1:0-12780 GCA_963841075.1 Terriglobia bacterium
GCAGATCTGGATCGCGCCGGCGGAGACCGCGGGCAATTGCGCTGGCCTCAGATTCCATTGCATTCACGGAGCAATAAGCGATGGCGTTCATGCTAACCGGATATACGGGCGAGGAGCCAGGAAAGATGCACGATCAAAGACTTTCTTATGCGGTGCGTTAAGCTACTCATATTCAGCTGGATAAATGGCCCTGTATCGTGCGTAAAAACGAGAACATGCTTCCCGAGGATGAGCTATGTCTGCTGCTGGCCCGCGGCCAGCTCAGTCCTGAGGTGCAGACTCGCATCCTGCAATTTCTCGCGGCGCCATTGCAGTGGCCCCTGATTCTGGAACGCGCCCGCACTCACCAGGTGTATCCACTGGTCTATCGCAACCTGCGGGACTTGGGATTCCCGGGTGTTCCCGAGACGGCGCAAACCGAGCTGAAGGGCCTTTTTCTGACCAACGCTCTGCGCAACCAGTTGCTGGCGGAAGAACTGGCACGACTGCTCAACCTGCTCGGGGAGGCCGGGATCAGGGTGGTCCCGCTGAAAGGTGTCGCCCTGGCGCAGGCGCTTTATGGCGATACCGCTGCCCGCGTCTCGGTCGATCTCGACATCCTTATTCCCCCGGCAAACGTGGGCCAGGCAATCGACCTGATTCTCGCCTCCGGTTATCGCGTCGAGTCCAGTGACCCCTATTTTTCACAACTTCTGTTGCGGCATGGCAGACACTACGACGCCGTCCGCGAAGCGCCGGGTATTTCTTTCCTGCTCGAAGTGCACTGGATACTGGTGCAGCACTCCTCCCAAGATGTCGCCGCTGTCAGCGATCTTTGGGCCGAGGCTCGTCCTCAAAGCTATTTCGGGGCGGCGGGATTTTCGCTGAGCCCGGAGTGGAATTTTCTTTATCTCGCCATCCACGCCACCGACCACGAATGGCGAAGCCTGAAATGGCTGGTGGACATTCACGAAGTTGCTTCGTCTGGGCTAATCGATTGGAAAAAGGTGGCGAAGAAAGCTGAGCGCTTCGAGATCAGCCTGCCGATTCGACAGACTCTGGCCGTGTCTTCGCTTCTGCTGGAAACTCCAGTTCCATCCTGTTTTTCTCCCGCTGCCGTGCCGCCTGGGGTTCGACTGTTCCCGTACATGCCGAAGGCAGAAGATGTGAGCAATGCCTACGCTTTTCGTCACCTGCGGCTGCTGGAGAGACCTTCGGACAAGGCACGCTATTTCGCGTCCATTCTTTTTGCGCCCAAGTCAACAGATCTGGAATTCTTGCGGCTGCCGCGCTGGCTCAGCTTTCTTTACTACGTCATCCGTCCCCTGCGTTTGATGTGCAAATGGGCCTGGCTGCTGCTGCGCGCGGGGTGGTTCCGGAGGATTTTGTCATCCTGAGCGGAGCATCTGCGTTCGCTTGCGAACGGAGATGTGGAGTCGAAGGACCCCTATAAGCGAATCGGCAGCCGACAATGCGGATCACCAAGTTGAACGAATTCCCTCAGCCAGCAGGTCAGCTTAGACAATCGGGGTCCTTCGACTACGCGGAAAGTTCGTGACGCGAACTTTCCCCTCCGCTCAGGATGACAACCGCGAGTTGCAGATCAGGTTCCGAAATTGCGGGAGAGGGCTGAGACCAGATTGAATGCGTCCTGCCAGCGCTGGAACCGGTTCGGAAAATCTTTTACCAGCTCTTGCGAGATGGCTTCGAGAGACATTTGTCCTTCCATGAGCGACAGGATGCGGCGATGAATTCGGCCATCCTCACTGAGCCTGGGTTGAAACTGGGACGCTGAAGCCCGCAGATCCGTGAGCGACAAATCAGATCCAAAGAAGGTTGACTGGCGAAACGGCGGCTTGGCCCCATCACGCGAGTCTTTGCTCACGAGTTGAGTGTCCCAGCGCCAGATGTACTCGTTGCCCACCAGCCGGGCAGAGATGCTGACGGTCACGGTATCGCCGGGGCTGACTTGAAGCGGTTCAGGCCACGGAAAAAACGCTTGCCGATAGATCAGGCTCGGAGCGCCCGGCTGGTTGGTCCAATCGATACCTTCAGCCAGAACCGAATCAAACCACAGAACGAATCCGTGGCCCTGCGAAACTTGGTCGACCGTCCACGAAACCGTGCTGTCCAGGCCAGTTTCTTTAAGGGTCAGGTAATCGAGGGTGGCCAGGCGGCGGGGTTCGAGAAAAATCTGCTCCGCAGTCGCCGCGCACTGGTCTATGGAATTGACCCGCCTCAATCCTGCGGCTGACATATCGAACTCATAGGGCGCCGCGTTCCAGGGACCAACATGTTTCTCGTAAATCTCCGGGGCGCAGATGCCTGCGATCCAGAGCGTGTCAGTGTGCGGGATCATGTGCCCACCCGTGGCCAGGAATCGCTCCCGCGCATCGATAATGGAGACCAGACTCTTACCGAAGAAGGGCAAGACCCCGTGGATGTCCGAGACAATGAGATGCACTGGCTCGGGTAACGAACTTTCCGTCGACATCCTGGGGATGAACTCGATTCGATCCGTGAAGCCGTTGACCGAGGCGATTTCTCTGGCGAGTCCGATGATTCCCGAAGGCTCGAAAGCGTAGACGCGGCGAGCCCCGAAGCGGCACGCCAGAAGCGCTAGTATTCCAGTGCCGGTGCCAATATCGGCAACGACATCTCCTGTTCTTATGTGGTGTTTTAGAGCCTGCGGCGTAGGCATCGGTGCGGATGCGGTCGGCCACCATCCGTCCATAGCCAGCTAGCGAATACACAGAATAGTCCTTAGTGGGTCTTGTCCACCGCCGACTTTGTGGGTTTATCCATAGCGCCACTCATTCCGAGGGTCTGGGTAATGTTCCTCAGGTCGCCGTACACCTGCAGTTGAGGCTGGCTGTAGGCCTTCTTGGAGCGCTTTTTATCCGGCTGTTCGTTATCTTTCATTCGTCGCCTCCTGCCTGATGTCGGGTGTGTAAGAACGACGGTTCACGCCGAAATGGGGCAAACCTTTCCTGCGAAATATTTTTGATGCACCTTTTTAGGCACGCAGCGACGATCTCTTTTCTCAACATTTCGCAGCCAGTAGTTCAGGGCGCGGGCGCGCAGGTTGATCCAAAAAATCATCATATCCTGATCGACTTGGGCCGGTACCCGAATAAGATCTACATATCGTCTCATCTCGGAAACGGGAAGCAGAGGTGCCATCCCACAAGACCTGAACTCCTGCCATAAAGGATCACAGGTTGCGGGCGATTTGGGGCGGCGCAGCACCTCTGCCGGAAGCGCTTTCCGCATCGCCCGCCGAAGCAGATACTTTTGCTCGCACCACGGGACTACCGGAACCGCCAGCAGGTAGCGCAGCAGGCGTAAGTCGACAAACGGATGTCGGATTTCGGCAGCGGCGCCGGTTGCCTCCGCGTCGGATTGGGCAAACAGGCGATCCCATAGCGGACCCGTAAACGATCGATAGGCGTCTGGACGCCACGGATGCGGGCAGGGCGCAGTCCATGAACGCTCGACCTCTTCCGAGCGATCGCGTAACCGGAGCCGGGAGACGAAATCCTGGTTAAGCCACACCGGAAATCGCGAGGGCTTGGACTCGGTTCGCGTCCACATTTTTAATGCGCGCGTGAGACGGCCGAGAAACGGAATACGCCGGGACCTGACTACCAGCTGGCAAGCGCTTTTCGCCAACCGGGCAAACTGTCTTTTTCGAACCAGATAAGAAAGATAGGCTTGCCATTCCGGCCGGAGCGCATTGTCGGGGCCTTCGCCGTAGAACGAAACCCGGCTGTAGGCAGCCATCTCCTGGTATTCCTGGCGCTCCAGAACCAGGTTGGTGGGATCGAGCACCGGCTCCGGCGTGCGAACCGCGGCCTCCTCCCAATGAGGGTCGATCAAATTTTCACGGCGGTCGAAGAAGTGGATTGGAATCCGAAGGTGCTCCGCGACCAGTCCGGCGTAGTAGCCTTCGTTGCTGTCCATGACGCCGTCGAGCACGGTGGTGAAGGCGCGGACTTCGCAGTCGTTTTTTTCGAAATTCGTCTTCTCGAAATCCGACGGCCGGTTGCGAAGAATCTTGCAGGCGGTAGCGGCCAGCGTCGGGGAATCGAGGCCACCGCTCATCATGACGCCAACTTTTTTTGTGCGCAGCCGGTCTTCGACCGCCTGGTCCAGCAACTCGCGGAAGCGATTCGCGTAGTCGTCCGCCCGGCGGAAGTACAGCGGCTCGTCGATGGGCAGCGTCCAGTACCGGCGCAGTTCCTGTCTTCGGGCTGACCACTTTGCCGAATGGGCTGGGGGCAAGCGCTGGATGTCGGTGAAACTGGTGGTCGCGAGGTCCTGATTCAAATCGAAGAGCAGAAAATCCGCGATGGCCAGGTCGTTCAGCCGGCGAGATACTGAGGGATGCTGGCGGATGCAATCGAGCGAACTGCTGAAAATGAGTCTTCGGCCAATGTGGGCATAGAAGAACGGTTTGACTCCAAGTTGATCGCGAGCGCAGAAGAGTCGCTGCTGCGGCGCGTCCCAGATGGCGAAAGCGAAGTCGCCCAGCAGATGTTCGACGCAATGCTCGCCCCAGATCAGGTAGGCGCGCAGGATCAGTTCGACATCAGTGGCCTGCGCAGAGAGATCATCGTGGCCGCGGGCTTTCAGTTGCGCAACCAATTCGCGGCGAGCGTCCACGCGGGCGTCGGCGACGATCCAGAACCGGCCGTCAAGGGTGAAGGGCTGACGCTCGTGCTCGGATTCGTGGGTGGTCTTCAGCAACGCGTGGCCCAAGCCGACGTTGTCGTCGATCCATATCTTCTGGGCGTCGGGACCGCGCAGGGCCAGGAAGCCGGTCATCTGTCCGAGCAGATGGCGGTCTACGGGCTCTCCATCGAAATGCAGGATACCGACGATTCCGCTCATTCCGAATTACCTGCTTTGAAGTCTAGGTTGCGGCAGCATCGCCGGGGCGCAGTTCGATCAGTCCCTGCTCCAGCATCTGGTCGAGAAGCTGATCTATATCCTGGCGGAGGCGTTCGGGCTCGACCTCGAACTCGTCGAGCAGGGACGCGTAAGCTGCCTGGATGGAAGGAGCGTCCTGTAGAACCGTCCACATGCGGGTGCCGACCGGGTTGAGACCGAGATAGAGTTCGCTTTTCAGATTCAGGATCACAGCTTCGTCGCCGATGATACGGAGCATCACATCCGGCGCGGTGGTAACCCGCGATGAAACCCGTGATGAAAACTGGCCTGGCATTTGCTCAATCCGGTGAGTCCCAAACAATCATTGAATTGTAATGATGCGGCTGCTGTCCGCCTAACACCACTTGGCCATAGCAAACCACCCAGGCGTGAGCAAGAAGGCGGCAGTCATCTTTCTCTTTGTCCTGGGCAATGCCGATTTCGACTTGCGATGGAAATCCTGCCTGAGACAACAGCGCCTGCGCTGCCAGCGCCTGCGTGAGGCAGGTAGCGCCGGGCACGTAGCGGCTCGCCATCGCTACCGCCCACACCAACTGCTCGACTGAACCCGAGGCGCCGGTGGCCGCTCTGGCTGCCACTCGTCGTGCGGCTTCTATCGGCAGGACGCAGAGCGCTGCCCGGGCCACTCCGACTACGAACCATACCCGGATCAGGATTCGCTTTTCGGTCCCGGTAAGTTGAATGAAACGCTTCAGTCGCCGCATGCTGCCTGCTGTTCTTGGCGGACATTCAAATCCGCGAGAAGTGCGTCCCGGACCTGAGGAAGACAGGCCAGGACACGGGGATACGAAATCTCTTTCACCGGCATGATGCCGACCACCTGCGTGCCGGCTTCAAACTGCCGCTCCAGCCGGACCGGGTTCACGATGCGATAGTTGAACGTGTGCTTTACCAGCGCAATGAAACTTTCGCGCGGCGGGATGACCGCAATGCGGATGGCAGACTTGCGAGATCTCGAAGCGGCCGGAAGCAGCGCGTAGATCGCCTTGAGCGGAACCGGCGCCCTAACGCTGCGGTCGCGGTCGAGTGGAAGAATGAGCTTGCTGCTCGCGGGGTTCATGGCAACTCCGCCGGCCATTTCGGGCAGAAAGCGCCGAGCCAGCCGGGGAAAGAGCTTGATGCGCGGCGGTCCTGGGTAGGCCATGACGCCATGGCTGGAAGGATGCAAAATCAGCAGATCGTCGGTCAGCAGACGGTACCCACCGGCGAGAAAACATGCTGCCAGACTGGATTTTCCCAGTCCGCTGCTGCCGAGCAGGATGGCCGCCTCCCCATTGACGACGACCGCGGTGGCGTGCAGAGGTTCAAAGCCTTGCTTGACCAGAGCGTAAGAAAGCGCCTGGCCCAGCAGGTACACAAGGAAAGATTCCGGATGCGCTTTCTCGCAGGGCCGGCCGGCGATCCGGCAACCGTCTGGCGAAATCAGGAACTGTCCCACCCTTTCCCAGCCCACATAGGTTGAGCCGTCGCGTAAGACGATCGACTGGTAGAAGGAGTCTGCATCCGGTTGCGACTTCAGGCTGCGCGCAGCCTGGTAAAAACGGGCAGCGGGCGCCATGCGAAGCTGGATCTGGCCAAGTTCACCGTGTCCCTGCGCCGGCAGCGGCAGAGGAATCTCGCTATGCAGAGTGATCCCGTAAACGAAATACCGGTAGGCGAAAAGCTGGTCGGGTCCCGAAGAAGCTCTGAAGGTACTGCTGTCTGCCTGCAACATCGTTGTCAGCCCGGCGGATACGAAGAAATTCTGGAATTCTTACTATAACGTAATGTCCAGGAGCGTCGTCCAACCAAATGGACGTAGGTGTGTCCTTTCGTTCTGGTTTCCTTTGCGTCCTTCGCGGAGTTCTTTGCGTCCTTTGCGGTTTAAGATTTTGTCGTTTTGCCGCAGGTCAAATTCTTTAACCGCAAAGTTCGCCGAGGCTTCGCAAACGTCGCAAAGACGGACCTAGCCCCGACATCGTTATAATGCGTTGCAATGTTCTTCCGTCTTGGGGATAACTTGCGCACCCTGTGCCTCATTATCGTATTGACGTCAGCGGCCGTCGCTTTTGCCTTGGCGTCGTGGCGCGGCGTGCTGCGCGACGATGCCGGACACCCTGTCCCGTCGGCGACCATCAAACTGACTTCGATCAGCGGAGGCCAACCCTACACCGCCCGGACGTCGGCCAGCGGCGAGTTCGTGCTGACTGAGATGCCGGCTGGAGACTACCAGTTGGCGGTGGAAAGCGGCGGCCAGAGCTGGAGCTCGGCCAAGCCCGTCGCTCTCGCCGAAGGCGCCGCGCTTACCAGCACTCTGCAATTGTCTTCGCAGGGTCCGGAAGTGCGGGTCTTGCCGGCTGCTATCGAGGTCTCGGGGCAGGCCAGCGGCGGCGAGCTGCTTTCAAGCGGACAGGTTTCGAGCCTTCCTCTCAATGCGCGCGACTTCAGCAAGTTGCTGCTGCTGGCGGCGGGCACCATGACCGACGCTAACGGCGCCGCCAATTTTACCCAGCAATTCGCGGTCAACGGACAGCGCGGCACCGCCACCGTTTTCGCCCTGGACGGATTCGATACCACCGATCCGGAGATGGGGGGCGCGACTTTTTCCAACTTCAACGTGGACGCGATCCAGGAGGTGCAGGCCAGCTCCGGAGTGATGGCGCCCGAGTTCGGACACGGCGCGGCCAGCGACACTAATGTCGTGACCAAGTCCGGCACCAACCAGGTGCATGGCAGTTTCTTCGAATTTGCCCGCAATGCCGCCTTCGACGCGCGCAATTATTTTGATCACAAGAGCGTGGCCGACGAACGCCGTATTCCGCCGTTCGTGCGCAATGAATTTGGATTTACCAACGGCGGCCCGGTAGTGCTGCCCGGGATCTACAACGGCCGCGACCGCACTTTCTATTTCGGCCAGTACCAGGGCTTTCGCCAGGTGCTGGGGACGACGCAGGTAATTCCGGTCCCGACCGCGGCGGAGCGCCAGGGAATCGACACCGAGACTTTTCCCGGCGATACCCTGACGGTTCCGGTGAACCCCGCCATCGTCCCCGTACTTGATCGCTATCCTTTGCCTAACGATCCGACGGGAGCTTACGGCGAGCGAACTTATGCCGCCTCGTCGAAAATTTACACTCGCACCGACCAGTTTTCTGTGCGCATCGACCACCGGATTTCCGACAAGGCTTCGCTGGTGACGCGCTTCAGCCTCAATCAGGTGACGGGGCCGGTGACCAATCCGGATCAGACCGCGATTGATCCCAGCTTTGGGGTGCAGTTCTTCGATCATCAGCGCAACGCCGGGGTGAAATATTCGCGGACACTTTCTCCCCACCTTATTTCCGATACCTCGATCAGCTACATTCGCAGCACGCCTTTCTTCCCTGCGATCAATCACACTCAGCCCGCCCTGGATTTCGGCGACGGGCTTTTCCAGGGATTCAACACGCCGGGCGGCTCGATTTTCGGATCGTTCAGCAACCTCTACCAGCTTAAGGAGGACATGAGCTACGTGCACTCCGCCCACGCCTTCAAGTGGGGAGTGGAAATTCGAGCCAACCGCGACTCGACCATTTTCGGGACCAATCCCAACGGGAGCTACAGCTTCGGTGGAGGCACAGCCTATTCTCCGGTGCTGATTCCCTCGGCCAGCGGCACTCACGATATTCTGCCCGGAGATCCCTTGCCCGATTCGCTCACCGGCCTGCTGACCGCGACGCCTTATTCTTATGGCGTGATCGCCGCGGCCGACGTCACTCCGGCGGGCGACAAGTTCGACGAGGCCGCAGTCCAGCGTGAGGCCTATAACTTCTACTTTCAGGACACCTGGAAGGCCCGGCCCAATCTGACGGTTAACTATGGATTGCGCTATGAAGTGAACAGCCGGATTCACGAAGGTCACAACCGCACGTCGCTGCCAAAATTTGTCGATGCAAACGGTAATGACGTCCCCTATTGGGACCACAATGCCAAGCAAATTTTCCTGTACAACCCGCAACCACCCTACGACCAGGATTGGAGCGGATGGGGGCCGCGGCTCTCGGTAGACTATGCCGTAACCAGCCACACCGTGCTGCATGCCGGCGGCGCGATTACTTCACTTGTCCCCAACCTGTGGCAGGACAATTTCGTTACCGGCGGGATTCCTCTTGCCACGAGTCTCTTTACCAGCGCCTTGCCGGGCGTTCCCTTGCCTTTCCAAAATTCGGTGGTGCCGGTAAATCTCCCGCCTCCGTACACCACCGCAGGCGCGCTTCTATTTCCCCATGGGGATGCCACCCACGTGGCCCCGAATACAGAGGTCGACCTGCAGCGTTATCAGGACGATCTAAGGGCGCTGACGCCGGGAAATCAGGTTCAGTTGCTGAGCGTGGCCGGCTTCGCCAAGAATTTTCGCAACGGGTATATCGAGAGCTACACCGCGGGCATTGACCACGATTTTGGGGATGTAAAGTTCAGCGCCGCCTACGTCGCTACTGGCGGTGTTCACCTGTCCAGTGTTTATTATCCGAATAGTTATGGGGGCGCCGATCCTGCATTCGCGCCCTTTACACAATACGACGCGGCGGGAAACGCCGTCTCCGGTTTTGGACCCGAGCTGGTGATGACCAGCCGCTCGCACTCTACTTATCACTCGCTGCAAACCAGCGTCACCAAGAATTCGGCGCGCGCCGGCCTGGGCCTGCAGGCCAGCTACACCTATTCCAAGTCTCTCGATGACACCAGCGCAGTGCTGGGCGGCCTCTTCGCGGGCGCTGGCGTGGTGCTGCAGACCGGACCGCAGAATCCCTGGGATCCCGGCGCGGAAAAGGGACCATCCACTTTCGATGCAACCCATTCATTTACTTTGAGTGTGATCCAACTGCTGCCGCTCGAGCGGATAAGCTTTCTGCGGCCGCTGGGAAGAACCCTTACGCGGGGCTGGCAGCTCTTGAATATCACCACACTGACCAGCGGACCCCCATTCACCGTCTACTCCGGAGTTCAGCAAACCGGGGTCGGAGTGGGAGGGGCAGACCGCCCCGATCTGGTGGAGCAGCCGCAATTTTCGACCAGCGGCCCGGTGCGCGAAGACTATTTCGGGAGAGGTGCGGACAACGCGTCATTCTTCTCCATCCCAATTAATGTGCCCGGCGGCACCGGCCCCAACCATGGCCGCTTCGGAACGCTGGGACGCAACACCTTCCGCGGACCGGGCTTCAAAGATTTCGATTTCGCCGTGATCAAAGATACGCCCTTCGGCCGCCGCGGCAATGCGGAGCTGGGCACGATCGAATTTCGCGCCGAGTTTTTCAACATTTTCAACCTGGTGGATTTCGGACTGCCCTCGAACATCCTGCGCGGGAGCGGCTTTGGCATTATCAGCAAGACCTCGGGGCCCTCGCGCCAGATACAGTTCTCGCTGAAGCTGATTTACTGAAGGCCGAAAATCGTCGTTGGTCGTTGGCCGTCGGCACGAGCTTCAGTCCCAGTGGTCTGGGCCAACGACCGAGGGCCAACGACCAACGGCGCTTCTTCTTTCACTTTTAGTGATTGTTATCGTACCGGATGCCGGCCTCGACCTCCGCCATGGCCTGGTTGATGAGCTGCAGCGCCGTCTCCCGATGTCCGCCTTTGTCGTGCGAAGCTGACTCGAGGTTCCTCTGTGCTTCGCGCAGGTTCTGCATGGCCGCGGTCATCTCGGGTTGAGCCTCATAGCCACGGCCTTCCCATGCGCCATTCCAGCCGCCATTGCCCCAGTCGCCGCCACCCCAGCTGCGGAACTGAGAGCCGTCGACCGTGCTGCCTTCGCGATACTCAAACATGCGTTCTTGCCCATCCGGCCCGCGAGCATAAATGCGGAGCGTCTTCTCCTGCCCTTGGTCAGGATCCACTCCAAATGTGCTGTTGCCCATGCGGAAGGCGCGGTCCTGGCGGGCAAGCTCCTTCAGACGGTCGGTGACGTCTACGTGTCGGCGGGCGGTGCCGTATTGCGCGCTCAGAATGACATACTGACCGGCAACCTCTTGATTGCCGCCGGGGTAGCCGCCGCCTTCCCACCTGCCATTCCAGGCGCCGTTGCCCCAGTCGCCGCCGCCCCAGCTGCGGAACTGTGAGCCATCAATCGTGCTGCCTTCGCGATACTCAAACATGCGGTCTTGCCCATCCGGCCCACGAGCATAAATGCGGAGCGTCTTCTCCTGCCCTTGGTCAGGATCCACTCCAAATGTGCTGTTGCCCATGCGGAAGGTGCGGTCCTGGCGGGCCAGGTCTTTAAGACGGTTGGTAACGTCCACGTGTCGGCGTGCGGTGCCGTATTGCGCGCTCAGGATGACGTACTGGCCGGAATCTCTGGGAGAGCCTTGAGCCGCCAGCACTACGGGTAGAAATGCGACTGCCACTAGCAAAACGATGCCGAGACGGATTTTAGACATGGGACTCTCCTATGGGATCGGCGAACGGCTTTCCCGGTATGCGGGCCATGCGGACTCGCACTCCTTAGCCACTGCAATCTTCGCGAAATCCCTTTTCCAATATGAAACCATACGTCTCGCGAGGATGGCAGGCTGTTCAGAATTGCTCATCTTCACCTCCCCTGAGACGGGTCGCAGAGACTGCGAGTTTTCCCGATTCGAAAAGTAATTCCTGCGTACTAAAACACTTCGCGCAACAAAGTTAGGTGTTTTAGGCATGGACGGCATATCCGCAAGACGAGACGATGCGCAACAGCTTGCACATTCGCGTGGACTAGCTATACTAAGGCCTTATTTTTGTGTAACTTGCTTGGGAGACCAGATTGCATTGAATGGAGGGATGGAGCAACGGGACTGGCGCGTCGACAGCTTGCGAGGCTATTTCCTCGCGCTGATGATGTTTGCGCACATGCCTCCGCACTACCTGCAGCAGTTCACCGGCTATACGTTCGGTTATGCTTCAGCTCCTGACGGATTTGTTTTCTTGTCCGGGCTGGTTTCCACTTGGGTGTACCTCCGGGTCCGCAACAAGCACGGACAATCCGTACTGAGGGCGCGAGTGCTACGGCGTACCCGCGACGTGTACGTGGTTCACGTTTTTTTGCTCAGCCTGGCTATCCTGGGCGCAGTCTTTCTTAAGCAGAGTTCTTTTCAGGCTTCACACCCAGTTCAGGCATTTCTTTCCGGCTCGCTTCTTCTCTATCAACCCGGGTATTGCGACATTCTGCCGATGTACTGCGTCTTTTTGCTGTTCACCCCGATTGTGCTGGATCAAATGATGAAGGGTCGCGCCTGGTTGGTGGGCGCGATCAGCACAGCGTTGTGGGTGGCTGCTCAATGGGGCATCGGAGACTCGTCCCATTTTGTGCCCTGGATCGACCTGGGGACGTTTAATATTTTCGCCTGGCAAGCATATTTTGTTGCGGGTCAATATCTGGGCTACCGGAAATTCAGCGTCGGAGACGGCGCGGTTCCAAAGTCGCGACTGTTGCTGGCGGCTTGCATCGTGTTTTCGGTTTTCTTCTTCGTGGACCGCCACCTGCATTTCCTGTTCGGAGCGACGCCGCTGCTGAAGTTTTCTTTTGGCCCCGGCCGCAATCCGGCGCGGTTTCTGGACGCCGCCTGTTTGGGTTACGTCATCTGGTGGCTCCCACGGACAATCGACCAGAAGCTGATGAGATTGGGCCCGTTCAAGTTCTTCAACTTGTTGGGCAGGCATTCGCTCCAGGTATTTGCTTTTTCTGTGCTGGTCAGCGAAATGTGGTCAGCTCTTGGCTCTCAGTGGGCAGGCCTGCCTGAAGGGATCAGGGTTGTGGCAGCGGTTGTATCAGTCCTTAGCTTGGCAATTCCAGCGCAGCTGCACGAGATGAGTCGAAAACCTCGCCCCGAAAAGGCGTTCGAGCGAGGCATCGAATAT